>NZ_CP088018.1:0-711488 GCF_021049265.1 Ruania suaedae
GGGACCCGGGAACTCCGGTGCCCTCCTCGGTCCACTCGACCGCACTACGGTACGCGAGCGCGGATCGAGCGGTCAAACGCCGACGACGTCCCTTACGTGACACAGCCCACCGCACGGACCCACATCTCCACCCACAGCTGTGGACAACCGGTGGCGGAGCACGCCTGTCCACAGTTACAGTCACAAGTCCCGGGACAACCGTCCGAGCGTCACTTGCCGCAGCATGGCGCGGGCACGACCGGGACGGAAAGTTTCACACAGTCTGTGGACAGCGCTGTGGATCTCTTCCTGTTCGAGCAACCGATCATCAACGCGTCCCACAGGGGGTCATGTGTCCGAGTCACCCGTGGATCCAGCCGAACTCACCAGAGCGTGGGACCGGGCCTTCGAGATCCTGGGCCAGCGTGGTGACCTCGGCGGCGCGCAGCTCGGCTTCATACGGCTCACCAGGCCGCTCGGTGTCATCGATGACACCATCCTGCTCGCGGTACCGAGCGACTTCGCCAAGGACTTCATCGAGACCCGGGCACGTGAATCGATCATCTCCGCGCTGTCGACCGCACTGGAGCGCACCGTGCGGGTCGCGGTCACGGTCGACCCCTCCCTCGAGGACGCCGTCCCCGCCGAACCTGCGCCGCAGCCCGTGCGTGAGCCGGAGCCCCCACGCGCCCCTGAGCCCTCGAGCGCCAACCGGTCCGACCGGGCTCCTCGGCCCGACAACTACGCGACCGGGGTCGACCCCTACGCCCGCCTGAACCCCAACTACACCTTCGAGACGTTCGTCATCGGCTCGAGCAACCGCTTCGCTCACGCCGCCGCGACTGCTGTGGCCGAAGCTCCGGCCAAGGCATACAACCCGCTCTTCATCTACGGTCAGTCCGGACTCGGGAAGACACACCTCCTGCACGCCATCGGCCACTACGCCAAGAGCCTCTATCCAGGCATCCGGGTCCGGTACGTCAACTCCGAGGAATTCACCAACGACTTCATCAACTCCATCCGGGACGACAAGGCCGAGGCGTTCCAGAAGCGATACCGCGAGGTGGATGTACTCCTCATCGACGACATCCAGTTCCTGCAGGGCAAGGAACAGACGATGGAGGAGTTCTTCCACACCTTCAACACCCTGCACAACGACAACAAGCAGGTCGTGATCACCTCGGACCTGCCCCCCAAGCACCTCAACGGGTTCGAGGACCGGATGCGTTCGCGCTTCGAGTGGGGCCTGATCACCGATGTCCAGCCACCCGACCTCGAGACGCGCATCGCGATCCTCCGCAAGAAGGCGGGTGCCGAGTCGCTGCAAGCACCGAGCGACGTGCTGGAGTACATCGCCTCGAAGATCTCCTCCAACATCCGCGAGCTCGAAGGCGCTCTCATCCGGGTCACAGCCTTCGCCAACCTGAACCGACAGACCGTGGATCTGGCTCTCGCCGAGATGGTCCTCAAGGACCTGATCACCGACACCGACGGCGCCGAGATCACCCCGTCGGTGATCATGGCCCAGACCTCGGCCTACTTCGGCGTCACGATCGAGGCGTTGTGCAGCGCCGACCGCTCGCGCGTTCTCGTCAACGCTCGCCAGATCGCGATGTACCTGTGCCGTGAACTCACCGAGCTCTCGCTGCCCAAGATCGGGCAGGTCTTCGGCGGCCGCGACCACACCACGGTCATGCATGCCAACCGCAAGATCCGTCAGCAGATGGCAGAGCGCCGCTCCACCTTCAACCAGGTCACCGAGCTCACCAACCGGATCAAGCAGCAGCAGCGTTCCTGAGTGACCACCTCACCGCTCTGACCTGCTGCGATGCCCGCCGTCATGCACAGATGTGGATGAATCTGTGGACACCGGTGGACAGACCGCCTACATCCGTGGACGAACGACACGAAAGTCGTGGACGTCATCTGTGCCCGGGGCCGTCGTACACAGGAAAGCTGTGACCCTGTGCAGGACCACCTCACCTCGGTCCACAGCACTGCGCGGGCGCTGACCTGCAGCGACGTCGGTTACCCACATCGTCCACAACACCGATGACGAAGATGACCCTTCCCTGGATCATCTGGGTGTGAACAACCAACATGGCCCGGCCGGCCCCTGACGTCGACGGAGTTGGCTCGGGCTTGGCTCTGAGCTGGCTTGGAAGGGCCGGTGATGACAACCTGTCGCCCCGGGGGGCCGGTGTCGTCTACTGTCGAGGCGGAGACGTTCGCCGGTCCAGGGGTCCGGGCGGATCCCGCCAGTCACTATGCTCGGTAGCCCCGAGCGCGCATGAACGAGGAATGAGGCCGACATCGTGAAGTTCAGGGTGGAGCGAGACGTCCTGGCAGACGCCGTCACGTGGGCTGCGCGCACCCTCCCGAGCCGGCCCCCCTCGCCAGTCCTCGCCGGAGTGCGGCTGGAGGCCGACGCCGGGGGACTCGTGCTCTCGACCTTCGACTACGAGGTCTCGGCTCGTTCGATCGTCGCCGCGGAGGTGGAGGAGTCCGGCGCCGTCCTCGTCTCGGGCCGGCTGCTGGCCGAGATCTCCAAGGCGCTGCCCAACAAGCCGGTCGACGTCTCGGTGGAGGGAAATCGCGTCAGCGTGGTCTGCGGCTCGTCGCGTTTTACGCTGCTGACGATGCCCGTCGAGGACTACCCGGCGCTGCCGGATCTGCCGGACGTGACCGGCACCATCTCCGGCGACGCCTTCGCTCAGGCAATCTCGCAGGTGACGATGGCTGCCGGGCGGGACGAGACACTGCCGCTGCTCACCGGTGTCCGGGTCGAGATCGAGGGTGACTCCCTCACGATGCTGGCCACCGACCGGTATCGGCTCGCGATGCGCCAGATCACCTGGTCCCCGGCCTCACCGTCGGTCTCCCGGGTGGCACTCGTGCGGGCCCGCACCCTCTCCGACGTCGCGCGCAACCTCTCCTCCGCCGGATCCATCGAGCTGGCGCTGGCTGACGGTGGCGACATCATCGGCTTCGAGGCCGGCGGCCGTCGCACCACGTCATTGCTGGTGGACGGCGAGTACCCCCCGGTGCGGCGCCTGTTCCCCGATCAGACCACCACGCACACCGTCACGAGCACGCACGAACTCGTCGAGGCGGCCAAGCGGGTCTCGCTCGTGGCCGAGCGCAACACCCCGATCCGCCTGTCCTTCACCGAGGGCCAGGTGGTCCTCGAGGCCGGTCAGGGTGATGACGCACAGGCCACCGAAGCGCTGGAGTCGACGCTCGTCGGCGAGGAGATCTCCACGGCGTTCAACCCGCAGTACCTGCTCGATGGTCTGAGTGCACTGAGCACCGATTTCGTGCGCCTGTCGTTCACGCATCCCTCCAAGCCGGCCGTCATGACCGGTCAGACGGAGGCGGACAGCACCGATCACGCCGAAGAGTTCCGCTACTTGCTGATGCCCATCCGGTTCGGAGCCTGATCACCCACCCACGCAGGAGGTAAGCCCATGCACCTCGGACTCGTCGGACTCGGCAGGATGGGCGCCAACATGCGCGACCGCCTGCGCGCCGCCGGACACCAGGTCACCGGCTACGACCAGAATCCCGATGTCAGCGACGTCTCCTCGCTCGAGGAGCTGGCCGGCTCCTTCGCCGAGGGCGCGCCCCGGATCGTGTGGGTGATGGTCCCCGCCGGCGAGATCACCGAGAGCGTGATCACCGAGCTCGGTGGTCTGCTCACCGCCGGTGATGTGATCATCGACGGCGGTAACTCCAAGTACACCGACGACCTGCGCCGGGCCGAAGAGCTCGGCCAGTCCGCGATCCACTACGTCGATGCCGGGGTCTCCGGCGGCATCTGGGGCAAGGAGAACGGGTATGGCCTCATGGTCGGGGGCCCGGACGACGTCATCGAATCCCTGATGCCCATCTTCGACTCGTTGCGGCCGGACGGGCCGCGCGCGGAGGGCTTCGTCCACGCTGGCCCCGTCGGAGCCGGGCACTACGCGAAGATGGTGCACAACGGAATCGAGTACGGCGTGATGCAGGCCTACGCCGAGGGCTATGAGATCCTCGCCGCCAGGGACGACCTCATCACCGACGTCGGCGCCGTCTTCGAGGCCTGGCAGCGCGGCACCGTGGTGCGGTCCTGGCTGCTGGAACTACTGGTGAAGGCCCTGAACGAGGACCCTGACCTCGACGACATCCGCGGCTACGTGGCGGACTCGGGCGAGGGGCGTTGGACCGTGGAGGAGGCCGTCCTGCGCGCCGTGCCCGCCCCGGTGATCAGTGCGGCACTCTTCGCCCGGTTCGACTCCCGGCAGGAGGACTCGCCTGCGATGAAGGCGGTGGCAGCGCTGCGCAACCAGTTCGGTGGTCACACCACGCAGCCCTCCGCCGACGGCTGAGGCGGAGCCAGAGCCTTGTATGTACGTCTCTGACCTCGCGCTGACCGACTTCCGCTCGTATCCGGAGGCGCTGCTCTCGCTCGATCCGGGCATCACCGCGTTCGTGGGCCCGAACGGTCAGGGGAAGACGAACCTGGTGGAGGCGATCGGGTACCTGTCGACCTTCTCCTCCCACCGGGTGGCCTCGGACGCCGCCCTGGTCCGCCACGGTGCGGCACGCGCGATCATCCAGGCTCGTGTGGTCAGGGAGGAGCGACCCTCCGTGCTCGAGCTCGAGCTGGTCTCGGGCAAGGCGAACCGGGCGCGGCTGAACAGGGCGCCGCTGCCGCGGGCACGGGAGTTGCTGGGGATGTTGCGCACCGTGGTGTTCGCGCCGGAGGACCTGTCATTGGTCAAGGGCGATCCGGACGGCCGGCGTCGCTTCGCCGATGAGCTGCTGGTGCTCCTGAGCCCCAAACTCGCCGGCGTGCGCTCGGACTACGAGCGGGTGGTGCGCCAGCGCAACGCCCTGCTCAAATCCGCCGGCGGCGCGCGCCGCGGCGGGGGCAGCGCGGACCTGCGCACGCTGGATGTGTGGGACGAGAAGGCGGCGGCCGCGGGTGCACAGCTGATCGCCGCTCGTGTGGGCATGCTCAGGAGCTTGCGCCCTCACGTGCAGACCGCCTACGAGCGGGTCAGCTCGGGGCAGAGCGAGGCCGAGGTCACCTATCGCGCGAGCGTCCAGCAGGCGATGTCCGATGACGGCGGCCCGGACGGCGGGGAGGAGCCGCTCACCAACCCCGACCTCGTGGAGGCGCAACTGCTGGAGGCGATGTCGAAGCTGCGGCCGAAGGAGATCGAACGCGGCGTGAGCCTGGTCGGGCCCCACCGCGACGACCTCGAACTACGTCTCGGTGGGCTGCCGGCGAAGGGCTACGCCTCCCATGGGGAGTCCTGGTCGCTGGCGCTCGCGCTCAGGCTCGCCAGCTACGAGCTCCTCAAGTCCGATGACTGGCAGGCCGACGGCGAACCGGTCCTCATCCTCGACGACGTCTTCGCCGAGCTGGACAACCGGCGCCGCAATCGCCTCGCGGAGGTCGTCACCGGTGCCCAGCAGGTGCTGATCACCTCCGCCGTGGCCGAGGACGTGCCCGAGGAGCTCGACGGGGCGCGCGTGGATGTCATGGGATCGGCCGTGACCCGTGTGCGCTGATCTGCCTGAGGAGACAGGTGCCGGCCACGTGGCCGCTGACGCCCCCGACCCCGACGACGCAGCCCGGAACGCTCTGGCCCGTGCTCGCGACGCCGCCCGCGCCAAAGGGCTGCGCACGGCCCGGCCGGGGACGGCTGCGCCACGTAAGCTCCGCCGTCATGACGGGGTGGTGTTCGAGTCCGCACCCGGGCACGGCACCGGTCGGGACCCGGCACCGCTGGGCAATACGGTCGACGCCCTCGCGCGGCAGCTGGGTTGGAGCCGGCCGCTGTCCATAGGGGGCGTGGTCGGTCGATGGCGCGAGGTGGTGGGCGAGCAGATCGCCGACCACTGCACCCCCGAGACCTTCGATGAGGGTGTCCTGGTGGTGCGCGCCGACTCCACCGCGTGGGCCACGCAGATCAGGCTGCTCACCCCCCAGCTGGACCGACGGCTGGCCGACGAGGTCGGCGAAGGCGTCGTCACCCGCATCCAGGTGCTCGGACCGGGTGGTCCGAGCTGGCGCCGAGGGCCCAGGGTGGCGCCGGGAGGCCGAGGGCCGCGCGACACCTACGGCTGAGTGGACGAACGGGCCGCACCCCCGACACAGCACTGTGGACAAACGTGTGGATATTCGTTCCTGGGGCCTTGTGAGGGGTAGAATCGCACGGACCGCCTGAGGGGTGGTGGGGCCCCTCCCGCTGCCGCTGGTCGGCGCACACGAGCATCGACCCGATCGGGATCGCCTGCGGTGGGCGCCTCGAGACGATAGGAGAGCCAGACGAACGTGGCTGACGAGACCTCTGAGCCAGCACCCGTGCAGGGCACCGCCGGACTAACTGGCTACGACGCCGGCAACATCACCGTTCTGGAAGGGCTCGAAGCGGTCCGCAAGCGTCCCGGCATGTACATCGGGTCGACCGGCGAGCGCGGGCTGCACCACCTGGTCTACGAAGTGGTCGACAATGCGGTCGACGAGGCACTGGCCGGATACTGCGACCACGTCCAGATCGCGCTGCTCGCCGACGGCGGCGTGCGGGTCATCGACAACGGCCGTGGTATCCCGGTGGCGATGCACCCCACCGAGGGCCGTCCCACGGTCGAGGTGGTGATGACCGTGCTGCATGCCGGTGGCAAGTTCGGTGGCGGCGGTTATGCCGTCTCCGGTGGTCTGCACGGTGTGGGTATCTCCGTGGTCAACGCCCTCTCCTCGCACGTGATCACCGAGGTCAGCCGCGACGGGTACCACTGGCGGCAGGAGTTCTCCAACGGTGGAGCCCCGCTCGGCGAGCTCCAGCAGCTGGCGCCCACGGACGAGACCGGCACGACGCAGACGTTCTGGGCCGACCCCACCGTCTTCGAGACGACCGACTACGACTTCGAGACGTTGCGCTCGCGGATGCAGCAGTATGCCTTCCTCAACAAGGGGCTGCGCATCACGCTGACCGACGAGCGCCGGGGGGACACCGACGACGAGGTCGCCGGTGCCCGCTCCGACGGCGAGAGCAACGCCGCGCACAGCAGGTCGGTCAGTTACAAGTACGACCAGGGCCTGCTGGACTATGTGGCTCACCTCAACGCCTCCAAGCGGTCCGAGCTGGTGCACCCCGAGCCCATCTCGTTCGAGTCCGAGGATGTCGAGCGCACCATCTCCCTCGAGATCGCGATGCAGTGGACCGGTGCGTACTCCGAGAGCGTGCACACCTACGCCAACACCATCAACACCTCCGAGGGCGGGACGCACGAGGAGGGTTTCCGTTCGGCGCTGACCACGCTGGTCAACCGGTACGCCCGCGAGAACAAGCTGCTGCGCGAGAAGGACGAGAACCTCACCGGCGACGACATCCGGGAGGGGCTGACCGCCGTCATCTCCATCAAGCTCGGCGAACCTCAGTTCGAGGGTCAGACCAAGACCAAGCTGGGCAACACCGAGGCCAGGACGTTCACTCAGAAGGTCGTCTTCGATCAGTTCGGTGACTGGCTCGAGCGCCACCCGAACGAATCCAAGGACATCATCCGCAAGGCGATCCAGGCCTCCGCCGCCCGTTTGGCCGCCCGGAAGGCGCGTGAGGCCACGCGCCGGAAGGGCCTGCTCGAGGGCGGGGGCCTGCCCGGCAAGCTGAAGGACTGCTCCACGCGGGACGCCTCCCGCTCGGAGGTCTTCATCGTCGAGGGTGATTCCGCCGGTGGTTCCGCGGTGCAGGGCCGCAACCCGGAGACGCAGGCCATCCTGCCGATCCGCGGGAAGATCCTGAACGTGGAGAAGGCGCGGATGGACAAGGCGCTCGCCAACTCCGAGGTCCAGGCCCTGATCACCGCCTTCGGGACCGGCATCGGCGAGGACTTCACCCTGGAGAAGTTGCGCTACCACAAGATCGTCCTGATGGCCGATGCCGATGTCGACGGTCAGCACATCTGCACGCTGCTGCTCACGTTGCTGTTCCGGTACATGCGTCCGCTGATCGAGCACGGGCACGTCTACCTGGCCCAGCCGCCGCTCTATCGCCTCAAGTGGACGAACGCCCCGCACCAGTACGTGTTCACCGACCGCGAGCGGGACGCCATGCTCGCCGAGGGCCTCGCGAAGAACCAGCGCCTGCCCAAGGAGACGGGGATCCAGCGATACAAGGGTCTCGGCGAGATGGACTACCGCGAGCTGTGGGAGACGACCATGGACCCGGACACCCGCACCCTGCGCCAGGTGACGATCGGGGAGGCCGCCGCGGCGGACGACATCTTCTCGGTACTCATGGGCGAAGACGTGGAGTCCCGCCGCTCGTTCATCCAGCGCAATGCCCACGACGTGCGCTTCCTCGACGTCTGAGTAAGGAAACTCCGTGACCGACGACATCACCCCCGTGCCCGACGAGCCGGCGGAGGTCATCACCGACCGCATCGAGCAGGTGGATCTGCAGCTGGAGATGCAGCGGTCCTATCTCGACTACGCGATGAGCGTGATCGTCAGCCGTGCCCTCCCGGACGTGCGCGACGGTCTCAAGCCGGTGCACCGGCGCATCCTGTACGCGATGTTCGACGGCGGCTACCGCCCGGACTCCTCCTTCTCCAAGTGCTCGCGCGTGGTGGGCGACGTGATGGGTCAGTTCCACCCCCACGGTGACAGTGCCATCTACGACGCCATGGTGCGCCTGGTGCAGCCGTGGTCGATGCGCTACCCGCTCGTGGCCGGCCAGGGTAACTTCGGCTCGCCCGGCAACGATCCCGCCGCCGCGCCGCGGTACACCGAGTGCAAGATGGCACCGCTCGCGCTCGAGATGGTGCGCGACATCGACAAGAACACGGTCGACTTCGGGGACAACTACGACGGCAAGACGCAGGAGCCGGTCGTCCTGCCCTCACGGATCCCGAACCTGCTCGCCAACGGCAGCTCAGGGATCGCCGTCGGGATGGCCACGAATATCCCGCCGCACAACCTGCGCGAACTCGCCGCGGGCGTGCGGTGGCTGCTGGAGAACCCGGAGGCGAGCGCCGAGGAGCTGCTCGCCGCGCTGCTGCAGCGCATCAAGGGCCCGGACTTCCCGACTGGTGCGCAGGTCCTCGGCCTGCGGGGCATCGAGGACGCCTACCGGACCGGACGCGGCTCGATCACCATGCGGGCCGTGGTGGAGGTGGAGGAGCTGCAGGGCCGTACCTGCCTGGTGGTCTCCGAGCTGCCCTACCAGGTCAACCCGGACAACCTGGCTGCGAAGATCGCCGACCTGGTCCGTGACGGGCGGATGCAGGGCATCGCCGACATCCGCGACGAGACCTCCGGCCGCGCCGGGCAGCGCCTGGTGATCGTGCTCAAGCGCGACGCCGTGGCGAAGGTGGTGCTCAACAACCTCTACAAGCACACCCAGCTGCAGGACAACTTCGGTGCGAACATGCTCGCGCTGGTCGACGGCGTGCCGCGCACGCTCAGCCTGGATGCGTTCATCCGCCACTGGGTCACCCACCAGATCGAGGTGATCGTCCGCCGCACGCAGTGGCTGCTCAAGCAGGCCGAAGACCGCATCCACATCCTGCGCGGTCTGATCAAGGCCCTGGACGCCCTCGACGAGGTGATCGCGCTGATCCGGCGCTCTCCCACGGTGGACGAGGCCCGGACCGGGCTGCGCGAGCTGCTCGACATCGACGAGATCCAGGCGAACGCGATCCTGGAGATGCAGTTGCGGCGCCTGGCGGCGCTGGAGCGGCAGAAGATCCTCGATCAGTTCAGGTCGCTCGAGGCCGAGATCGCCGACTACCGCGACATCCTCGGCTCCCCGGAGCGCCAGCGCACCATTGTCGGGGACGAACTCGGCGAGATCGTCGACAAGTACGGCGACGAGCGCCGCACGACCATCCTGCCCTTCGACGGTGAGATGTCGATGGAGGACCTGATCCCCGAGGAGGACGTGGTCGTCACGATCACCCGGGGCGGGTACGCCAAGCGCACGCGTACCGACAACTACCGTGCCCAGCACCGCGGGGGCAAGGGCGTGCGTGGTGCCCAGTTGCGTGGCGACGACGTGGTGGACCACTTCTACGTGACCACCACCCACCATTGGCTGCTCTTCTTCACCAATCTCGGCCGGGTGTACCGGGCCAAGGCCTATGAGCTGCCCGAGGGCAGCCGGGACTCCAAGGGCCAGCACGTGGCCAACCTGCTGGCGTTCCAGCCCGGGGAGAAGATCGCCCAGGTCCTCGACCTGCGCGATTACGACCAGGCCGAGTACCTGGTGCTGGCCACGCGCAGCGGCCTGGTGAAGAAGACCAGGCTGAGCGAGTACGACTCCTCCCGCACCGGTGGTGTGATCGCGATCAACCTGCGCGAGAACGGGGCCGGGGAGATCGACGAGGTCGTGGCCGCCCGGTTGGTGAACTCCGACGACGACCTGTTGCTGGTCTCGCGCAAGGGCCAGTCGTTGCGGTTCAGCGCCACGGACGAGGCGCTGCGCCCGACCGGGCGGGCGACCTCGGGCGTCACGGGGATGAAGTTCCGTGAGGATGACTCCCTGCTGTCGATGAATGTGGTGCGCACGGGCTGGGATCTGTTCGTCGTCACCGAAGGCGGTTTCGGCAAGCGCACCCGGGTGGACGAGTACCGGGTGCAGGGCCGCGGCGGCCTCGGGATCAAGGTCGCGAACCTCGTCGAGGCGCGCGGCGACCTGGTGGGCGCGCTGATCACCGGCGCGGACGACCAGGTGTTGGTGATCATGGAGAAGGGCAAGATCGTGCGGACCGCGGTCTCCGAGGTCAACCTCACCGGCCGCACCACGCAGGGCGTGACCTTCGCGAAGCCGGACGCCGGCGATCGCATCATCGCGATCGCCCGCAACGTCGAGACGGCGGTCGAGGAGGAGGTGGAGGCTGTAGTTGAAGGTGCCGAACCCGAGTCCGATGGCGTAGCGTCAGGCGAGTCTTCGGGTGAAGGACAGGAAGAGATCTGATGAGCGAGCAGACGCCTAGGCCGACGAGTATGCCGGTGCGCACGTCCACGAAGAGCTTCCAGCCCGGCGAGCGCCGGACGGAGCGGCCGTCGTCGGCGCCCGCGGACGCAGCGACTCAACAGCAGCCGGCACCGGCGGGCACGTCGGCGAGGCCGGCGCAGCGGCCGCCCCAGTCCGGCGGGCCGCGCACGGAGGGGTCCGCTCAGCCCAGCGGCGATGAGCACCGGCCCGAGACCGGCCCGCGCCGCGTCCGTCTGGCCGTTTCGCGCGTGGACCCCTGGTCGGTGATGAAGTTGTCCTTCCTGCTCTCCATCGCGATCGGGATCGGCCTCGTGGTGGCCACGGCGGTGGTGTGGGGGGTCCTCAACTCCATGGGCGTGTTCGCTCAGGTGCAGAGCCTGATCGAAGAGGTCGGTGCGATGGCGCAGTTCGGTGGACTCCTGGAGTACGTGGAGTTCTCCCGGGTGCTCTCGGTGGCGACTGTCATCGCCATCGTGGACGTGGTGCTGCTGACGGCGCTGGCGACCCTCGGCGCCTTCGTCTACAACCTGGTGGCGGCAATGGTCGGCGGTCTGCACCTGACCCTCACCGACGACTGAGACCCTCCCCTCGGGCGTGACGCGAGCCACCCGGCGCCGTGTTGGAGCCGATGCTCGCGCTGGGGTAGTCTCTGGGGGCGCCCTGCGGGTATCCCCGGGGCCACGGGCCTATAGCTCAGACGGTTAGAGCGCTTCCCTGATAAGGAAGAGGTCGCTGGTTCGAGTCCAGCTAGGCCCACAGCTGCCACGGAGGGAGACGACATGAAGAAGGCTCTCGTCCTCGTCGTGGTGGCCGTGGGCGGCCTCCTCGCCTGGCGCAGGGTCGCCGAGCAACAGGCCACCCGCGAGGTCTGGGCCGAGGTCACCGACCCGCTCCCCTGAGCAGGCGACGGCGACCGCGCAGTATCGTAGGACCGCCCCCAGGGGCCATGGCGCAATTGGTAGCGCACCTGCTTTGCAAGCAGGGGGTTGCGGGTTCGAGTCCCGCTGGCTCCACCCTTCGTCGGGATCTCTGCCGACGGCGTCCGCGGCCAGGCACGGCCTGGCCGCGAGGATCGTCGGCGTCACGCCATCGGGCACGGCGGGCTGCCTGCCCAAGCTCGTACGGGCCGTACCGAGCTCGGCCTGCCGGCCTCGCGCCGTCGGAGTAGCCTGGCGCGCGCCGATGATCAGTGCGTGACGGGAAGGTCTCTCTCGTGGATGACTTGCATCTGTCCTACGGGCTGGCGGGGCTCCTCGCGGTCCTGCTGGCCCTCGGCAGTTACAAGATGCGGACGCTGCCGCTGAGCGAGCCGATGGTGGCCCTCGCCCTGGGTGTGGTGTTGGGGCCGCAGCTGCTCGCCCTGGTGGAGATCTCCGACCATGTGCGCGATCTGATCCTGCTGGAAGGAAGCAGGCTCATCGTGGCGCTGTCGGTGATGGCGGCTGCTCTGCGCTTCCCCACGAGCGATATCGGCAGGGTGGTCCGGCCGGTGCTGTTGCTGGTGGCGATCGTGATGCCGCTGGCGGCTGTGGTCTCCGGGGCGGCCTCGCTGGTGCTGGGCCTGCCGCTGGCCCTGGCGGCACTCATCGGCGCCTGCCTGTGCCCCACCGACCCGGTGCTGGCCAGTTCGGTGGTCTCCGGGACACCGGCGGAGAAGAGCCTGCCCGCCAGGGTGCGACACACGCTGAGCGTGGAGAGCGGGATCAACGACGGTCTGGCGCTCCCGCTCGTCGGTCTCGCGATCGCCACACTGCTGCCCGCACGGTCCGTCGGTGCAGCCGCCGGGAGCCTGGCCTACGAGGTGCTGGTGGGTGCGGTGATCGGAGTCGTCGCCGGCGCTCTGGCCGGGTGGGGCGTCCGTCTGGCCACGCGGGACCGTGACCTGGAGCAGGCGCCGGACCTCATCCTGCCGTTGCTGCTCGCCGTGGCCGTGCTCGGGGTGGCCAAGGTGGCCGGCACCGACGGGATTCTGGCGGTCTTCGTGGCCGGGGTGGTCTACAACCGGATGGTCTCCGCCGATCAGCGCGAGCCCCAGCAGGCCATCGACGAAGCGGTGAACCGTTACGCGGCCCTCCCGGTCTTCCTCGTGCTCGGTGTGGTGCTGCCCTGGGCGCAGTGGGCCGAGCTGGGGCCGGCGGCCCTGCTGTTCGTCGTGCTCGTGCTGGCTTTGCGCCGGCTGCCGTGGCTCCTGGCCCTCCCGCGGCCGATGCGCCTGCCGGCGCAGCAGGCGGTGTTCCTGGGCTGGTTCGGACCGATGGGCGTGAGCTCGTTGTTTTATCTGGCCCACAGCCTGGACCAGGGCGTGAGCGATCCGAGGCTTTTCGCCGTCGGGTCGCTCATGGTCACCGCGAGCGTGCTCGCCTTCGGGATCAGTTCCGCGCCGGGCCGGCGCCTCTACGTACGGGCCGGGTCGAGCCACGCTCGACCAGGCGTACCGGACTGACCAGGTGCTCGGCGTCGGCCGGTGGGTCCTGGCCCATCCGCGCCTGCAGCAAACGCACCGCGTTGTCGACGATCCAGTCGCTGCTGGGATCGATGCTGGTCAGCTCCGGGTACACGTGGGCCCCGATCTCCAGGTTGTCGAAACCCACCACCTGGACGTCCGCCGGTACGCTCCGGCCGGCGTCCCGCACGCCGGCCAGTGCCCCGACGGCGACATCGTCGGTGACGGCGAAGACGCCGTCGATGGAGGGGTCCGCCGCTAGCGCGGCCGCGATGGCGGCCCGGCCTTCGCCGACGTCGAGTCGCGGGAGCTCGAGGATCAGCCGTTCGTCCACAGTCAGGCCGGCCTGCTGGTGTGCCCCGGTCCACCCCTGCGTGCGCAGGCACGACATCCCGGTGGACCCAAGCCCGCGGCGCCCGCCGGCGATCAGGACCCGCCGGGAGCCGCGCTCGAACATGTGCGCCACCGCCAGGCGTGCACCCTCGACGTTGCCCATCATCACGTGGTCGAAGCGTGCCGGCACCTCGCGCTCGCCGAGCAGGACGATGGGGATGGAGTCGCGGATGCGGTCGAGCTCGGACTCGCGCAGACCGACCACGCTGAAGATGGCGCCGTCGTACATGTGCAGGCGTGCCAGGGCCAGGGCCGAGAGCTCGCCCGCGGCGCTGGCGGAGGTCTGCTCGATCACCACCTGCCTGCCCAGGGCCTCCATCGCCCGCGCCACCCGGGCACCGAGGGCGCCGAAGTAGGCGTGATCGAACTGGGGAACGATCAGCGCGACGGAACCGCTGCGCCCGGAGCGGAGGTTCCGCGCGGTGAGATTGACCTGGTAGTGGAGATCGGTGACCGCCCGCATCACCTTCTCGCTCGTCTCCGGACTGACACGGCGGCGACCGCTGAGCACGTTCGAGACCGTCATCACCGACACGCCGGCGGCCTCTGCCACCTCGGTCATCGTGGTCATGTGGCCTCCGGGGCGCGGTCGTGATGAGGGATCGGGCGCAGTCCTATTCTGCCGCCGATCCCTTCGCAGGAGCGGTGGATCCACGCACGCGTAGGTGAACCTGCTCCTCGACCTGAACCGACTCGGTGCGCCCGGCGATGCGTTCCAACAGCAGCCGGACGGCCTCGGCGCCGATCCGCAAGCCGGATTGATCGACGCTGGTCAGGGAGACGAGGGGATGGCTCGCCATGGTGATGTCGTCGTAACCGACCACCGAGACATCGGCAGGTCCGAGGCCGGCCTCGGCGATGGCGCGCAGCGCGCCCATCGCGAGGGTGTCGTTGCCGGCGAAGATGGCCGTGGGAGGTGTAGGCCGGGCCAGGAGAGTGGCGGTGGTGGCCTGAGCCTCCAGCTCATCCCCTCCGGTGTAGATGATCAGGGGTTCCCATCCGCGCTCACGCATCTGCTCGGAGTAGACAGTGCTCCGGATCGCGTGCGGCTCCCGCCCCGATCGCTGCCACCGCGTGGGGTCGTCCACCAGCGCGTGCTCTCGCGCGTTGTCGATGGTCAGATGCGCGATCCGCCGATGCCCGAGATCGAACAGGTGAGCCATGACCTGCTCGGTACCCGAGTGGTCGGCGCCCGTCACGGTGTCGTAGTGCCCGGAGATGTCGTGCCGGCCGATGATGGCCACCGGGATCCGATCGCTGAGATCCTCCAGCCACCTCTCGCCGACCATCGGTGAGATCGCGACGATGCCGTCCACCTGCCGGTCGGCCAGGCTCTGGAGCGCGGCTCCTGTCTCGCGCGGTGCGGTGACCGGCGCGACAACCAGTCGGTAGGGCGTTCCCGACAACGTCTCCAGCGCGCCACGCACGATCATGGTGAGGAACTCATTGCTGACCTGAGCGATCTCGATGCCCAGCGTGTGCGAGGGCCCGCGCATCGAACGCGCCGCGACGCTCGGACGGTAGTTGAGCTCGGCGATGGCCGCTTCGACCCGGATGCGCATCCGCGGACTCACGCCGTAGGCGTTGCGGATGACCTTGGAGACGGCCGCGCGCGAGACACCAGCGGCGTCCGCGACGTCCTGGATAGTGGCGGTGCGCACCGTGGGTCGGGGCGCACCGGGTGGCCCCGACGGCGACTCAGCGCTCGCCGCCCGGGCGCTGTCAGCATCGGCAGCTCCGGTCACGGATCACAGTTTAGTACCAACAGTGTAGATCGGTTGACGATCGGACCGACATCCACCTATCGTCGGCCATGAAAGGTTTCATACCGGCGGCAGAACGACCTGCCGCACCGTCTTTGCGAGGAGGCAAAGCACATGATCCCGACAACTTCCCGACGGCACCTCGGTGCCGGGGTGGCCTCCGTGGCTGCCGCGGCGCTCGCGCTCTCGGCTTGCTCCGGCGGCGGCAGCGATGACGGCAGCGTGGAGATCACGTTCCTCACCACTGCCGAGGAAGCCGATGTCGAGCTGGCTGAACAGCTCATCAGCGCCTTCAACGAGGACAACCCCGATGTGACGATCAACGTCGACACCCGACCCGGCGGCACCGAGGGCGACAACCTCATCAAGACCCGCCTGTCGACCGGTGAGATGGCGGACGTCTTCGTCTACAACTCCGGCTCCCTCTTCCAGGCGCTGAATCCCACCACCAACCTGGTCGACCTCAGCGACCGCCCCTGGGCCGGTGAGCTCACGGAGGACTACACCTCGGTCGTCAGCACGGACGGGACTCTCTACGGCGGCCCCTACGGCAGCTCGTTCGCCGGCGGTATCGCCTACAACGGTGCGATCTATGACGAGCTCGGGCTGGAGGTGCCCGAGTCGTGGGATGACTTCATGGCCAACAACGAGGAGATCGCGGCGGCGGGTTATGACCCGGTGATCCAGACCTATGGCGACACCTGGACCAGCCAGCTGTTCGTCCTCGGTGACTTCGCGAACGTCAACGCGGAGGACCCGGAGTGGGCCGAGCAGTACACCGCCCATGAGCGCTTCTATGCCGAGGAGCCAGCCCTCGCCGGGTTCGAGCACCTCCAGGAGGTGCAGGAGGCGGGTTTCCTCAACGAGAACTACCCGTCCGCCATCATGGAGGACGGCGCGCGGATGCTCGCCGAGGGCGAGGGCGTGCACTACCCGATCCTGACCAACTTCCTGGACACCGTCCGGGCCAACCACCCGGACGCGGTCGAGGACATCCGGTTCATGGCGATCCCGGCCGATGACCCGGCGAACACCTCGGCCACCATCTGGCAGCCGGACGGCATCTACATCCCGCAGACCACCGAGGGCGCCGAATTGGAGGCTGCGACGGCGTTCGTGGACTTCGTCGCCGGACCCGAGGCGTGCGAGATCTTCACCGAGCAGAGCAACCCGACCGGCCCGTATGTGAACGGCTGCGAGTTGCCCTCCGATGTCGCACCGCTGGTGCAGGATGTGCAGTCCTACTTCGATGCCGAGCGGACTGCCCCGGCGCTGGAGTTCCTCTCCCCGATCAAGGGCCCGAACCTGGAGAACATCACCGTCGAGGTGGGGTCGGGTATCCGTGGTGCTGAGGAGGCGGCGGCGAACTACGACCGCGATGTGGAGAACCAGGCGCGGCAGCTGGGCCTCGAGGGCTGGTGACCACTGCAACGACCGGGGTGCGGGCCGGCAGGGCTCGTAAGGTCCGCACCCTGGGAACTGCGCGTCATGCGTACCCGCTGTGGTTCTACCTGCCCGCGGCGGTGTTGTTCCTGGTGTTCTTCGCGATCCCGACGTTCGCCTCGTTCTATTTCAGCCTCACGCGGTGGACGTTGTTCGATCAGGAGTTCATCGGACTGGAGAACTACATCCAGTTCTTCCGTGAACCACAGCTGTATCAGAGCTTCATCAACACCCTGATCTACGGTTTCGTCACCTCGGGAATGAAGGTCGTGATCGGGCTGGCGCTGGCGGTGCTGCTCACCTCAGCGCTGGTGGGCCGGAACTATCTGCGGTCGGTGATCTTCTTCCCCGTGCTGGTCTCCACCATCGGGGTGGGGATCATGTTCAACGCGTTGCTGGACCCCTTCGACGGGGTTGTCAACGGGGCGTTGGAGACGTTGGGCATCACCGGTCCGGGATGGTTGACCAACCCTGACATCGCGTTGCTGACGATCGCAGGGATCGATGTGTGGAAGGGCCTGGGGATCGCGGTCCTGATCTACATCGCGGGCCTGGTCGCCATCCCCACCGAGTACTACGAGGCCGCGAAAGTGGATGGGGCCTCGAAGTGGGCGGTGTTCAAGTCGATCACGTTGCCGCTGGTCAAGCCCGCGACGGGCACGGTGATCATCTTGTCTCTGATCGGTGGGTTGCGCTCCTTCGACCTGATCTGGGCCACCACCGGTGGCGGGCCGGGCTTCAGCTCCGATGTGATCGGGTCGGTGATCTACAAGCAGTACCAGGCCGGGTTCTACGGCCTGTCCACCGCGGGCAACGTGGTGTTGTTCCTGGTGGTGACCGCAATCATGGTCCCGATCTCGCTGATGCTCAACAAGCGGGAGGTCGAACAATGAGACGTGAACGGATCATGCGGTGGGTGCTGGGCATCACCGCGATCGTGGCCTCGATCATCATCTTCATCCTGCCGTTCGCCTTCATCGTGGTGCAGGCGATGAAGACCCGTCAGGAGGCTTCCGAGCTGTCTTTCTCCTGGCCCACGGAGCTGGCGTTCGTGGACAACTTCATCGAGGTCATCACTCAGCGTGATTTCATCGTGGCGCGTGCGTTCGTGAACTCCACGGTGTTGACGGTGGTGAGTGTGTCGTTCCTGGTGATCATTGCCGCGATGGTCGGGTATGTGATGCAGCGGCGTGCCTCCAGGATCCGTACGGTGGCGAACTTCTTCGTGCTGGCGGGGTTGATCGTGCCCCCGGCGGTGGTTCCCACGGTGTGGGTGCTGCAGGGGGTGGGCCTGTTCGGGACCCTGCCGGGGCTGATCCTGATCGAGATCACGTTCGGGTTGGCGTTCTCGATCCTGTTGTTCCGCGCGTTCGTCTCCACGATCCCACGGTCGCTGGATGAGGCGGCGATCATCGATGGCGCGAGCCCGTTCCGGATCTTCTTCGGGGTGATCCTGCCGTTGATGAAACCCACGGTGGTCACGGTGATCGTGGTGCAGTCGGTGCAGATTTTCAACGACTTCGCCAACCCGTTGTACTTCCTGCCCGGTGATGACAACGCCACGGTGCAGCTGACCCTCTACAACTTCCAGAGCCAGTCCTCCAACCAGTGGAATTTGCTGTTCATGGACATTCTCCTGATCACGATCCCCCCACTGGTCATGTACATCTTCTTCAACCGCCAGATCGTCGCCGGTATGACTTCCGGCGCCGTCAAAGGCTGAGCAGACCAACCTCCTTGGAGTGAACTTCCATGACTTCTCGCGTCACCCGGCTGCGGGTGGAACGACGCAACGACGCCGCCCTGGCGGACGTCCCCTCCCCGCGACTGAGCTGGGTGGTCGAGTCCGATCAACCCTGGCAGCAGGCCGCTGCCGAGGTGCGCCTCGACGGCGGCGAGCCGGTGCGGCTGGAGACGGGACAGTCGGTCTTCGTCGACTGGCCCTGTGCCCCGCTCGCGCCGCACGCGCGCCACGACCTGGCGGTGCGGGTCACCTCGACCGACGGCGTCACCACCGAGTGGTCCGAGCCGGTGCAGGTGCGGGCCACATTCCTGGGCGAGGGTGAGTGGCGCGCCGCCTACATCGGCCTGGCCGACCCCGACGGCGAGGCGTGCCCAGGGCGGGCGCGCACCGAGTTCGCAGTACGTGGGCAGGTGCAGAAAGCGACGCTGTATGCCACGGCCGGGGGCGCCTACCAAGTCAGCATCAACGGCGCCGATGTCGATGACAGCGTGCTCAAGCCGGGGTGGACCGACTATCACGAGCGGCTGGTGCATGAGTCCACCGACGTCACCGACCTCGTGCAGGACGGCACGAACGCGATCGGGATCCGCTTCGCCGGCGCCTGGTGGACCGAGAAGTTCGGTTTCCATGGCACCGGCCGGCGCATCTACGGCGACCAGCCGGCCGTTGCGGCACAGCTCCACCTCGAACTCTCAGACGGTTCGACCCAGGTCATCGCCACGGACGCGACGTGGCGAGCGGCCGCCGTCGGGGAGATCACGGCGAGCTCGATCTATCAGGGCGAGGACATCGACGCCCGGCGCGCCCTGCCGGGCTGGGACCAGGCCGGCTTCGACGACGCGAACTGGCCGGCCGCCGTCGTGAGTGATCTCGCGGTGGTGCCCGAGGCCGACCCGGCCGAACCGGTGCGACGGGTCGGCGAGGTCGCCGTGGCCGAGGTGATCACCACTCCCGCGGGCAAGACCGTGCTCGACTTCGGGCAGAACCTCGTGGGCCGCCTGCGGGTGCGGGTCCGGGGGCCGGAAGGCCACGTCATCACCCTGCGCCACGCCGAGGTCCTCGAGCACGGTGAGCTCGGCGTGCGCCCCCTGCGGTACGCCAAGGCCACGGACACCGTGGTCTGTTCGGGGAGTCAGGACGTGGTCGAGCCGGAGTTCACCTTCCACGGCTTCCGCTACGCCGAGGTGGAGAACTGGCCCGGGGAATTCGACCCCTCGGCGGTGACTGCCGTGGTGATCAGCAGCGACATGCGCCGCACCGGGTGGTTCGAGTCCTCCCACGAGCTGGTCAACCGGCTGCACGAGAACGTGGTCTGGGGGATGAAGGGCAACTTCGTCTCCATCCCCACCGACTGCCCCCAGCGCGATGAACGCCTCGGCTGGACCGGCGACATCCAGGTCTTCTCCCCGACGGCGTCTTCGCTGTTCGACAGTGACGGGTTCCTGACCTCCTGGCTGCGCGACGTCGCCCTCGAGCAGGCACGCGCGGGTGGGGTCTGCCCGTTCGTGGTGCCGAACGTGCTCGGAGACCCGAAGCCGGCGACGGCGTGGGGCGATGCCGCCACGGTGGTGCCGATGGTGCTCTACGAGCGCTTCGGCGACCGCGCCGCCCTCGCCGAGCACTACCCCTCGATGAAGTCCTGGATGGAGGTGCTCGTGGACCTGGCCGGCGAACGGCTGCTCTGGGAGGGGGACTTCCAGTTCGGCGATTGGCTCGACCCGGCCGCACCCCCGGACCAGCCCGGCGGCGCCCGCACGGACAAGGACATCGTGGCGAGTGCGCACGTGGTCCGATCGGCGACGCTGCTCGCCGAGGCGGCAACCATCCTCGGCCACCCCGACGATGCGGATCACTATGGTGACTACGCCGAGCGTGCGCGGCAGGCGTGGGTGAACGAGTACGTGACCGGGGCTGGCCGCATCGTCTCGGACTCCCAGACGGCCTATGCGATGGCGATCGGCTACGGCCTCGTCGACGGCCGCACCACCCAGGCGATGGGTGACCGGCTCGCCGAGATCGTGCGCCGCGACGGCTTCGTGATCGGCACCGGCTTCGTGGGCACACCGATCATCGCCGACGCCCTCAGTTCCACCGGACACGCCGATGTCGCAGGCCGGCTGCTGCTGCAGACGGGGCTGCCGAGCTGGCTGTACGCCGTGACGATGGGCGCCACCACGATCTGGGAACGCTGGGATTCCATGCTCCCGGATGGCACCATCAACCCGGGCGAGATGACCTCCTTCAACCACTACGCCTTCGGAGCGGTGGCCGACTGGCTGCACCGCGGGGTGGCGGGGCTGGTCCCGGATGCTCCGGGCTATGCGCGGATCCGAATCGCGCCGCTGCCGATCGAGGGGATGGAGCACGCCTCGGTGCGGCGCGAGACCCCCTACGGGCTCGCGGAGTCCGGCTGGGCCGAGACCGGCGAGGGCACCCTGCGGGTGCACGCCACGATCCCGGCCAACACGACGGCGCAGGTCGCCCTACCCGGGCAGGACCCGTTCGAGGTCGGCTCCGGCACGCACGAGTGGACGGTCACCGACCCCCGGGTGACCCCCCGCGTGGACGAGATCGGCTGGGACACCTCGCTCGGGGCGATCGTCGACGACCGGCGCGCCCACGAGCTCCTGCTGGCTGAGGTGGCTGCGGTGGACGCCGAAGTCGGTGACCGGCTGCGCCACGGCACCGCATGGACGGACGGTCAGCCGTTGCAGACCATGCTGTTCGGTGTGCCGGGTGCGGTACGCGAGCAACTCCCGGCAGCATTCGAGCGGGTGAACGCGGCGCTCGGGCGATAGCTCCACGGACCGTGATTCCGGGCACCGACCGAAGCTGCGACGTGGGTCGGTGCCCGGAACTTTGGTCGGACGGGTCAGGGCTCGAAGAGGTCCTCGATCCGGCAGCCGAACGCTGCGGCCAGCCTGAACGCGAGCGGCAGGGAGGGGTCGAAGCGACCCTTCTCGATCGAGATGACGGTCTGACGGGAGACCCCGAGCAGGTCGGCAAGATGGTGCTGGGACCAACCCCTGTCCTTCCGGCGGACAGCGACTGAGTTCTGCACGCGTCAGCCGGCTCGGCGGGCGAGTGCGTAGCGGGCGGCGACATCGACAGCGATGAGGACGGCGAGGACCATCAGCGCCGTAGCGCCCGGGACCTCCCAGCGCGTCAGGCTCAGCACGGCGGCACCGGCACCGGCGAGTATGAAGGCGTCGTAGAGCGCGCGTTGGGTCGCCTTGTCCAACCAGATGTTCTCCACCGACTCCTCCGGACGATCCACTGCACCGCGGATCGTGGAGCGATCGACCACCACCGCCCACGCCAGGGCGAGCGCCGGGCCGGTGAAACACAGCGTGCTGACACCAAAGGCCAGCCACCGATGATCGGCATCGAAACCGATCAGGCTGAAGACGACGCCGAGGACGACGGCGGCGAGCGCTCCGAGCGGCCCGGCATGCCACCACGCGGCCGGGCGGGGACGCGCGCTTCCCCACTGAGAGCGGCCCCACCGCAGCGACTCACGGGCGGTGGCAGGTGAATGGTTCATCGTCGACCTCCTTCAATGTCAAGCACAGTTGACATGCCTGGCCGGGTCCGTGTCAAGCGAACTTCACACGAGCACCGGCCTCGATCGGTCGATGGCGGCTATCGGGCGGGCCGCTGTCGGTGCCTGGTCCTAAGGTGCTGGACATGGGACGCATTCTGTATGACACGGCAACGACGCTGAACGGCTGGATCGCTGACGAGAACAACTCCCTGAGCTGGTTGTTCGAGGTGGACGGCGGGGAGCATCCGGACGAGGGCCTGTTCCCGTCCGGGTCGAGCGTGTTGGTGGAGGGCTCGACCACCTACGAGTGGCTGCTCGGCCAGGAGGACGTACTCGCCCACCCCGAGAAGTGGAAGGAGTTCCACGGCGAGCGGCCGACGTTCGTCTTCACGAGCCGGGACCTGCCCATCCCCGAGGGGGCCGACGTCCGGTTCGTCTCCGGCTCGGTGGCGGACGTGCTTCCACGCATCCGGGAGGCGGCCGGCGACGGTGACATCTGGGTGGTCGGCGGGGGCGACCTGGCCGGGCAGTTCCTCGACATCGGGGCGCTCGACGAGATCTGCCTGTCGGTGGCGCCGGTCGCGCTCACCGGCGGGGCGCCGGTGCTGCCCCGCAGGCTCGAGTCCGACCGGCTCCGCCTGGTCTCGGCGACGGCTTTCGGACAGTTCGCGAGGCTCGTCTACGAGGTGCGCCGCAGCGACCACCCGTAACTTGCGGTGCGGCGGAGGCCTCCTGCCGGATACGGTGAGCGACGTGAGTCAGGATCTGCGTCGTCGCCTCGCCGTCACGGTCTGCGCCCTGCTGTGCGCGCTCGCCACCGCCTACGGTGTGGGAGCGCTCGGCGGAACACCGGTCTCGGAGGCCGCCGGGGGCGCTCTCGCGGCCGATGCCACGCTGATCGCCCCGGGCACGCAGGCGTTCGGGATCTGGTCCGTCATCTACGTCGGCCTGGCCGGCTACGTCATCTGGCAGTGGCTGCCGCCGGGTTCCGGGGTGCGCGGCCGTGCGATCGGCTGGTGGGCCGCCGCCTCCCTGCTGCTCAACGGCGCCTGGCTGGTGACGATCCAGTTGGGGTGGCTGTGGGCCAGCGTGCCCGTGATCCTGGCGCTGGCGATCGTGCTCAAGATCGTGCTGGCGCGGCTGCACGCCCACCCCCGCACCTCCTGGATCGAGCTCGCCGTGGTCGACGGCACGTTCGGCCTCTACCTCGGTTGGGTGGCCGTGGCCACGTGCGCCAACATCGCGGCAGCGCTGGCCGCCGGCGACATGGCGGCCACCGGTACGAGGGCCGAGATCATCAGCATCGGGGTACTGCTCGCGGTGCTGGTCCTCGCCATCATCTACGCCCGCAGGTTCGGCGGCCGATTCGCGGTCGCCGGCGCGATGGCGTGGGGGGTGGCATGGATCGCAGTGGCTCGGCTGGCCGACGAGCCCGGTTCAGTGGCCGTCGGCGTGAGTGCCGCCTTCGTCGCCGCGCTGATCCTGGCGCTCCCCTTCGGTCTACGCCCTCGGCGGCGCACCGAGCCCGCCCAGGGGCCCGCCCCCGCCACGGCCTGAGGCGAGCCCGCGCTCAGACTGCGGGAAGCGGCCATGGGCGCGAGAATCGGGGGAGGGCGCGGCACCCGATCGAGAGGCCGCGTCCGGCTTCACGATCGAGGAGGGACCCCATGAAGGCACTGCAGTACGTCGAGGTCGGCCGCCCGCCGGAGATCCGGGAGGTGCCCACGCCCGAGCCGGGCCCGGGAGAGGTGCGGGTCAAGGTCAGCGCTGCCGGTGCGTGCCACTCCGACTCCTTCGTGATGGGTCTGTCCGAGGAGCAGTACGCCCAGTTCGGTTACCCGCTGCCGATGACCCTCGGGCACGAGGGCGCCGGTGTGGTGGACGCCCTCGGGGAGGGCGTGGACGCCGTCGAGGTGGGGGACGCCGTCGCCATCTACGGTCCGCAGGGGTGCGGGCGCTGCTACGAGTGCGCTCAGGGCAAGGAGAACTACTGCCCGCGCGCCGCCGAGCTCGGGATCACCCCGCCCGGCCTGGGCAGCGACGGTGCGATGGCCGAGTACGTGCTGGTCCGCGATCAGCGCCATCTCGTGCCGTTGGGCGACCTGGACCCGGTCCGTAACGTCGCCCTCACCGACGCCGGGCTGACGCCGTACCACGCCATCGTGGGATCGCTGGCGAAGCTGACGCCAGGGACGGTCGCCGTCGTGATCGGCGCCGGTGGCCTGGGGCACGTCGCCATCCAGATCCTGCGAGCACTCACCCCGGCCACCGTGATCGCCCTCGACATCGACGACGACAAGCTCGACCTGGCCCGTGAGGTCGGCGCCCACCACGTCTTCACCTCCGACGAGGACGCGCCCGAGAGGATCCGCGACGCCGTCGACGGCGCGAAGGTGGCCGCGGTCTTCGACTTCGTCGCGGCCCAGCCGACGGTCGATCTCGGGTTGTCGCTGCTGGGCACCGAGTCCGACCTGGTGCTCGTCGGCGTCGGGGCCACGAAGGCCGACGTCGGCATGCTGGCCCGCCCCTACGACTCCACGATCCGCTCGCCCTACTGGGGAAGCCGGTCGGAACTGATGGACGTGCTCCGGCTCGCCCGCGCCGGCCAGGTCTCGGTGGAGGTGGAGACGTTCTCCCTGGACGAGGCGCCGCAGGCCTATCACCGGCTGCACGAGGGAACGCTGCGGGGGCGTGCCGTCGTCGTCCCATGACTAGCCACGCGGCGCCGGCCTGCTTAGGCTCGCGCTATGTGCCGCAACATCCGCCCCCTCCACAACTTCGAGCCGCACGCCTCCTCCGAGGAGGTGCGCGCTGCCGCGTTGCAGTATGTGCGCAAGGTCAGCGGCATGACCAAGCCGTCGATGGCCAATCAGGTCGCCTTCGACCAGGCGGTCGCTGACATCGCCCACATCACCGAGCACCTGCTCGCCGATCTGGTCACCCACGCGCCACCGAAGGACCGTGAGGTGGAGGCGGCCAAGGCCAAGGAGCGGGCGGCCAAGCGGTACGGGGCTCCCGCCGCCAGCGCCTGAGACGCCGCTCGCCCGGTCCGGCAGCGATCGGGCGAACGGGAGGAGGGCGTCCTAGGCTGGGGAGTCGGCGGTGACCCTCCGTCGTAGTCGTCTCGCAGAGGAGATCGGAATGCTCGAACGCACCATCGGTGACCGACGCGTGTCCGCCATCGGGCTGGGCGCGATGCCCATGTCGATCGAGGGCCGGCCCGACCCGGACCGGTCGATCGCCACCATCAACGCCGCGCTCGACGCCGGGGTGACGCTGATCGACACCGCCAACTCCTACCACCGCGACGCCGGCGAGGAGGGCCACAACGAAGAGCTCGTCGCCCGCGCCCTGCGCGAGCGCCGCGTCGGGCCCGATGAGGTGCTGGTGGCCACCAAGGGCGGCACGCAGCGCCCGGGGGACGGCTCGTGGACCAAGAACGGCCGACCGGAGCGGCTCAAGGCCGCCGCCAAGGACTCCGCCCGCCGGCTCGGCGTCGAGGCGATCGGCCTGTATCAGTTCCACCGCCCCGATCCCGAGGTCCCGTTCGCGGACTCGATGGGCGCGATCGCCGAGCTGCTCGACGAGGGCGTCATCCAGATGGCGGGGATCTCCAACACCGACATCGCCCAGATCGATGAGGCGAACGCGATCCTGGGCGGACGCCTGGCGAGCGTGCAGAACCAGTTCTCCCCGCGGTTCCGTTCCAGCCAGGGCGAGCTCGAGCACTGCGCGCGCCTCGGTATCGCCTTCCTGCCCTGGAGCCCCCTCGGAGGAATCGCCAAGGCGGCAGAGCTCGGCGAGCAGCACTCCGCGTTCCAGTCCGTCGCCGACGAGCTCGGCGTCAGCGTCTACCAGGTGACACTCGCCTGGGAGCTCGCCCTCGCCGACGTGGTGATCCCGATCCCGGGATCCTCCCGCCCGGAGAGCATCCTCGACTCGGTCGGCGCCGCCGACGTGCAGCTCTCCTCCGAGCAGGTCGCGCGCCTGTCCGCCGCCTGACAATTTGTTCCCCACCCGCTCTCAGCAAGGAGCTCGATGAAGACCTTCACCCTGCCCGGTACCGATATCAGCGCACCGAACGTGGTGCTCGGCCTGATGCGTATCCAGGACAAGTCCGACGAGGAGGTGCGCACCCTGGTGCAGACCGCCATCGACCAGGGCATCAGTTTCCTCGACCACGCCGACGTCTACGGCTCGAGTGTGCACGGCTGCGAGCGACGCTTCGCCGAGGCGATGGCACTGAGCCCGGCCGACCGCGAGAAGCTGACCATTCAGACCAAGGCGGGCATCGTCCCGGACGGTCCGTACTTCGACTTCTCCTACGAGCACATCATCGACAGCGTCAACGGCTCGCTCGAGGCGCTCGGCACCGACTACATCGACATCCTGCTGCTGCACCGCCCGGACGCCCTGGTCGAACCGGACGAGGTGGCGCGCGCCTTCGACGAGCTCGCCGAGGCGGGCAAGGTCCGGCACTTCGGCGTCTCGAACCACACCCCCCGGCAGATCGACCTGCTGAAGAAGTCGGTCCGCCAGCCGCTGGTGGCCAACCAGTTGCAGCTCTCGATCACCCACGCGCCCCTGGTGGCGCAGGGCGTGGCGGCCAACATGCAGGGCCTGGACCAGTCGATCAGCCGCGACGACGGCCTGCTCGACTACTGCCGCCTGCACGACATCACCGTCCAGGCCTGGTCACCGTTCCAGGCCGGGTTCTTCGACGGCCCGTTCCTCGGCTCCGAGCGCTACCCGGAGCTGAACGCTGTGGTCGACCGACTCGCCGCGAAGTACGACGTGCCGGCGATCGCCATCGCCACCGCGTGGATCACCCGGCACCCGGCGCAGATGCAGGTGGTCATCGGCACCACCACACCGGAACGGGTGATCGCCGCCGCGCAGGGTTCGGACCTCCCGCTCACCCGCGCCGAGTGGTACGAGCTCTACCGGGCCGCCGGGTACACCGTCCCCTGAGCAGGGCACGCAGCGGCGCCACTGCTACAGGTAGTGGCGCTGCTTCGCCCGCAGCGTCGCGTACTGCTCGTACGCACGCTGGGTGCTCTCCAGTCTGGACACCTCGGCCACCGGAACGTCCCAGCCGTTCGTCGCGGGCGGGTTCGGGCCGACCGGGTCGGTCTCGATCACGATCACCGTGGCATCGGGTGCCGCGGCGGCATCGGCGTACGCCGCCCGGAACTCCTCGATCGAGGAGGCCGACACCGTCCGCACCCCGAAGCTCGCGGCATTCGCGGCCAGATCCACGCCCACATGCTCGCCGGCTAGCTGGCCTGAGTCATCCCGCATCCGGTAGGCGGTGCCGAACCGCTGCGAGCCCACCGACTCCGAGAGCGCCCCGATCGAGGCGAACCCGTGGTTCTGCAGCACCACCACGATCACCTTCAGGCCCTCGGACACGATCGTCGCCAGCTCGGTCGGCATCATCTGGTACGTGCCGTCGCCGACGATCGCCACCACCTGACGGTCGCGCTCGGGCCGGGCCAGCCGCACCCCGATCGCCGCCGGGATCTCGTACCCCATGCAGGAGTAGCCGTACTCCAGGTGGTACTGGTCCGGGCCGGCCGCGCGCCACAGCGCCTGCAGGTCCCCGGGCATCGAACCGGCCGCGTTGACCACCACGTCCTCGGCGCCCATCAGGTCGTTGAGCGCTCCGAACACCTCGACCTGAGCGGGAAGGGGGGCGTTGCGGGTGGTGGTGAGCTCAACCGTCGTGCGGGCCCACTCCTGGGCGAGCCTGCTCGCCTCGGTGGCGTACTCCTCACTCACCCGGTGCCCGGCGAGGGCCTCGGTCAGGGCCTCCAGCCCCTCGCGGGCGTCGGCCACCAGCATCTCCGCGCTGTGCTTCGCGGCGTCGAAACTGGCCACGTTGAGGTTCACGAAGCGCGCGTCCGGGTTCGCGAAGGCGGTGTGGGACGCCGTCGTGAAGTCGGTGTAGCGCGTGCCCACGCCGATCACGACGTCCGCCTCGGCCGCCAGTGCATTCGCCGCGGCCGACCCCGTGGAGCCGACCCCCCCGACGGCGCACGCGTGCTCGCCCGGGATGGCGCCCTTGCCGGCCTGGGTGTCCGCCACCGGAGTCCCGGTCGCGTCGGCGAAGGCGATCAGCGCCTGGCTCGCCTCGGAGTACTTGACCCCGCCGCCGGCCACCACGAGTGGGCGCCGGGCGGAGCGGATCGCGGTCACGGCCCGCTCCAGCGCCGCGGGCTCGGGCACCGGCCGGCCCACGTGCCAGGTGCGCTCGCGGAACAGCGCCAGCGGGAAGTCATGCGCCTCCGCCTGCACGTCCTGCGGCAGGCACAGCGTCACCGCGCCGGTCTCGGCCGGGTCGGTGAGCACCCGCATCGCCTGTGGCAGCGAGGCGATCAGCTGCTCGGGCCGGGTGATGCGGTCCCAGAACCGCGAGACCGGGCGGAACGCGTCATTGACCGAGATGTCCGGCGATCCTGGGTTCTCGAGCTGCTGCAGCACCGGGTCGGGCCGGCGGGTGGCGAAGGTGTCCGAGGGCAGCAGCAGCACCGGCACCCGGTTGATCGTCGCCAGGGCCGCACCGGTGACCATGTTCGTCGAGCCGGGGCCGATCGAGGCTGTACATGCGAAGGTCTGCAGCCGACGCCGTGCCCGGGAGAACCCGACGGCGGAGTGCACCATCGCCTGCTCGTTGCGGACGAGGTAGTACGGCAGGGCCTCCTCGCCCTCGGCAGGATCCAGCGCGTTCTGCAGCAGTGCCTGCCCCACGCCCGCCACGTTGCCGTGGCCGAAGATCCCGAAGGCGCCGGGGATGGCCCGCTGCCGGACGCCGTCGCGCTCGGTGTACTGCACCGACAGGAAGCGCACCAGGGCCTGGGCGACCGTGAGGCGCACGGTCGCCTGCGGGTCCTGCGAAGCCTCGGTCATGACTGCTCCTTCGCCAGCGGCAGCCGGGAGTCGAAGGCCTGACCGTCCCAGGTCTCGCGCACCCAGGTGTAGTGCGGGTCGTCGGTCATCTTCCAGGTGCCGTCGCGCTCCGGGCCCGCCATCACGTTCAGGTAGTACATGTCGTAGCCCGGCGGCACCATGCAGGGCCCGTGGTAGCCGTGCGGCACCAGCACCGTGTCGCCGGAGCGCACCTCGGCGAGCAGGTCCATCGGACGCTCGGGCGTGCCGTGCTGACGGTGGTACCCCACGCCCTCGCCGGTCTGGGCGCCGAGGGCGTGGGAGCGGAAGCGGAAGTGGTAGATCTCCTCCAGCACGCGTTCGTCCTCGGAGTGCACGTCGTGCTTGTGCGGCGGGTAGGAGGACCAGTTGCCGCCCGGGGTGATGACCTCCACCACGAGCAGCCGGTCGGTGCTCACCGCATTGCCGAGGGCGTAGTTGCGCACCTCCCGGGAGGCGCTGCCGGAGCCGCGCAGCTCCAGGCGCACCTCCTCGGCCGGGCGGTAGGAGCTGGCGAGGGTCTCCTCGGCGCGGGCGGTGGCCAGGGCGAGGCGGCCGCCGTCGCCGGTGGCGGTGATCTGCGCGGTGGTGCCGCGCCCGAGATAGGCATAGTCGGTGACGGCGGAGAATTCGTCGGGGCGCCCCTGCAGGTGGAAGGTCTGCCCCTCGACGGCGATCTCGAAGCCGCCCGCCATCGGCAGTGCGATGGCCTCGTCCTTGCCGAGCGCTACCGGCGCGCTCGCGCCGGCCGAGAGCTCCAGCGTCTTGAGCCCGGAGTAGCCCCAGCCGGCGCGCTCGGGGGTGATATCCAGCCCGAACGGGCCGTTCGGTGCGCTTCCTGCGGGGACCAGCAGATCGGTGTCGGTCATCGCCACATCCTCCTCGAGTTGCTCGGGACCAGTGTGCTCACAGCAGCCCGACGGCGGCATCGACGGCCGCGGCCACGTCGCCGTCCGGGGGGTAGAGCAGGCTGCGCCCGACCACCAGGCCCAGCACGTTCGGGCAGGCGAGCGTGGCCTCCCAGGTGGCCAGGGCGGCGTCGGGGTCCTCGGAGACCTCCCCGCCGAGGACGAGGCTGGGCAGCGTGGTGGCGGCCATGACGCGCTCCGGCTCGGGCACGGCCGGCAGCTTCAGCCAGGTGTGGGCAGAGGTGCGCCCCAGCCCGGCGGCGACCGCGATCGACCGGATCACGGCGTCAGGGGTGAGGTCGTTGCGCAACCGCCCGTGCTCGGTGTAGCTCCAGAACGGCTCCACCATCGCGGTCAGCCCGCGCTCGGCCAGGTCGTTCACGGCACCGGAGCAGGCGGCGATCGTGTGCATCGTGCCGGGGTTGTCCGGGGCGATGCGCAGGAGCATCTTGCCGCCGTCCAGGCCGGCCGTGGCGATCCCGGAGGCGTCGTAGCCGGTGAACCGGTCGTCGGCCTCGAACACCGCCCCGGGCAGGCCGCCGCGGTTCATGGAGCCGAACACGAGCTTGCCCTCGAGGGCCCCCAGGAGCGCGAGGTCCTCGATCAGGTCGGCGGTACCAAGGAAGCCGTCCACGCCCGGGCGGGAGAGCGCCTCCAGGCATCGCCCGAGCAGATCCGTGCGGTCGGCCATCGCCATCGCATCCGGCCCTGCCCCCAGGGATCCGCGGGCGGGGTGGTCGGCGGCGATGATCATCAGCCGCTCGCCGGAGCGCGGGCGTCGGCCGGGGCGGCGTGCGGCGAGGGTGGCGGCGATCCGCTCGGGCTCGTGGGCGCGGATCAGCGGCAGCTGGGCGATGGTGGGCTGGGCGGCAGGCGTCATGGTGGGCCCTGGGATGGTGCCGGTCATCGGCCGGCCTGCGCGTTGACCTCGGTGACCGGGGTCCCGGCCAGCACTGCCTCGAGTTCGGCGAGCGTGGGCATCGCGGTGGAGCACTCCAGCCGGGAGGCCACGATGGCCCCGGCGGCGCTCGCAGCCTCGATCAGGCGCTGCAGCGGCCAGTCGTTGATCAGGCCGTGCACCAGAGCGCCACCGAAGGCGTCCCCCGCGCCGAGCCCGTTCACGACGTCGATCTCGGTCGGCGGCACCACCACGCGTTCGGTGGCCGTCTTCGCGAGCGTGCCTGCCGGCCCCTGCTTGACGATCGCCAGCCGGACACCTGCGGCCAGGAGCGCATCGGCGGCGGCCTCGGGCTCGGTCTCCCCGACGGCCACCTGGCACTCCTCGCGGTTCCCGACGGCGACGCTCGCGTGGGCGAGGGCCTGCTGCATCTGCGCGGTTGCCTCGCCGGGCTCCGGCCAGAACATCGGCCGGTAGTCCAGGTCCAGCACGGTGTGGGCTCCGGTGCCGTGGGCGCCGCGGTGCGCGAGTGCAGCGTGGTGGGCTTCCCGGCTCGGTGACATGCAGAAACCGGTGCCGGAGACCCAGAACAGGTCTGCGGCCGCGATCTGCTCCAGTGGCATGTCCTCGGCGCGCAGCTGCAGATCCGGTGCACTCGGGCGCCGGTAGAAGTACAGCGGGAAGTCGTCCGGGGGGAAGATCTCGCAGAACGTGACCGGGGTGGGCAGGTCGGCGTCGGTCACGACGAGCTGGTCGTCCACGCCCAGGCGGCGCATCTCGGCCCGGACATAGCGCCCGAACGGGTCGTCGCCCACACCGGTGAGGACCGCGGCGGGGCTCCCCAGCCGCGTCGAGGCCACGGCCACGTTGGTCGGGCTCCCCCCCAAGAACTTCCCGAAGGTCTCCACCTGCTCCAGGCCGACGCCGGTCTGGAGCGGGTAGAGGTCGACGCCGGAGCGCCCCATGGTGATGACGTTCACCGCGTGCCTCATCCCTTTCGCGCGGACGTACTCATTCGATCCGCCCTCGATTGTGCCGTACATCGCCCACTTTGACCAGACGATTGTCCTAACAAATGCATCTGTCAGCGATACTTTGTATGCTCGCACTGACGTGACCGAGAACCTGGAGGGTGTGGATGGGCTCCGACGAGGCAGCGACGGTGCGGGTCGAGCTCGACCGCACCAGCTCAGTACCGCTGTACCACCAGCTCGCCACGGCGATCGAGCAGTCGATCGAGGGCGGAGCGCTGGCGCCAGGGCAGCGGCTCGAGAACGAGATCGCGCTCGCGGAACGCCTGCGGGTCTCCCGGCCGACCGCGCGCCGGGCGTTGCAGGAGCTGGTCGAGCTGGGGATGCTCGTGCGCAAGCGCGGCGTGGGCACCCAGGTGGCGCCGGTGCGGGTGCGGCGGCGCGTGGACCTGTCCAGCCTGTACGACGATCTCGAGCGCAGCGGCCGGAAGCCCAGCACCTCGGTGCTGGAGTACTCGGTGGCTCCCGGTAGCGCGGAGATCACCGACGCGCTGGACGTGCCCGCGGGCTCGGACATCGTCACGGTCCGCCGGCTCCGGCAGGCCGATGGTGAGCCGCTCGCCCTGATGACCAACTACATCGCGCTCGAGCTGGCCCCCTCCTATGAGCAGCTCGGCGAGATGGGGCTCTACCACGCCCTGCGCGAGTCCGGGCTGGAGATTCACATGGCCCACCAGCAGATCGGGGCCCGGTCGGCCACCGCTGCCGAGGCCCGGCTGCTCGAGGACAAGCCCAAGGCCGCGGTGCTGACGATGGAGCGGACCGCCTATGACTCCACCGGCCGCGCGATCGAGCACGGCCGCCACATCTACCGCGCCAGCCGGTACAGCTTCTCCACCACCCTGTTCGCTCCCTGACCGCAGCGACACGGATCCGTGAGTCTGCGGGGTGATGCTGCTGCAGACCTGCGCGGGCGTGTCTCGCCCGTCACGGGTGGGCGGGCGTGGCGCCGGCGGGTGTGGCGGCACCAGACATGTCACGATCGAGGGATGAGACCGCAGCCAGGAGCGCCGGGGTGAGCACCTCGCCCGACCCGGCCCAGCGCGCGCCCCGCTCGCGCGAGCGCCTGCTGCCCCTGTGGGTCTACGCTCCGGCCGGCCTGGTGACGGTCGTCATCGGGTTGCTGCCGTGGCTGCGCTCGGGTCCTCGGCTGCCGCTGCAGAACCTCTGGGCGGCCCGGACCGCTCCCGAGCAGATGCCGCTGGCCCTGCTGCCGCTGAATCAGTACTACCTGGTGCCGCTGCTGGGCATGCTCGTCACCGCCGGACTGCTGTCAGGCCTCCTCGCTCGCCTCGAACCGAGACAGCGGCGCCGTCGCTCCACGCTGCTCACCGCGGTAGGGATGTTCGCCGGCTTCCTGGCGGTGGGTGTCCCGAGCGGCCTCGTGCTCGCCGGCGGTCTCGAGGAGAGCGCCCGGGCGACGGTCTATCTCGCGGGAGTGCTGACATGGACCATCCTGAGCGCGTTCGCCGCCGTGCTCGTCCTCGGCCTCGTCGGCCGGGGGCGCCGGGGTGCTGTGGCGATCGCGATGTCCCTGGCCGCCGCGCCGGTGGGTGCGTGGGCCCAGTACCTGTTCGCCGCGGACCCCTCGACTGCCGCACCCGGGCTCGTCGAGACCGTCGGGAGCCTGCGATGGCTGCCCGCCGTGCTGGTGGGCCTGGCCCTGGCCTGGTGCGGGATCCGGCTGAGCGCCAAGATCGCGGCGTGGGTGCTCAGCCTGGTGGTGCTGTGGGTGATGCCGGCGGTGCTCACGGCCATCTCCTACGTGGCCGGGTACCGCAACGCCGAGGTCGGTGAGCGGATCGGATCGGGGCTGGACGTGCTCGCCGCCGCGATGGCGCCGGGGACTGCCGGCCCACCGGTCCTGGTGGCGCTCGCGATCGGGGTGGTGGGTGCGGTGGCGGTCGCGCTCTGGCGCTGGTGGCGCACCCGCACGGCACGGAACCGCTCCGAGCAGAATCGGGAGAATGGACTCGACGGCGCGTCGTAGAGTTGGCGCTCGTGACCGAGCCGGATTTCGAGCCAGTGATCAGCGCCCGTGGCCTGCGCAAGACCTACGGTGACTTCGCCGCCGTCGACGGTATCGACTTCGAGGTGCGCCCCGGGGAGAGCTTCGGCCTGCTCGGCCCCAACGGTGCCGGCAAGTCCACCACCATGCGGATGATCGGCGGCACCCTCGATCGCACCGGCGGGGACCTGACGGTACTCGGCATGGACCCCGGGCCCCAGGGCCCGACCGTGCGTGCCCACCTCGGGGTGATCCCGCAGCAGGACAACCTCGACGAGGAGCTGCGGGTGCGGGAGAACCTGGTGATGTACGGCCGGTACTTCGGTCTCAGTCGCGCCTTCCTCAACCCCAAGGTCGACGAGCTGCTCGCGTTCGCCCAGCTCGAGGCCAAGGCCAAGGAGAAGGTGCAGTCGCTCTCCGGCGGGATGAAGCGACGCCTGACGATCGCCCGGGGCCTGGTGAACGAGCCCAAGATCCTGCTGCTGGACGAACCCACCACGGGCCTGGACCCGCAGGCCCGGCACGTGCTCTGGGACCGGCTGTTCCGGCTGAAGGAGGCCGGTACCACGCTCGTGGTCACCACCCACTTCATGGACGAGGCCGAGCAGCTGTGCGACCGGCTGATCGTCGTCGACCGTGGCCGGATCATGGCCGAGGGTAGCCCGCGCGAGCTCATCCGCACCTACTCCACGCGCGAGGTGGTCGAGCTCCGCTTCGGGTCCGCCCGCAACGCCGAGGTCGTCAGCACCCTCGAGCAGGTGGGCAGCCGCCTGGAGGTGCTCCCGGACCGGGTGCTGATCTACTCCGACGACGGCGAAGCAGCCCTCGAGGAGGTCGCTCGCCGTGGTCTGGAGCCGGTGACGTCACTGGTGCGCCGCTCCTCGCTGGAGGACGTCTTCCTCCGGCTCACGGGAAGGTCCCTCATTGACTGAGCAGACCGTCGGGCACCACTCCGACGACCTCGACACCACGTCGCTCGCCTACTCGGGCAGGGCTCCGGGCCACGCCGAGATGGCCGCTCGGGCCCATCGCTTCGGTGTCTGGTACTACGCCGAGACGGTGCTGCGCACCATGCGCGCCTTCATCGTGCCGGGCCTGCTCAACGCCGTCGGGCTGCCGCTGCTCTACATCGTGGCGATGGGCCTGGGCCTCGGCTCGCTCGTCTCCGGTGGCGTCGGCCGGGTGGACGGCGTCGACTATCTGACTTTCGTGGTGCCGGCGCTGCTCGTGTCCACGGCGGTGATGTCGATGTCCGGCGAGATGACCTTCCCGATCATGGCCGGATTCAAGTGGATGCGAACCTACTACGGCCCCGCTGCCACCGGGCTGCGGCCGGGGCAGCTGGCCACCGGGCACCTGCTCGCGGTGATCATCCGGTTCGCGATCCAGACCACCATCTTCTACATCATCGCCCTGATGTTCGGAGCGACACAGCCGGGCTGGTCGGTGCTGATGGTGCCGATCGCGATCCTCGCGGCGACCGCCTTCGGCGCACCCCTGCAGGCCTATGCGGCGAGCCTGGAGGGCGAGGGATTCCAGTTCTCCTTCGTGCAGCGCTTCATCGTGATGCCGATGTTCCTGTTCTCCGGCACGTTCTTCCCGCTGTCGGTGATGCCGGTCTACCTGCAGTGGATCGGGTGGCTCTCCCCGGTCTGGCACGGTACCCAGCTCGCCCGCGCGGCCTCCTACGGTGCCGCGGTGGAGGGGTGGCTGATCGCGGTGCACCTGCTCGTGCTGGCGGCCGCGACCGTGGCCGGCGCCCTGCTGGCACGTCGCGTCTACACCCGGAGGCTGACCTCATGAGCGAACGTGACCTCGCGTCGGTGAGCCCAGGCCGCACGGGTGGACGCGGCGGGGTGCTCGCCGTGCTCGAGCGCGGCTTCACCGTGATCCGGAACCAGAACTGGATGATCCTGGTGTCGGGCTTCTTCGAGCCCGTCTTCTACCTGCTCGCGATGGGCGTCGGGATGGGGATGCTGGTGGGGGAGGTCTCCGGTCCTGGTGGCCGGGAGGTCACCTACGCGGCCTTCATCGCCCCGGCCCTGCTCGCCACCTCGGCGATGAACGGCGCCTTCTACGACTCCACCTGGAACGTGTTCTTCAAGCTCCGCTTCGCCAAGCTCTACGAGGCGATGCTGCAGACCTCTCTCTCGCCCTGGAACGTGGCGCTCGGGGAGATCCTGATGGCGCTGTTCCGCGGGTTCCTGTACGCGCTCGGGTTCCTCGGCGTGCTGGCGATCATGGGCCTGGTCACCTCGTGGTGGGCACTGGCGATGGTGCCGGTGGCGGTGCTGATCGCCTTCGGTTTCGCCGCGCTGGGCATGGGCGTGACCAGCTTTCTCACCCGGTTCCAGCAGATGGATCTGCTGAACTTCGTGATGCTGCCGATGTTCCTGTTCTCGGCCACGTTGTACCCGATCACGGTCTACCCCGAGGTGGTGCAGTGGTTCGTGATGGCCCTGCCGCTGTGGCACGGCGTGGAGCTGATGCGCCAGCTCTCGGTGGGCTACCTCACCACGGCTACGTTGGTGCACGTCGGGTACTTCCTGGCCATGACGGCGGCCGGCCTGTGGCTGACCACCAGGAGATTGCGGGCGCTCTTCCTTCGGTGAGCCGGGCCGATCTCAGCCGTCCAGTGCGCCGTAGGCGATGAAGTTGTCCTCCAGCACGCCGGTGTCGGAGTTGAGGCCGTCGCAGGTGATCAGCCGGATCTCGGCCTCGTCGGTGTTGCCGTAGACCTCGAGCGTGGGGAAACCCTCGCGGCTCTTGTCGAAGAGCTCGGTGCGGTAGATCGTGAACGTGGCCACCGAGCCGTCCTCGCGGGTGACCTCGATGCTGTCCCCGACTTCGACCTGCGGCAGGTCGGCGAAGATCCCCGGGCCGCCCTCGATGCCGTTGCGATGACCGAGGATGACCGAGGGGCCGATTTCACCCGGCGTGGGGGAGTGCACGTACCACCCGGGTGGGGACCCGAGGTTGTACGGGGGGACCTCGATCAGCCCGTTCTCCTGCAGCCCGAGCTCCATCAGCTCGTCCTCGACGCCGATCGCGGGCACCGACACCACAGTCGGCGCGGAGGCGGGCAGCGAGGGCGGCTCGGGCTCCTCGGTGGGAGTCGGCGAGGCCTCTTCGGTGGGCGTGGACGTGGGGGTGGGCTCCGCCGTCGGGGTGGCCTGGGAGGGGACCTCCTCCACCTGAGCGGGCTCGGTGGGAGCGGGCGCGGCGGCGCCGTCGTCGGGTCCGCCGCAGGCGGTGAGGGCGAGCGCGGCGGCCGCCGCGCAGACCGTGAGGCCTGCGCGGCGACCGCTGATGAGACGCGTCATCGGTGAGTGCTCACCCGATCAGACGTTGTCCGAGCGACGACGCAGCATCCAGGCGCCACCGGCCACGAGGGCCAGAGCACCGGCGCTGGCACCGACGATCACGCCGGTGTTGTCGGCGGGCTGCACCGGCGAACCGGTGTCGGCGCCACCGTCGGGCATCGCACCCATCTGCGAGACGCTGACCGTGCCGCAGGCGGCGGGGAGGGTGGCAGCCAGCGGCAGCTCCTCGTTCAGCGGGCTCATCTTCTCAGCGGCCTCCTCGCTCAGGAGGGTCGGGTCGACACCGTGGATGACCACGACGGCAGTCCCGTCGGCCAGGGCCGCCGCGCTGTCGTCATTGATCTCGAAGGTGCGCTCGTAGGTGTACTCAGCACCGCCGGGGTAGCGCTCCACGGCGAGTGCCGAGTCGGCGCTGGTGTCACCCTCGGTGGTCAGCGAGGTGCTGACCTCGCCGTAGGACGGAATGCCCTCCGGCGTGCTGACCGCGCCGTCACCGTCGGTGTCCGCGCTTGCGTCCGGGCAGACGCCCTCGCCGCCGACGTGGATGTGCTGAGCGTGCGGGAACGGTCCGTCCATGAACTCGGCGGCCGCGCCCGAGATGTTGATCGTGACCGTCGCCTCGTTGCCGTCGAGCTCGATCATGGCGTCACCGCTGGTGCCGCTGCCGTTGAGCTCGTCGAGCGAGGTCTGGCCCGACCACGGCTCGCTGGTGTCGGCGAGGGCCGGTCCTGCAGCCATGGCCATCGCTCCGAGAGCCAGGGCCGGTACTGCCAGTAGCGTCTTCTTCCGCATCGTGCATCTCCTCTGTGGTTCGTATGCTCCGGTGGCTACATTGCCGTCGTGCCCGAGGGACGGGGGCCGGAGCCGGGCACAGCTTGTGTGCATCAGTTCGTGCGGTCGTGGTGCGCGCTCCGAGCGTCCGGACGCTGCGCGCTGGCAATCACCGCCCTCCGAGCAGATCGACGCTCTCCCGAGGCAGCCGTCCCTACGGACGGGGGATGCGGCAGACGCATGAGGGTGCCTCCCTCGCAGTCGGGATCCTGGCACTTCTGGTTCGGAGCCGCTGCGAGGACGGATTGGTCCGGATCGAGATTTCTTTTTCCGGGAGCTGTGAGCGTGTGCCTCAGGCCTCAGGCCTCAGGCCTCAGGCAGCTCCAGCTGCCGCAGCCGGGAGTAGGCGCCGCGCATGTGGTCGGCGACGGCCTCGCGCGCCGCTCCCGTCTCGCCCGAGGCGAGGATGTCCCGCAGGGCCTTGTGCTCGGGGTAGCCGACGGTGGGGAAGTCCGGGAAGTTGATGTTGCGGGTGATGAGGAAGAACCCGACCTGGCTGCGGATGGAGGTCCACACGCGCTGCAGGCGCGCGTGATCGGAGGCGTCGTAGACCACGTCGTGGAAGGCCAGGTCCAGGGCCACCGCCTCCTCCGGCTGCACGGAGCCGGAGGTGTCCTTCATCCGCTCCAGCACCCGATCGAGCTCGGCGAGGTGGGCCTGGGTGAGCCGGGTGGCCGCTCGTTCGCCGGCGAGGGCCTCGATCGCGGTGCGCAGGGTGTGGACCTCTTCGACGTCACGCTGGGTGAGCACGGAGACGAAGGCGCCGCGGTGGCGCCGGATCTCGACCTGCCCCTCCGCCTCGAGGAGTGCGAGCGCCTCGCGCACGGGGCCGCGGCTGACGTCGAGGGACTCGGCGATCTCGGCCTCGCGCAGCCGGGACCCGGGCGGCAGCTCGCCGTTGGCCATCTTCTCGCGCAGCACCCGCACCACCTGCTCGCTGAGCGAGGTGCGTGGCCCGATCGTTCCCAGCGTCATCGCTCGTCCCTTCTCGCCGTGCCGGGCAGTCGTCCGATCCTCACATGATGGCGGCTCCCGGCGATGCCCGCCCGATACCCGTCTCTGCAGAAAATATAGCGTTGACAATCTGCAATTGCCAGGTCTACCGTCGGAGTATGTCGTCACCGAGGACGACGGTCCTCCATGAGGGCACGGCGCCGACGCAGGAGAGGCATTCCCCACGTGAGCACCCGAACCGACCAGACCGCTCGCCCCGAGGCCATCGGTCCCCGCCCGGATCACAACCCGGGCATCGGCACCGACGTCTCGCCCTATCCGAAGGCCGCGCCGAGCGACGCCAGCGCCCCCCATGTGCATGCCGCGGAGGTGGAGGTCGATGCCGCCTCGGACGCCGGGCCGCTCGCCCGCATGTGGGAGAGCATCGGCTATGACGAGATCAACTGGACCTACACCCCGACCGGGCGCACGCTGCTGAACACCTTCGGCGAGATGACCACCCGCGGCTTCCATGTCCGCCCGCACTACGTGTTCTGCTCCGGCAGCGGTTTCGGTATCCCCCACTGGGGCAACGGCAACGTGTATCACGAGAGCAACGACGGTTCCGTGACGTACGACTTCACCATCGTCGACCAGGCCTATGACGCGATCGTCGAGGCCGGCCACCACGTGCTGGTCGAGATCGCCTTCACCCCGCGCGACCTGCTGCCCGAGCAGGCGGCCGAGCTCACCGTGACGCCGAGCCCGACGGTCTACAGCGCGTACGAGGCCGGCCAATGGGCCTACCCCCCGCGCGACTACGAGCGCTGGGGTGCACTCGTGGCTGCCCACGCTCAGCACTGCCTGGAGCGTTACGGGGCCGAGGAGGTCGACACCTGGCTCTGGGAACTGTGGAACGAGCCGGACATCTTCTACTGGCGGGGCACGCCCCAGGAGTTCTACGACCTCTACTCCGTCACGGCCCGCGCGGTCCGCTCCGTGCTCCCCGAGGCGAAGGTCGGTGGCCCCACCGTCACCGGCGCCGGCGTGGAGTTCATGCGCGGCTTCCTCCAGCACACCCGAGACGCCGGCGACCCGCTGGACTTCGTCTCCTTCCACACCAAGGGCTCGGCCTTCACACCCTGGCGCGCCTACGGCCCGACCGGGGCGCCCGCCACCGAGCAGCAGAACCCGTCGGCCAACAAGATGATCTTCGAGGTCCAGCGTCTGCTGCGGGTGATCGCGGAGTTCCCCGAGTACCACCACCTGCCCGCGATCGTGGACGAGTGCGACGCGGGCGTCCCGGCACACTTCTCGGCCTACGACAACGGCAACTTCGCCTTCCAGAACACCGAGTACTTCCCGGTCTTCCAGGTGAAGCTGATGAAGAAGCTGCTCGACCTCAACGCCCTGGAGCCGGTCCAGGTGGAACAGGCCACCTCCTGGAGCTTCTACTTCGAGGGTGAACGCTACTTCGAGGGCACGCGCGCCTTTCTCACCGCCGGTGGGGTGGAGAAGCCTCTCCTGAACGCCTACCGGATGCTCAGCCATCTCGGCGAGCGTCGCCTGACCGCCTCGTCGAACGCCGCCGTCGATGTCGCGCAGATCGACCACCAGACCGGCGCGAGCATGCCCGAGGAGGTGGACGTGCTGGCCTCGCGTAGCGAGAACGGCACCGTCGCGGTCCTCGTGTGGCGCCACACCGACGACCAGTACCGCACCGACACCGCCGAGACCGAGGTGAGCCTCGCCGTCACCGGTCTCGAGGGTTCCTACACGGTGCGTCACTTCCGTATCGACGCCGACCGCTCCAACTCGCACACCCGCTGGACCGAGCAGGGCAGCCCGCAGGTTCCCACCGCCGACCAGCTTGCCGCGATCAAGGCCCGGCAGGGCCTGGAAGAGCTCAGCCCTTCCACCCGGATCACGACGGCGGAGGGCGCCTACCGCACCAGCCTCACCCTGCCGCTGCCCTCGGCCTCGCTGCTGGTGCTCGAACCCGAGGGGGCGGGCCGATGAACGAGACGTTCTCCCGGCGGGTCCCGCTGGCCGGTGGCACGTCGATCCCGCAGCTCGGGCTGGGGGTCTTCCAGGTCGAGTCGGGCGGGACCCAGCAGGTGGTCGAGCGGGCGCTGGAGATCGGCTACCGGCACATCGACACCGCTGCGGCGTACGTCAACGAGGAGGGCGTCGGCGCCGCCATCCATGCCTCCGGCATCCCGCGCGAGGAGGTGTTCGTCACCTCCAAGCTCCGCAACGGCGATCAGGGCTACGAGTCCGCCCTGCGGGCCTACGCCGACACCTGCACCCGGCTGGGGCTGGAGCGCCTCGACCTCTACCTGATCCACTGGCCGAACCCGGCCGCGGGGCTGTGGCAGGACACCTGGCGTGCCCTGGCGCGCCTGGCGGACCAGGGCGAGGTGGCCGCCGTCGGGGTCTCGAACTTCATGCCCGAGCATCTGGAGGAGCTGGCGCAATTGTCGGAGGTGACCCCCGCCGTCAACCAGATCGAGTTGCACCCCACCTACCAGCAGCGCGAGCTCGCCGATCACTGCCGTGAGCGTGGGATCGCGGTGCAGGCCTACTCCCCGCTCGGGCAGGCCGGCGACCTCGAGCACCCGGCGATCACGGAGCTGGCCGGCCGGCTGGACGTGAGCCCTGCACAGGTGATCCTGCGTTGGCACCTGGACCGTGGGCACGTCGTGATCCCCAAGACGGTCTCGCCGGAGCGGATGCGTTCGAACGCCGATCTCGACGATGTGGCGCTGAGCGAGGCAGACCTGGCTGTGCTCGACGGGCTCGACTCCGGTCAACGCATCGGCAACGACCCGTACACCTTCGACAAGTCCCAGATCCGCTGACCCACCGACCAGTTCGGAGAACTCGATGGCGAGTCCCACACTGATCGCCGAGACGGCCACCCGGTCCGGCTCGGCAGCCAGAAAGACAGCGAAGCGACCGGGCCAGCGCTCGCGCGAGCGCCGACGCAACCTCTGGATCTACGCGTTCCTGCTGCCCACCTTCATCCTCTACGGGCTCTACACCCTCTATCCGATGGTGGCCAGCTACTGGTACTCGCTGGTGGAATGGAACGGTTTCTCCAGCCAGCAGACGTTCGTCGGGGTGGAGAACTACCGGCGGGTCTTCGCCGATCCGCTGTTCTGGTCCTCGGTGCGGGTGACGTTGCTGTTCATGCTGATCGTGGCCCCGCTGCGGGTGTTCGGTGCGTTCGCCCTGGCGATCCTGCTGAACTCCCCGAAACTGCCGCTGCGCTCGTTCTTCCGCACCGCCTACTTCCTGCCGGTGGTCACCACGACGGCGATCGTCGGTGTGGTGATGCGGTTCATCTTCGACCCGGCCAGTGGTCCGACGGCGGCGCTCGCCCAGATCTTCGGACTGGGCCCGATCGACCTGCTCGGCTCCTCCGAGACCGCCCTCATCACCGCCGGCGTGGTCTACGTGTGGAAGTTCTTCGGCATCACGCTGATCTACTGGCTGGCCGCGCTGCAGACCATCCCGGCGGACCTGTACGAGGCCGCGCGGATCGACGGTGCCGGTCCGGTGCGGCTGTTCCGCTACATCACGCTGCCGATGCTGATCCCGTTCCTGCTGATCATCACGGTGCTCACGATCGAGGACTGCTTCCATGCGTTCGACCTGATGCAGACGATGACCGCGGGAGGGCCGTTCTTCAGCACCGAGATCATCGAGATCTACATCTACCGGTGGGCCTTCGCGGCCTCCATCCCACAGCTCGGGTTCGCCTCCGCGGCAGCCGTGCTGTTCGGGGTGATCGTCCTGCTGGTCGTCATCCTGCAGGTGTGGGCGACCGTGGTCTCCCGACGGATGAGGAGTCGAGCATGAGTGTCATCGCGAAGGAGCGGAAGGCCCCGACGGCGCGCAGGACCACGCGCCGCGTGGGACGGCGGTTCTGGTGGTGGGTGCTCACCGCCTTGCTGCTCGCGCTGGCGTTCGTGTGGGTCTTCCCCTTCATCTGGATGGTCTCGGCGTCGTTGAAGACCTCCGGGGAGATCTTCGGCGGCGGCCTGGGGCTGATCCCGGAGGCGTTGCAGTGGGAGAACTACTCCCGGGCCTGGATCGACGGCCGGTTCAACGTGTATCTCCTCAACACGGTGATCGTGACCGTGGCCACCACGGTGATCGTGGTGGTGCGGTGCGCGCTCGCCGGGTACGTGCTGGGCCGGTACCGGTTCCCGGGTTCGCGGCTCGTGATCGCGATCCTGGTGGCGACCCTGTTCGTGCCGACCGGCTACACCATCATCCCGGTAGTCAAGCTCTCCATGGAACTCGGCCTGCTCGACAGTCTCGCCGGGATGATCCTGGCGCTGGCCGGCGCGGCGAATGTGGCCTCCATCCTCATCTACGCAGGCTATTTCCGCGGTATGCCCGCCGAGCTCGAGGAGGCCTCGATCGTGGACGGCGCGGGCTTCGTGCGCACGTTCACCCAGATCATGCTTCCGCTGTCGATGCCGGTGACGGCGACCGTCGGCATCCTGACCTTCCTGTTCACCTGGAACGCGTTCTTCCTGCCGCTGGTCTTCTCCTTCTCCAACCCGGCGCTGCGCACCGTGAGCGTCGGCATGCAGGCCTTCGTCGGGGAGAACTCCACCGACTGGCCCGGAATGGCGGCGGCGGGCGTGATCTCGCTGCTGCCCATCGTGGCGCTGTTCGTGTTCATGCAGCGCTACTTCGTCGAAGGCATCGCCGGGGCGGTGAAGTCCTGACCGACACGCCCAGCACCTTCGACCCCCTGCGACTCCCACCCGACCCTTTCGATCTCGACGAGGAGATTCTCATGACTCGCAACGCATTCAGCCGCCGTCAACTGATGGGCGGTGCCGGACTCACCGGTATGGCAGGCCTGATCGCCGCATGCGGCGGGGAGAGCCCGCCGCCCGAACCCGCCGGTGGCGGCGGCGGTGGGGGAGGTGGCACCGGCGAGGGCCTGAGCTGGTGGGACCACTTCGGCGGCCTGCAGGATCTCCACACCGAGTGGGCCACCACCGAAGGTGAGGCGATCGGCGTCCCGATCGAGTACTCCTACAACGAGCCCAGCCAGACCACCGAGGCCCTGCAGGTGGCTAACCAGACCGATTCGCTGCCGGACGTGTTCTCCAACGTGCTGGGGCTGCCCCTGCCGGCGTTGGTGGAGGCGGGTTGGCTCAGTCCGATCACACTCTCGGACGAGGCGATGGCACGGTTGCCGGAGGGGACCTTCATCGAGGGCATCACGATGATCGACGGTGAGATCTACGGGCTTCCCGCGCTCTCCGATCGTCAGTACTGGGCCTGCACCTGGTACAACTCCGAGATCGCCGAGGAGGTGGGCTTCGAGCCACCGCAGAGCTATGACGAGATGCGGGCGGCCCTGCAGGCGATCGCCGACCACGGCGAGTACACGCCGATGACGCTCGCCCTCGGTGCCGCTGGTCGAATCCGCGACCAGGTCGACGGGCTCGCCCAGGGCGGCGGATTCCCCGGCTGGCAAGGCCTTCGCTATGACACCGGGATGTACGAGTACCAGCACGAGACGTACATCAACGCGATCGAGCTGCTGAAGGAGATCTCCGACAACGGCTGGTTGTTGCCGGGCACGAACTCCTTCCAGATTCCGGACGCGCGCGGCCGCTGGGCGGCGGGGCAGATCGGGTTCTTCATCGACGGGCCGTGGTCCCCGGGCGGGGTGCGGTCCCTGAACGCCGAGCACCTGCCACGGATGGCGGTGGCCGGGATGCTGACTCCGGGCGGGGAGGAGCTGATCATCACCCGCGGTGCGCCGGCGCCCACGTGGTTCGTCGCGGGTTCCAGCGCGAACCCCGAGGCCGCCAGCCAGCTGGTGGAGACCTTCACCCGCGACGACTACCAGCAGGCGCTCGCGGAGGCCATGGACCAGCCACCGCTGAACCTGGACGTGGTGAGCCAGGCCGACGTGATCGATCCCTACGCCTGGCTCATCGCGGACTTCAAGGAGCGGGTCTTCCGCGCACCGCAGGCGCAGGTGCGCAACGTCGCCGCCTCGGAGGCGCTCGCCCGGACCACGCCGATCGCACCGCATCTGGGCGACATCATCCAGGGCTACCTGGGCGGGGACATCAGCGATCTCCAGGGCGAGCTGGTCTCGCTCAGTGACGCGTTCAACGCCGACCTCGATTCGGCGATCGAGTCCGCAGCCGCCGAGGGCTTCGAGGTCTCCCGCGAGGACTGGGAGTTCTCGGACTGGGAACGCGGCACCGACTACACCTACTGACGCTTCGAGCGAGAGAAGGACGACAAGCATGGACACGTTTCCTGGTGAACGTACCGCGATCGTGACCGGGGCGGGTTCGCCTCGCGGGATCGGCCGGGCGGTCGCGCACCGCCTGGCCCGCGACGGCTGGGCGATCGGCCTGCTCGACATCGACGGCGAGGCGGTGGGCGCGCTGGCCGGGGAGATCTCGGCCGCGGGCGGCAGGGCGGTCAGTGCCGGTGTCGACGTGTCCGACCGGGCTGGGGTGGAGGCGGCGGTCGCCGAGGTGACCGCCGGCCTTCCCCCGGTGCTGGCCCTGGCCAACATCGCCGGAGTCAGCTCCCCGGTGCCCTATCTCGAGCTCGAGGACGGCGAGTGGGAGCGCGTGCTGCGTACCAACCTGTTCGGCGTGCATTATCTGACGGCGGCCGTCGCCCCCCTGATGGTGGCGGCCGGGACGGGCCGGATCGTCTCGATCTCCTCGGTCTCGGCGCAGCGCGGCGGCGGCACCTACTCCAAGACCCCGTACTCGGTGGCCAAGGCCGGCGTGATCGGCCTGACGCGCTCGCTGGCGCGCGAGCTCGGCCCGCACGCGATCACGGCCAACGCCATCGCCCCTGGGCCGATCGACACCGACATCATGGGTGGGGCGCTCTCGGACGAGCGCAAGGCGGCCCTGGTGGAGGAGCTGGTGGTCAACCGGGTGGGCACAGTGGAGGACATCGCCGCCGCGGTGGCCTTTCTGATGAGTGCGGAGTCCGGGTACATCACCGGGCAGACGTTGAATGTGGACGGTGGGTTGTACATGCACTGAGGCCCGGAGAGGTCGCGGGTGCCGGGGCCGGGCTCGTCGGCTGGCGCTGAGGCGCGGCACCCTGGCGAGTCCACGGCACTGCGAGGGAGGCGGGTTCGTCTCCTGACCAACGATGCTCGGCCCCGAATTGTCATGGTGCGGCCTGTGCGGAAGCCCGATACTGGCGTGATGTTGGCTCTGAGCGAGATCGCCGCAGTGAAGGTGACGGTCGATGACAGGTGGTGCTCCGACGTCGCCGACTCCGTGGGGGAACGCTGGGGGCTCGCCTCCGGTTCGCTGCGATGGTGGCGGTCCTCCGCGACGCATGTGTTCGTCGTTCCGCCGGGGGCGGATACCCGCGGTGTGATGTACGCGCGCTTCGCGCCTCGGGCGACTGCAGCGGGCGACCGGCTCGCTGCCGGAACTGCCGTGCACGAGCGCCTGGCGGCCCGTGAAGCCGCGGTGGCGACGCTGGTCCGGTCTCGGCGCGGCGATATCGTCGAGCACGTGCACACGTCCGTCGGCGACATGGTGGCCGTGATGGTGCTCAGGGTCGAGGGCACCGAACTCGACGTTGACGATCTGGACACCACGACGGCCGCATGCTGGGGTCGCGCGCTCGCGGACCTCCACCGGACGGCGGGTCCGGCCAGGAGGCACACGATGAGAGCGTTCGCAGGCCTGAAACGCCATCCTGACGCCGAGGTGGCGGAGGCGGCAAGGAGCCTGGATGTCCTTCAAGGACGGACCGATGATGGCCCGTTCGTCGTGGGCCATGGCGATTTCGAACTCGACAACCTCCGATGGCACGGCGGGCGCTTCAGCTGCTTCGACTTCGACGAATCCGGTCCCATGCCGCTCGTGATGGATATCGCCGCAGCGACTCGTGATCTGTTCGACGGCCCGGCCGGTCGAGCCGGTCTGCTCGCGAGCTTCCTCGACGGATATCGCGAGGGCTCAGGACGGACGATCCAGCCAGAGAGCCTCCACCTCCCTCGAGCGATGGTCGCGGCACGGCAACTCATCGCCGCCGCTCGGGTGATCGACCGCACTGACCGAGAGGATGCGGAACTTGTGACGCTCGGGGAGAGGTTGCAGCGGCACTATGCCGCGCAGCAACGGCTCCTGATCGAGACTGCGCACGAGTTGCGTAGCCCTTCGTCGGTCTGAGGTGACGTCAGGTGTCCGACAGCGCCGGTCGCACCGGCGATCGCCGGCCGCGCACCCTGGGAGGAGCGTCATTCCTGCAACCTCGGGAACGGTGGCCAGCACTGCCTCCCCGGGTACCGCCGTCGCGACCCGGACCAGGCGATGCTCACCGCCGTGGCGGGCAACCTGACGGCCACCGGCGCCACCCTCGACGTCCCCTATGCCATGTTGGCCTACCGCGCCGCCTGCCGATCCGCACCGGGCTGACTCGGGTGGTCGACGGGAGCCTGCGCCACCACCGGTCGCAGATCACGCGGCCGTGCGGCCAGGAGTGCCACCACGGTCAGGACCGCCCAGAGTGCCGCGATCACCACGGCCGCGCCCTGCAGGCTCCACGCCTCGGTCAGCGCCGCGGCTCCCATGATGCCGATTCCTGGTGCGAGGCTGAGCAGCGCGTTCTGGGTGCCCATGACGCGCCCACGGAGGGTGTCGGGGATGTGTTCGAGCGAGAGCACGCCGAGCAGTCCACCGAACAGTCCGCTGCCCAGCCCCACCACGAAGGCGCCGATCAGGATCAGCGGCGTGGAGTGCAGCGTCGCGATGACGAGGAACCCGGCCGTCGCGCCGATCATCCCGGTCCGCAGCCACGCCGCGCGGGCGCCGCCCGGCTTGGCGAGCACTGCGTAGATGCCACTGCCGATCAGCAGCCCGACCGCGAGCGCGCTGAGGACGAACCCGAGCAACGCTGTCTCGTCCACCACCGTGAAGTGCACGGGGAGCACCAGACCCTGGAAGCTCGCCAGCACCACGCCGCTGACCAGGCTGATGGCGGTGAGCAGGAGCAGGATCCGGCTGCGCACCAGCGTGGACCATCCCTCGCGGAACTGATGGACGGCGCTCCGTGGAGCGGACGCGTCGGACGCGTCGGTGGCGGCGGTGATGGCGCCGAGGCGGCGCGGGATGGTGAACGTGATGAGCGCCGCGACCAGGGAGGTGCCGGCCGTCACCCACAGCACGCTCGAGCCCTCGAGCAGTGCGACCAGGGTGCCCGCGATCGCCGGGCCCACCACGAGTACGCCGGCGCCGATCGACTCGCGGATCCCGAGAAGCCGCTCCTTGGAGAGCCCGCTCCTGGCCACGATGGCCGGCAGCAACGCCTCGCGCGCCGTCTGCCCGGGGATGTCGCCGAGGGAGCCGAGCACCCCGAACAGCACGAACAACCCGACGCTCAGATCGGTGAACAGGTCGATGAACGGCAGTGCAGCCACGGCGGCAGCCGAGAGCATGTCGGTGACCACGGAGGAGGTGCGGCGGTTGATCCGGTCGATCACCACGCCCATGAAGATGCCCGCCAGGAACGCCGGGATCGCGGTGGCGGCTGCCACGGTGCCGGCGCCCAGCACGCTGCCGGTGCTCTGGAGCACCACGAGCGGCAGCGCGATCGCGGCGATCGAGTTGCCGAGCAGGGAAAAGACGTAGGAGGCGAAGTAGGTGAGGGAGTAGCGCATGCGCTATGTCTAAACTGTGACGCTACGACAAGGTCAAGCCTGCTGGTCGAGCCGCGTGAGCACGTCGAGCTGCGCCTCGGTGAATGCCTGCGCGCGGTATTGCTCGACGAGGGTGGTGACCCGGGTGTGCTGCAGTTCAGGCATCGGTGCGGTCGCGAGAATGGTCCGCAGCTCCTCCGCTATCCGGTCCCGCTCGGCCTTGGGGGTGGAGTCGGTGACCGCGAGCAAGGCGCTCATCGCCGTAGAAAGCCGGCCGCGCATCCGGGGATCGGCGACCATGGCCTCGGCATACGCCCGCACCTGTGCGTGGGTGTCCGGATCGCCGGCGCTCATCAACAGGGTGAGATCGGCTTCGAGCCGCCTCGCCACTGTGTTGGTGAGCATGCTCCGCGCCAGTTCGTCCAAGGGCCCGTAGCTGGCGGGCGCCTCGGGTAGCGCCGACTTCCGGGCTGCGCTGACGATGTCGAGCTGGCGGGTGAGCGTGGTGATCTGCTCGCGCAGCGCCTCCTCCAGGCCGGCGAGCTCGTCCTCGATCCCGGTGCCGGGCGGATCGAGGAGCCCGCGGATGCGGTCCAGGCCGAGCCCGAGTCCCACCAGATGACGGATCCGCAGCAGGCGCGTCGCGTCCAGCACCGAGTACTCGCGGTAGCCGTTGAATCGACGCTCCGGCTCCGGCAGCAGCCCGATCTGGTGATAGTGCCGCACGGTGCGCGAGGTGACACCCGCGAGCTCGGCCAGCTCCCCGATCCGCATCGCCCACCTCCTGGTGGCAGCCTACGGGGTGGCCGTGTGCCGGCCCTGCCCCGTCGACTACGCCGGCGGCGTGCCCTGGGGTGCCGGGCCGAGGTCGCTGAGGAGGTCGCCCATGCGCTTGTACGCGCGGTTGCGGTAGGCGATCAGTTCGGCCTTCGTGTCCTCGTCGAAGTCGCCGGTGAGTCCCTTGCCGTTCTTCGCCCCGTGCCGTCCGGCCGCCACGGCGTCGGAGAGCAACGAAGGCGTCCCGAGCCGCTCGCCGTAGGCCTCCTCGAGCGTGCTGTAGCCATTGGCGTACACGTCCAGGCCGGCCTGGTCCGCGATGGCGAACGGGCCGAAGAAGCCCAGCCGGTAGCCGAACGTGGTGCGCACGATCGTGTCGACGTCCTCGACGGTGGCCACACCCTCCTCGACGACGGCGGTGGCCTCCTTCAGCAGGGCGTACTGCAGGCGGTTGAGCACCATCCCGGGGGTGTCGGCGACCTGGGCACCCTCGCGGCCGATGCGCACCAGGAGTGCCTTGATGGCGTCGACGACGTCCGCCGTCGTGGCCTGGCCGGCGACCAGCTCGACACCGGGAATGAACGGGGCCGGGTTGGAGAAGTGCACGGTGAGGAAGCGTTCGGGGTGCTGCACAGCAGGGACGAGCACGTGCACCGGGATGGTGGAGGTGTTGGTGCCGATGATCGCGTCGGGGCGGGCGGCGGCGCTGATGCGGGCGAGGACGTCGTGCTTGACGTCGGCGCGCTCGAAGACGGCCTCCTCGATGAGGTCCACGTCCGCCACGGCCTCCTCGAGGGAGCCGGCGGCGGTGAGGTTGGCGCGGATCCGGTCGGTGCTGCCTGGTTCGTAGAGGCCGTCCGCCTCGAAGGCGGCGGCCTCGGTGAGCAGCCGTTCCAGTCCGGCCTGGGTGGCCTCGGGGGTGGTGTCGACGATCGTGGTGCGGATGCCGGCATTGGCGAAGATCTGGGCGATTCCGCCGCCCATGTAGCCGGCGCCGACGACGGCGACGGTCTCGATGGTCCTGCTCATGCGTGCTCCTGGGTCCTGGTCTGGTCGGGGCGGTCGAGGGCCGAGCCCACCACCTGACGGATGTAGTCACGGTTCTCGGCGCACACCCCGATGGAGTCGCTGCCGTAGTGCTCGGTGCAGAACGGCCCGCGGTAGCCGAGCTCGATCGCGCGGCGGATCACCGCACGGTAGTTGATCACGCCGTACTTCAGCGGCACCGGGACCGAGGAGTAGGAGCCGGTGGTGGGGTCCTCATCGCGGGTGTAGTTCTTGATGTGCCAGAAGTTGCAGTACGGCAGCACGGTCTCGAACAGGTCGATCATGCCCGGTGAGCTGGGGAGCGGGCGGTGCAGGCGGACGAGGTTGCCGATGTCGGGGTTGAGGCCGACGGCGTCGTGGCCGACGTCCTTGACGAACTGCACCGCGTCCTCCGGGGTGCCGACGTAGGTGTCCTCGTACATCTCCAGGCTGAGCTGGATGCCGTTCTCGGCGGCGTGGTTGCCGAGCTCGCGGATCCGCTCGATGGCGAGCGGGCGCAGCTCCGGATCGTCCACATGCCCGGGCTCGAGCCAGAACCACAGCGCCTGCTGTTGCGGGGGCGTGAGGCCCTGCATGAACCCGACGTTGACGATCGAGGCACCGAACTCGGGGGCGATGTCGAGGAAGCGGTGGGCGTCGGCGAGGTTCTGCTCGCCGTTCGCGCGGTCGACCACGCTGTTGCGCGTCATCGAGATGGAGGAGATGCCCAGGCCCTCGTCGGCGAGCACGCTGCGGAACTCGGTCAGGCGCTCCGGGCTGAGTTTGGCCAGCGGCAGCCAGGCGTCGGTGGGGTCGATGTGGTCGAAGCCGAGCTCGCGCACCTGGCGCAGCTGGCCCGCCCAGGTGACGGCGGGAGCCTCGATCGTGGGGGTGCCGTCCGGCGTGGTGGCGCCGAAGGTCAGCATGTTGCAGGCGATCGGCCAGGTCTCGGCGGTGAGGTCGCTGTGCAGGGGCGTCGTTGCTCGCGATTCCATATTATATAGGATAGCACTCGGGTTCGAGGCGGCTAGGTGACGGTCATCGGCGCTGGTTGGATGGTGGCGCCACCGCCGCAGGCCCCGCCCCACGACCACCGAAGGACGACGACGTGACCACGACGGACCACCTCTCCACCGACCCCGATGTGCCATCGGCACCTACCGGCCGCCGCATCGGCGTGATGCTCCCTCGTGATCTGCCTCCCCACGAGGTCCTTCACTTCGCGCGGCAGGCTGACGCGCTCGGTTTCCACGAGCTGTGGGTCATCGAGGACCTCGGCTTCCGCGGCGGTGTGGCACAGGCGGCCGCGGTGCTGGCGGCCACGTCGCGCCTCACCGTCGGCATCGGAATCGCACCCGCCGCGGCGCGTCACGCAGCGTTCGCGGCGATGGAGATCGCCACGCTCGGGCAACTCTTCCCCGGTCGCATCATTGCCGGGCTCGGCCACGGGATGCCGGCGTGGATGCGCAGCCTTGGCCTGTGGCCCGCGAGCCCGCTGACGCTCCTCGAGGAAACCGCCACAGCGGTCCGGTCGGTACTCCGCGGTGAGGCCGTCCCGCAGGGCCGGTACGTCACGCTCGAGCATGAGGAGTTCACCGAGCTCCCCGACGTCGTTCCTCCCGTTCTCCTGGGAGTTCGCGGACCGCGGTCGCTGGCGCTCTCCGGTCGGATCGCTGACGGCACATTGCTGGCCGAGCCGGCTCCACCGACCTACATTCGAGCGGCGCGCAGCCACATCTCGGCCACCGGTCCACACCAGCTCATCACCTACGACGTGGCGGCAGTCAGCAACGACAGCGGACAGGCTCTCGAGGCGGTCCGCCCTGGACTGGCCTACATCGGCGAGCCCGACTGGGCCCCCCACCTCGTCGACCTCGACTTCGCAGACGACCTCGCGGCGTTGCGTGCCCGATGCGACTCACCCCACGAGTTCGCCCGCCAACTCCCGCTCACCTGGGTCGACGCTCTCAGCCTCGCCGGGACGCCGGAAGGAATCCGGGCAAAGATCGCGGCACGCCACGACGCCGGCGCCACCAGCGTCGTGCTCACACCGGTAGGCGAGAATCGCCTCTCCCAGCTGGAGCAACTCGCCCAGGTCCAGTAACGCTCTCCCGTCCGATGCGCTCCCTGGGTTCGCGGGTGACGTAGTCATCGGCCCTCGTGGGCCAGTGACGAACGCATGCCCCCTCCTCACACGTGCGTCGAACGCCCAGCCCGCCGGCGACCCGCCAGCACCAGCCCCACGAACGCGATCGCTGCAGCGAGCATCAGCGCACCGTTGCCGGCCAGCACCATCGTCCACCCGTGGCCGAACCCGTCCACCGCCACCGACTCGCTGATCGCGGCCACGTCGCCGGTGGCAAGGCGGTCCGCCGTCCGTGGGCCGACGCGGGCGGCGATCGCGACGACCAGCCCCGCCCCGAACAGGGCGAGCACGATCGACGTCGTCCCGGCCCGCAGCGTGTTCAGCAGGCCCGAGGCCATGCCGATGCGGTCGTGGTCGATACGTGACATCAGCTGGGCGTCACTGAGGGCCGTCAGGGAACCGATCGCGATGCCCAGGGCCGCCGTCGGGATGAGGGCCACCCACACCTCGCCGATGGTGGCCAGCAGGCCGAAGGCGAGGTACGCCGCGGCCGCGAGGGTGAGGCAACCGGCGGCGATCTTCGGAGCGGAACCACCGCGGTTCACCCAGCGCGAGACGATCATCGGCACCACGAACAGCGGGATGGTGAACGCCAGCATCCAGGTGCCGGCGGCGCCCGCGTTCAGGCCGTGCACCACCAGCAGGTAGGTGGGCAGGTAGACCGTGAACCCGGACATGCCCGCCGCCGCCACCACGGCGCTGATGAGCCACGCCGAGGCGATCCGGTCACGCAGGAGGCTCAGCTCCAGCAGGGGCGCGGCCACGCGCAGCGCCCGGACGATGAACAGGGCCAGCACCACCGCCGCGCCGGCGAGCTCGCCGCCGCCGATCGCCGTGCTGCCCGAGGTCATGGTCGAGATGCCCAGCAGCAGCAGGCTCAGGCCCACGATCAGCATCCCCGCACCGAGCAGGTCGAACGGGCGCGGCTTGTCGGCCTTGGACTCCTTGATGAAGAACGTGCTCGCCACCATCAGCAGCGACGCGCCGGCGAGCACTCCGAAGGCGCCACGCCACCCGACGGCGTCCACGATCCATCCCGCCGCCGAGGGACCGATCGCCATCCCGATACCGCCGGCGGCCCCGCACAGGGCGAAGGCCTTGATCCGGTCGGGGCCGGTGAAGGAGGTGGTCAGTACGGCGGCCCCGCAGGCCATCAGGCCCGCCGAGCCGACACCGGCGCTGATCCGCGCGGCATTGAGCAGCACGATCGTGGGGGCGATCGCCGAGATGGCGATACCGCCGGCGTAGACGGCGGCGGCCACGCGCAGCACCAGGCGCCGGCCGAACCGGTCACCGAGCGCTCCCGCGATCAGCACCAGGCAGGTGGTCGCCAGCAGATAGCCGGTCACGAACCACTGCATCGCGGCGGGCCCGGCCTGCAGCTCGGCGGAGATGGAGGGTAGGGCGATCGCGGTGCTCGAGGTGGTGAGGGTCCCCACCACGTAGCCGGAGAGCACGCAGAACAGCGCGGCCCACTGCCGCGCCGTCCACCGGGCGGCCGAGCCAGGGCGCGGGGAACGCCGGCGCAGCACGAGCCGGCTCCCGGGGGCTTGCTCGAGCGAGGAGGTCACGGATCCCCAGCCTAACGCGGTCAGGACAGACCGGCAGCGTCCCTCAACGTGCGCTCGCGCACGCCGTGCAGGTGCGCCGTCATGGCCGCCACAGCCGCCTCCCGGTCACCCGCGTCGATCGCATGCAGCACTGCCGCGTGCTCGGCGAGGGCGAGATCGGCGTCGCTGTGGCGCTGCTCGACGAACTGCCGCAGCCGTTCACCATGGATGCCGATGTGCCCGGCCATCTGCTGCAGGTACCGGTTGCCGGTGGCGGCCAGGATCGCGTCATGGAACGCCCGGTCCGCGGCGAGATAGGCGCGCAGGCCCGCGACGTCGGAGAGCCCCGTCACCAGCTCGGCCTGACGGCGCTGGCCCGCCAGCGAGTCCGCGAGCGTCTGCGCCAGCTCGGGCCAGGCGCCGTCGGGGGTGTGGCGCAGGGCGCCCACCTCCAGCAGCACCCGTGCGTCGAAGAGTTCGGCGATCGCGCCGGTGTCCATGGGCGGCGCCACCTTGTACCCGCGCAGCGCGTTCCGGGTCACCAGACCGGTGGACTCCAGCTGCACCAGGGCCTCGCGGATCGGCGTGGGGGAGACGTCCAGCCGGGAGGCGAGCGCGTCGATGCCGAGCTGCGTTCCCGGCTCCCACTCGCCGGCGACCAGCAGTTCGAGCAGCGCGTCGTAGACCTCGTCGCGCAGGGCGCGACGTGCTGCTCGCTGGGACGAGCTCACCGGATCACATCCGCTCCGGTGCCGCGATCCCCAGCAGGTCCAGGCCCTGGGCGAGGGTGCGGCGGGTCAGATCCACCAGCGCCAGCCGGCGCTCGCGCACCGACCCTGAAGACGGCAGCACCGGGCACGCCTCGTAGAAGTCCGTGAACGCCCGCGCCAACTCGTACAGGTAGGTCGTCAGCCGGTGCGGCTCGAGGTCCTCGGCCACGGCGGCGAGCACATCGCCCAGCCCGTCGATCGCGAGCACCAGGGCGCGCTCGGCCGGCTCCAGGGCGAGGTCGCTGAGGGCGGAGGGGACGCCGTCGGGAATCTCGAGGCCCTGGGCGCTGGCGCGGCGCAGGATCGAGACCATCCGGGTGTGCGCGTACTGCAGGTACACCCCGGTGTTGCCGTGGAAGGCGGTCATCCGCTCCGGGTCGAAGACGTAGTCCTTGGTGCGGGACCCGGACAGGTCGGCGTACTTCACGGCACCGATGCCGGCCTGCTCGGCGATCTCGGTCAGCGCCGCCTCGTCGAGCTCGCTGCCCTTGGCCTCGGCACCCTCGCGGACCACCGTCGCGGCCGCCGCCACGGCCATGTCCAGCAGGTCCATCAGCCGCACCGTCTCGCCCGAGCGGGTCTTGAACGGCTTGCCGTCCGGGCCCAGGATCGAGCCGAAGGAGATGTGCCGGGCGTCCACGCCCTCGGTCAGCCAGCCGGCGCGGCGGCCGGCCTCGAACAGTAGCCGGAAGTGCAGGCTCTGCCGGGCGTCGACCAGATAGAGGATCCGGTCCGCCTCGAGCTCACTGATCCGGTACTTCAGGGTGGCCAGGTCGGTGGTGTCGTAGCCGTAGCCGCCGTCGCGCTTGCGCACCATCAGCGCGGCAGGCTGATCGTCGGGGCCCGTGACGTCCTCGGAGAGCACGACCAGGGCGCCGTCGGAGGTGACGGCGATCCCCGCCTGCTCCAGCTCGGACGCCACCGCGTCCAGCTGGTCGTTGTAGGAGGACTCACCGCGGGAGTCCTCGGCGCGCAGCAGGATCCCGAGCCGGGCGTAGACCTGGTCGAAGTAGAACTGGGACTCGGCCACGATCTCGCGCCAGACCGCCAGCGTCTCCTCGTCCCCGGCCTGCAGCGCGACCACGCGCGCGCGGGCGCGATCGGCGAACTCCGGATCAGCGTCGAAGGTCTTCCGGGCCGCCTTGTAGAGGATGTCGAGGGCCGAGACGGGGGAGGCGGTGGCGTCGTCGGCGGCGGGCAGCTCGCTGTGGCGCCACGGCTGCTCGGGGTGGTCGGTGATGTACTGGATGAGCATCCCGAACTGCGTGCCCCAGTCACCGAGGTGGTTCTGCTTGATGACCTCCGAGCCGAGGAAGCCGAGCACCCGGGTCAGCGCGTCGCCGATCACCGTGGAGCGGATGTGCCCGACGTGCATCTCCTTGGCGATGTTCGGCCCGGAGTAGTCGATCACCGTGCGCACCCCGGCCTGCGTGGCCGGCACGCCGAGGCGATCGGAGGCGCGTCGAGCCTCCACCTGGGCCCAGAGCGCGTCATCGGAGAGGGTCAGGTTGAGGAAGCCCGGCCCGGAGATCTCCACCGTCCCGACGGCGGAGCCTGCCGGGATCTGCTCGCTCACCCTGGTCCCCACCTCGCGCGGGTTTGCCCCGACCTTCTTCGCCAGCGCGAGCGCGGCGTTGGCCTGCAGGTCGGCGTGGTCGCTCGGGCGGATCAGCGGGTCGGCGCCGGCCTGCTCCGGGTAGGCGGCCGTGATGGCCGCGCCCACGGCGTCGGTGAGCTGCTGGGAGAGCGAGGGGACGGCGTCGGCGGGGGCAGGAGACTCAGACACGCCCGCCATCATCCCACTCGAGGGCCAGGCGGCAGAACCTCCGCTGATCGGAGCGACACGGATACGTCATCCTGCGGACCTCTGCTGCGGCAGACCGGCGCAGCGGTGTCGATGGCGTCGGGCCGCGGCCTCAGCTGCGGAACCAGTCCTTCAGCGCGGGGTACAGCTGGGCGTAGGACGCCGACGCCGGCCCGTAGACCTCCATCAGGGCCGGGTCCGGCTGGATCCGGCGCTCCACCCCCACCATCGCCTCGGCGGCTGCGGCCACACCCCCGGGGACGAGGCCCACGGCGCTCGCGGCCAGGATCGCGGCGCCCAGCGCCGTCGCCTCGGTGGTGACACCGATGGCCAGCTGCCGGCCGAGGACGCCGGCGATGATCGAGAGCCAGGTGTCGGAGGCCGAGCCGCCGCCGATCACGGTGATCTCCTCGATCCGCCCCGCCGGCACCTCCAGCCGGTCCAGCAGCACCTTGGCCTCCAGCGCCAGGCCCTCCAGCACGGCCCGGTAGAACTCGCCGGCGCCGTGGCTCTCGGTGAAGCCGATGAACGTCCCGCGGGCGCGCTCGTCCCAGTACGGCGTGGTCGACCCGCTCAGGTAAGGCAGGTAGCGCAGCCCGCCCGCGCCCGGGGCGGTCGAGTCCAGGAGCTGTTCCAGCTCGGCGGGATCCTCCGGGATCGCGCCGGCGAATGCCTTCCGGAACCAGGCCACCGAGAGGGCGCCGGAGTTGATGTAGCCCTCCACCGTCATCCCGGTGCCGAGCGGGCTGCCGAGGAGGCGGTAGTCCCAGGAGTGCGGGGCGCCGTCGGGAGCGTGAGCACCGAGCGTGACGGAGGTGCCGAGGCTGAGGTAGGCCCGGCCCTGGCGCGAGACGCCGGAGCCGAGCCCACCGCACTGGCCGTCCCCCGCGCCGGCGACCACGGGCAGTCCTGCCGGTAGCCCGGTGCGGGCGGCGACCTCCGGGAGCAGGCCCCCGATCTGCGTGCCGGGCTCGGTCAGGGCCGGGAGCCGGTCGCGATCGAGGCCGACCCGTGCCAGCAACTCGTCGGCCCAGTCCCCGGTGGCCATGTCCACCAGGCCCATCGGGTCGGCGCATGCGCTCGAGGTGACCAGACTCCCGGTGAGCCGGTGGCTCAGGAAGCCGTGCACGTCGGCGACGTAGCGCGCGGCCTGCATCGTGGCGGGTTCATGCTCGGCCAGCCAGGCCAGCTTGTAGAAGCTCGGCGTGGTCGAGGGTGGCTTGCCGGAGATGCGGTGGACGTCCTCGTCACCGAACCGTTCGACCTGCGCACCCGCCCGGGCGTCCAGCCACAGCATCGCCGGCCGGATGGGCCGCACGGCGTCATCGAGGCAGACGAACGACTCCCGCTGGGCAGTCAGCCCGAGCCCGCGCACCGTGTGCCCGGCCGCCTCGAGCTCGGCGGCGGCGCCGGTGAGCACCTCGAGAGTGGAATCCCACCACTCCTGCGCGTCCTGCTCGTGCCAGGTGGGCTCGGGGGAGCGACGCGCGATCGAGGTCCGCGTGATCGCGTGCACCGTGCCGTCAGGACCGAACGCGACGGCCTTGGTCCCGGTGGTGGAGGCGTCGACGCCGATCACCACATCCATGTCTGAGCGCTCCCTCGTCGCAGCCGATCGCCTGCCCCAACGACAGATCCCTCGCCGGTCTGGCGGACCAGACCGGCGAGGGATCTCTCGGTGGTGGTGTCAGGACTTGTTGCCGTGATCCTCCGCGGCGTCCTTGGCCTCGTCAGCCGCGTCCTTGACCTCGTCCGCAGCGTCCTGCGCCGCGTCCTTGGACTCCTTCGCGGCCTCCTGGGCGGCGCCCTTGGCCTCGTCGGCGGCGTCCTTGGCGTCCTCGGAGACGTCGCGCGCGGCGCCGGTGGCGGAGTCCTTGACCTCGCCGGCCTTCTGCGCGACCTTCTCGGCGGCCGCGGTGGCGGACTCCTTGATGGAGGCTGCTGCACCCGAGGCGGCGGCACCGGCCTGGCCGGCGGCGTGCTTGGCCTTCTCGGTCGGCGCGGGAGCGTCGTCCCAGTACTCCTCGGCCCACGGGTCCTCGGTGGGCTGCGTGCGCTTCCAGACCAGTACGCCGGCGCCGACCACGGCGGCGCCCACGAGTACCCATCCCACGGTCTTGCCGACCTTGCTGCGGCCCTTGGCCTTCTTCTCCTGCTTCGCGACGGCGTCACTGGCGGCGTCGATCACCGAGTTCGCCCTGCTCTGCAGGTCGTCCGCACTGGTCCCGGCGGCCTTGGCCGCGTCCTCCATGGCCTGGACCACGCGCGGGAGGATCCGGTCGACCAGGGTGTCGTGCGCGACGTCGACCGCGCCCCTGCTCTTCTCGGCGGCGTCCGCGATCCGGGGAGCGGCGGCCGTGACCCCGGCCTTCCAGGCCTTCTCCACGCGCGGGCTGGCCCACTCGACGGCGGAGTCCACGCGGGGGGAGGCCCATTCCTTGGCCTTGTCCACCTGCGGCCCGGCCCAGTCCTTGCTCTGGTCGGCGAGCTGCCGCGCGACCTTGCCAGCTTCCTCGGCCTGGTTCCGGAGCTGCTTGGTGTTGACCTTCTGCTTGCGCGACATATGACTCCCTAGCTCACGTCCCGCGGGCGCCCACGGATTCTCGGATGTGGTTCGGATGGTCCACCCCTATCGTGCCACCCGCTCGTATGATCTGCACATGTCTGGCCCCGGTGGGCCCCGGCAGACCGTCGGGAGGTGGAGTGCCCGGCTTCTTCGGCGGCGCCGGAAAGAGTGCGAAGATGGCAGGTATGGACGCGATTCTGCACACCTCCGCCGGCGACATCACCGTCGAGCTCTTCCCCTTCCACGCCCCGAAGACGGTGAAGAACTTCACCGAGCTCGCCACCGGCGAGCGGACCTGGACCCACCCCGAGACCGGGGCCGAGAGCAACGACCCCCTCTACAACGGGACGATCTTCCACCGGGTGATCCCGAACTTCATGATCCAGGGCGGGGACCCGCTGGGCACCGGGACCGGCGGCCCCGGCTACCGTTTCGACGACGAGATCCACCCGGAGCTGACGTTCGCCGAGCCGCACGTGCTCGCCATGGCCAACGCCGGTATCCAGATGGGCCGGGGCACCAACGGCTCGCAGTTCTTCATCACCACCGCCCCCACCCCGTGGCTGCGTGGGAAGCACACCATCTTCGGCAAGGTGAAGGACCAGGCCTCGGCCGCCGTCGTGGACCAGATCAACGCGGTCTCCACCGACCCCCGCAACGACCGCCCGGTGGAGGACATCGTGATCACCTCCATCGAGATCATCGACTGACACCCGCATGACCAGTTACCCCGCGGCGCCGGCCCCGGGTGGCGGCGGACAGGCCGGTCCGCCGGTCTGCCCGCGCCATCCGGACCGGGTCTCGTACGTCACCTGCCAACGCTGCTCGCGGCCGACCTGCCCCGAGTGTCAGCGGCCGGCGGCCGTCGGGGTGCACTGTGTCGACTGCGTCCGCGAGGCGCAGCAGTCCGCCCGCCCGACGCGGACCGTGCTGGGCGGACGAGTCAGTCGCAGCGGCCGGCCGGTGGTGACGATGACGCTCATCGGCCTGTGCGTGCTGGCGTTCCTCGCCTCGTATCTCGTGCCCGGGCTGCGCTCGGACTTCTGGCTGGTGCCGGCGTTCGCCTCGGAGGAGCCGTGGCGCCTGATCACCTCGGCGTTCCTGCACGCCGGCTGGCTGCACCTGTTGTTCAACATGTACGCGCTGTGGATCGTCGGGCCCTTCCTCGAGCAGATGCTCGGACGGTGGCGATTCGCAGCGCTCTATCTCGTCAGCGCTCTCGGCGGCTCGGTGGCCGTGGTGCTGCTGACCTCACCCGAGAACGCGGGCATCCCGACCGTCGGCGCCTCCGGTGCGGTGTTCGGGCTCTTCGCCGCGATCGCGGTGGTGCTTCGCCGTACCGGCCGGGATGCGCGTCAGATCCTCGTGGTGATCGCGATCAACGTCGTGCTGACCTTCACCATCGCCGCGATCTCCTGGCAGGCGCACCTGGGTGGGCTGGTCATCGGTGCGGCCCTGGGAACGCTGTTCGCCTATCTGCCCAAGGAGCGCCGGTCGGTCGGCGCCGTGCTGGGCGTGGCCGGGATGACGCTGCTGCTCGGCGTGCTCACCGTCGCGCTGCTGGCGTAGCCGGATTCGCTCCCCAGGTCTGGCCCGCCCGTGACTCGGGGCGAATGACACGGGTGTAGTTCTCCACAGGGTTACCCCCAGCTGGGGAAATCACAAGCCTGTAGTTCTCCACAGGTAGGTGCACAGCCTGTGGGCATCCGCGCGCCCGGAGAGTGCCGTCGGATCTCGCGTGCCGGCCGGCGGCCGGTGACCGGATCGACACGCCTGCGTCGATCTGCGGCAGCATGTGCCCGCACTCCACGCCGCTGTGTCGCTGCGGTCGAGGGACCGTGCCGAGCCCCGGTCGCGATCCGCGGAATCCCGCCGAGGTAAGCGCTGGAAATCGCTGTCGCGAAACGCTGGACATCCGCTTCTACAGCGCTGTAAAGTCTGGATCCGACACCGCAGTCACCTCTGGAAGGGCCGAGCAGCGCTCATGGCATCGAGCACACCCCCGAACATCGTCGTCCTGATGACCGATCAGCAGCGTGCCGGCTGCACGGCTGCCGAGGGCGGCCCGGACACGATGCCTCGGCTCGATGCGCAGCTGGCCGGCGGCGTCCGCTTCGAGCGGGCCTACACCAGCGCCCCCGCCTGCGTGCCGGCGCGCACCAGCCTGCTCACCGGCCGGTTCCCCTCCGCGCACCGGGTCCGCCAGAACAGCACCGCCGAGCACGCCTACTACAGCCAGGACCTGTTGCAGATGCTCAGAGCGGCCGGCTACTCACTGCACTTCAGCGGCAAGCCCCACATGCACCCCGGCCCCGAGGACTTCGACACCTTCCACGGCCCCTTCCTGCACGACGGCGGACCGGACCGGAGCGGAGAGCACGCCGCCTTCGATACCTGGTTGCGCGAGCTCGACCATGCGGTGGCCGCCGAGCCCACCCCCTTCGGTGTGCAGTCCCAGCTGCCGTCGCGGATCGTCGACGGCGCGATCGAGGCGATCGAGGCGAAGCAGCCCGACCCGTACTTCCTCTGGGTCTCCATCCCCGAGCCGCACAATCCCTACCAGGTGCCCGAGCCCTACTTCTCGCTCTTCGACGAAGCCGACGTGCCGGAGCGCCTGGTCGGGCCCGAGGTGCTGGACCGGATGGGATGGCGGTTCCGGTGGCTGCACCGCCTCATCGAGGACAAGCGCCCCGGCTTCGACGACCAGTGGCGCCGCTACCGCGCCAACTACCTGGGCATGCTGCGACTGATCGACGATCAGATCGGCCGGCTCCTGGACCACCTCGAGCAACGCCCGGGCGGGCTCGAGAACACCATCGTGATCTTCCTGTCCGATCACGGTGATTTCACCGGCGACTACGGGCTGCAGCGCAAGGGGGCCGGCGTGCCCGAGGCACTGATGCGGATCCCGCTGGCGATCGCGGGACCGGACGTGCAGGCCCAGCACCGCAGCGAGCTGGTCTCCATCGTGGACCTGCTGCCCACCCTCGCCGAGTGGATCGGCGCCCCCCTCCCCGCCGGCGTGCAGGGGCGCTCGCTGACACCGCTGCTGCGGGGGGAGGAGGCGCCGCCGTCGGAGTTCGCCACCATGTACGGCGAGCACGGCTACGGCGGGGTGTCCTACGGCGAGGACGATCGCCCGCCGCTGCACTTCTCCTACGACGGCGCCACCTTCGACGAGCTCAACAGCGTCACCCAGAGCGGGGAGATGCGGATGGTGGTGGACGGTCGCTACAAGCTCGTCACCGATGACACCGGCGAGGTGGCGCTGTACGACCTGAGCGACGACCCGGCCGAGACCCACGACCTGAGCACCGATCCCGGGCACCGCGAGGTCCGTGAACGTCTGCTCCTCCAGCTCGTGCAGTGGATGCTGCGCGTGGCCGACGACCTGCCCGAGGGCGACTACCGGCCGAGAACCCGTGCCCACAACTGGCGCTGGGCCTGAGCCGGAGGAGGTGACCATGACGCGCGCCACGCCGGAACAGCCGCCGCACATCCTGCTGATCATGACCGACCAGCAGCGCGCCGGGTACACCCGCGGCTCCGGGTTCGCGCTGGACACGATGCCGTTCTGTGACGCCCTGGCGGCCGAGGGCTGCGTCTTCCCCGGCGCCTACACGACGGCGCCTGCGTGCGTGCCGGCGCGCGAGAGCCTGCTCACCGGCCGGTGGCCCTCCGCACACCGGGTGACCCAGAACAGCAACGCCGCGCACGCCTGGTACGACACGGACCTGCTCGAGGTGCTGAGAGAGGCCGGCTATCGGCTCAGCTTCACCGGCAAGCCCCACATGCATCCCGGCGCAAACGACTTCGACCACTTCGCCGGGCCGTACTTCCATGCCGGCGGTCCGGTGCGCGATCGCGCGCACGGCGACTTCGATGCGTGGCTCGACGAGCTCGACTTCGGGGTGGCGACCGAGGCGACGCCCTTCCCGCTCGAGAGCCAGCTGCCGTACCGGATCGTCAGCGATGCGATCGCCGACCTGGATGCGGCCGCTGAGCGCGAGGGCCCGCAGTTCCTCTGGGCCTCGTTCCCGGAGCCCCACAACCCGTTCCAGGTGCCCGAGCCCTATTTCAGCCTGTTCGCCGAGGAGGAGATCCCCCCGCGTGCGCACGGTCCGGAGGCGGCCCGCGCCAAGGGTGGTCACTGGCGGTGGCTGCAGGAGCTCTTCGAGGAGAAGCGACCCGGTTACGACGGGCAGTGGCGGCGCTACCGCGCGAACTACTGCGGGATGCTCCGGCTGCTCGATGACCAGATCCGGCGTCTCGTCGAGCACGCTCGCGCGCGGCTCGACGGGGAGGTGCTGGTGATCGTCGTCAGCGACCACGGCGACTACACCGGTGACTTCGGCCTGCAGCGCAAGGGGGCGGGGCTGCCGGAGTGCCTGGTGCGGGTGCCGCTGTTCTTCTCCGGAGCCGGGGTCGCGCCCGGTCAGGTGCGCGAGGAGCTGGTCTCCATCGCCGACCTGATGCCCACCCTGTGCGCACTGGTGGCCGCGAGCCTTCCCGACGGCGTCCAAGGCCGCGACCTGCTGCCCCTCCTTCGGGGCGGGCCCGCCCCGAAGGAGGAGTTCGACTCCATATACGCCGAGAGCGGCTTCGGAGGGCTGATGTATGAGTCCTCCGAACGGCCGCCCCTGCACTTCCCGTACGAGGGGCCGACCATCGACTCGCTGAACTCGGTGACCCAGAGCGGTCGCTCACGGATGCTCCGGCGAGGCGATCACAAGCTCGTCCTGCACAGCAACAACACCGGTGAGCTGTACGACCTGGCCGCCGATCCCGGCGAGGTGGTCAATCTGATCGACGATCCTGCCTACGCAGAGTTCCGCCACGAGCTGCTGTGGCGATTGGCGCAATGGATGCTCCGTCTCCAGGACGAGCTCCCGCGCGGCATCTACACACCCAAGACGGTCCCCCACAACTGGACGATGAGCCCGAGCTGAGGCTCGCGCACACATGACGAAGGAGTCTGCCATGAGCACAACACGAATCACCGGCCGCGCCACCTCAGGGCGGATGCCGCTGGGCCGCCGTCAGTTCCTCGGGGCCTCGGGCGCCGGAGCCCTGGCCACTGTTCTCGCCAGCTGCACGGGCGGTGGTCAGAGTTCCCAGGAGGAGACCGGCGGGGGCGGTGACGGCACCCTGCAGTGGTGGGACCAGTTCCGTCCGCTGACCCAGATGCTCGAACAGGATCTCTTCGATCCCTACACGCAGGACAACCCCGACATCACGATCGAGCGGCGCGAGCTGGCCGCGGCCGACCTGGGGCAGGCGCTGCAGGTGGCGCGCCGGAGCAATCAGCTGCCGGATGTGCACTCGCTGGCGGGGCTGGACGCGGCGCCGGCGGCGCTGGTGAGCGAGGGCTGGTTCCAGCCGATCAGCGACTTCGCCGATTTCGCCTCCAGTCCGGTGGCCGATCAGATCTTCGACGGCCTGCACCGCTTCAACGGCGACGTCTATGCGGTGCCGCTGTTCTCCTCCCGCCAGCACGCCACGATTCCCTGGTACAACGCCGAGCTGCTCGAACAGGCCGGGGTCGACCCGGAGGACGAGCCGGTGACCTGGGACGACCTGCGCGCGGTCGCACGGCAGGTCCGGGACAACACCGATGCCCACGGCATCTTCCTGCCCGCCCAGAATCCGAACTACCTCAATGCGATCGTGGTTCAGCTGGCGATGACGGCCGGAGCGCCGGGCGAGATCGACTGGCGCACGGGGGAGTACGTGCAGGACTCCGACCCGTTCGTGCAGGCGTTCGAGTTCCTCCTCTCGCTGCAGCAGGACGAGCTCATCCACCCGTCGTCGCCGGCGATGATCCCGCGCGACGCCACCGCCCGGTGGGCCGCCGGTGAGGGGGCCATCTACCCGTGGGGCCCGTGGTTCATCGGCGACCTCGCCTCCGAGTCACCCGACGTGGTCGAGCGCGGCCTCGGATGCTGGTCGATCCCGCGCCCGGACTCGCAGATGCGCTCGGTCCGCTCCGGCCCGGCCGGCGGGGTCTTCTGGGTCTCGACCGACTCCGCCCAACCCGAGGCAGCGGCGGAACTGCTGCTGCGGATGACGCAGGAGGACTTCCAGGCCGCGCTCGCCACCGCGATGGACCAGCCGCCCGCCCTGCTGGATGCCGTGGAGACGGCGGATGTGCACCCGGCCTACCGCGACATGGTGGCCCGATTCGCCGAGGATGTCCGCATCGCACCGGCACCCGAGATCGGCCATCCGGAGGCCTGGCGGGTCCTGGCGGAGATGCGGCCGGTCGAACCCGGCATCGGCACGATCCTGCAGTCGGCGCTCAGCGGTGAGGACCTCGACGTCGCGGCCGAGCTGCGCACCTACCGGGAGGCGATGAGCGCCGAGCGTGAGCGCGCCCTCGAGGTGGTGCAGGGCGAGGGTGCGGAGGTGGACCAGGAGGCGTGGGTCTTCTCCAACTGGGATCCCGAGACGGACTACGCGATTGAGGACTATGACGCTCGCTGAGCATGTCGTGGCGACAGTGAGGGGCGTGTGATGGTGGCCGCTCTGGAAGAACGCCGGGAACTGCGGTCCACGCCCCGTCCGGCCAAGCTCGGCGTGTGGCGTCGGTTGCGTCGGGATTGGTGGATCTACCTGTTTCTGCTGCCGACGGTGGCCGGGTACGGGGCGTACACGGTCTACCCGTTGGTGGCCTCGTGGTGGTTCGCGTTCCTGGACTGGCCGGGGTTTGCTGATGCGGGCACGTTCATCGGGATCGAGAACTTCGAGCGGCTTGCTGCTGACGATCTGTTCTGGAACGCGTTCAAGAACTCGTTCCTCTTCCTGATATTGGCGGTCCCGGCCCGAGTGGGATTGGCGTTGCTCCTGGCGATCCTGCTGAACCGGAAGCGGACCCCGTTCAAGGGGCTGCTGCGCACGCTGTTCTTCCTGCCGGTGGTGACCACCGGGGCGATCATCGGGGTGGTGTTCACCCTGCTGCTCGATGCCGGTGGCCCGATCAGTGTGGCGATGGTGGGGATGGGGTTGCTGGACTCCCCGGCCAACTTCGTCGCCAGCACCGACACCTCGCTGCTGGCAGGGGTGGCGGTGTGGGTGTGGAAGTGGTTGGGGATCACGATGATCTACTGGCTGGCCGCGTTGCAGACCATCCCGCAGGAGGTCCACGAGGCGGCGATGATCGATGGCGCCCGCCCGGTCCAGGAGTTCACCCGGATCACGTTGCCGCTGCTGATCCCGTTCCTGGTGATCATCACCCTCATCGACACCGTCGGTGCGCTGAACGTCTTCGACCTGATGTACACGATGACGGGCGGTGGACCCTCGTTCTCCTCGGAAGTGATCGAGATCTTCATCTTCCGCACCGCCTTCGGGGCCACCGTGCCCCAGCTGGGGTATGCCTCAGCCGCAGCAGTGCTGTTCGGGCTATTGACCATGGGCATCGCCGTCGCCCAGGCAGTAGGCCTGCGGTGGGCCCGCCGAGCCACAGGAGCCATGAAATGACCACCACGCCCGTGTCCACCTCCAAGCTGCGGGGGCTACGTCCCGATCGCCCCGACAGTCTGCGGGTGTTGATCCGCCGGCCCGGGAGCCTGATGGTCTTCGCCGGGTTGGTAGTGCTGGCGTTGATCTGGATCTACCCCTTCATCTGGCTGGTCTCGGCCTCGTTGAAGACCCAACCGGAGATCTTCGGCTCCGGGCTGGGCCTGATCCCCGAGACTCCAGTCTGGGAGAACTATTCCCGCGCCTGGACCGTGGTCGGGTTCGACAGGTATTTCCTGAACTCGGTCATCATCACCGGCGGGACCGTGGCCTTGATCGTGGTCCGCTCGGCATTGGCGGGGTATGTGCTGGGCCGGTATGACTTCATCGGCAAGAAGCTGCTGATCGGGATCTTCCTGATCACGTTCTTCCTGCCCGAGGGCTACACCATCATCCCCGTGGTCCAGCTCACCGACCAGATCGGGCTGCTCAACACCCATCTCGGCGTCATCCTCGGCCTGGGCGCGGGCGGGCAGGTCGCCGCCACCCTCCTCTACGCCGGCTATTTTCGTGGGCTGCCCAAAGAGCTCGAGGAATGCGCCCGCCTGGACGGGGCCGGACATATCCGCATCTTCGCCCAGATCATGCTCCCCCTGGCCTGGCCCATCACCGCCACGGTGATCATCTTGACGTTCCTGTTCGCGTGGAACGTCTACCTGCTGCCCCTGGTATTCACCCTCTCCGAACCGGCCCTGCGCACCCTCGCGGTCGGGATGAGCGCCTTCATCGGCGAATACTCCACCGACTGGTCGGGCCTGGCCGCCGCCGCCATGATCTCCCTGGTCCCGGTCATGGCCATCTTCATCGCTTTGCAACGCAAATTTGTCGACTCCATCGCCGGAGCAGTCAAACAATGACCCGAACGGAGCGCCACCATGCCTGACCGACCCCGCATGCGGATCGGAGCAACGATGCTCACCGCCTGCGCCCTGCTCGTGCCGATGTCGATCGCCACCGCCGTCCCGCACGGCGGGTCCGCGGAGGAGGATCCCATGACCACCACGACGACGACGGTCCGTGGACAGATCGTGGACGCCGACAGTGGCGAGCCCATCGAGTCCGCCTCCGTGCACGCCTCGCGCACGGAGGCCGTCACCAGCTCCGACGCCGACGGCACCTTCGTCCTGCAGGACGTGCCGGCCGACGCGGCCCTGGTGATCGCAGCCAAGGAGGGCTATACGTTCGCCTCCACGACCGTCGGGTCCTCGGTCCGGCTCGAGCTGGCGCGCGAGACCGACCCGGCCCGGGCCGAGTACCCGCGCCCGGATGCCGACCGGCGCCCCTTCACCGAGGACGCGTGGCTCACCCTGAACGGCACCTGGTCCTTCGCGTTCGACCCCGACGACGTGGGGGAGTCCGAGGGCTGGTTCGACCCCGACCACGAGCTGGACCGGGCGATCCGGGTGCCGTTCGCCTACCAGTCCCTGGCCGCCTGGGGCGAGGAGGAGCTCGCCACCAGTGAGACCTTCCTCAGCGCCCACGCCGCCTACCAGGGCACCGTCTGGTACCAGCGCTCCTTCACCGTGCCGGAGGACTTCCCGAACGACGGTGCGGTCAGGCTGCGCATCGGCGCCGCCGACTACGGCGCCGCGGTCTGGCTCGACGGCGAGGCCGTGCTGCCGTACTCCGGCGACGGCTTCACCGAGATCAGCGCCGATCTGGGCAGGCTTCGCCCGGGCTCGACCCACACCCTGGCCATCCGGGTCGAGGCGCCCTCCATCGAGCGCGAGACCCCCTACCCCCAGGGCAAGCAGACCGGCGACCCGCCGATCGAGGGAGCCGGCGAGGGGTGGTTCAGCGACGCCGGCGGCATCTGGCAGTCCGTCTGGATCGAGCCCTACCGCGGAGCACGCCTGACGCAGACGCATGTGACGCCCGAACTGACCTTCGAGGGAGACTCGAGGTCGCCGTCGGAAGCCTTCGTCACGATCGACGTGACCGCCGAGGCCGTCCGTGGGCGCCCACCGGTGATCGTGACCATCACCGATCCGGATGGTGATGTCGTCCTCAACCGGGCGCGCGTGCACCTCGAGGACGGTCGAGGCAGCGTCCGGGTGCCGATCGAGGACCCGCACCTGTGGGACACCGACGATCCCGCGCTCTACACCGCCGACTTCCGGCTGCTGAACCAGGACGGGGTCCGCACCTCCTTCGGGATGCGCAGCATCGAACGCGACTGGGCGCCCGGCCAGGACGGCGAGTACCAGTACATCTACCTCAACAACCGCCCGCTCTACATCCGCGGCGTGCTGGACCAGGGGTACAACCCGTGGGGCCTGTACACCTACACCGGTGAGACGGCCGGCCCGGACCTGCAGACCGGCACCGAGGCCGAACCCGGCCGAGGGTCGATGCTCACGGACCTGCGCAACGCCCGCGATCTCGGGTTCAACGTGGTGCGCCATCACCTCAAGGTCAACGAGCCCGCGTACTACCACTGGGCCGACAGGACCGGCATGCTGATCTGGTACGACATGCCCAACGCCGGCTGGGGCTCCCAGGGCGATCCTCGCTCCGAGGAGCTCTTCGAGGAACTGCTGCGGAATACGCTCAACCGCGATCACAACCACCCCTCGATCGTGATCTGGACGGCGTTCAACGAGTCCTGGGGGCTGAACGAGCAGCCGTTCCAGCAGCCGATCGCCCCGGATGCCGTCGGCTACGTCCGCCGGATGGTCGACCTCACCCGCGAGCTCGACCCCTCCCGGCTCGTGGTCGACAACTCACCGTGCTGCCAGAACGGGCACCTGGAGGGCTCGACCGACCTCAACGACTTCCACTTCTACCTGGACACCTACGACGCGTGGAAGAACCTGCTCGACGGCATAGTCGGCCAGATCGAACCGGGCTCGAGCTGGAACTTCAACGACGGCGTCCAGGAGGGCCAGCCCTGGCTGAACTCCGAGTTCGCCGTCAAGAGCGGGCAGTTCCAGCACAATGCCAGCCTGTTCCGCAGCTATCCCGAGCTGACGGGCTACGTCGGCGTGCAGATCGCCGAGACCGAGCAGGAGGTGCAGAGCCCGTTCCGGTATGACCGGCAGCCGAACTCTCCCGAGTTCCTCGACCACGAGGGCCGGGCCCGCACGATCGGGATGTTCCAGCGCGATGACGCCGTGGCCCTGATGATGCCGACCGCCCGGACCCTCGAGCGCGGCGCCACGGTGGACGTGCCGGTCCGGATCAGCCACTTCAGCGATCTGGACCTCGACGGCGCCCAGCTGCGCTGGCGGGTCGGGGGCTATCGCGACGACGGCACATGGGTGGGTGAGGCCGCGAGCGGGTCGCAGACGATCGACCCCGAGCGGTACACGGTCACCGACGCCGGCACCGTCTCGGTGACCACCCCGCCGGAGCTGCGCGCGGGCTACCTGTGGTTCTGGATCGAGGCCGACGGCGAGACCGCGGCCGAGCAGTACCTCACCTTCGACACCCCGGTGGGCGCCGGCGAGCCGGGATTCTCCCCCTCGCAGGTGCTGGATCAGCAGTGGAGCGGCGGTGCGGCCACCCACGGGAACTCGGACTGGGTGAGCGGCTACGGCCGTGGGTACTTCGAGTACGAGGTGGACGTGCCCGAGGAGGTCCGCACCGGGCAGGCCACGGAGGCGACCCTGGTGATGGAGGTGGCTTCCGCGCAACCGGCCGGACGCTTCGATCGCAACCACATCACCAGTGCCCGCCGCTACCCGGCGACTCTGACCGTCTCGATCGACGGCCAGGAACTGCCGGCGACCCTGCTTCCCGACGATCCGAACGGCCCGCTGGCGCTGGCCGGACGTTCGCGTGGTACGCCGGCCGGTGATTTCGGCAACCGGTACGGCTACCGGATCGCCGTCCCCGTCACCGCCGATCAGCTCGGCGACGGCGACAGCGCCACGATCCGGCTCGCGAGTGACGGCGGGGGCCTGTCGGTCTTCGGCGCCAGGTCCGGCCGGCACGGCCAGCCGCCGAGGCTGGTCAGCGGGGACGTCGGGGTGACCGACGAGCGGCCCGCCCACGAGCCGGTCGACACCCGGCTCTCGGTCTACCAGGCACCTGCGCAGATCTCGCCGGAGACCGGGACCGGGACGGCGATGGTCTCCGTGGTCAACGACACGGCGGAGACGATCGCGAACGTGAGCGTGGAGCTGGCAGCGCCTGCGGGGTGGACCACCGGCGCTGAGGCTGCGGACACCATCGACTCCCTGGCACCGGGGGAAGCGCAGCACCTCGCGTTCACCGTGACGAGCGGGACTGCGTTCTCCCCGGGGGAGTCGGTCGCGCTCACCGCGACAGCGAGCTGGGGCGACCGCGCGATCCAGGACGTCTCGGACTCGATTGTCGCCTTCGACCCGGCGGCCTACCCCGAGGTGGGGGTCAGCGACGACTTCGGCGCCGACACCAGCGCGGAGTACACGCCCTTCCAGCCTGTGGCGAACCGGGGGTTGCCGGAGGTGACCATCGGTTCCGGAGCGCTCCGGACGGAGGCCGACAGCCCGTACTTCGGGCTGCTCGCGCACGAGTCCGGGCCGGTGAGTGACCAGCTGGTGGTCGCCGTCGAGCACGGGCGGTTCGGCGCCAACGGCATCACGCCGGACTCGCAGTTCCTCGGGCTCGTCAAGGACGAGGACAACTACGTGATGGCGTGGACCGGCATCGGTGGCCAGCACGGCGTGGACGTGGTGATCGACGGGGAGCTGACGAACGCCTGCTGCACGCCGGGCCTGCTCTCGTCGGGCGACTCGTGGGCCTTCACCCTGGACGGCAACGCGATCGCCGTCTGGGTCGACCGCGGCTTCGGGTGGACGCGCCTGCTGACCACCACCACCCAGGGCCGGATCGACTTCACCGAGCCCGGCGCGCTCGACGGGTGGCACTACGGTGTCGGCCTACGCAGTGGCGGAGTTCAGGAGCTCGGTCACCTGGAGGGCCGCAGCAGGGTCACCGACTGACAGTCCGTGGGGCCGGGACCCTCCCGGCCCCACGGGAGCGAGGAGCACAGATGCACAGCGACCAGCGGCTGACCGCCGTGGAGATCATCGACATCGAGGTCCGGTACCCGCGCACCATCGGACGCAACGCCCGGCTGGGTAGCCACGGGTCGGGGTTCGGCGCCCGTGCGGTGCGGCTGACCGCCGATGCCGGCGGGAGCGGCTGGGGCGTGGTGGAAGGCAGTGCCCGGGACCTGGAGCAGTGGGCCGGACACCGCCTGGACGAGCTCTTCGACCCGGCGATCGGGTTGCTGGAACCCGCGGCGAAGCCCCTGGACCTCGCGCTGCACGATCTGGCGGCGCGCACTGCCGGTGTGCCGGTCTTCGAGCTGCTGGGCGGCCACGGGGAGCGATCCGTGCCCTGCTACTCCGGGGCGATCTATTTCGACGATCTCGATCCCGAGGAGGTGCCGCGCGGTATCGGCGCGGTGCTGGAGAACTGTGCCGCCGACTGGGCCGCGGGGTTCCGCGCCTTCAAGCTCAAGATCGGCCGGGGCGCGCGCTGGATGGAGCGCGAGGCAGGTTTTGCCCGGGACGTGGAGGTCACGCGGGCGGTGCGCGAGCACTATCCGGGCGCCCGCCTCCTGGTCGACGTGAACAACGGGTACACACCGGCCGAGACGGTCTCCTTCCTGCGCGCGGTCGCCGACTGCAACCTGTACTGGATCGAGGAACCCTTCCACGAGGAAGCTGAGGGGTTGAGCCTGGTGCGCGAGCACCTGCTGACCACGGACTCGCCGGTGCTGATCGCCGACGGCGAGTTCGAGCCGGACGAGGAGCACATGGTCGAGCTCGCCCGGTCCGGGCTGGTGGACGTGATGCTCATGGACGTCCTCTCCTACGGCCTGACGCCATGGCGCCGGCTGATGCCGCTGCTGGCCGAGCTCGGGGTGGCGGCGTCGCCGCACGCCTGGGGCCAGCCGCTGAAGACCGCCTATGCCGCGCAGCTGGCCGCGGGGCTGGGCAATGTGGCCGTGGTCGAGGGCGTTCCCGGGGCCACCACCGGTGTCGATGCCGGGGCCTACCGGATGGAGTCGGGGCGGATCGTCGTCCCCGACCTCCCGGGCTTCGGGTTGGATCTGGTGCCGGTGGCGTGACGGCGGCCTGACCCACGGAGCAAGTAACGTGACGCCATGACCGCGGACCCGAAGGCGCCCAGGCCGCGGCTGACGGACGTCGCCGAGATCGCCGGGGTCTCGATGAAGACGGTCTCGAACGTCATCAACGGCTACGTCCACGTCACCGAGGCCACCCGCACCCGGGTGCAGGCGGCCATCGAGGAGGTCGGCTACCGGCCCAACCTCTCGGCGCGGAATCTGGCGCGGGGTAGGGCCGGGGTGATCGCCCTCGTCGTGCCGCGGCTGGAGATGCCGTACTTCGCCTCGCTGGCGGGCCGGGTGATCGAGAAGGCGGAGGCACGCGGATGGTTCGTCCTCATCCATGAGACCGGCGGTGACCTCGCCGCGGAGCGCGCCGCACTGGAGGGGCACTTCCCGCAGCGCATCGACGGCCTGATCGTCAGCGCCCAGCACCTGACGCCGGCTGACGTGCGGGCGCGCGGCGACCGCACCCCGCTGGTGCTGCTGGGCGAGCAGGACTACGGCCACGTGGCCGATCACGTCGCGATCGACAACGTCGCCGCGGCCCGGACCGCGACGGAGCATCTGCTCGAGCAGGGATGCCGCCGGATCGCGATGATCGGAGCGCGCCCTGGCGAGATCGAGGACCCGCGCGCCGAGGGATACCAGCAGGCGCTGCAGGCCGCGGACATCCCGGTGCTGCCGGAGCTGATGCGCCCGATCCACGGCAACCTGGGTGAGGAGGGTGAACGCGCCACCCAGGCCATGCTGGACGAGGTCGGCGAGCCGCCCGACGGGTTGTTCGCCGTGACCGACTGGGTGGCGCTGGGTGCGATCCGGGCACTGCAGCTGCGGGGACTGCACGTGCCGGAGGACGTCGCCGTGGTCGGCTTCGACGACATCCCCTACGCGCGTGCCGTCACACCCTCCCTGACCACGGTCGCCCCGGACCGCTCGGCCATCGCCGAAATCGCCCTGCGGATGCTGGAGGCGCAGTCGGCCTCGGGGGAGACCGAACCGGTGGACGAGAGCGTGCCCTTCGAACTTCTCGTGCGGGAGTCGAGCGCCCGCCGCACGGGCTCGGGCAGGTCTTCTGCCTGACGGCAACTCGGACCCGCGCTCAGCACGGGTGACGAAAGTCAGGTCCGTGTGGAGGCTTGCTGCGAGATGGCGAAACCACCGGGTCTACTTCCTGGCCTTCTTCGTTGCCGAACCGGAGGGAATCCTTACCGCCAGGTCGGCCACCCCGCTCCGGAGATTAGCAGGGCCCGTCCCGCTCCAGGGCACTGGCCCGACGCGTGCGGAGGCTCTCACTTCTCGGCAACATGCTCAGATGTCGTCGAACACTGCCTCTGCACCCAACTCACAAGCGTTGCCCTCAGAGCCGATGACAAGCCGCGGCAATACGAAGGAAAATGCCTCAGTCGGCCTGCGCCGCGCCCCACCCGTGCCAGCGGTCCAGCTCGACGCGCACGCTCACCCGGGCGCGATCACGCACCGGGTAGGGCTTGCCGCCGTAGAGCATCGAGAGCCGGTCGATGTCCACCAGGCCCTCGTCGTCGCTGATCTCCACCACGCGGCCCTGCACACTGACGTGGGTGTACCAGCTCTCCTCGGACATCGCCGTCAGGGAGACGTGCGGGTTGTCGCGCAGGTGCTTCAGGCGCGCCCGCCCGGCGTCCAGGTTCAGCAGCAGCCGCCCGTCCTCCTCGATGAGGTACCAGGTGGCCACCGAGACGGGGTAACCGTCGGGGTGCACCGTCGCCATCACGGCCGGGTTGGGCCGGCGCAGCAACTCGGCAGCCTTCTCGCTCAGCGGCGTGCGGGGCATGTCAGCGCCAGCGCATGGTCATCACGAACCCGACCATCATCAGCGCGAAGCCGATGGCCAGGTTCCACGAACCGATCCCGGGGATCGGCCCGCCGGACTGCCAGATGTAGGTGACCACCACCCACACCAGCCCGGCGATCATCAGCGTGAGCATCGTGGGCGCCCACCAACTCGGGTTCGCCTTCGGCGCCGCAGGCTCGGGCGGCGGCGTGTAAGCGGTCTTCTTGCGGGACTTCGACTCGGGCATGCTCGATCTCCTCGTGACGTCTGCGGACATCCTACGGGCAGTGCAGGCGCACCGGGCCGAGCAGCCCCGAACGCAGGTGCGCGCCCCGGTAGTACACGTCGGCCGCGTTGCTCACGCGCACCGTCAGCTGGTTGCTTCCCGCGCGTAACAGGCCGGCCGGCACCGTGCACCGGTAGGGGGCCCACCCCAGGGTCGCCACCGGCGTGCCGTTGACCGAGACCGCCGCCACCTCGCCCACCTCGCCGAGGTCCAGCACCGCGCTGCCGGCGGCCTCACCCAGGTCGATCTCGGTGGTGTAGTCCACGGTCCCGACAAATCGGCGCATACCCGCCCGGGTGCACCAGTCCACGCCCTCGGGCAGGCCGTCCACGCCCGGGAGCCCGTGCCCGTGCGGGGCCTGCGACGGCGTCCCCCGCCATCCCCTGACCTCGAGGGTGCGCCCCGCCCCGGCCTCGCCCGGCCAGCGGTCGAGCTCTACCGCGTCACTGTCCGGCCCCAGCCACACGCTCTGCCGGCGTTGCAGGAGCAGGGGAGCTGCGCCGTCGCCGGTCACGGGGACACGGGCGTCCTCGAACGGGAACCACCACGACCAGCCGGGCCCCACGCCGTCGGGCAGGGCCACGGTGGTGCGGAACTCCTGCTCACCCTCGTTGACCAGCAGCCAGCCCCCGGCGGCCTGGGCCACCCGCAGGTCCGGCTGCGGCTCGGCGGTGCGCAGCAGCGCCGCACCGGCCTCCTCGAGCAGACCGGCTACGCGGTCGGCCCAGTCCCGCTCGCCGGCGCTGACCACCGGCACGTCCAGCTCCGGCATGTTCTGCCCAGCAGGCCCGGGGCGGGCGTCCACCACGACGGCGTAGCGCTGCCCGCCGAGAATGAGCCGCCCCTGCTCTGTGGCCCCCTGTCTGCGGGCCGTGGCGAGCTGGCCGACGGTGACGTAGTGCAGATCGATCTGGCGCTGCAGCAGCGTCGCGGCCACGGCGTCGGGGGCGTGGACGTCGTCGGCGAGCACGGCGACCGGGGCCTGCGCAGGCGCGGCGGTGAGCAGGTCCGCCATCCGCGCCAGGTAGCCCACGACGGCGGGCAGGTGCGGCCACCACGGGTGGTGGCGGCCCAGATCGGGTTCGCTCTCGAAGGCGCGGTTGCCGCGCACGGAATCGAAGAAGGCGTGCAGCACGAGGGTGGCGACCCCGCGAGCGAGGTACCAGTCGAGCAGCCACTTCGCCTCGTCCATCGTCAGCTGCCAGCCGTAGGCGCCGAGCACCTCGGCCACCGCCGTGGGCGCACCGGTGGTGGCGGCGGCGCTGCCGGCGACCTTCGCCGCGGTGCTCTCGGGGCCGAGCAGGGCAGTCGGGCCCGGCAGCACCCACCGCCAGACGGTGTCCTGCCCGGGCCAGTCCAGCAGCGTGGTCGTGCCCAGATCGTCGCCCTCGGCGGCGTGACCGGTCAGGGCGATCCCGTGGGCGGCGCACCAGGCCGACTGCGCCCCGTAGTACACCTCGTGCAGCCGCGCGCGGACGGTGGCCTCCCACTGCCGGCGGAACGGAGCGCCGTCCGCAGGGTCCTCACTGTCCTCCCACAGGGCCGGCAGCCCGCGCAGCACGTCGGCCACGTCGGCGCCGGTGCGCTCTGCCACCAGCCGCTCCAGCCCCGGGGTGTACGGCACGGCACCCGGGCGGTGCCCGCGTCCGAGCAACGAGGGCTCGTCGGTGAACATCGCCACCACCGTCGAGCCCACGTGATCGCCGAGCGCGGCGGCGTAGGCGTCGTGCGTCACCTCCAGGAAGGTGGCCACCGCGCGGGGGTTGAGCAGGTCCGCGGCCGGCGGTGCCAGCGCCGAGCCGTCGTCCTGATCGGCGTGCGCACCGCGGATCGTGCCGCCGGAGGGCCCGGCCACGACGGCATGCACCCGCCAGGTGCCCGGCGCCAGATCGAGCTCCACCAGGCCCGGGGGCTGGAGCTCCAGCGTCCTCGCCTCGGCGAGCACGGCCCGCCCCTCGCGCACGGGGGTGGCCACCACCGCCAGCACGACGGCGTCCGGTGCGCGCCCCAGGTCCGGTCGCCAGAACTCCACCTCACCCGAGGCGGCCACGGTGACGTCGGTGCTGAGCCGCACCAGGCACTGCGCCGCGAACGCCGGGTCACGCGCCACCACGGCGCCGTTCGCCGAACCGGAGGGGTAGGACGCCTCGTCATAGAGCATCACCGACAACCCGTGGGCGGCGCACTCCTCGACGCACAGGCGCACCAGGCGCAGGTAGTCCGCCGTCAGGTAGCCGACCTCCCGGCTCAGGCCGATCCGGGCGCTGAGCGTGAGGCCCCGGAAGCCGGCCGCCGCCAGCTCGGCCACCTGGGTGCGGATCCCGGCCTCGGTGAGCTCGTCATTCCAGAAGACGAAGGCGTAGGGGCCGTAGGGGCTGGGTGGCATCACGGCGCCGGTGGGGACCACGGCTCAGGCGATGCGGCGCAGGAGGGCGAAGCCGTCCCAGCCCTTGGAGCCGACCGTCTGCAGGGCGGTCCCGTCCAGACGCGGGTCACGGCCGGCCAGCGCGAGCGCCTCGTGCACGCCGCGCACGTCCGGGTCGTCACCGGCCTCCGGGCCCACCACCCGGCCGCTGCGCACCACGTTGTCGAGCACGATCACACTGCCCGGGCGGGTGAGCTCCAGCGCTGCGCGCAGGTAGGTGGCGTTGCTGGGCTTGTCGGCGTCGATGAACACGAGGTCGAAGGGCTCCTGGCCGGTGTCGATCAGCCGCTGGGCACTCTCGGCCGCCGGCCCGAGCATGAGGTCGACGACGTCCCCCACCCCGGCGTGATCGAGGTTGCGCCGCGCGACCGCGGCGTTCTGCTCCGAGACCTCGAGCGTGACCACCCGCCCCCCGGCCTTGAGAGCGCGAGCGAGCCAGATGGTGCTGTACCCGGCCAGCGTGCCGATCTCCAGCACCCGGCGGGCGCCGACCATCGTGGCGAGCAGCGCGAGCAGCTTGCCCTGGTTGGGGGCGACGGCGGCGCCAGGCATCGTGGTCTCGGTGGCGGACTCCCGCGCGGCGAGAAGCGCCTCGTCCTCGGTCACGAGGGCGCCCACCAGATAGTCGTCGACGGCGATCTGTGCCTCGGTGCTCATGGGCCCATCGTGGCATGCGGGCGCCGGGCCCGCCCGAGTGGACGGCAGGCGTAGGCCGCGGCCACCGCGCAACCTATGCTGGGACCATGAGCGGGCGCAGCACGGACGCTCACCGGACCGGCATGTCGCTGGGGGTGGGCGTCGTCGGCGTGCTCGCGGGCCTGCTGTTCGCCACCAACGCCTCGCTGTTCGCCGGCGAGGACAACCGTCAGCCGGTGGACCTGGAGGATCTGGTCCGCTCCGAGGCCGCCCGACTGGACGAGACGAACGCCCGCTACCAATCCCTCGAGGATGAGGTGAACGAGCTGCTCGCCCGGGATGCCTCCGTCGGCACCGGCGACCCGCTGACGCCGGCCACCGAGATGGCGGCCGGGCGCACCGCCGTCAGCGGCCCGGGGGTCACGGTGTCGTTGTCGGACTCCCCGCTCATCCACGACGCGCCCGAGGGCGTCAGCGCGGACTCCCTGCTCGTCCACCAGCAGGACCTGGAGGGCGTGATCAACGCGCTCTGGTCCGGTGGCGCCGAGGCGATCACCGTGCAGGGGCACCGGCTGGGGCCGCTCACCGACATCCGCTGCGTCGGGAACGTGCTGCTGGTGGACGGCAACGTCTACTCCCCTCCCTACATCATCTCCGGCATCGGCGAGGTGGACGCCCTCCGCGCCGGGCTCGACCAGTCCCCCGCCGTGCGCACGTACCGCGAGTACGTGGACAGGGTGAGCCTGGGATACTCGGTCGAGGACGAGGAGCGGCTCGAGATGCCGCGGATCGAGGGGGGCCTGTCGATGGAGTACGCACGACTGCCGGGCGAGGAGCCCATCAGCTGGCAGCCGGCCGCGGGGCCTGGTCTCGCCGACCTTGACGACCTGGGAGACATCGGATGAGCCGCCTGGACGAGATCGCGCAGGACCAGCGGGACGAGGAGGAGGCGGCGTCCCGCCGGCGTGTCCAGCGGCCGCGGCGCGCGAGCGTCGGAGCCAGCCTCGTCGGGGGGTTCGGCGAACTGCTGATCACCGCCGGCCTGCTGCTGGGCCTGTTCGTGGTGTGGCAGCTGTGGTGGACCGACGTGGAAGGCGCGCGGGAGGCTGACCAGGCCGTCTCGCAGTTCACCGAGGGTCTCGAGGTGGAGATCCCCGAGGTCGCCGGGCAGGAGCGCACCGAGGAGCCCCCGGCCGAACCGGAGCCGGTCGACCTCTCCGGCGAGACGTTCGCCGCGCTGTGGGTCCCCGACTGGGGCACTGACTACCGGTGGCCCGTGGCCGAAGGCGTCTCGCGGCCCGACGTGCTCGACGCCGGGATGGTCGGCCACTACCCCGACACTGCCATGCCCGGGCAGGTCGGCAACTTCTCCGTAGCCGGTCACCGCCAGACCTACGGCCGCCCGTTCTACGACATCGACACCCTCGCCGCCGGCGACTCGGTCATCGTGCAGACCCACACCGCCTGGTACGTCTACAAGGTCACCGACCACCGCATCGTGCTGCCCACCGAGATCGACGTCATCGCACCGGTGCCCGGCGAGCCCGGCGTGGAGGCGAGCGAGGCGATGCTCACCCTGACCACCTGTCACCCGCTGTGGTCCACCGCGGAGCGCTACATCGTGCACGCGCAGCTGGACCACTGGATCCCGCTCGAGGACGGGATGCCCGCCGAGCTGTTGGAGGCTTCCTGATGTATGCCGCGATCTGGCGGATCCTTCCCGGCCCCGCAGCCGTGAAGGCACTGCTGTCCCTGATCCTGCTCGCCGCGGTCGTCGCCGTGCTGTTCACGTGGGTGTTCCCGGCGATCGCCCCCTACATGCCGTTCAACGACCAGACGGTCGGAGGGTCCTGATGGCGCGGGTGCTCGTGGTCGACAACTACGACAGCTTCGTCTACACGATCGTCGGCTACCTGCAGCAGCTGGCGGCCGAGACGGTGGTCCTGCGCAACGACGACCCCGCGCTCGCCGAGCCGGAGGTGCTCGAGGGCTACGACGGCGTGCTCGTCTCGCCCGGGCCTGGCACTCCCAAGGAGGCGGGCGAGTCGCTGCGCATCATCGAACGCTGCGCCGAGGCCGGCCTGCCGATGCTCGGGGTGTGCCTGGGACACCAGGCGCTCGGCGAACTCTTCGGCGGTGTGGTCACCCACTCCCCGGAACTGATGCACGGCAAGACCTCGCAGGTCTCCCACGAGGGAGCCGGCGTCTTCGAGGGGCTGCCCTCCCCGTTCACCGCCACCCGCTACCACTCCCTCGCGGTGACGGCCGAGACGGTGCCGGCCGAGCTCGAGGTCACGGCCACCACCGCGAACGGCATCGTGATGGGGCTGGAGCACCACTCGCTGCCGCTGCACGGGGTGCAGTTCCACCCCGAGTCGGTCCTCACCGAGGGCGGGCACCGGCTGCTCGCGAACTGGCTGGCGGTGACCGGTGACTCCGGCGCCGTGGCCCGCTCGTCCGGGATGGCGCCGCTCGTCACCCGCTGACGCGACTGATCGAGGGCGGTCAGCCGTTCCCGCTGTTGTCACTGTTGGGATTGCCACCACTGTTCGGGTTGCCGCCGCCGTTCCCGCCGTCCGCACCGTCGTCGGTGTCCGCGCCGTCGTTGCCGCCGTCGGCTCCGTCATCATCGGCGCCCTCGTCGGCGGAGTCGCCCGTCGGTTCCTCGGTGGGCTCCTCGGTCGGTTCCTCGGTGGGCTCCGGCGCGGGCACGGAGACCTCCAGATCGACAGTGCTGCCGATCGGGATCACGCCTTCGCGGCTCTGGCTCAGCACCACGCCGATGTCGCCCTCGCTGACCTCGCGCTCGGTGATCGCGACGTTGAGGTTGAGCTCATCGAGGATGTTGCGCACCTCCTCGAGGTCCCGCCCGGTGATGTCCTCGAGCTCGACGTTGCCGGTCCCGAGCACCACCTGGATCTGCTCATCCGGCGCGACCGAGCTCCCGGCCTCCGGATCGGTGCGGATGGCCTCGTCGGCGTCGTACTCGGGGTTGTTCTCGGTGGAGGTGCTGATCCCGGCGGCGTCGAAGCCGGTATCGATGAGCACCTGACGGGCCCGGTCCTGCGAGAGCCCCTCCACGTCAGGGATCTCGATCGCGTCCGGACCGGTCGAGAACCAGACCGTGACCGGGCTCTCCGGCTCCACGGCCGTCTCGGGGCCGGGATCGGATCGGATGGCCTGATCGGCCGGGACCTCGGGATCGGCCTCGGACTCGACCACGAGCTCCAGGCCCTCGTACCCCTCGATCGGGGCGCCGTCCTCATCGAGCGGGATCACCTCGGCCAGCGCGGTGCGTGCCTCGTCCTGGGTCATGCCGGCCACGTCGGGCACGGTGACCTGCGGCGGCTCCTCGGGCTCGCCGGCCGGCCGGTTGAGCAGCAGCAGCACGATGGCGACGGCGGCGATCACCCCGACGGTGGCCAGGATCCAGATGAGTGCCTTGTTCGAGCGCGGCTCGTCCTCCTCGACGGCCTCGGCGCGGGTCTCCCGGCGGCTCGGCGGCGGCTCGGAGCCCATGCCGCCCAGCACCTGGGTGGCACCGGCCGCCGCTCCGGCGGCGCCCGCGGCACCGGCGAGCGCGCCGACGGCGGGCGCCCGGACCACGCCGTCGGAGATCGCGGCGTCCAGGTCGGAGCGGAACTCCGCGGCGGTGGAGTAACGCTGGTCGCGATCCTTGGCGAGGGCCTTCATCACGATCCGGTCCAGCGCCTCGGGCACGTCGGAGGCGCGCGAGCTCGGCGGCTGCGCCTGCTCGCTGACGTGCTGGTAGGCCACCGAGACGGCGGAGTCACCGGTGAACGGCGGCTGCCCGGTGAGCAGTTCGTAGAGCAGGCAGCCGGTGGAGTAGAGGTCGGACCGGGTGTCCACGACCTCCCCGCGGGCCTGCTCGGGGCTGAGGTACTGAGCCGTTCCGACCACGGCCTGGGTCTGGGTCATCGTGGCCGCCGAGTCGGCCATGGCGCGGGCGATGCCGAAGTCCATCACCTTCACCGCGCCGGTGGGGGTGAGCATCACGTTCGCGGGCTTGATGTCGCGGTGCACGATGCCGGCGTGGTGGGAGTACTCCAGCGCGGAGAGCACACCCTGGGTGATCTCGACCGCCTCGTCCAGGGGTAGCGCCGAGCCGTCGCGCAGGAGGTCGCGGACCGTGTGACCCTCGACGTACTCCATCACGATGAAGGGGATCATCGTCTCCGACCCGTCGGGGCCGGTCACGGCCTGCTCGCCGGTGTCGTACACCGAGACGATCGCCGGGTGGTTCAGCGACGCCGCCGATTGCGCCTCGCGCTGGAAGCGGGTGTGGAAACTCGGGTCCCGGGCGAGGTCGGAGCGCAGCACCTTGATGGCCACGGACCGGCCGAGCCGGTTGTCCTTGCCGATGAACACCTCGGCCATACCGCCGCGACCGATCAGCTCACCGATCTCGTAGCGGCCCGCGAGCACCCGGGGAACGTCGTTGGCCACTTAGCGTTCCTTCACTGTCTCGGGGAGGGGCTCAGACCACCGGCCGGGCCGGACCAGGAGGGTCAGGACTGCCACCGACGGCGATGCTGCAGCGCCCAGCCTACTGAACAACGCCACCAGGAGTGTCGTCAGCGCCACGGCGGCGACCGCCAGCACGATCCAGCGGCCCGTCCGGCCGAGCCGCTCCAGCAGGCCGATCGGGCCGTGCCGCGGACCGGTCCGGTCGGCACTGCGGTCGCCACCGCGGGCCCCGGGGCGCAGATCCCGGCGCGTCAGCGGCCCGGGGGAGGGGTCCGAACCGGAGGTGGGGCGGGGGCGCCGCGTCTGTGTGGGGGCCTGGCGTGTCTCAGGTGGCGGCTCAGGGAGCGGCACGCGGTACCGGTGGGCGTGCCCCTCGACCGGTCGCCAGCGCGGTGCCAGGGCGTCCTCGGGCGCGGGGACCGGGGCGTCGCGGTCATCCTCGGCACGGTCGGCATCACCATCGCCGGCCCGGTGGTCCCCGGCCGGCCGTGATGCTCGGGCCGCCACCATCGGGTTGCGCCGCGCCGCCTCGGCCAGGGTGCGCCGATGCCCACCGGCGGGTGACTCCGGGACCGTCGGAGCGGCAGAACTGGCGCCGCGAGCCGGCTCCGGCACGGGGGCCGGCGCGCGGGTGGGTGGCGGCGCCGGTGCGGCGACCGCCGTGGCCGGTGGCTCGTCGACCTCGATCGGCACCCGCAGCGCCTCGGTCAGCGCCTCCAGCGTGCGGGCCAGCGATGCCGCCGAGCGTGGCCGCTGCTCGGGATCCTTGGCCAGCATGTGCCGCACGATCTCCTGCACGCGCTCGTCGACGTCCTCCGGCAGGGCAGGCACCTGCTGGTTCACGTGCGCGAAGGCGATGTCCACCTGGGAGGTGCCGGTGAAGGGGCGCCGCCCGGCGAGCGCCTCATAGGCGACCACCCCGAGTGCGTAGATGTCCCCGGCGCCGGTGGCCGCCCGGCCCATCGCCTGCTCCGGCGGCAGGTACTGGGCAGTCCCCATCACCATCCCGGCGGCGGTCATCGGCGCCTGGTTGGCGCCGAGCGAGATCCCGAAATCGGTGATCTTCACGTACCCGTCCCGGGTGAGCAGGATGTTGGACGGCTTGACGTCGCGGTGGACCACCCCGGCCATGTGCGCGGTGTGCAGGGCGCGCGCGGTCTGGGCCAGGATCGGCAGCACCTGCGCCGGCTCCAAGGTCCGCTCACGGCGCAGCAGGTCCTCCAGCGACTCGCCCAGGACGAGCTCCATGATCAGGTAGCCCGAGCCGCGCTGCTCGCCGTAGTCGTACATGGCGGCGATGTTCTGGTGGGACAGCGCGGCGGAGTTGCGGGCCTCGGCGCGCAGGCGCTCCAGGAAAAGGGTGTCCCCGGCGAACTCCGCGCGCAGCACCTTGGCCGCCACGTGGCGGCGCAGGTGCAGGTCGGTCGCGACCCAGATCTCCCCCATGCCCCCGGTGGCGAGCCGCTCGGTGAGCTCGTACCGTCCCCCGAGCAGTAACCCTGCTGTCGGCGTCATTCGGCGAGCACCGCCTGGATGATCTGGCGCGCGACCGGCGCGGCCACGGAGGCCCCGGTGCCCTCGTCCCCGAAGGCGCCGCCGTCCTCGACCACGACGGCGACGGCGATCTGCGGGTCGTCGGCCGGGGCGAAGGCGGTGAACCACGCGTCGGGGGCGATGTCGTCGTCCAGGCCGGTCTCCGCCGTCCCGGTCTTGCCCGCCACCTGGACGCCGGAGATCTGCCCAGGGGACCCGGTGCCGTTGTCGACCACGTTGACCATCAGGTCCCGCATCGTCGCGGCGGTGCTCGCCGAGATCGGCTCGGCGAACACCTCCGGCTCGGTGCGGGAAGTCACCTGGAGGTCGGGCCCACGCTCGGTGGCGATGAGGTAGGGGCGCATCAGGTCGCCGTCGTTGGCCACGGCCGCCGAGACCATCGCCATCTGCAACGGCGTGACGCGCACGTCGAACTGGCCGATGGCGCTCATCGCGGTCTGGGCCGGGTCCGGGTCGGCCGGGAACTGGCTCGGTGTCACCGACATCGGCACGTCCAGCGACTCCCCGAAGCCGAAGGCCTGGGCCTGCTCGCGCAGGGCGTCGTCGCCGAACTCGACGGCGAGGCTCGCGAACGGCGTATTGCACGAGACCTGCAAGGCGTACTCCAGCGTCACCGTGTCCCCGCCGCAGGTACCGCCGCCGGGGTTGCGTAGCATCGTGTCCTGCGTGCCGGGCAGCAGGTACTCGGTCGGGGCCTCGATCTCGGTGTCGGGCTGGTACTCACCGGACTCGAGCAGCATCGCCAGGTCGATGAGCTTGAAGGTCGAGCCCGGTGCGTACAGGTTGCCGCCGATGGTGCGGTTGAACAGGGGGTCACCCTCGTCCTCGACGAGCTCGGCGTAGGCGGTGTTGACGTCAGCGGTGGAGTGCGCGGCGAGCACGTTCGGGTCGTAGCTCGGGCGCGAGACCATCGCCAGGATGGCGCCGGTGGCGGGGTCGAGGGCCACGGCGGCGCCGGTGCGCCCGTCGAGGGCGTCCCAGGCCGCCTGCTGGGCGGCGGGGTCGATCGTCAGCTCCACCGAGCCGCCGCCCTGCTCTGCGCCGGTGAACAGGGTGCGCACCCGGGAGAGCAGCAGCGAATCGTCGGTGCCGTTGAGCACGGTGTTGGCGGCGCGTTCCATCCCGGTGGCCCGGTACAGGCCGTACCAGCCGGTCACCGGTGCATAGAGCGGACCGTCGGCGTACATGCGCTGGTACCCGAACGGGTCATCGACCGGCTCGGAGGAGGCGACCGGCTCCCCGGCCACCACGATCGGCCCACGGTCCTGACCGTGGTCGCGGTAGAGGGTGCGCACGTTCCGGGAGTCCGCATTCAGGGAGGACGCCTGGAAGTACTGCACGTAGGTGGCCGACCCCATGAGGGCCACGAACATGACGATGACCAGCACCGAGAGGCGCCGTAGCGGAGTGTTCATGGGTGTGGCACCACCTCGGTGTGCTGATCGCCGCCGTCATCCTCGCCTCGCCGGCCCTGGGAGGGGTGGCTGGGCTCGCGGGTGGCGGCGGCCGCCTCGGTCCGGGAACCGAGGGCGATCAGGGCGGTCTCGTTGCCCACGATCTGGCCCCCGCCCTCCGAGGCCGGACGGCGGGAGGAGTCGGAGATGCGCAGCAGCAGGCCGATGATGATCCAGTTCGACACCAGCGAGGACCCGCCGGCGGCCATGAAGGGCATGGTCAGACCGGTCAGCGGGATCAGGCGCGTGACTCCTCCGACCACGACGAAGCACTGGAAGGCGATCGTGAAGGCGAGTCCGGAGGCGAGCAGCTTGCCGAAGCCGTCCCGGACGCCGATCGCCATCCGCAGGCCGCGCTGGGCCAGCACGAGGTAGATGAGCAGGATCGCGACCAGGCCGGTCAGGCCCAGCTCCTCACCGAGGGCGGAGATGATGAAGTCGGAGTTGGCGTGGGTGGTCAGGTGCGGGAACCCCTCGCCCCAGCCGGCGCCCATCAGCCCGCCCAGGGCGAGTCCGAACAACCCGCGGACCAGCTGACCCGAACCGCCGAACTCGCGGTTGTAGATCTCGGGGTCGAGGGCGTTGAGCCAGATGTCGAACCGGTCGGCCACGTGCGGGAACAGGCTGACCGCGAGCAGGGCACCGGCGGCGAACATCAGCAGCCCGATGAGGATCCAGCTGACGCGTTCGGTGGCCACGTAGAGCATCGCCACGAACAGACCGAAGAAGAGCAGCGAGGTGCCCAGGTCCCGCTCGACCACGAGCACGCCGATCGCCACAGCCCACGCCAGCAGCAGCGGGCCGAGATCCCGCAGGCGGGGCAGCTGCAGACCGAGGATCTTCGGCCCGGCGAGCGTCAGCACGTCCCGGTTGGTGACCAGGTACCCGGCGAAGAAGACGGCCAGCAGGATCTTCGCGATCTCGGCCGGCTGGAAGGAGAGCGGGCCCAGCTCGATCCACAGCTGGGCGCCGTTACGGCTCACGCCCAGCCCGGGGGTCATCGGCAGTATCAGCAGCACCAGGCCCGCGACCATCGCGGTGAAGGTGTAGCGGCGCAACGTGCGGTGGTCGCGCAGCGCGATGATCACCGCGGTGGCGAGAACCGCGCCGAGGGCTGTCCACATCAGCTGCCGGGGGCCGGCGGCGAAGGGGATGCCTCGGGCGGTCATGCCGATGTCGATGCGGTGGATCATCGCCAGCCCGATCCCGTTCAGGGCCAGCACCAAGGGCACGAGCAACGGGTCGGCGTAGCGGGCGCGCCAACGCACCGCCAGGTGCAGCACCACGGCGACGGCGACCAGCACCAGGACGTAGGTGAGGAAGCCCTCCGGCAGGGTGCCGCCGGTGTTGAGCCCGACGAGGGCGTAGCCGCCCACGCCCAGGGCGACGGCGAGCAGCAGCAGCCACACCTCGATCGCGCGGCCCGTGCGGATCCTGCTCGGTGCGACGGTGGCCATCAGGTGAGCACCGCCGTCGGGACGTTCGTGGGCCGGCCGTGGGCCGTGCTCGTCGCGGTCGGATCGGGCTCGGGAGTGTCGGTCGGATCGGACGGCTCGGTCGGCTCCGGTGTCGCCGGCTCCTCGGGCGGGAGCTGCTCGCGCAGACCGGCGACGATCTCCTGCGCGTCCGCCAGGCTGGTCGCTGCGATGTGACCGTGCACCCGGCCGCGCGCGAACGTGGGCAACTGGTCGAGCTCGATGTCGGTGACCTCGTGCACGTCCGAGAGGGCGAGCGGACCGAGGCTCTGCGGGATGCCCTGGTAGACCACGACGTGCTCGCCGTCGGTTCCGACGTAGTACTGCGTCTGCGACCAGCGGTAGCCGATCGTGGCGGCGCCTGCCAGCAGCGCCAGGAGGACGACCGCCGTGATCGTCCATCGCAGCACCTTCCGGCCCCTCGGCTCGGGCGGGTCGAGCTCGGCGAGCGCCTCCCGTTCGGTGCGTCCGACGTCGTCGGTGCCGTCCTCGGCCGGGGTGCCCGCCCGGTCACCACCGGCAGCCTGGCGGGCCAGCGCGGCGGCCCGTGCGGCCGCCCCGGTGCCGCCGCGGGTGGGGCGCTCGCGGTCGACGGCGGCCGCTCCGACGATCTGCGGTGCCATCTCGGGCAGGTCGGTGGCGTCGACGACGTCGGCGAGGACGACGGTCACGTTGTCGGGGGCGCCGGCGCGCAGTGCCAGGTCCACGAGATCGTCGGCGCAGCGGCCCGGGTCGGTCTGCGCGCGCAGGGTCTCGGAGATGGTGTCGGTGGAGACGTAGGAGGACAGGCCGTCGGAGCACAGCAGCCAGCGGTCCCCGATGCGGGCTTCGCGCACCGATTCGTCCAGCGTCGGGGAGGTGGGGTCGTCGCCGAGCACGCGCAGCAGCACCGAGCGCTGCGGGTGGTGCTCGGCCTCCTCCTCGGTGAGCTGGCCGGTGCTGACCAGGTGGTGGACGAGGGTGTGGTCCTCGGTGATCTGCGTGAGCTCGTCCTCGCGCAGCAGGTAGGCGCGCGAGTCGCCCACGTGGACCATCGCGAGCTTGCGGCCCGAGCGCAGCAGGGCGATGACGGTCGTTCCGAGGCCGTGGAGCTCTGGCCGGTCGCTGGTGTAGTCCACCAGGTCGGAGTGGGCGGAGGAGATGGCGCGGCGCAGCTGGTCGAGCAGGTCGTCACCGCCGTGGGCCTCGCCGTCGAGGGCAGCCAGGTGGGCCACCGCCACCGAGGAGGCGATGTCGCCACCGGCGGGGCCCCCCATGCCGTCGGCGAGGACGAGCAGCTGCGGGCCGGCGTAGCCGGAGTCCTGGTTGACGGTGCGGACCAGCCCCACGTCGGAGCGGGCCGCGTACCTGAGCGCGACGGACACGGCGGGGCCTACCGTTGCAGCTCGATGATCGTCTGTCCGATCCGCACCGGGGTGCCCATCTCCACCGGCACCGGTTCGTGCACCCGTGTCGACCCCAGGTAGGTGCCGTTGCGTGAGCCGAGATCCTCGACCCACCAGCGCCCCTGGTCAGGGAAGATGCGCGCGTGCCGGGCCGAGCAGTAGTCGTCCTCGAGCACCAGGGTCGAGCCCGGGGCGCGACCGATCAGGATGGCGGAGCTGCTGAGCTGCAGCGTGGTGCCGTTCAGCGGACCGGCCGTGACCCGCAGGCGGGTCGGGGTCTCCCGGCCGCGCGGGCCGGTGGAGCGCTGCTGGGCGCTGGGACGGCGGTTGCCGGTGAGGACCGAGCCGCGTGCGAGCACCCTGGTGCCGAAGACGTCCCGGCGCAGCACGGCGATCGCGGAGAGCACGAGCAGCCAGATCAGCGCCAGGTAGCCCAACCGCAGGAGGGTGACGATCAGTTCGCTCACGCCGTGGCACCGGTGTCCTCGGTGCCGGACCAGTACATGATCCGGGTGCGTCCGATGGTGAGGGTGTTGCCGTCGACGAGGGTGGCGGCGTCGACGTGGTGGCCCTCGACGTAGGTGCCGTTGGTGGACCCGAGATCGGAGGCCACGACGCCCTCGGAGGTGATCCTGATCTCCAGGTGCCGCCGGGAGACGCCGGTGTCATCGACGATGATGTCGGCCTCCGAGCCGCGGCCGACCACGGTGACCGGTCCGGTGAGCAGGTAGCGCTGGCCGTCGATGTCCAGGATCGGGTGGCGGGGACTGGGGCGTTCGGTGGTGGCGGGGGCGGCCGCGCCTCGTCGCGAGGAGGAGCGCACGCGGAACCGGCCGGGTTCGAGGTCCTCGGCCTGGTCGAACTGCACGTCGACCGGACCCACGAAGACGTAGCGCTGGCTGGTGGCGTGATCGGTGGCCGCAGCGATCATCTCCTCGGCCATCGCGTCCTCACCCCAGTCGAGGACCTGGTCGTAGTCCTTGCGGGCGAGCTCGACCGTGAACGTGTTCGGCACCACGGTGCGGCCACGGGAGAGCGCGGCGGTGCGCTCGTCCATGTCCCGCCGGATGGCGCTGGCGATCTCGACGGGCTTGAGGTCGGAGCGGAACGCCTTCGCGAAGGCGTTGTTCACCACGCGCTCGACCCCCTTCTCGAACCGGTCGAGGACTCCCATAGCGCACCTCCCAAGGACCTCGTCGCGTCGGATTCGCCGTAGTCGCCGTGTGGGCCCTCCGGGTCCCACGACGCGCCACGGACGTCGTTCTCCCTGGGAATCGTATGCTCTCGCGCGCGCCGGCGGGGAAACGGCGTGCCGGGGTGGGGTGCTTTGGTGCCTCGGCCGGACCTGTCCTCCCGGTGCCGACCGAGGTTCCCGGCGCAGAAGGAGGTACCAGGCCCGGTCCTCGCCCGGAGGGTGGGTCGGTGCTGGTGGGGTGCCGGCGGGTGGCTGGCGCCGTCGGCGATCGTGTACTCTTGCCCTCGGTGTTCGCGCCGCTCCGGCGGCCGATCCACCGGCTCGCGCGAGTGGCGGAATAGGCAGACGCGCACGGTTCAGGTCCGTGTGCCCGAAAGGGCGTGGGGGTTCAACTCCCCCCTCGCGCACAGCGAGCGTTCCGGCCCCCGACCCTGGTGACACCAGTGGTCAAGGGCCGTTCGTCTGTCAGTGCCGTGGCGGGCGGTCCGGCTGCTGCAGCCGCTCCCGCCAGGAGAGCACCGTCAGCCCGAGCGCGATGAGCAGGGCAGCGGCCGCCGTCAGGCGCCAGCCGGTCGCCGGACCCAGCATCGACCCCGTCTCGGCGAGCTCGGGCACCGTCGCCGTCGCAGGCGCCGCCACAGGTTGTGGCTCGGCCGGCTGCTCGGGCTGCGGTGGGGTGGCCGGTGGGGCGGTGACCACGGTCGTCTCGTTGGGCACGCCGCAGATCCCCTCACCGACGACCTCGCGGCGCTCCTCGTTCTCCCGCACGAGTCGCTCCACCCAGAACACGTGCCCGGGCGTCTCCAGGTCCACCGGCTCGGACTCGACCTGGCCCGCCCCCTCGATCGGTGCCGTCGAGACGGCGATCGGATCGGCCTCGCAGACTGCCGCGACCTCCGCGCGCTCGGCGACGACCTCGCCACCGGCGTCGAGCTCCAACGGTTCCACGTCACCGGCGGCGTAGGCGGCGAACTCGACCGACCAGTCCCAGCCGTCCTCGGCCCCGATCACCCCGTCGGGGTCACTGATGCTCGCGACGTCCACGAACGGCTCCCCAGGGCCCGCCGTCTCCTGAGCCCGCGTGGTGACCGTCGGTGCCCGCGCCACCTGCAGCATCTCCGACTCGTCGTAGGGGGAGGTCCGCCACGGGGCCACCCGGGCGTCGCCGTCGAAGCTGGAGACGATCACGTAGTGACCGGGCGCCGACGGCGCAGCCTCGCCCTCGAACAGCACGCTCACCTCGCCGTTCACGGCGGGGCTGTCCACCTGCGCCGCGACGGGTGCGGTGTCCAGGTCCACCGGGTGGCTCTCCTCGTGCGGGCGTTGCTCGAAGGGCCCGTACAGGCGATGCGTCACCACCGGCGTGTCCGCGGTCCACGACCCGTCCAACCCGGCGAACTCCGGGTGGTCGTGCGGGAACCCGGCGACCGTGACCGTGTCGCGCACGCTGTCCCCGGGCAGGATCAGCCGGTCCGCGGCGTCCACCTGGGACGTGGCCCCACCCGGGTGCCGCACGGTGGTCGTCTCGGGTCGTTCGAAGAACGGGGTGATCACGTCGCCGAGCAGGTAGGGCTGGACCTCGGTGTCCTGGGCCTCCCGCCGCATCTGCCACACCCACGTGTAGAACCCCGGCTCGGTCGCCACGAATGCCTCCGAGGGGTAGGTCCCCGGTGCCGTCACCGTCAGTGACGTCGTCCCCGCCGCGGGCTGGCCCTCGGGCACGCTCGGCTGCTCGGCTCGTGGCTGGGCGTAGGGACCGTAGAGGGTGCCCTCGAAGGTCACCGGGACGCCATCTGCCTCCCGTCCCTCATCAGCCCCGACGGCGGCCCACCCCTGACCGGTCACGGTCACCTCGTCGATGAGTTCGGCCCCGACGGCGAGCACCTCGTCGGCCACGGTGGTGGAGATCCCGGGCTGGAAGGGCACCACGGCCTGCGCCGCCGCGGCGGCCGTGACGCGCTGGGTGCGCCCGGCGGGGAACAGCCGCTGGGAGGAGGCGTCGCCGTCGAGGGGGTCCATCCGGTGCAGGGCGCCGGGCAGGCCGGTCACGCTCAGCTCCACGCTCACCTCGCCGTTGCCGGTGACCGTCAGCGGCTGCGCGAGCGGGCCCGCCTGCGTGGTGCCGGCGGCGTTCCTGGAACCGTCTTCCCATGTGGCCGGGCCGCGCAGGCTCGCCCGCCACTGGTAGCCGGGCACCCAGTCGCCGCCGGCGTCGCGGGCGCCGATCCCTGCCAGCTCGCCCTCCGTGAGGTCCAGCGTCAGCTCGCCGGCGCGGTAGGGCCCGGCGTGCTCGCGAGCCTCGGCGATCATCACGTCCGCCCGGGCGCTCGCTCCCGCGGCGATCCGGTCGGCCTCGTGGGCCTGCCAGGCGAGTTCGGCGCCGGCCAGCCGGATGGTGGCGAGGTCGGCGGCGACGGCCTCGCGCACCTCGCCGGTGTCGGCGAAGGTGGCCATCACGTAGCCGAGTTCGTGCACGACCCGTCCGCTGATCCGCGGAGCGAAGCTCCCGTCGTAGCGCTGTGGTCGCAGCGAGGTGACCGGCTGCGGATCGCTGTAGACCGAGGCGGTCTCACCGTCGGCGTCGGGGTGGCCGGGACCGAACTTGGCGCCGTCGAGCGCGCAGATGGCTCGCTCGCCGCCGGCGGCGGTGAAGGTGCCGAAGTACGAGCCGCCCGGGGTCCACCCGCCGGCGTCACGCTGCCAGCCGGTGCTCTCGGCCAGGGCCGGGACAGCTGCGGCGAGCAGGGTGGAGAGCGCGCAGATCGTGACGGCCACCGTGGCGAGCGCGCGTCGGATTCGGTCCTGGGTGTCTCGGCGGAGGCCGGGGGCTGAGGAGGTCATGTCCGGGATCGTCGCTGCTCGAGGTACTCGCGTTCCCGGAGCCCACCGGGGGCTGTGGACGGGCTGTCGACGGGCGGGAGCTGTGGATGTTCCCGCGGACGTGGTCTGGTCCACAGTGCGGGCGCCGCGGGTCGGGCTCAGGACACTCTCGCTCGCCCAGATCCCCGGCTCGCGCCATCGAACCGGACTCCCGGCACGGAACGAAGATCCCGCCTCGGCCGGTCCCCAAGACCGGCGTCGACGGGAGTGCCCGATGGTGGAGCGGGCCGAGGGGGTAGGGGAGTTCGCCTCCCTTTCGATCGCTGTTCACCTGGGTGTGGGCGATCCGTCCATAGAGCATCTCTAGCGTGGCCGCTACGTCCAGACGGGCGCACCTCTCACCCGAAAGGCATCGGCCATGCGTCAGAACCTGCGTCAGCCCACGCGTCAGACCACGCTCGTCACCGCCCTCGCCGCGGCGAGCGCTCTCGCCCTCGCCGGGTGCAGCGCCGAGGCGTCCGGCTCGGACTCCGGCGGCGGCAGCGACTCGGAGGCAACCGAGTGGCCTGAGGAGATCACCCTCTCCCTGGTCCCCTCCGTCGAGGGCGAGGACCTGGCCGAGGCACTCGACCCTCTCACCGCCTACCTCTCCGACGGGCTCGGGATCTCCGTCGAGGGCGTCGTGGCGACGGACTACGCCGCCACCGTGGAGGCGCTCGGTGCCGACCAGGCGCAGGTGCTCATCACCGACGCGGGCTCCCTCTACACGGCGATGGAGCAGTACGACGCCGAACTGATCCTGCGTGACGTCCGCTTCGGCGCCACCTCGTACGCCTCGATCGCCATGACCAACAACCCCGGCGCCTACTGCACCGACGAGGTCGTCACCGCGACCTATGGCGCCACCGGCGACGAGCTCTCCTACTGCAACGGCACCGAGACCGGGCCCGAAGCCGCCGGCCAGGGCCCCGCCGGGCTGGAGGCGCTCGCGGGCCTCGCCGAAGGCACCCCGGTCGCGCTGCAGGCGGCCACCTCCCCGGCCGGCTACCAGTACCCGGTGGTGGCGATGCGTGAGCAGGGCATCGACACCGACACCGGCATCCAGCAGATCCCGGTCGAGGGCAACAACAACGCCGTGCTGGCCGTCGCGAACGGTGATGCCGAGGTCGGCTTCGCCTACTGGGACGCACGATCCACCGTGACCGAGGAAGTGCCCACGGTCGGTGAGGACGTCGTGGTGTTCGCCTACACCGAGATGATCCCCAACGGCGGCGTGGCGGCCGCCCCGAGCCTGCCCGAGGATCTCGTCACCGAGCTCACCACGTTGATGGATGAGTACGCCGACTCCTCCGAGGAGGCCGCCGCCGTCATGTTCGACCTGGTCGGTCTCTCGGACTGGAGCGCCGACACCGCCGAGGACGAGATCACGCGCTACGGCGAGATCCTCGCCCAGTTCAGTCAGTGAACGCAGCTCAGCCAGTGACGACCCAGCCCACGGCCCAGGGCACGACGGCTTCGGCCGCTGCGCCCTGGGCGTTGTCCCTGACCGATGTCTCGGTGACCTACCCGAACGGGACCCGGGCGCTGAAGAACGTCAGCGTGCAGGTCGAGCCCGGTGAGATCGTCTCGATCGTGGGCCTGTCGGGCTCGGGGAAGTCGACTCTGATCCGCACGATCAACGGCCTGGTTCCGGTCACCTCCGGCACGGTGATCGCCGGCGGCCACGACGTCACCCGCACCCACGGGCGGGCGCTGCGCGAGTTGCGCGGACACATCGGCATGATCTTCCAGGGTTTCAACCTGGCCGACCGGGTCAGCGTGCTCGACAACGTGCTCGTGGGGCGGTTCGCGCACACCTCCAGCGTCCGCACCGTGCTCGGGCTGACCCGTTCCGCCGACCGCGAGCTGGCGCTGCGTGCGCTGGACTCGGTGGGCATGCTGGAGAAGGTCTGGACCCGGGCGGGATCGCTCTCGGGCGGGCAGAAGCAGCGCGTGGCAATCGCCCGGGCCCTCTCGCAGGAACCCTCGGTGATGCTCGCCGACGAGCCGGTGGCCAGCCTTGACCCGCCGACGGCGCACGCCGTCATGCGCGACCTCGCCCGCACGAGTAGCGAACGCGGCCTGACGGTCCTGATCAACATCCACCTCATGGACCTAGCCCGCCAGTACACCCAGCGGATGATCGGGCTGCGCGACGGGGAACTGGTCTTCGACGGCCCCGCGGCGCAGGCCCGCGACGCCGACTTCGAGGCGATCTACGGTCGCCCCGTGCGGGGCCGGGACCGGCTCGGGAACGAGTGAGCGTGCCGGCCACCACCCCGACGGCGAACGCCGGGTCACCGCCCCCGCCGGCCCTCCCGCCACGCCCGCGCAGCACCACCCAACGCGTGCTGATCGTGGCGGCCCTGTGCGCCTTCACGGCGCTCACCTGCTGGCCCGCCATCGGCGGGATCGAGATCGATCTGGCAAGCCTCGCGCGGAACTGGTCCAACGGCGCCGACAAGATCGCCCAGCTGGTGCGCCCCGACCTGACATTCCTGCCACGCACGATCGCGCCGATGCTGGAGACCCTCGCGATGGCCCTCGCCGGTGCAGCGTTCGCCGCGGTCGTCTCCATTCCGCTCACGCTCGCCGCTGCGCGGCCCAGCAACCCCGACCCCCTCACGCGCCAGCTGGTGCGGCTGTGCATCAACGTCAACCGGGCCGTCCCGGACCTGGTCTTCGCCACGGTGCTGGTCGCCATGGTCGGGGTGGGCACCCTGCCCGGGTTCCTCACGCTGTTCCTGTTCGACCTCGGCGTGGTGGTCAAGCTCGTCTCCGAGGCCGTCGACTCCGCCGATCACCCCTACCTGGAGGCCGGCAGAGCCGCAGGCGGCACGCACGCGCAGATCAACCGGGTCACCGTCCTCCCGCAGTCGTGGCCGTTGTTCGCGAACCAGTGGCTGTACTCGTTGGAGCTGAACGTGCGGATCTCGGCGATCCTCGGCATCGTGGGCGCCGGCGGGATCGGCCGGTTGCTGGACGAGCGCCGGGGCTTCTTCGCCTACGACGACGTCTCGGTGATCATCCTGGAGATCCTGGTGGTGGTCGTCCTCATCGAGATCGCCTCCAACGCGCTACGCAGGAGACTGCGATGAGCCGGCGAGAGGTAATGCTCCGCCCCGGTGCGGTGGAGCAGTCCACGGTGACGCCGCTACCACAGAGCACCCCGACCCTCCCGCCCACGCCCTCCCGCGTGACGGCGACCCTCACCGCCGTGGCGACGGGCGCCGTCGTGCTGGCCGCGACGGCCGGGCTGAACATCAGCTGGACCGAACTCGGCGACGTCCCCGGCCGGGTGGTGGAGTACCTGCGGCTGATGTTCGCCGCCCCGAACTGGGAGAAGCTGCCACGGGCGCTGTTCGAGACCTGGCGATCGATCTCGATGGCGTGGCTCGGCGCGATCGGATGCGTCGTCGTCTCCATCCCGCTGGGGATGCTCGCGGCGAGCGGGATGGGGCCAGCCTGGCTGCGCGTGGTCCTGCGGGCGATCTTCGCCGTCGTGCGCGCTGTGCCCGAGGTGATCATTGCGCTGGTGCTGCTGACCGTGACAGGGCTGACGCCGTTCACCGGCGCGCTGGCCCTCGGCATCGCCGGTATCGGGACACAGGCCAAGTGGGTGTACGAGGCGGTCGAGTCGGCCCCGACCGGAGCCACCGAGGCGGTCCGCGCCGCCGGGGGGTCCACCGCCGAGATCGCACGCTGGGCGATCTGGCCCACGGTCGCGCCCGTGCTGATGTCCCTCGCCCTGTACCGGTGTGAGATCAACATCCGCACCTCGGCTGTGCTCGGGCTGGTCGGTGCCGGCGGGATCGGCTCGATGCTGTCCAACTACACCAACTATCGCCAGTGGGACACGGTCGGCATGTTGCTCATCGTGGTCGTGGTGATCACCATGGTCTTCGACCTGATCTCCGGGTCGATCCGCCGGCGCATCATGGAGGGAGCGCGTGGCCGTGACCTGGACCGGACCCGCTGAGGCTCCGGTGTCCGCGCGGATCGCCGCGCTGGCGCCCTCGCTGCAGCCGAGCGAACGGCGCGTGGTCGATGCCATCGCCGCCGACCTCGCCGCTGCGGTGGAGTGCACCGCGCAGGAGATCGCGGACCGGGTCGGGGTGGGCCGGGCCTCGGTCATCCGTACCGCGCAGAGCCTCGGATACGACGGCTACCCCCAGCTCCGGGTGGCGCTGGCTCGCGAGGTGGCCCTCGCCCCGGCCCCCGAGCCCCCCGACGACTCCCCGATGGGGAGTCTGCGCGCCGCGGTCGACCGCTTCGCCCGCACACTGCCCCAGCTGACGGCGGCCCTCACCCCCGCGGACGTGGAACGGTTCGTCGAGGCTGTCGACGAGGCTCCCCGGGCGGTGCTCGTGGCCGCCGGGCTCTCCGCGCCGCTGGGGCTGAGCATGGCGATGCGGCTCAGCGCCGCCGGCCGGCCGGCCGAGTACCTGCCGGACACGCTCTCCCAGCTGATCGCCGCCCGCAGCCTGGAACCAGGCTCGGTGTGTCTGGTGATCTCCGGGTCCGGAGCGAACCAGCCGAGCCTCGATGCCGCCGCTGCCGCGCACGAGGCCGGGGCGCAGGTGCTCGTGCTGACGTCCTTCGCGCGGGCACCGATCGTCGAGCACGCAGACATCGCCCTGGTGATCCCCGCCGTCAGTGAATCCTTCTCCGACGAGCTCGTGCACACCTCCCGTGCCGCGCTCGCGCTCGTGATCGAGGCGCTGGTGGAGCAGGTGGTGACACGGCGGGGCACCCGTGGCCGGGAGGCGCGAGATGCGGCTCTGCGGCTGATCGGTGGACGGCTGCGGGAGTAGGGCCGGCGCTCAGCGTTCGGCCAGCACCAGCGTCTCGAAGTGCTCGGTGTGGGGGAACATGTCCAGCACCTGGGCGCGTACCGGGCGCAGCGAGGGCATCGCCGCCAGGTCTCCGGCGAGGGAGTCGACGTTGCAGCTGGAGTAGAGGACGTGCCGGACTCCGGACGCTTCCAGCCAGCGGGTCAGATCACCGATCCCGCGGCGGGGCGGGTTGACCACGACGAGGTCGGGCGCCTGGGCGGCGTCGCGCGCGAACGCGCCCGCGTCCGCCGTCTCGAACCGCACGTGGGCCAGCCTGGACCGGGCGGCGCTCGCGGTGGCGGCCGCCACCGCCTCAGCGCTGGCTTCGACCCCGATGACGTCCGTTCCCGGCCGGGCCAGGTGCATGGCGAAGCCACCCACCCCGCAGTACAGGTCCCACGCGCTGCGGTAGTCCAGGTCCGCAGTCCACGCGGCTGCGGTCCGGTACAGCGCTGCGGCGATCCCGGTGCTGGTCTGGAAGAAGCCCTGCGGCCGCAGTCCGAGCTCGACCGGCCCGATCCGCATCGGCAGGAACGCCTGGTCGGTGAGCAGGATCTCCTCGGCGCCCTCCACCACGGCGCTGTGGGTGGGGTGGAGGTTGACCGAGGCCACGCGCAGCCCGGGCAGCCGCGCGGTCAACCAGCCCAGGTGCTTGCGGATCCGGGGCACGGACTCGGTCGAGCGCAGCACGAACCGCACCAGCAGTTCGCCGTCCGGGGAGACCGTGGCCAGCACATACTTCAGCTCACCACGGCGGGTGGTGACGTCGTAGGGCACGAGCCGGGCGCGGGTGGCGAACTCTGCGAGCACCGGCAGCGAGGCCTCGAGCGCGGGCTCGTGCAGCGGGCACTCGCGCAGGTCCTGGACCCCGCCGCCGGGCACGAGGATCCCCAGGCGCGGGTCCTCGACCGTCCCGCCGGCCACCATCTTGGCCTTGTTCCGGAACCCGGACTCCGCCGAGGCGAGCGGGGCCTCCCACGCCGGCCCCTCGCCCAGTGCTGCCCGGGCGCGCTCGTGCTTGGCCGCGAGCTGGGCCCGGTACGGAGTCCGGATGATCGTGCAGGAGCGGCATCGCCCGGCGTCGAAGTAGTCGCACTGCACCTCAGTGAGGATACGGGGCCAGAGTCACGCGCCCCGGCGCGGGGTTCCGCGCCGACGCCAGGCAGGGGTTGACCGTGCCCTACGGCTGCCGTACGTTGGCCGGAACACGTTTTCCAGGGCAAGGTAGCTCGCTCCTCATCGGAGTCGGACGTCGAACTATCGGCGCCGAACAATTGCTGCAAAGCCGCAGATCGCGAGGATTGGGACAGATGGGACTTCCGACGATGGCACGGGCGGGCAAACGCAATCCTGCCCGTTCGCCTCACCGGACGCGTCGTCCGAGCTCGGGCACGTCGCCCCGACGCCGGCTGGCGCGTCGGGAGCGGATCGCTGTGGCCGTCCGGCGCGACTGGATGCTCTGGCTCTTCGCGTTGCCCGGCATGACGCTCATCCTGCTGTTCCAGTACATGCCACTGGCGAACAACGTGATCGCCTTCCAGGACTACCTTCCCTTCCTAGGGATCGCCGGTTCACCGTGGGTAGCTTTCGACAACTTCTCGGTGATCACCTCAGGGGACCCGGCGTTCGTGAACGCTCTCACGAACACCCTCCTGATCACCCTGGTGCAGACGGTCTTCGTCTTCCCGGCGCCGATCGCGATGGCCCTGCTGCTCAACTCACTGGTCTCCGAGCGGATCAAACGGTCGATCCAGTCGGTGCTCTACCTGCCGCACTTCCTTTCCTGGGTGATTGTGGTCTCGGTGTTCCAGCAGGTCCTCGGCGGCTCCGGGATGATCAACAACTTCCTGCGTTCGCGGGGCTTCGACGCCCTCGACATCATCGGTAACCCGGACGCCTTCCTAGCGCTGATCACCTCGCAGGTGATCTGGAAGGACACCGGGTGGGCGACGATCCTCTTCCTCGCGGTGCTGGCCGGTATCCCGTCCGAGCTCTATGAGGCATCCTCGCTCGACGGTGCCGGCCGGATGCGGCAGATGTGGCACGTCACGTTGCCCGGTCTGCGAGCGATCATCATCCTGCTGCTGATCCTGCGCCTGGGTGACGCCCTCACGGTGGGATTCGAGCAGATCATCCTGCTGCAGCCGGCCGTGGGCCGGGACGTCTCCGAGGTGCTTGACACCTACGTCTACAACTACGGCGTTCTCGGCGGGAACTGGGGCGTCTCAGCCGCCGTCGGGCTGGTCAAGGGTGTTGTCGGGGTCGTCCTGGTGCTCGGCGCCAACAAGCTCGCCCATATCTTCGGCGAGGAAGGGGTGTACCGCCGTGGCTAGAACCGCTACGCGAGCACGTATGGTCGATGGCCAGTACCGCCCGCACCCCGGCATCCGTGCCCTCAAGGCCGTCGTCCTGACCATCGCCTGTGCCCTCGTCATCGCACCCTTCGTGGCCATCGTCGCCACCTCGTTGGCGGATCAGCAGCAGATCGCCCGCGCCGGCGGGATGGTGCTCTGGCCGGAGACGGCCTCGGTGAGCGCCTACACCGCGATCCTGTCCGGCGGCGTCATCACACGGGCCGCGATGGTCTCGGTCGGTGTGACCGTGGTGGGGACGTCGCTGTCACTGTTCGTGAGCACCCTGCTGGCCTACGCGCTCTCGCGGCCGTACATGGCAGGCCGCGGCGTCATGCTCTGGCTGCTGCTGGCCTCACTGCTGTTCACCCCGGGGATGATCCCGACCTATCTGACCGTCAAACAGCTCGGGCTGATCGACTCCTGGTGGGCGCTGATCCTGCCGATGGCGGTCTCGGCGTTCAACGTCATCGTGATCCGTGCGTTCTTCCAGAACGTGCCGGGCGAATTGATCGACTCCGCCCGGATCGACGGCGCCAACGAATGGATGGTCTTCAGCAAGATCTGCATCCCGCTGTCCAAGGCCGTGCTCGCGGTGGTCGGGCTGTTCTACGCGGTCGGCTACTGGAACAACTTCTTCAACGCGTTGCTCTATCTCAACGACTCCTCGATGTGGCCGCTGCAGCTCGTGCTGCGCACCTACGTCATCAACGGGTCAGCGCTCTCGAGCGACGAGCTCGGCTCTCCGACGGAGATGCCGCCGGGAGATGCCATCCAGATGGCGATCCTCGTCATCTCGATCGTCCCCATCCTCTGCGTCTACCCCTTCCTGCAGAAGCACTTCGCCAAAGGCGTGCTCACCGGCGCGGTCAAAGGCTGACCGCACCACCCCATTGGAGGATCCACATGAACCTGTCCCGTCGAAACCTGTTGCGCTTCGGTGCGCTCACGGGTGCTGCCGTGGCCGCCCCATCGCTTGCCGGCTGCCGCACCCAGGGAACTGCCGGACCCGCCGACCCGGGCGCTGCTGCGGCCGACGTGCTGCCCACCTTTCAGCAGTACACCGGGGTCACCGCGGACGTCCCTGGCGAGCCCGGGCGCTACAGCGACCTGTTCTACCGTTACCCCGAGCCGGTCAAGGCCATCAGTGAGGTCCCGGGGGACGGCGGCGACGTCACCTGTCTCACGGTGGCCTCGGTGGCTCCGCCGCCGCTGGAGTCCAACCCGTTCTGGCAGGCGTTCAACGAGCGACTGGGCATCAACTACGTCCCCACCCTGACGCCCTCGCCGGACTATCCCTCGAAGTTCGCCACCATGACCGCCGGCGACGAGCTGCCGGACCTGTTCACCATCGTCGTGGACCAGACCGCAGCCCTCGATCAACTGCTCGCAGCGAAGGCTGCCGACCTCACCGACCACCTCGCCGGTGACGCGATCCTCGACTACCCCTTCCTCGCGAACCTGCCCACCATCTCCTGGCAGGAGACGATCTTCGGCGGCCGCATCCGGGCGATCCCGATCGTCCGCGGGTACATGACCTCGTTGATGATGTACTCCCGCAAGGATCTTCTGGCCGAGCAGGGCATCACCGAGGAGCCGGGATCGTTCGAGGAGTGGTACGCCGCGCTGGAGGAGATGAATGCTCCCTCGGCCAACACCTGGGCCCTGGCCTCCATCCCGACCGACTTCGTGCGCCAGATGCTGCGACTGCCGAACAAGTGGTACCTGGACGGTGACCGGATCGTCACCGCCTATGCCGCCGAGGGCCAGGAGGAGGCACTGGAGTCGATGCGCCGCATCGTCGAGGCCGGCATGGTCAACCCCGACGCCGCCACGGCCAGCGAGAGCGATCAGCGGGCGTGGTTCCAGAACGGCTCCGCCTCCTACGGGTGGTGGACGATGAGTTCCTATCCGGCGCTGGCCGTGGACCCCACGGGCGAGCAGGACGCCTACATCGGTGACGGCGTCCCCGTTCCCGGCTACGAATCGGGCACCGGGACGCCATTCCTCGGGGAACCGAACGTCACCCTCACCGGCTTCAACGCCGCCTCGGCGGAGCGGATCGAGACGCTGCTGTCCATCGCCAACTATCTCGCTGCGCCGTACGGCACCGAGGAGTACCTCTTCCGCAAGTACGGCCTCGAGGGTGAGCACTTCACGATGACCGACGGCGAGATCACCCAGGACCAGGACCGCGGTGGCGAACGCGGGATCGGTCATAACTACATCTGCGACAGCCCCTGGGTCATCGCCGCCACACCCGAGACCCGGGATGCGATGCAGCGGTGGCAGGACTTCGAGAAGGTCTTCACCGAGGAGTTCGCGCTCGATCCGACCACTGGTCTGTATTCCTCCACGGCTTCGCGGAGCCTCGCCTCGCTCAATCAGACGATGAGGGCGCTCGAGCTCGACATCGTGCTCGGGCGGCAGCCCGTCTCCGCCTGGGCCGAGGGCGTGGAGAAGTTCCGCGCCGACGGCGGCACCCTGATCGAGGACGAGCTCACCCAGTCCTACGCCGAGGCGAACGCCTAGCGAACGCCGGCCCCCGCTGCGGGAGCGGGCGGGGGCCGTGCCGGCCGGCAACAGCCGCCTTCCACCGCCGCACACCGCGGCACCCGCCCCGTCGAAGACCCGGTGACATCAACGAGGAGACACCCATGCCCATCGACTCACGCCTACTGAGCACGCTCACCCGCCGCCACCTCCTGACCGGGATGGCCGCCGTCGGCCTGGGGGTCGGCGCAGGAGTGGCAGCCCCACCCGCCACGGCGACTGCCTCCCCCCTGCGCCGGCCGGAGTTCGGCCGCGACATCTTCGTCGACCCCGTGCGGGGCGACGACAGCTGGTCGGGAACACATCCGCAGCGCCGCGGTCGCAGCCACAACGGTCCGGTCGCGACGCTCGCCGAGGCGTTGAGGCTCGTTCGCACGCGTGACCATGCCGGAGCCGACGCTCTCGTGTGGCTGCGCGGTGGCGAGCACAGGCTCGAGGCGACTCTCGATGTCGACGCGGGCGCCGCCGTCGGGACTCTCACCCTCGCCTCCTACCCGGGCGAGCGGGCCACGATCACCGGATCTCGCGTGCTCTCGGGGTGGGAGGAGGTGCAGCACGAAGGCCGGCGTGCCTGGCGGACCCAGGTGCCGGAGGTCGACGGCGAGCCCTGGTACTTCCGTCAACTCTACGTCGATGGTGCGCGCCGCCGCCGCCCGCGGCTTCCCAAGGCGGTCAACGCGGTGGTCGAGGACCACGAGGCGGTCTCGGATCTGGACACGCAGTTCTACCACTTCGACCCGGCCACCGAGGCGGGCACGGGAGCGCGGACCTTCGTCTATCGCGAGGGCGACATCGACCCGGCGTGGTCGCGTCAGCAGGACATCGACGTCGTCTGCATGCGTGAGTGGTTCGACGAACGCGCACCGCTGGAGTCCGTCGACGGCGCCGCGCGGGAGGCGACGGTGGAGTTCCGGCCGTATCACACCAAGACCTGGCAGGGACGCATCTACTACCTTGAGAACGTCTTCGAGGCACTGACCGAACCCGGGGAGTGGTACCTGGACCGGGGCACCGGCACCGTGACCTACCTGCCCCACGAGCACGAGGAGCTCGCCGAGGTCGAGATCTCGGCACCGTCGGTGCGGCAACTGCTCCGGATCGCCGGTGCGCCGGACGCGCAGATCTCCGGTGTCCGCCTGCGCGACCTCGAGCTGCGACACACCGATTGGGACTACTGGCGGATGACCTCGTGGATGAGCGGCCAGTCGGGTTGTCACACGGTGGGTGCGGTGGATGTGATCCACGCCCGTGACATCGAGATCACCGGCTGCACGGTCAGCACGGTCGGGGAGTTCGGCATCACCATCGGGGAGGACTGCCAGGACGTGACCGTCGCGGGCAACCGTGTCACCGAGACCGGATCCGGGGGCATCAAGATCGCCAGTTGGCTCAGCAGGCCCGAGATCGACGAGCTGGCCACCGGTGGCAACCGCATCGTCGACAACGAGATCGACCACACCGGCAAGGTGTTCCACCTCGGCGCCGGCATCCTCGCGATGGACGTCTTCGACACCGAGATCGCCCACAACCACGTGCACGACACCTTCTACACGGCCGTCTCGGTCGGCTGGCGATGGAGCTTCACCGAGTCCGGTATCGGGGGAAACCTCGTGCAGTACAACTACATCCACGACATCGCCAAGGGCATGCTCTCCGACCTGGCCGGGATCTACACGCTCGGCCGCCAGCCCGGCTCGATGGTGCGCAACAACCTGATCCACGACGTGCGCGCCAAGAGCTACCCGTCCTCGGGGATCTACGCGGACGAGGGCAGTAGCCTGATCACCTACGAGCACAACCTCGTCCACGGCTGCGGCACCGGCTTCTGTGCTCCCAACCAGAGCGCCGGCAACACGGTCCGCAACAACATCTTCGCCGACTACTACCAGTTCGGCGTCGGCGGTGGTTTGAACGAGACCGCGGGCCTGTCCGACGTCACGATCGACGTCAGTCGGAACATCGTGGCCTCCGCCGGTGTACCGGTCTTCTTCGGCGGGCGTGGCTTCGACCCTGACGCCACCAAGGTCCGGAGCGAGAACAACCTGATCTGGGACTACACCACCGATCTCGAGGACACCGGCGTGGCCACCCCGGGCGGCGACGCGGTCTCGATCATCGACGCCGAGGGCGTGCCGGTGCCCGGCGCGCGGGCATGGGTGACCTTGACCGATGTCGAGCCCGACGCCTATGCCTTCAGCTCGCTGGAGCAGCCCGTCACCCTGGCCGCCGAGAGCGTCTACCACCTGGTCATGCACGTGACCTCGCTCGGCAACTACTGGCACAACCCCTCGCCGGTGACCACCACCGACGCCGCCACTGTGCTCGGGGACGTCTACCGGTCGAATGCGGACGGGTCGTATCGCACCGGTGCCACCCCGGGCAGCTTCGGCCCCGTCACGCTGCGCTATCTCAGCAATGGCGTGGAGACCGACCTCGTGACGGCGGCTGAGACCAGCGGGTCGCTGCTGCGCAACGACTATTCCGGCCAGCTGGGAATGACGATTCGCACCGGCCAGGAGCCGATGACCGTCACCGCGCTGGGCCGATGGCGCGCCGGGAAGAACTGGTGGGGCCTGTGGCAGGACGCCGAGCTCGACACCGACTCGGTGATCGCCGATCCGCTCTTCACCGACCGGGCCACGGCCGACTACCGTCTGAGCGCCCAGTCGCCGGCATGGTCCGCTCCGGTGTCGTTCGAGCCGATTGACGTCTCCGGTGTGGGTCCGCGGTGAGAGTCGGACGCACGCGCGCCCTCCGCTGCTGTTGCGAGCCGTCGTAATGTGGGCGCATGACAGGGGTATCGCGGCAGGCTCGGCTCAAGGACGTCGCGCGCGAGGCGGGCGTCTCGGCGGCCACCGCCTCCCGCGTCCTGAACGGGAGCGATCGCGCAGTCGCGGAGGACTTCCGGGCCCGGGTGCTGGCGGCGGCCGAGAAGGTCGGGTATCTACCGAACCTGGCGGCCCAGGCCACGGTGCGTGGGCACTACCCGGCGATCGGGCTGGTGGTCGGCGATCTGCGGGACCAGTACTTCGCGCGTGTCGCCCACGGCGTCATCCTCGAGGCGACGCGGCACGATCTGGTGGTCAATATCCAGTCCACCGAGGGCGACGCGGGCCGGGAGCACAGCCTGATCCGCGACCTGCGGCGCCAACGTCCGCAGTATCTGGTGCTGGTCCGCAAGCGGGACGAGGAGCAGGCGCGTGCGGAGCTGCTGACCGAGCTGCGCCAGTTCGAGGTCGAGGGTGGGCGCGTCGTGGTCGTCGGGGAGTCGACCGACCGGGTGCCGGCAGTGCGGCCGCCGGACTTCGACGGGGGCAAGGCGCTGGCGATCGCCCTGGTCGGGCTGGGCTATCGCTCGTTCGCCGCGATCTGCTCGACCGACAAGGCGTCGTGGCGCGAGCGGCTCGACGGCTTCCGGACGGGACTCTCCGCGGCCGGAATCGCGCTGCCGGACTCCGCGATCGCCACCACCGAGCACTCGTTGCCCGGCGGCGTGGCGGCGATGTCGGATCTGCTGGCGCGCCTGGACCCCCTGCCCGAGCTGATCTTCGCGATCGAGGATGCGATCGCGCTCGGGGCGGTGGCGGAGCTGCGCCGCAACGGGGTGGAGGTCCCGCGCGACATCGCGGTGTCGGGATACGGCGACCGCGAACTCGGGCTGGTCGACCCCACCTCCATCACCCTCTCGACCGTGCGGACCCCGCTGGAGGAGATGGGCGCGGTCGGGGTGCGCAGCTGCGTGGAGCCATGGGCCCCCACCCGGCCCCTCATCCCACAGGTCATCCTGCGCGGGACGACCCCGCGACGGCGTACCCGCGCCGTCTGAGCCCCGGCGCTCCTGCCGACCCTGCCGGCCCCGCGTGGCCAGCGGTGGCACGCGCCGTCGTAGGAATACGTATTCCCACCGAGGCCGTCCGTGCCGGATGGAGCGCGTCTGGCATGCGAGGCCTCGGTAGCGCGCTCATAGCAGTGTCTCGCCGAAGTGATTGGACGTCATGAACACCGTTGTTGCACCCACGGCCGGCAAACGGCATCCCTCAGGCGAGGAGTTCGATCAGCTGCTGATCTCGCTCGCGCGCCAGGCGGGCGACCATACGTTCGACGCTGAGGCCACGCTGATCGTCGAACCAGGCGCCTACAACCCGATTCACACCCGGATGTGGACCGGTGAGCGTCATCCCTACCGGGAGAGCCTCGAATACGCCCTGGCGCTGCTGGAGACCGGACAGGTCGGTCTCGCCGAGGAGGTGCTGCTGCGGGTGGTGGCCGACCAGGACGTCGACGAGACCTCGCCGACCTACGGCATCTGGAGCTACTTCGCCGAGGAGCCGCTCGAGCAGATGGTCCCGCCCGATTGGAACTGGGCCGACTTCCTCGGGATCTCGCTCGCCCTCGTGCTGCTCCGCCACGAGGATGTGCTGCGGCCGGCCGTCGCCGCCGCCGTGCGAGAGGCCCTGCGGCACGCGTCTGAGTCGATCCGCCGCCGGAATGTGTCCATGGCGTACACGAACATCGCGGCCAAAGGGAGTTTTGTCACTCTGACGGCCGGGATCCTGCTCCAGGACGACGAGCTGTTCTCCTACGCGCGGGAGCGGGTGCGGCGCTTGCGGGACCAGATCCGCACCGACGGCAGCTTCGCCGAGTACAACAGCCCGGGCTACTGGGCGATCACTACCGAGGCCATCACGCTGATCACCCAGTACGTGGACGATCCGCAGGTGCATGCCGACGCGCGGGAGATCCTCACCGAGCTCTGGTCCCACCTGATCCAGCGATGGTGGAGCCCGGGCGCGCAGCTGTCCGGTCCGATGGCGCGCGCCTACCGGGACAACCAGGGCGAGAACGCTCCGGTGATGGCCCTGCTGGCCAAGGCGGCGGGGCTGGCGACACCGTTCGACCCGCCACCGCTGCCTACGTGTGCCCCCTACGCAGGTGGCCTCGGGCTCGTGGTCCCCGCGATCGTGCAGGTCGAGGTTCCGCTGTGGGTCACGCAGGGCCTCCTCAACGGGTCGCTGGGCACCGTGCGAGAACGGTTCAGCGTGACGGCGTGGCCGAGCGAGGTCCCGGCCGCTGTGGTCGGCACCACCTGGCGAGGTCAGACCGCGACGCTCGGCTCGGCGAACTGCGGTGACTTCTGGCTCCAGCGCCGCCCGCTGCTGGGCTACTGGCGCGAGCCCGGAGACCGACTCTGGCAGGACGTCCATGTCCTGCGTCTGCGTGGGCTGAAGAACGGTCGCGACTTCGCCTCCGCGCAGTTCCACTCCGTGCAGGACGAGGGCGACGTCGCGTGGATCGCCGGGTGGTGCTCGCCCGGAGGCGACGAGCACATCATCCTCAATCCGATCGAGGACGGGCAGGCGATCCCGGTCGATAGCCTGCAGGTGCGGCTCGACCTCGTCGGCGCGCAGCGGCTGGCGATATACGTCAACGGCGCCGAGGTGACCGCGGATGAGGTCCCCCTCGGCTTCGGGGACCTCATCACGGCCGAGGTGAACGGCTTCAGCCTGGCGGTGCGGATCAAGGCCGCGGCGTTCGGCGACCACACCCCGCGGCTCCGGCTGGTGCGTACCGAGGACGGCTGGCACGTGGTCTGCGACATGATCGGCGATCAGACCCACGTCGTGCTCCGTGACGTGCACCGAGCCTACGTCTGCGGCACGGTGAGCGTCTCGGGAACGGCACGCAACGCCAATGGGGTGATGAGCACGGTGAGCTTCGACGGCGAGTCGGTCTCGCTGACCTGGCCCAGCCGCACCGGCAAGCGCCTGCTCGTCGCCGCACCGCTCGGGGTGGTCACCCACGAGCGTCACCTACAGCTGCACCGCTCCGATATCGACGGCCGCAGTCTCGCCGACGTCCACGCGTGAGTGCCGTGGTCACTGCCGGTCAGCGGTGCCGCGACGAACCCGGCTGCGGCGACGTGGTGGCGCTGTGTCCCTCCATCCCAGCCGCCGGCGTCGGCGGCCACCAGTGCCATGGCGCAGCTCATCTCGTGACGGACCGCATCACGATCCATGACACGGTGTCACTGCCCACGCTCGCGGGTCGCGACCCTCCCCACGTCTAGGCTGCTCCCCATGCGAGTCACGATGCGGGACGTCGCCGAGCGCGCCGGCGTCTCGGTCAAGACCGTCTCGCGCGTGGTCAACGGCGAGCCCCACATCCGGCCCGAGACCCAGGCCCAGGTGCGGGAGGCGATCGCCGCCCTGAGCTGGCGGCCCAACGCCTCGGCCCGCACCCTGCGGACCGGCCGGACCGGCGTCGTGGGGATCATGGTGGCCGAGCTGCGCCGGCCGTTGCTGGCGGCCATGGTGGAAGCGCTCGTGACGGAGGTGGACCGGCACGGGTTGCAGTCCGCCGTCGAACCCATTCACGACGACGCCGCTCGCCTGCGCGAGGTCCTCGCCTCGCGTGGGCGCACCGTCGACGCGCTGATCGTCGTCGACGCCCCCGAACTGCCTGCGACCACCGACGACGACGGCCCGCTCGTGCGGGTCGACCTCACCGCCGCGGTGGCCGGTCAGCTCGGCGATCGCGTCGGCATCGACCGGGAGCAGGCGGCGGACCTGCTCCTGCGCCATCTGCGGTTGATGGGCCGCCACGACATCCTCCGGCTCGGCCCGGGGCCGTTGGACAGCCGGTCGGAGAGCCCAGCGATCCCCCTGCTGGACCTCGACGGCGCGGACCGGCGGGCCGGGTACCGCGCGGCGCAACGGGCGATCGCGGATCAGCCACGGGTGGACGCACTGGTCTGCGGCACGGACGAGATCGCCCTCGGGGCGCTCGCCGGCCTCTACGCCGCGGGGGTGAACGTGCCCGGGCGCATCGCCGTGACCGGCTTCGGCGACCTGGAGGACAGCCGGTTCGCGACGCCGTCGCTGACCACGCTCGACCCGGATCCGGCGGCCGTGGCCCGTGCCGCCGTCGACATGGTGCGCGGCCGGTGGCGCGAGCCCGGGGGCCGCGACGCACGCGAGGTGGAGCTACCGGTCGCCCTGGTCCGGCGCGAGTCGACGATGGGGGCGAGTCCGCGATGACCGATCAGCCCACCCTGGACGATGTGGCCGCCGTCGCCGGGGTCTCGGCGAAGACCGTCTCGAACGTGCTGCTCGAGCGCCCGCATGTCGCGGCCGCCACGCGGGAGCGGGTCCGGGCCGCTGTGGAGTCGGTGGGCTACCGGGTGAACCGGGCCGGGCGCGGGCTGGCCTCGGGGCGAAGCGGCCGGATCGCGGTGGTCGTGCCCAAGCTCTACCAGCCCTACTTCGCCGAGATCGCCGAGCGGTTGATCGTGGCGCTCGGCGCTGCCGGGTTCAGCTGCACCCTGCGCATCGCCCCCGATGCCGCGGCCGAGCGCGACGCCGTGCTGGGGATCACCACGGCGGATGCCGACGGGGTGGTGATCTGCCCCCACGGGCTCAGCGCGGCGTTGCTCCAGGGCCGCCGGCCCGAACGACCGGTCGTCCAGATCGGCGGAGGGCCCACCGGCCTGGTCGACGTGGTGGTGATGGGCGAGCGGGACGGGTTCGAGGCCGTGACGCGACACCTGCTGGACTCCGGGCGCCGGCGTCTGGCGCTGGTGTGGAACTCCACCGGCAGCGGCAGGCCCGAGGGGGCGCGGTACGAGGCGTTCCTCGCGGCGCACCGAGCGCGCGGGCTCGAGCCCGATCCGGCGCTGATGGCCGCCGGTTCGGACTGGGACCGGCGCGTCTCCGGGTACGAGGCGACGACCGGCCTGCTGCGCTCGGGTGCAGTCTTCGACGCGGTGGTCGCGATCAACGACGCGCTCGCGGTCGGGGCGATGCGGGCGCTGCGCAGCCACGGCGTGCGGGTGCCCGAGGACGTGGCGGTCACCGGTTTCGACGACACCGATGAGGCCGGGTTCACGATCCCGCCGCTGACGTCGGTGAGCCCGGAGCAGGAGGAGATGGTCGCCACCGCGGTCCGGATGCTGATCGAGCGGCTGGACGGGCTCGAGGCCCCGGCGCGCGAGCACCTCACCGGGGCCCACCTGGTCCCGCGTGCGTCCTCGGGGGCCCGGCCGCTCGTCTGACCCTCGCCAGTTGCCCCGATCTGTCGCCTGACGGTGCCGGGAGTCGACGGATCGGGGCAACTCGGCGGTGGTCCGGGCCGTCGCGCCTCCTCGCCAGGTCGTCGATGTCTCACTGTTGACAACGCTGAATGCTCGGCCGTACTGTCAACGCAGATCACCCGCGAAGGAGCAGATGTGACGCAGCAGCAGGTGGCATCGACGCCGCCCTCCCAGGCCTCCGGCCGCCCCGTCAAGGTGGCACCGGCCATTCCGCGGGCCACCGCGGCCCCGCACCGTCCGCTCGACCTGCGCGACGTCCGACTCAGCCCGGACGGGCCGCTCGGTGCGTGGCAGCAGCGCAACGCCGAGGCCACCATCGGTCACTGCATCGCGAACCTCGAGACCTCCGGGGTGATCGACAACTTCCGCCGGGTGATCGGGGAGTCCGGCGCCTCCTACCGCGGGTTCGTCTTCGCCGACTCCGACCTGTACAAGACCATCGAGGCCGTCGCCTGGGAGATCGCCCGCACCGGCACCACCGAGTGGGACGCCTGGCTGGACGAGGTCATCGCTCTCGTCGCCCGCGTGCAGGAGCGCACGGGGTTCGTGATGACGTGGATCCAGGGCGTGCACCCGGAGAAGAAGTTCGCCGAGCTCGAGTGGACGCACGAGATGTACGTCGCCGGGCACATGATCCAGGCGGCCGTCGCCCTCTCCCGCGGGGCCGGGCGCGATGACCTGCTGGCCCTGGCGCGGCGGTTCGCCGATCTGCTCGACCGCCGCTTCGGTCCCGGCCGGGACGCCGGCATCTGCGGTCACCCCGAGATCGAGACCGCCCTGGTCGAGCTGTACCGCCACACCGGTGAGCGCCGCTACCTGAGCCTCGCCGAGCGGATGATCGACCTGCGTGGCACCGGCCTGCTCACGGCCGGCGGACTCGGCGCCACCTACTTCCAGGATCACGCTCCTGTGCGCCAGACGCGGGACGCCGTCGGGCACGCCGTGCGCCAGCTGTACCTGAACGCCGGTGCCACCGACGTGCATCTGGAGAGCGGCGAGCAGGCGCTGCTGGAGGCGATGCGCACGCAGTGGGAGAGCGCCCACCACCGCAAGATGTACCTGACCGGCGCGTTCGGCTCGCGCCACCGCGACGAAGCCTTCGGCGACGACTACGAGCTGCCCTCCGACCGTGCCTACGCCGAGACCTGCGCCTCCATCGCCGACGTGCACTGGACCTGGCGGATGATGCTCGCGAGCGCCCAGCTCGTGGCCGAGTACCCCGAGACGATCGAGCGTGAGCTGCACAACGCCCTCGCCGCGGCCGTGGACTCGACCGGCACCCGGTTCTTCTACGCCAACCCGCTGCAGCTGCGGCCGGACCGCTTCAGCGAGGAGAACGCCCCGCGGGATCGCCAGCACTGGTACCGGTGCGCCTGCTGCCCACCGAACCTGGCCCGCCTGGTGGCCCAGCTCAGCTCCTACGTGGCCACTCAGAGCGAGAACGAGCTCGCGCTGCACCTGCTTGCCGCGGCCGAGATCACCGTGCCCGCGCAGCTCGGTGGTGGCACGCTGCGCGTGCGCACCTCCTACCCCGACGACGGCGACCTCACCCTGACCCTGCAGGGTTCACCCGGACTGCGCCTCGCCGTCCGGATCCCGAGCTGGTCGACCCGCGCACTGCTCGACGGCACCGCGGTCACCCCGGACGTGGACGGCTATCTGCGGCTGCACCTGACCGAGCCCGTCGCGCTCTCGCTGGACGTGCGCCCACGCTGGACCCGGGCGCACCACCGCGCCGACGCCCTGCGGGGGGCACGCGCGCTGGAGATGGGCCCGCGGGTCTACTGCGTCGAGCAGGTGGACCTGCCCGCGGGGGTGGCGCTCGACGACGTCCGCGTCGACACCACCGCCGATCCCTCGCCGGTGGAAGGCGGGCTCCACCTGCGCGGCCGGGTGGTGAGCGCCGTCGACGGCCTCTACCCCCCGGCCGAGCACGAGCCCACCCCGCAGCACGAGATCGACCTCACCGCCGTCCCGTTCTCGACCTGGGGCAACCGAGGCGCCACCGCCATGCGCGTGTGGCTGCCGACCATCTGAAACTGACACGACCGAGGGGTCGTGCTGGACTCGAGGAGGAGTCATGAGAAGGAACCGACCGATGCGGCGCACCGCGCCGGCCGTCGCCGCAGTGGCGGCGGGAGCCCTGATGCTGACTGCCTGCAGCGGGGGTGGCGACGGCGATGGCGGCGATGGCGGCGGAGACGGTGCCATCCAGATCCTCGTGCTCAAGCACCCCCTCACCGGGGCGATGGCCGACATGGGCTGGGTGGCCGACATGGAGGAGATGGCCGGCGTCACCATCGAGTGGGAGGAGGTCTCGGCCGACTGGGACCAGAAGAAGTCCACCATGCTCGCCGCCGGTGACATCCCGGACCTGGTGGTGGGCACCAATGCGATCACCAACGCCGACCTGGCCACCTTCACCGGCCTGTTCGAGGACCTCAGCGATGACATGGACGCGCTGCCGAACGTCGCGGCGATGTTCGATGCCGTCCCGGTCACCGAGCAGATGGCGACCATGCCCGACGGCGCCGTCTTCTCCCTGCCGAGCTACCGCCGCTTCTGGCCCGAGACGGGCTCACGGCAGTTCATCAACCAGCAGTGGCTGGACAACCTCGGGCTGGAGCAGCCCACCACCTGGGACGAGCTGCACGAGGTGCTGCTGGCGTTCAAGGAGGAGGACGCCAACGGCAACGGTGACCCCAGCGACGAGATCCCGATGGACTGGGCACCGGCCGGTGACACCGGCTTCGGGCTCTTCCAGCCCACGGTGCTGCTGGGCAGCCTCGGCCTGCCGATCGCCGATGGTGGCGGGCAGGGGTACTTCGTCGAGGACGGGCAGGTCGGCAACTTCCTGGTCGACGAGCGCTACCGCGACCTGATCGCCTTCCTGCACGAGCTCTATGCCGACGGACTGATCAGTCAGGACGTCATGACGCAGGACTACTCGGCCTACCAGTCGGTGGCCCGCGGCGACGGCGACGACGCCCGCGTCGGTTTCACCTGGGGCTGGACCGGTTCGGACCGCGTGGGCGCCCAGCTGGTGGAGCAGTACGCACCACTGGCCCCGCTGCAGGCCGACGCCTCGATCAGCCAGGACGACGTGAGCTGGTCCTTCGACTCCTACCTGCTCAACTACGGCGTCAACTCCATCACGATGTCGGCACAGTCGGACAACCGCGAGGGAGCTCTCGCCGTCATCGACGCCTTCTACGACCAGGACATCTCGATCCAGGCGCTGTGGGGCGGGCTGGGTGAGAACCTCGAGTCCTCCGGTGAGGGCTCCTACGAGGTGCTCCCACCCGCGGACGGCGAGTCCGACCCCTCCACCTGGAAGTGGACCACCACGCTGGCCGACAACAGCCCCGGATGGATCCGCGAGGACATCGAGGTGGTGCTGCCCAGCGACCTGCAGGAGGCTGCGGAGCAGTCGGAGCCGCTGACCGAGGCGATCGAGAACGTGGACCCGGCCACCGACATCTTCCCCTCCCAGCTGATCCGGATGACCGAGGAGGACCTCAACACCCTCTCGCTGAACAACACGGCCGTCTTCGCGATCGCCATGCAGCGGTGGGCCACCTGGATCACCGAGGGGGGCGTGGAGTCCGAGTGGGACGGCTACGTCTCCGAGATCGAGGGCGCCGGCCTGGCGCAGAACGTCGAGATCCACCAGGGCTACTACGACGACTTCGAGGCCCCGCAGGGCTGAGGCCGCAGACCAGGGTGGTGCGGCCGGGAGTCCCCGGCCGCACCACCGATCGAAGGAGATCACCGTGACCGCGACCCTCAGGGGGACCACGCCCGCCCGCGGAGCCGAGCCCCCACGACCACCCACCCGCAGCCGCCCGCGCGGTACGGCGGCGCTGCGCCGGCACGTGCACCGCTACTGGCAGCTGTGGGTGATGGCGCTGCCGGCCATCGGCTTCGTGGCCCTGTTCGCCTACGTGCCGATGTACGGGCTGCAGCTCGCCTTCCGCGAGTTCGACTTCACCGCCGGCCTCACCGGCGGGGAGTGGGTGGGGCTGAAGTACTTCGAGCAGTTCTTCGACAGTCCGCAGTTCTGGACGCTGATGCGCAACACCGTGGTCATCAGCCTCACCACGCTGGTGGTCGGCTTCGTCGCCCCCATCGCGCTCGCGCTGCTGGTCAACCAGGTGGTCGGCCGCCGCCGCAAGCGGTTCATGCAGACGGCCACCTACCTGCCCCACTTCATCTCCATCGTGGTGATCGTGGGCATGCTGCAGGTGTTCCTCTCACCCTCCTCGGGCCTGATCACCCGGGTGGCCGAGATGATCGGCTTCAGCGGCACCAACCTGCTCGGCGACACCAGCGCCTTCGTGCCGGTCTACGTGATCTCCGAGGTCTGGCAGCACGCCGGCTGGAACAGCATCATCTACCTCGCCGCGCTGGCCAGCGTGGACCCCCAGCTCTACGAGGCGGCGCGCATCGACGGGGCCGGCCGGTTCACGATCATCCGGCACATCGACCTTCCGGCCCTGGTGCCCACCATGATCATCCTGTTCATCCTCAACATGGGCACCGTGCTCAGCACCGGCTTCGAGAAGATCTTCCTCATGCAGAACCCCCTGAACCTGGGGGTCTCGGAGGTGCTGGCCACCTACGTCTACAAGATCGGCATCCTGTCGAACCAGTTCAGCTACGGCACGGCGATCGGTCTGTTCAACACCCTGATCAACTTCACGTTCCTGGTGGTCGCCAACCAGATCGCCAAGCGTGTCTCCAACACGAGTCTGTGGTGAGCCGCATGAGACTGTCAGCCCTCAAGCACCGCACCGGCGGGGACATCGCGTTCACCATCGGGCTGGTCGTGACCTGCGTCGTGGTGCTGTTCGTGACCCTGTACCCGATCTACTTCGTGATCATCGCCTCGGTCAGCGACCCGACGATGGTCGCCACCGGGCGGGTGTGGTTCATCCCGCAGGGGATCTCCTGGTTCGGCTACGAGCAGATCCTCGCCGACCAGCGCATCTGGACCGGGTACCGCAACACCATCCTCTACACCGTGGTCGGCACGGCGGTGAACCTGCTCGTCACCCTGCCCGCCGCCTACGCGCTCTCGCGCAAGGAGTTCAGCCCCCGCAAGGTGCTGATGTTCTTCTTCGCCTTCACGATGTTCTTCAACGGCGGGCTCATCCCGATGTACCTGCTGCTGCGCGACCTCAACCTGCTCGACAACTGGCTGGTGTTCATCCTGCCGACGGCCGTCAACGTCTACAACCTGATCATCGCCCGGGCGTTCTTCGAGCACTCCCTGCCCGAGGAGCTGTTCGAGGCGGCCACCATCGACGGATCGAACTACTTCCAGTTCTTCCTCAAGATGGCCGTGCCGCTGTCGATGGCAATCATCTCGGTAATCGGGCTCTACTACCTGGTCCAGCACTGGAACGACTTCTTCACCGGCCTGGTCTTCGTGCGCGACTACGACAAGCAACCGCTGCAGATCGTGCTGCGTGACATCCTCATCTCCAACCAGGCCTTCTCCGGCGGCGCCGGCGGATCCGGTGGATCCGGTGGCGGCAGCTACGCCCAGCAGTACGCCGACCAGATCAAGTACGGCGTGATCGTGGTCTCCACACTGCCGGTGATCGTGCTCTACCCCTTCCTGCAGCGCTACTTCGAGAAGGGCGTGCTGATCGGGTCGGTGAAGGGCTGATGCGGCGCGTGCTGGAGTGGCACCAGCGGCTCGGCCGGCTCGGCCTGCGGCTGCTCGTGCTCCACCTGCTCTGGATCGGATGGACGCTGCGCGGCGCCGTCGTGGCCGGGATCTTCCCCGCCACGGCCGCCCTGCACGGGGCGCTGCGCGACGACATCCGGCACGCCCTGCAGTATCCCGAGGACCCGCTCGCACTGGACCGCGCCGGGCGCCGGGCGCTGCGCACCCGGTTCGCCGAGCTGTGGCGCGCCGAGCGCGGGCCGGCGAACCGGCTGGGCGCCGTGCTCACCGTGGCCTGGGCGCTGGTGATCGTGGACCGGATGGTGGTGGCCGTCCTCGACCTGGGTGGCCTCGGCCCGGTGCTGGCCGGCGGCCTGACCGTCGCCGGCGTCGTCCTCGGCCTGCTGACGGTACTCGTGTGGCCGTTGCAGGCCCACTTCGACGAGGGCGCCTTCGCCCTGCTGCGCCGCAGCGCCGTGCTCGCCGGTGGCCGCCCGGCCGCGGCGGCACTCACCGGGCTCGGCGCCGGGCTGATCCTGTGCGCGTACTACCTGATCCCCGGGCTGATCCCGGTGCTCGGCGTGGCGGCCCCGGCCGCAGTGGCCACCACGTGCCTGTGGCGCACCGGCGTGCTGGCGGCACCACCACCGATGGCCGTGCCTCCCCCCGCACCGGCCGACGACCCCCACCCCGCCCTGCAGCACACCTGAGAGGACACCGATGTCCAGCACCACTGCGGTGGGCAGAGCCGCCGTCCAGCCCGTGCTCGACTCCCTCGGCTACGCCGGGCGCGTTCACCTGACCGGGGCCCTGGGCGAGCGGATCGCCGACGCCGCGCAGACCTACCTCGGCATGGCGCCCGAGGACGTCCTGCACGGGTTCCGGCAGCAGGCCGGCCTGCCGGCACCGGGCCGGCCGATGACCGGCTGGTCGCGCACCACCACCCAGCCCACCTTCGGCCAATGGGTCTCCGGCCTGGCGCGGCTCGGCGCCAGTGCCGGCATCCCCGAGGCGAGCGCGCGGGCGATCGAGCTGGTCGAGGGCTATGCCGAGACCGTCGGACCCGACGGCGACACCCGGATGTCGCTCTACGGCTACGAGAAGCTCGTCTGCGGACTGGTCGACACCGCCCTGTACGCCGGCCACGGCCCGGCGCTGGAGCTGCTCGAGCGCACGGTCGGCTGGGCCGCCCGGACCCTGGAGCGCGACCGCCCGCCCGCCCACGCCGCGAACTTCGCCGGCGGCGCCATCACCCCCACCTCCCACGCCCGCACGATCGAGTGGTACACCCTCGCCGAGAACCTGCACCGCGGCTACCTCGCCGGCGCGGACACCGCCGTGCGCGACTTCGCCGAGGTGTGGCACTACGACTCCTACTGGGACGCCGTCGCCACCCCGCCCGAGCCCGGGCGCGCCTGGGACGTGCCGGTGTGGCTGCACGCCTACTCCCACGTGAACACCTTCGCCTCGGCCGCGGCCGCCTACGAGGTCACCGGCGAGGCGCACTACCTGGACATCCTGCGCGGAGCCCACGAATACGTCACCTCCACCCAGACGTATGCCACCGGCGGGTACGGCCCGAGCGAGTTCACCCTGCCCGAGGACGGGTCACTCGGGCGCAGCCTGGAGTGGCGCACCGACACCGCCGAGATCGTCTGCGGCTCCTGGGCGGCATTCAAACTGAGCACCGCGTTGCTGCGCCACACCGGCGAGGCCCGCTACGCCGACTGGATCGAACAGCTCGTCTTCTCCGGCATCGGCGCCGTCACACCGGTCCGCCCCGGCGGCCGCTCGCCCTACTACCAGGACTACCGCCTCGGCATCGCCACCAAGCTGCCGCACTGGGACGACTGGCCCTGCTGCTCGGGCACCTACCTGCAGTGCGTCTCCCACCTGCCCGACCTGGTCTACCACGGGCGCGAGGACGGGGTCTCGGTGGCCCTGTACGTCCCCTCCACCCTCACCTGGACCCAGGACGGGCGCGAGCTCACCCTCGACCAGCGCACCGACTTCCCGGTCGGCGACGAGACCACACTCACCCTGGCTGTGCCCAGCGGCCCCGCGACCTTCACCCTGCGCCTGCGGGTGCCGCCGTGGAGCGAGCGATTCACGGTGACCGTCAACGGCGAGGCGACCTCCGCCGTCGTGGGGGAGGGGGGCTGGCGGGAGGTGCGCCGGGAGTGGCACGACGGCGACCAGGTGCGGATCCGGCTCGGCGCCGGGCTGCGGGTGCTGCCGGTGGACCGGTGGCACCCGAACCGGGTGGCGTTCGCGCACGGGCCGGTGGTCCTCGCGCAGAATGCCGACTGGACCATGCCGGTCTCCCTGCCCACCCCGTGGCAGATGGTCGACCCGGACGCCGCCTTCACGCGGGAGACCGAAGGCCTCGGCTACCGCCCGGCCGGCGTGGGCACCGCACGGCTCCCGCTGGGCCGGATGGGCCCGCTCGCCGACGTGCCCGACCGCATCCCGTACCGGATCTACCACGACCTCGACGCCCCCCGGATCATCTAGGAGCACGCGTGAACTCACCGGCCACCACCACCATCCATCGCGGCGCCGTCGGGGAGGCGGGCTCGCTGTACACCCGCCTCCTGGCGACCGACCCGCAGGGCCCGAACGCCGGGGCGATGCTGCTCACCTGGGAGCTGCGGCTGCACGTCGCCGACGACGGCGGCCCCTCCTTCCCGATCTGGCGCAGCCTGGACGGGGGCCACAGCTGGGAGCACCTGAGCGACGTCGCCGATGCCCTCGGCCGGGGCAACCGGTACCAGCCGATGATGATCGAGCTGACCGAGGACCTGGCGCACCTACGCCGCGGGGACCTGCTGCTCGCCGGCAACTCCATCCCCACCGACGGCTCCTCCACCACCCTGGCCCTGTACTCCTCCCGCGACGGCGGAGCCTCCTGGGCCTACGAGTCGACCATCGATCAGGGCGGGCCGGCGATCTACTCCCCGCGCAGCGACGCCACCACCACCGCGGTGTGGGAACCGGACCTGCACGTCCTGGACGGGGTGCTGCACTGCTATCTGGCCGATGAGCGGGACAAGGCCGCGGGCATGTTGCAGACCATCACCCGGCGCTCGAGCAGCGACCTGCGCACATGGTCGGAGAAGGACCTGGTCTGCGGGATCGGCGACCGCAAGCACCGGCCGGGCATGTTCGTGGGGACCGGGGCGATGCCCGACGGCCTCCACCGTGCCGTGATCGAGATCGTCGGTCCGCCCGAGGTGCCGGTTCACCTGCTCACCAGCACCGACGGTGTGGACTGGGGCGATCCGGCCGAGATCGGGCTCCCGCTCGTGGCGACCGACGGCACCGCCGTCTCGGGTACTCCGACCATCGCCTGGCGGAGGGTGGACGGCGACCCCGAGAACTCCGAGAACTCTGAGAATGTGGAGATGATCGTCACCGGCCGCCACAGCCTGCGCGACGGTGTCGCCGGGAACCGGGCGCTGCGCAGCCGGGATCTGGGCGCGACGTGGACGTCCTTCGAGCTGCCCACCCCCGCCGTGCGCTCGCTCGTAGGGGACGGGTCCGGGTACAGCCAGTCGGTGCGGTGGAACGCCGCCGGCCAGCTCGTGCACGCCACCACGGTGGCCTCACCGACCGGGGGCCACGACGTGGTGGTCACCGTGGCGGAGTCCGTGCCGTCCTGACGCCGGTCAGCCTGCCTCGCCCATGAGCGCCGGGATGCCGCGGGCGTGCAGGACCCGATGGATGGTGTCCGGCGCCGGCGGGTCCGTGAACCGCACCTGTACCCAGTCGCCGGACTCCTCCACCTCACCGTCCCCCAGGATCTCCTGCCAGGTCTGCATCGAGCGAGGGTCGGTTCCGGAGGCCAGCTGCTCCCGGACGCTCTCGGCCACGGCCGCCGGGTCCCCGGCGCGCAGGCACAGGGTGGCGACGGCCTCCTCGGCCGTTCCGCCGAAGCCGACGGCCAGCGAGGTGGCCGGGGCAGCGGCCTCGCCGGTGTGCAGCTCCGCGGCCACGACGTCACCGACACAGTCGATGACACCGGCGTAGACCTCGGACTCGGCGGCGCTCTCGCCGGTGCCCTCCGCCAGATCGACGACCATCGCCTGCTGGGAGGACCCGATGAACGTCCCCTCTCCGAACCACACGGTGTTCATCTGGTTGATCACCGGCGGCGGCACCAGCTCGTCCTCGAGGTTGGTCTCGCCGTCGCCGCGCCGGACCAGCAGTGTGCCCTCCGCGCGATCGCTGCGCTCGCCGTCGGCCTCGGCGAAGAACTCCTCGACCGCACCGGCGTCGACACCGTCGAACCGGAACGCCACGTGCGGTGGCCGGCCCGTCCACAGGGCGGCCGCGTCGTCGGATCCGGTGGCGGGCAGCAGGGCCGGGTCGAGCACCTCCCGCACGGACGCGAAGGCGCCGTATCCCAGCATGCCCGCCGTGTTGAAGGGGTGCGGGACGGTGTCGTAGCCGCCCAGCTCGGAGACGGCCGAGACGTCCGTCCAGGCAATCATGGCCAGGTTCTCCTCGGTCGCCGGCACCGAGGCCAGCGCCCCGTCGAGGCCGTCGGTGGGGGCGCCGGCCGTGCACGCGGTCAGTGCCGTGGAGGCGAGCGCGGCGAGTCCGGTCGCGAGCAGAAGTCGGGTACGCATGAGGCATCCTCCTCAGTGGACCTCCCCGAGGGCAAGCGGGCGGCGTGGGGCGTCCTCCCCATGGCGTGGCTCGAGCAGCGCCGACCACCCGCCATGGTCGGACGCTGTCAGCCTCAGCCTCTAGGCTCTGCATCGTGAACGAACGCTCCGCCCCTGGCCGCCGGCCACGCCCGGGTCGGCGACCGGTGAACCGCCCCCGGAAGGGGGCCCCGCCCGAGATCACCGTCGACACCGACGGCGTGCCGGAGGTGGCGCCGGTCCCGGCGCTACGCCCCGCCGTCCCGCGCCGCTCACGCGAGCAGACGGGCCCGGTGCCCACGGCCCGGCCGTGGTCGTTGCGCGAGCAGGCCCGGCGGATGGTGGCGGGCCACGGTCCCCCCACGCTTCCCTTCCCCGGCTCCCGGGTGCTGTCCGAGCTGAGCGCCGAGGACGAGCGGTCGGTGCTGGACCTCGTGCTGCGGGCGGGGGAGGCGATGGTCGCCACCGGCGCGCCCGTGGGGGACGCGACCGCCGAGATGTTGCGCATGGCCGATGGGCTCGGGGTGAAGAACCTCAGCGTGGACATCACCTTCATCTCCGTGACGGCGACCATCGACCGCGAGGACGATCCGGTCACCAAGGTGCGCGTCATCAGCACCCGCACCTCCGACTACAGCCGGCTCACCGACATCAGCCGTCTCATCGGCGACATCACCAACCGCAAGCTGACCATCCCCGAGGCGCATGATCGCCTCACGAGGATCCTGACGGCGCCCCACCCCTACCGCCGTGCCGTGGTCACCGGCGCGCTCGGCATGATGGCCGCCTCCGTGGCCCTGCTGCTCGGTGGCACCTGGGCGGTGGCGCTGATCGCTGCCGCGACCACCATGGTGATCGACCGGGTGCTGCGGTTCCTGCGCCACCGCGGCCTGCCCTACCTCTTCCAGCAGGTGGTCGGATCGGGTATCGCCACGATCGTCGCCGTGGTGCTGCTCTGGGGCCAGAACACCTGGGGCTGGGACCGGGCGATGCTTCCCCCCTCCCTCGTGGTGGCCTCCGGCATCGTGGTGCTGCTGGCCGGGCTCGCGCTGGTCGGCTCCGCCGAGGACGCCATCGCGGGTTTCCCGCTCACCGCGGCCGCGCGCACCTTCGAGGTGGCACTGAGCACCGTGGGCATCGTCGCCGGCATCGGTATCGTGCTCGAGCTGGGCCGTCAGCTGGGCGTGCCGCTGAGCATCGGGGAGGTCGGCGAAGGGGTCGCCGTGCATCCGGTGGTGTTCATCGGGGCGGGCGCGGCGATCGCGGCCGCCTGGTCCGTGGCCAGCTACACGCGGCCCCGCACCGTGGTGCTGGTGGCGCTCGTGGCCGCGGCGGCCTCCGGCGCGTACGTGGTGGTCACCGCACTGGGGGTGAGCCCCTCCGGCAACCAGTTCGGGGCCGGCGCGGCGGCGTTCAGCGCGGCCCTGGTGATCGGCCTGCTGGCCGGGGTGCTCAGCGAGCGGGTGCGCGTGCCCACGATGGTGCTCTCGGTGTGCGGCGTGACGCCCTTCCTGCCGGGTCTGTCGATCTACCGGGCGATGTACAACATCGTCGACACCGGGTTCATCCTCGAGGGGCTGGACCTGCTGGTGCGTGCGGGGTCGATCGGGCTGGCTCTCGCCGCAGGGGTCACGCTCGGGGAGTTTCTCGCCACCCCGCTGACGTCCGAGGCGGACAAGTGGCAGCGGCGGATGATGGCTCGCGCCCGCGGCTCACGCATCTGACCGGCCGTCCCGGTCACCGGCGAGCCGGGCTCGCCGTCCGCGGCGCTCACGCGTGAGCCACAAGAACGTGAGCAGTCCTCCGCCCCAGAGCGCGAACAGCGGGTCCCACAACAACACGTGACCCATCAGCGCCTCGCGGTCGCAGCCCCCCGGGCTGGCGAGGAGACCGGCGAGCACCGCCCCGCTGACGACGACGTTGAGGAGGCCGTAGCCCAGCAGCAGCGCTCCGCCGACCCAGCTCAGGGCGCGCCACAGCCCTGGTCGTGGCAGCCGACCGGAATCGTTCAGCACCGGGACGGCGGCCGCGATCGCCTTGACCACGGCGATCAGGCCCAGCCCGAGCCCGGTCCGCAGTGGGTCCTCGGCGGCCATCTGCACCGCCCAGGTCCCGACGGTGGCCAGCAGCCACTGTCCGCCCAGGGCCCAGTAGGCGCTGAATGCCGCGTGGACCAGCCCCGCCGAGGAGGCGATCCACAGCGGTACGCGTCCGGCCGCGGGGCGACGATCCACAGCAGGATCGTATCGACAGCGGCGCACGGCGCTCGAGCGGCTCAGCGCACGTCGGGCGCATCCAGCAGCTGAGCACTCGCGTGCTCGGCGATCGCTGCCATCCGTGGATCGTCGTCGGCGTGCGCGGCGAAGACCGCGGCGAAGTTCGCCGCCCAGGCGCGGGCGCGTGACCACAGCGCGTCGTCGGTGCCGAATCCCTCCGGTAGGCCGGCGCCGGCCCGGTCCGCGCGGGCGTAGGCCACCACGAATGCGGCGCGCCCGCGTGCGGTGAACGTCAGCCACGCCGTCGCCAGATCGGTGGCCGGGTCACCGGCGGTGACATCGCCGAAGTCCAGCACCGCCGTCAGCCGATGGCGATGGGTGAGCAGGTTCAACGGGTGCGGGTCCCCGTGCAGCCAGACCGGCGGGCCGTCGTAGGCGGGCACGGCGGCATGGCCCTCGAAGACGGCCGCCAACTCGGCCCCGCGCCCCAGGGTGGGGTCGGCCAAGCGTGCCCGGATCGCCTCGGCTCGCTGCGCCAGCGGTACCCCGCGCACCGGATTCACCGGCGCGTCCGCGTCGGCGGGCCGGTGCAGCGCGGCGAAGAACTTCCCGAGCTGGGCGGCCCAGGCGTCGCGCGCGCCGGCGGGATCGAGGACCGTCGGGCGGCCCTCGATCCAGCGCAGGACCGACCATGACCACGGGTAGTACGCGGTCGGACGCCCCGCCCGGATCAGAGCGGGCACGGGCACCGGCAGTCGCGGCGCCAGGCGCGGCAGCACCAGCTGTTCGTGCTCGACCAGCCGGGCGGCGGCCTCCCGCCGGGGCAGCCGCACCAGCAGGGTCGAACCCAACCGGACCATGACGTTGTCCCACCCGTGCGCAATGACGCTCAGCGGCCGGGCGGCGAGCTCCGGGTGCTGATCGGTGAGGAGGCGCCGCACCAGGTCCTCGTCGATGTGCACGTCGGCAGCCGGGGTCCCGGCCATCAGTGATGTCCAGCGGGCCTAGCGGGCCCGGCCGGCTCGTGCAGGGCGGCCAACGCGCCGTCCAGGTGCGGGTGGCGGAAGGTGAAGCCGGTCCCCTCGAGCCGCTCGGACGTCGCGTGCCGGCCGGTGCTCGCCAGCGCGGGATCGGTGCGCAGCACGACGGCCGCGGCCCGCAGCAGCGGCGCCGGGGTGGGAGGAGCCCAGGCCGGTCGGCGCAGCGCTCGCCGCATCCCGGCCATCAGCTCCGCATTCGTCACCGGGTGCGGGGCGGCAGCCACCAGGACGCCGTCGGGCAGGGTGACGGTCTCCTCGAGCCCGAGGGCGGCGCAGGCCATCGTGAGCCAGTCGGCGAGATGGATCCAGGAGAACCACTGCCGGCCGCCGGCGATCGGCCCGCCCAGCCCGAGCCGGACCGGCAGCATGAGCCGGCTGAGCACCGGGGAGTGGCCTCCCAGCACGATCGAGGTGCGCAGGATCCGCAGGTGCTCGGCGTGGGCACCGGTGACGGCCGCCTCCCACGGGGCGGCCACACCCGTCATCTGCGGCAGCCCGGGCGGGACGTCCGGCACGGGGGAGGACTCGGTGAGGCGAGCGTGGCCGCCGTCGGACCAGATCGCCGTCGTGGACGCCTGCAGCCAGTGGCGCACGGGCCGGCTCGCCTGCCGGGAGGCGGCCACGAGGGCGGACGTGGCCTCGACCCGGGACGAGCGCAGCTCGGCGATGTTGGCCGCGGTCGGGCGGCAGTCGACCAGCCGCCCGGCGAGGTTGGCCACCCGGACGTCCTCGCCCTCGAGCTCGGCGGTCCAGGGCCCCGGGCTGCGCCCGTCCCAGCCGACCTGCCGGTGAGCGGCGCCCGGGCGGGGTGAGCGGGTGAGCACGACCACCTCGGCCCCCCGTGCCCGGGCCGCGGACGCGAGCGCGCGCCCGAGATAGCCGGAGCCACCGGCGATGACGACGCGCACGGCCATCAGGCCCCGTCCGTGGCGGTGGCTGTCACGGGCGGCAGGGCCGACCACGGGAACGAGATCCATCGCTCCGTGCGGTGCCACGTGTAGTCGGGCTCGATGACCGAGCGCGGCTTGGTGTAGAGCACGGCGCTGCGCGCCTGCGCCGGCGGGCGCTCGCCGGCCCGCAGCCGCTGCATCACGAGCTCCAGCGTGCGGCCCGAATCGGCGACGTCATCGACCACGAGCACCCGCGCACCGGCCAGCGCGGAGGTGTCCAGCAGCGGCGGGAGCACCAGCGGTTCGCCCAGCGTCTGGTCCACGCCGGTGTAGAACTCGACGTTCATCGTGCCCATCGCCTTGACGTCGAGGGCGTAGGCGACCGCCCCGGCGGGCACCAGCCCGCCCCGGGCCACGGCGATGACCAGGTCCGGCATCCAGCCGCTGTCGGCGACGGTCCGCGCCAGCTCGCGGGCAGCCTCCCCGAAGCGGCTCCAGGGCAGCACTTCGCGGGGTGGGGGCGGGGTGGGGCTACTCATGACCCGACTCTAGCGACGACGTTGCCCCGGGTCAGCGGTGGAGCCGCTGGGCCCCTCCCCTCGCGGCCCGGGGTGGGCCGCGAGGGGAGGCGCCTTGGCCTCACTTGTCGGTGAAGGCGTCCTTGACGTTCTCGCCGGCCTGCTTGAGGTTGGCCGCCGACTGGTCCTTGCGGCCCTCGGTGGCGAGCCGCTCGTTGTCGGTCGCCTCGCCCACGGCCTCCTTGGCCTTGCCGGCGGTCTCCTGCGCTGTGTTGCGGATCTTGTCGCCGATTCCCATGGTTCTTCCTTTCGTCGCCCGCTGTCAGCGGGTGGGGCACAGCGCCCCGTGGTGGGTGGCCTCGCCACCCAGTCGTGGGCTCATCCGATCCGGCGAGAGGCCTCGCCGCGGACGAGCGTGATCCGGATGTGGCCGACCGCGTGGGGTGCGCCGAGCAGGTCCCGTGCCTGGCGGGCCACGTGGTCGATGTGAGTGGACACCCGGGCCAGGTCGGCCGTGGCTGCCAGGGTGACGGTGCCCTCCAGGGCGATGGCGCGCCGTCGCCGGACGAGCTGTAGCCGTGCGCGCAGCACCTGGGTGTCGGCGGTGCAGGCGCGGGCGGCGGCGTCGGCGACCGCCTGCGGGAGGACCTCGACGCGGGTCCCTGCGGAGTCGGCCACGGGGTGCGGCGCCCGCCGGGCGAGGCGGACTCGCCGGACCAGCACGCCGAGCAGGATCCCCAGCAGCACGACGGCGATCACCGCTGACAGTGCCGGCGCGAGCGGCGAGTCCAGGGCGGTGAGCAGCGTCGCCGGCAGATCGAGGAGTGGCTCGGGGAGTGCGGGTGGCGCGGTGAGGAGGGGCAGCGTCGTCTCGGGCCAGGACCGCAGGGCCGCCGGAGCGAGGAGCGTGAGGCCGGTCAGGCACAGGGCCAGACCGGTCAGCATGAGAATGGAGCGTGCCGCGACGGTGGCCGGGCGCCTCATGATGCCCCTCCCCGTCCACCCGGGGTGCGCACGTGCGGGCGGACCCGGAACGACCCGTCGAGCAGCGCCAGGGCGGCGCGGACCGCGGACAGGACGTCCTCGGCGACCCGGTCGGTGCCCGTGGCGGTGATCCGGATGTCCACGCGACGCCCGGAGACGGTGGTGGTGGCCGAGAGGACGCCGTCCACGCGGCGGGCAGTGGTGGAGGCGAGCCGGGCGACGTCCACGGGGTGCAGGTGGAGCGCCGGGGCGCTCCGCAGCCGGTGCACGCGCTGACGGCGGGGCCAGGCCGCCGCCATGATCACGAGACCGAGGAGAACCGCGGCGCCGGCCCCGATCAGGGCGCTCGGGTCGTCGCCGGCGACGAACTCGGCACCCGATCGGAGCCAGGAGGTCCCCGCCATCCGCCCCCAGTCCACCAGCGCGTGCTGCCCGAGCAGAGCGGCGATCGCGGCGAGCAGCACGGCGACGACCACGGTGGCCACCCGCAGGCCGGTGCGACCGGTGCGGGCGCGGGCAGCCGCCAGTGCCGACTCTGCCGGAGCCGCGGGGGTGGCGGTCATCGCACCGTCCTCGGCGCGGCCGGTGGCGTGAGCACGGCGACGATCGTGACCTCGACGTGGTCGGCACGGACCCGGGCCAACCGGTCCAGCTCGCTCCGGACGCTGGTGGCGATCCGGTCCCCGGCGGTCGCGACCGGTTCGGGCCAGAAGGTCGAGGTCTCGACCTGCAAGCGGGCACGACGGCCAGCCACCTGCGCCTGGACCCGGGCACGGGGACGGTCCACCACGCGCCCGTGCCGCGCAGCATCCGCTGCCGCACGTTCAGCCAGCCGGACGATCACCCGGTCGGCGATGGTGACGGTGCCAGGCACCTCAGCCACGGCGCCGCCCGAACAGCGCGCGCAGGTCCAGCGTGCCGGCGAGCTGGGCACCGAGGACGGCGCCGAGCGTCCCGAGCACGAGGGCCAGCAGGAATCCGGTGAATCCGCCGGTGATGGCCGCCAGTGCGAGGAGCAGGCCGGCGACGAGTCCGATGGCTGGTGCGTTCATGGGGTGCTCCTCAAGGGGTTGTCGGAGGTGGTCACGTCGTCGACATGGACCACGACGGGCCGTCCGGTCGCTGCCGCGACGGCGTCGTGGACCTCTCCGGCGACGAGGGGTAGGTCGCTGCCGGGCAGGAGGACCGTATGCACGTGCACGGCCCCGGCTTCGACGCGCACACCCGGCACGGTGCTACCGGCCAGGTAGGTGCGGATCTCGGCGAACCGTCCCGAGTGGAGATCGGCCACGCCGGCCACCTGCAGCGCCGCCCGGCGGGCCCGGGTGGCCGCGCGCGCGGTGCTGTCGGCCGGTTCGTGGCCCGGATCAGTGGACACGGGCTTCGGCGGGTTCGGTGGCCGGCTCCTCGTCCTGCTCGCCCTGCAGGTGGACGTCGGTGACTGCCACGTTGACCTCGACGACGTGCAGGCCGGTCATGCGCTGGATCGAGGAGGCGATGTTCTGGCGCACCGCCTCGGCGACATCGGCGATCGCGGCCCCGTACTCGGCGATGAACTCGACGTCCACGGCGCACTCGACCGATCCGACCTCGACCTGCACTCCCTGGCTGTAGTTCGTGGAACCGCCCGGAATGCGCTCCCGGATCGCGCCGAACGCGCGGGCCGCGCCGCCCCCGATCGCATGCACACCGTTGACCTCCCGGGTGGCGATCCCGGCGATCTTGCTCACGACCTGATCGGCGATGGTGGTCGACCCCAGGTCGGAGGCCAGCGGACCCGGGGCGCGCTCGACGTCGGTGGAGACGGATGGGTGAGCGGACTTCTCTGCCATGGGTGGACCTTTCCTCGCTCGGGTGGTGTCGTCCAATGAGACCCGAGAGCACCCGCAACCTCACGGTGGCCCGTATGTGATGTGAGTCACACGTAGACTGGGCGAGTGATGGACCCCTCCGACGCCGAGCTCGTACGGAGAGCGCGCAACGGTGAGAAGGAGGCATTCGAGGGGATCGTGCGCCGTCACGGACCGGCGATGTACCGGTTCGGTCTGCGGATGCTGCGCGATGAGCACGCCGTGCGTGACTGCGTGCAAGACGCGTTCGTCTCCGCGTGGCAGGCGATCGAGGGGTTCCGGGGCGAGTCAGCGGTGAAGACCTGGTTGTTCTCGATCCTGGCGAACAAGATCCGCCGCCACCTGCGCACGCAGGGGCGGACCGTGGCGACCGAGCTCGAGGAGTCCGAGCTGCGCAGCCCGGCCCAGCACGAGCCCGAGCGCCGGGCCCTCGCAGGCACGATGATGGCCGAGCTGGAGCAGGCCCTGGCAGAACTGCCGCTGGCGCAGCGGGCGTGCTGGATCCTCTACGAGGTCGAGGGCCTCAGCTACCGACGGATCGCCGATATCGAGGGCATGACGGTGGACGCCGTGCGCGGAGCGATCTACCGTGCCCGACAAGGCCTGGAACGGAGGCTCGACGCATGGAGATGAGCCCGGAGCGTGATCTCGCTCCGCCGTCGGAGTTGCTCGCCCGCGCCGCGGGAGAGCTGCGCCAGCTCACCGACGACGGCTGGGTGCGCGCCGAGGCGAGCGTCCTGGACCGGGTCTCGCGCGCCCTGCGCACCGTCCGCCCGGTGCGCGGCCGCCACCGCAGCGGCGTCTTCTTCCTCTCCTCGATCGTGCTCAGCGCTCGCGTGGGTGCGCGAGTGGATGTCATCGCGGGAGTCCGGGCTTCCTCGGTACGGATCCTCACCGACGACGCCGACAACCTCGACGCCGTCACACTCACCGTGGGCGTCGCCTACGGACGTGCGATCGCCGAGGTCAGCGCGAGCGCCAGGCGCGCGGCTGCGAGCGCCGCCTCGGAGGCGCTCGGGGTGCGCGTGAGTACCGACCAGATCGCCGTCGACGTGGTCGTCGACGACGTCTACCTGGAGGAGCCGGCCGAAGGTGATGGGGACTGAATCGGCCGGGGAAGGCATTCGGGCTGGCGCCGATGAGGGTGCCGCTCGTGCCGTCGGCGCGCTCGAGCGGGTGGCGTTCCTGCTCGAGCGCAGACTGGGCGAGACTCGGCGGGTGCAGGCGTTCCGGCGCGCAGCCCGGCGGCTCGCGAGCACGGGTGCGGACGAGGTGGCGGGCCGGATCGCGGCCGGGACGCTGACCGAGCTGGCCGATCTCGGGCCCCGGACGGCGCAGGTCGCCACCGCCGCGGCGCGGGGGTCGGCCAACCCGTACCTGGCCGACCTCGAGCAGGGGTCCGGACCGCTCGCCGAGGGCGGCGCTCAGGTGCGCTCGTGGCTGCAGGGTGACCTGCACACCCACTCCGATGCCTCCGACGGCGGCAGCCCGGTGCGGGAGATGGCGCTCACGGCCGCCGCGCTCGGTCACTCCTACCTCGCCGTCACCGATCACTCCCCGAGCCTGACGGTCGCCCGCGGCCTCACCGCGGCTCGCCTCCGGGCGCAGCTCGAGGAGATCGCGGCACTCAACGCCGAGATCGCGCCGTTCCGGATCCTGACCGGTATCGAGGTCGACATCCTCCCCGACGGCTCCCTGGACCAGGAGCCGGAGCTGCTCGAACAGCTGGACGTCGTCGTGGCGAGCGTGCACTCGCGGCTGACCATGCCGGCGGAGGCCATGACGCGGCGGATGGTGCGAGCGATCGCGAACCCGCGGGTGGACGTGCTCGGCCACTGCACCGGGCGCCGCGTCACGGGCCCGAGGCTGCGGCCGCCGTCGGAGTTCGACGCCGAGATCGTGTTCGAGGCCTGTCGCCGTTTCGGCGTCGCGGTGGAGATCAACTCCCGGCCCGAGCGCGTGGACCCGCCCGACGAGCTGCTGGCGCTGGCCCTGGCCACGGGCGTGGATGTGGCCATCGACTCCGATGCCCATGCCCCCGGCCAGCTCGACTTCCTCGACCACGGGTGCGCCCGCGCGGCCGGCCACCGGGTCCCGCGTTCGCGCATCCGCAACGCCGCCGGCTGGGAGGAGCTGCTCGAGCGGACCGGCCGGCGGGCGGGGTGAGCCAGCGGCCGGGCGGGGCGTTCGCGGTCACCGGCACAGGTTAGATTGGGCCTCCTGGCTCATCCCGACGAAGGATCCCCATGGCCACACGTACCGCCACGATCGCCTCACCCGTGGGACTGCACGCGCGACCTGCCGCGGTCTTCACCCGCGCCGTCGAGGACACCGGCCTGACGGTGCGCATCTCCAAGGCCGGATCGGTGCCGCAGGATGCGACGAGCATCCTGGGCGTGATGAGCCTGGGCGTCGAGCACGGGGACGTGGTCACCCTGCATGCCGACGGCCCGGGCGCCGAGGCTGCGCTCGACGAGCTCGCGGCGCTCCTCTCCCGCGATCTGACCGGCTGAACGCCGTGGTGCGCGGTGAAGAGGTGGACCGCCGGATCCATCAGGCGGCGCTGGAGCTGCTGCGCTCGCGTGGGCCGGCCGCGGTCACCGTCGAGGCCGTCGCGGCCGAGTCCGGCGTCGCGCGCACCAGCATCTACCGGCGCCACCGTGATCGGGACGAGGTGCTGGAATCGGCGCTGAAGGAGATCGCGGCGACGAACCTGCTGACCCCGACCGAGGACGTCTGGGCCGACATGCGCCAGGCGATCGAGCTGCTGATCGTCACCTTCCAGCAGAACCAGGGCGTGGGCGTCTTCCTCGGACTGGTCACTGGAGGGGATCCCGAGCTGGTCGAGCTCATCCGCGACAAGTTGCTGCGACCGCGCATCGAGCTCGGCGTCCTGCGCATGCGTGCGGGCGTCGCCGCCGGGCAGATCCGCCCGGACGCGGACGTCGACACCGCCGCGGACCTGGTGCTCGGGGCGGTGGCGGCGCGCTTCGCCCACGACGGCACCTTCCCGCCGGAGTGGATCGACTCGGTCGTCTCGCTGGTCCGGCACGCGCTCGAGGCACGCTGACCCATCCGGATCGGCCGCGGCGACGAAGTATCCACGCGCTGGTCGCAGCCGAGCGAACCGCGCTAGGATTGACCCGATCGCGAACGCTACAGTCTCTGTAGCGTTCATCCGATCACCCGCCCCCGAACGTCGGACGAGGAACCATGGCCTTCAACATCGACCGCTTCACCAAGGACTCTGTCCGGGTGAACTGGGACGACCTCGATCTGGACGTCTTCCGCGAGCAGCCGTTGCCCGCGGAGTCGCTGCGCACCCTGCGCTACATGTGCGACGTGGAGTACCACACCGTCTGCTACCTCCGGGACATGCTGGTGACCCCCTCCCGCGGGGAGGGTGAGGTCAACGCCTTCATGACGATGTGGAATCGCGAGGAGTTCTGGCACGGGGAGGCACTCGCCCACGTGCTGGAGCTGCACGGCATCACCGTCTCCTACGACGAGCTCAAGGCCAAGCGGGTCAAGCTCGGCTGGCGTGACCGGATCGCCCCGGTCAAGCAGGCGATGCTCTCCAACATCGTCGGCAAGGACTTCGTGGCCGTCCACATGATCTGGGGTGCCGTGAACGAGTGGACGGCCTCGGCCGCCTACAAGCGGCTCGCCGCGCTCGAGGGCCACCCGGCGCTGGCGGTGCTGCTCAAGCGCATCGCCGCGCAGGAGGCCAAGCACGTCGCGTTCTACGCCACCCAGGCGCGGGCGCGGCTCGAGGGGAACCGGAAGGCGCAGAAGCTGGCCCGGATGGCGCTCTCCACCGCGTGGCGCCCGGTCGGATCCGGGATCGCCTCCGATGAGGAGGTCACCCACGTGATGGGCCAGCTGTTCGGCGGCACGGACGGGCGCAAGGAGATCCGCGCGATCGACGCCCACATCGCCAAGCTGCCCGGGATGGACGGCCTGACCATCGTCTCGGACTCTCTCGACGCCCGCGGCGTCGCGGCGTGAGCCGAGCGGCGCCGCGATGACCTCCTCCTTCGATGTCCGGGCCTACGTGCGCGAGCCGATCGACCTGCGCCCGGCCTCGCTCGACCTCGAGGCCATGGCGGACCTGCCGGGCCCGGTGCGTGACGCCGTCGTGCACCTGTGGAGCGTGGAACGCTCGATCCTGGACCTGATGCGGGACCTACTGGTCACCCCGACCCACGCGGAGGCGCGGGTGACGGCCTTCCTGAGCACCTGGGCCTACGAGCAGTACTGGATCGCGGAGTCGCTCTCGGCGCTCCTGCAGACGGGTGGCGCACCGGAACCGGCCGACCCGCCGGACTCCGCCCTGGGCACGGTGCGGCGGCACTGGGACGAGCGCGTGCGCCCCACCGTGGACGCCGTGCGCACCAACCTGCTCGGCAGCGACGTGGTGGCCGCTCACATGGTGACCGGGTGGCTGAGTACCGCCACCATGGATCTCGCCTACCGCCGTCTGAGCCTGATCGAGCCCCGCCTGCACCCGCTGACCACGATCGTCACCGCGATCAAGGAGCGCCACCTCGCCTTCTACGCCGACGAGGCGCGCACGCGGCTGCGCGGGTCCGCCGGCGCGGTCCGGCTGGCCCGCCGGGCCGCGGCACACTGGCAGTGGCCAGGGGTGCGCCACGCGGGCCACGACGCGGCCGCCGGCCCGGTCCGCACCCTGCTCGCCGACCCGTCCGCGCGCCCCGGGGTGGAGGCGGTCGACGCCGCGCTCGCGCAGCTGCCCGGTCTCGGCGGGTACGCGCCGCTGCGCCGTGCCCTGGGCGCCTTCGTGCCGCGTTCACCGGCGGATGGCACCGCGAGGGCCGCGACCCGCGTACAGTAACCGGGGTGTCGGACCCACTGAAGAACGCCCACGTCCTCGTGACGGGTGCCACCGGATTCGTCGGCCAGGCCGTCGTGGAGAAGCTGCTCGCGACCTTCCCGACCACGCGGATCACGCTGCTGGTGCGTCCGCGCGGCGCACTCACCGCCGAGGACCGGGTGCGCAAGCTGCTCACCAAACCCGTCTTCGGACCCTGGCGCGAGCGCCTGGGCAGCGAGGCCGCCGACGCCGAGGCCGCCGAGCGGATCACCGTTCTCGCCGGCGACCTGGGCGACGTGCCCGAGCTCCCCACCGATATCACCCACGTGGTGCACTCCGCCTCGACGGTCTCCTTCGACCTGCCGATCGACGAGGCCTTCGCGTCCAACGTCGGCGGCCCGGTCAGCCTGTACCAGGCGCTGGAGGCCACCGGTGCCGACCCGCACGTGGTGCACGTGTCCACCTGCTACGTCGCCGGTCTGCGCAAGGGCCTGGCCGAGGAGCGCAGCCTGGACCACTCGGTGGACCGCGAGGCCGAGACTACCCGGGCGCTGCGCGCACGCGAGTCGGCCGAGGCGGCCTCGCGCCGACCGCTCGTACTCGACAAGATCGTCGCCAAGGCGCGCGCCACCCATCGCCGCGCCGGCGCCCAGGCCGTGGCCCAGGCCGCCGAGGAGGCCCGCCGCAGCTGGGTGACCGACCAGCTCGTCACCGCCGGCCGCACCCGCGCCACCTCGCTCGGCTGGCCCGACGTCTACACCTTCACCAAGGCGCTCGGCGAACGCGTGGCCGAGGACCTCTGGGCCGGGACCGGGCACCGGCTGTCGATCGTGCGCCCCACGATCATCGAGAGCTCGCTGCAGCATCCTTTTCCCGGCTGGATCGACGGCTTCAAGGTGGCCGACCCGCTGATCGCCGCCTACGGCCGCGGCATGCTGCCGGAGTTCCCGGCGCTCGCGGACTCGATCCTCGACGTCATCCCGGTCGATCACGTGGTGAACGCAATCCTGGCCGCGGCCGCGAGCCCACCCGAGCCCACCGCCACCGAGGACGGCGAGCAGCACACGCCCGCCGCCTACTACCAGGTCGCCTCCGGCAGCCGGAACCCGCTGCGGTTCGGCACCATCCTGCGGCTGCTGCGTGGCTACTTCCAGGAGCACCCGCTCACCGACGACGACGGCTCCTTCGTGCAGGTCCCGAACTGGACCTTCCCGAACGGGCCGGCGGTGCAGCGCTCGTTGCGGCGCCGCGAGATGGCGGTCGACCTCGCGGACTCCCTCGTGGGCAGGCTCCCTCCCAACGACACCACCCGCACCTGGATCTCCTCGGTGTACAAGGCCAAGCGCAACCTCGGCACGCTGCGCAAGTTCACCGACCTGTACCAGGCGTACACCCAGACCGAGGTCGTCTTCGACGACACCCACACCCACGCGCTGCACGAGGCCCTGCCGGCGGAGCGACGCGAGGAGCACGGCTTCGACGTCACGGCCATCGACTGGACGTACTACATGCAGGAGGTGCACGTCCCCAAGGTGCCCGGCCTGATGCGTGCCCGCCGCCCGAAGACGAAGCCGAGCACGAGCGCGCGGGACCTGCCCCAGCGCGAGGACGTGCTCGCCGTCTTCGACCTGCACGGAACGGTCGCGGCCGCGAGCCTGATCGAGCACTACGTCTGGGTCGAGCTCGCCGCCAAGGGCGCCGTCCCCGCCCTGCGTGGGCTGGGGGGCATGGTGGCCTCCTCCGGGACCTACCTGCAGGCGGAGTGGCGCGACCGCGGTGACTTCATCCGCTCGTTCATGCGCCGCTACGCCGGGGTGGACGAGGCCGTGCTGCGCGAGGTCATCGCCACGAAGGTGACGCCCTCGTTGCGGGCCCGGTTGCTCGCCGAGGCCACGGAGCGGATCGCCCTGCACCGCGCGGCGGGGCACCGCACCGTACTGGTCAGCGGCCAGATCGACGTCTTCGTCGAGCCCCTCGCCGACATGTTCGACGTGATCATCGCCGGTCAGATGGAGAAGGACGCCGACGGTCGCTGGACCGGGCACCTGGCCACCTCCCCGCTGGTGGACGAGGCGCGCGCGGCGTGGCTGCGCAGGTACGCCCGCGAGGAGGGGATGGACCTCGCCGGTTCCTACGCCTACGGCGACTCCTACGCCGACCGGCCCTGGCTGGAGGTGGCCGGCACCCCGAACGTGGTCAACCCGGACTCGACGCTGTACCGGTTCGCGCGCGAGAAGCGCTGGCCCGTGCACTCCTGGACGACGACGGCCGAAGGTAGGTTCTCGCCGGTCCTGCGCTCGCTGGGGTCGCGTCGATGAGGGGCAGCACCCACACCACCCCGGTGCCGATCGCCGGGACCGCCATGGTCACCGGAGGCACCTCCGGGATCGGGCTGGCGTTCGCGCGGGCGCTCGCCGCGCGCGGGTGCGACCTCGTCCTGGTCGCCCGCAACCGGCAGCGTCTCGACGCCACCGCCGAGGAGCTGCGGTCCGAGCACGGCATCGCGGTCGAGACGCTGGTGGCGGATCTGGCCCGGCGCGCCGACGTCGGCGTCGTGGCCAGGCGGCTCGAGGACGCCGCCGCGCCGGTGGACGTCCTGGTCAACAACGCCGGGATGGGGGTGCACACCCCCCTGACCTCCACCGAGGTCGAGGTGCACGACGAGGCGATCGACGTGATGATCCGGGCGGTGCTGGTCCTCGGGGCCGCCGCGGCGCGGACCATGTCCGAGCGCGGCACCGGCATCATCGTCAACGTGGCCTCGGTGGCGGGGCAGGTGGCGATGGGCTCCTACTCGGCCATCAAGTCCTGGGTGGCGACCTACTCGGAGTCGCTCAGCCTGGAGATGGAGGGCAGCGGGGTGCAGGTGATGACCCTGATGCCCGGCTGGGTGCGCACCGAGTTCCACGAGCGCGCGAAGATCCGCACCAGCTCGATCCCGGACGCACTGTGGCTGGACGCGGACGAGCTGGTGGCCGACTGCCTGGCCGACCTGGAACGAGGGCGGACGCAGTCGATACCATCGAAGCGTTTCAAGGTCGTCTCCTGGTGCGCCAACCACTTCCCGCGGCCGCTGGTGCGCCGTGCGACGGCGCTGATCAAGAAGGGGCGCAGATGACGCAGAGGCACGAGCGCAAGCGCACCGCTCGCTATCACTCCGCCGTCCACCGCTGGGCGCGCTACCTCGCGCAGCGGCTCATCCTGCGTTCGATCGTCTTCTCCAACTTGCGGGTCACCGTCGAGGGGGAGCGGCACGTGGCCGACCTCGACGGTCCGTTCATCGTGGTGGCCAACCACTCCAGCCACCTCGACGCCCCGCTGTGCATCACCGCGCTGCCCTATTCGGTCACCAAGAACGTCGCGACGGCGGTGGCCGCCGACTACTTCTACCGCTCCCGGTGGCGCAGCTCGCTGACGTCGCTGTTCTTCAACTCCTATCCGGTCGAGCGCGGCAAGACCCGGGGCAAGTCGGCCGGGCTGTCGGTCTCGCTGCTGCGACAGGGTGTGCCGCTGCTGATCTTCCCGGAAGGGACCCGCTCGCGCACCGGTGAGATGGCCGACTTCACCGCCGGGGCCTCCGCTCTCGGCCGGGCGCTACGCGTGCCGATCGTGCCGGTCGCCCTGGTCGGGGCGCACGATGCGATGCCGCCGGGCACGTTCTGGCCGAAGTCGGGCCGGATGCCCGTGAAGGTGCTCATCGGCAAGCCGGTGCGGGTGCGCCCGCGGGAGGCGCTCGCCGATCTCAACGCCCGACTGACCGCGAGGGTGCGGGCGATGCACACCATGCAGACCTCGTACGTGCTGGTCACCGAAGACGATCGTCCGGCCGACTCGGGTGAGTCGGGCCTGCCGGACGCACAGGAAGGGATCTCATGAGCGACGTCGTCCACCAGAAGTGGTGGGGCTGGGGTGTCGAGGGCGTGGCCTTCAGCCCGGACAACAAGCCCGGGTTCGCGCCGTTCGTGCGCAACGTCATCGGTATCGACGTCACCGGCCCGGCGGGGAGCGCGCCCTCCTTCGACGAGCTCGACGTCCCTGCCTCCCGCCTCCCCGACGATCTGGGCGCCACGCTGCGCGGCATCGCCGGCGACCACCAGGTCACCACCGAGGACATGGACCGCGTCGTCCACACCTACGGCAAGGGGCTGCGGGACCTGGTGCGGGTGCGGGCCGGGGACCTGCCGCGCGTGCCGGACGTCGTCGTCTACCCCGCCAACGAGGGCGAGGTGCAGCAGATCCTGGACGCGGTGGTCGCCGCGGACGCCGTCCTCATCCCCTTCGGTGGTGGCTCGAACATCTCCGGCTCGCTCACGCCCGAGGCCGGCGAGCAGCGCACCGTCGTCTCGCTCGACCTGGGACGCCTGAACCGGGTGCTGGAGATCGACGCCGACGCCGGGCTGGCGCGGGTGCAGGCCGGCGGCCTCGGTCCCGACCTGGAGGAGCAGCTCACGGCCCGTGGCTGGACCATGGGCCATCAGCCGGACTCCTTCAAGCACTCCACCCTCGGCGGCTGGATCGCGACCCGGTCCTCGGGCATGCAGTCCGACAAGTATGGGGACATCGCGGAGATCGTGCGGGGTATGAGGGTGGTGCTGCCCGGCAAGGTCCTCACGCTGCGCCCGCTGCCGAGCACCTCGACCGGGCCGAGCGTGCGGGAGATGATCCTGGGTTCGGAGGGGCGTCTCGGCGTGATCACCGAGGCGTGGGTGCACGTGCACCGGCTTCCCGAGAACCGCGAGGTGATCGCCTACCTGTACCCGAACTGGGCAGCCGGACTGGCGGCCATGCGGGACATCTCGGTCTCGGACGCGACGCCCTCGATCACCCGTGTCTCGGACGCGAACGAGACGGCGTTCTCCCTCGCCACCCGCAAGGAGTCCAAGAGCCTGTCCTCCAAGGTCGGTGAGGGCCTGTTCGAGCTGCTGCGCCGCCGCGGCTGGGACCTGGAGAAGGTCTGCATCTCCTACATCGGCTACGAGGGCGGCGCGGCCAAGGTGCGCGCCGACAAGGCCGAGGTCGGGAAGATCGTCGGAAAGCACGGCGGCATCAAGCTCGGCAAGGGCCCGGGCGCGATGTACGACCAGAAGAAGTTCGACACCCCCTACCTGCGCGACTTCCTGCTAGACCGGGGCGCCCTGGGGGACGTCTCCGAGACGGCGGCGCCCTGGTCGCGCCTGGGCGAGGTGTACGTCTCCACGGTGCGGGCGGCCACGAAGGCCTACGAGCAGATCGGCGTGCAGGGCTTCATCATGTGCCACCTCTCGCACTCCTACCATTCCGGTGCGTGCCTGTACTTCACGTTCGCCTTCCCGCCCCGGGAGGATTCCCCGGAGCTGGAGCAGTACGACGTCGTGAAGTCGGCGATCCAGCAGTCCTTCATCGACCACGGCGGCACGCTGAGCCACCACCACGGGGTGGGCACCGACCACGCCCCCTGGATGGAGCAGGACATCTCCGAAGCCGGCGTGGACCTCATGGTCGGGCTGCTCTCCGCCGCCGACCCGAGCCGCAACCTCAACCCGGGCACGATCATCCCGCCCGAACGGGAGTGGTGAGCCACCCACACCCGGCCGAACAAGTCAGCGTCAGCGCAGTGGCGCGGGCCCTTGCCTCCGGCCTCCCGGTGCTCTTGACTACGTGAGGTGACCTCCGTGGACCAGACGCCTGCGGCCACGGCCCGTGCCACCCCGCCCTGGCGCTACGCCGTCGGGATGTTCGGGACCTCGATCCCGATCAACCTGATCAAGGGTTCGATGATCCTGTTCTACGTGGACATCCTGGGCCTGGACGTGCGCGCGTACGGGGTGGTGATGGTGATCTACGCGATCATCGACGCCCTCGACAACCCGCTGCTCGGCTTCCTCTCCGATCGCACCCGCACCCGGTTCGGCCGGCGCCGGCCATGGCTGCTCATCGGCGCGCCGATGCTGGCCGCGTGCATGATCGCGTTCTTCTCCGCCCCCACCTCGCTGGAGGGGATGGGGCTGGTGCTGTGGTTTGCGGTCTTCGCGATCCTCTGCGAGGCCTTCGACTCGATGCTCAACGCCAACTACGGCGCCCTGCTGCCGGAGCTTTTCCCGGCCGAGCGCCGCCGGGCGGTGGCGAACTCGCTGCGGCAGGGCTTCCAGCTGGTGGCGCTGGTGATCTCCCTGGCCCTCACCCCGCTGCTGACCACCAGCGTGTTCGGCACCGAGACCACCACCGAGGGGTTCACCACCACCGCGATCATCTACGGCGCGATCGCGGTGGTGGTGATCGCGTTCATGACCCTCTCGGTCCGGGAGAACCCGCGGTACTCCACCCGCGAGCGGCCGCGGTTCCTGCCCTCGATCGGCTCGGTGGTGCGTAACCCGCTGTTCTGGCAGGTGGGCCTGGTGGGCGCCTGCTACGGCATCGCGATGGCGCTGGTGCTCAGCGGCGTGCAGCTGTACGTGCGCTACAGCCTCGGCCTGCCGGTGGCCAACGCGCTGTACCTGCAGGGGGCGGTGATCGGGGTGACGGCGCTGGCGCTTCTGGTCTGGACCCGGCTGGTGGCCCGGTTCGGTGCGCCCCGGATGTGGCGGATCGCGTTCATGGTGCTGGCGGCCGGGTTCGTGGCGCTGTTCTTCGCCTCCAGCCTGATCACCGGCATCCTCGCCGGGGCGGTCCTGGGGCTCGGCTGGTCCGGCATGCTCGCCACCAACGACCTCATCGTCGCCCGCGTGCTCGACGGGGACGCCACCCGCCACGGTGAGCACCGGGAGGGCCTGTTCCTCTCGGCGTTCGGATTCTTCGGGCGCCTCAACGGGGTGGTCACCGGGCTCGCGCTGACCTCGCTGGGGGTGTTCTTCGGCTACAACTCCGGCGACGATCCCGGCAGTGACCCCGGCTTCGCCTTCCGCGTCTATCTCACCGTCTACCCCTTCGCGCTGACCGTGATCGGCGCCGTGGCCTCCCGCTTCGTGCGCGTGCCCGAGGCCGGCGCGCAGGCATGAGGAGGCTGGTCCTCACCGCCGACGACCTCGGCCGGGACGAGGCCACCACTGCGGAGATCCTCGCCCTGGCACGCGAGGAGGCGATCACCGCCACCACGGTGATCCCGCTCGCCCCCGGCTCCGCCGGGGCAGCCGCACAGATCACGACGGCGCACCTCGCCGTCCGGGTGCACCTCACCCTGACGAGTGAGTCCGGTGAGTCCGGTGAGTCGGGGGTGGCAGCGTGGCGGCCGCTCGCCCACGGCCCCAGCCTCGTGGAGGAGGACGGGACGTTGCCGACGGATCCGTATCGGCTCGGTGCCCGCGGGGAGACGGCGGACGTGCTCATCGAGCTCGAGGCCCAGCTGGCGTGGGCTCGCGCCCACGGGGTGGAGCCGGCGGCGGCGGACTCCCACGCCGGCACCCTCTACGGCCTGCACGGGCGGTCCTGGCTGGAACCGGCACTGCGCTGGTGTGCCGGGCACGGGCTCGGCTTCCGACTGCCGCGCGACCTCACCCCCTACCTCGGTGGCCCGGCGCCGGAGCCGCTGCACTCGGCGCACACCGCCGCGGTGGCGCTCGCCGACGAGCTCGGCGTCCCGATCCCGCAGGCGATGGTCACCAACGACCGCACCGCCGCGCAGTGGGGCAGCTACCAGGCGTTCCGGGCCGGGATGCTCGACCGGGTCGCGGCGCTGGGGGAGGGCACGAGCGAGCTGTTCCTGCACCCCTCCCCGGTCTCGCAGATCCGGTCCTGGGAGGCGCGGTTCCTGCGCGACCCGGTGGTCCGGAGCGAGCTCGCCCACGACGTCACCCTCGTGGAAGGGTGGTGACCATGGCCTCGACCGTGCACCGCCTACGCCTCGGCCTCGCCGACCTGCTCGCGACGCCCTATCTCGCCGTGGGCGTCGAGGTGCCGCCCGGGTGCGCCTCGCTCGAGGTGAGGCTGGACTACGACCGCACGGACGCCGTCGTGGATCTGGGGTGCGAGGGGCCGGCGGGCTGGCGCGGCTGGTCGGGCGGAGCGCGGGAGTCCTTCGTGATCCAGGCGGACTCGGCCACGCCCGGCTACGTGCCGGGTGAGCCGGAGCCGGGCCAGTGGTCGGTGCAGCTGGGCCTGTACCGGCTGCCGGCCGAACCGATCGAGGTGACGGTCACCGTGCTCACCCCGGCGGAGTCGGAGGTGGTGGCGGACGCGCCGCCGGTGGCCCCCGCCCAGGCCGCTCCGCGCGGCAGCAGCCGGGGCCTGCCTGCCGAGCCCGGGCTGACCTGGTACGCCGGGGACCTGCACGCGCACAGCACCCACTCCGACGGCGAGCAGTCCCTGGCCGAGCTGGCGGCGCTCGCGGTGACGGCGGGGCTGGACTTCCTGGCGGTCACCGAGCACAACACGGTCTCCCACCACCCGCTGCTCGCCGACGTGGGGCGAGCACTGGGGGTCTCGCTGCTGCCGGGCCAGGAGGTCACCACCGCCCGCGGGCACGCGAACGTCCTGGGCGACATCGGATGGATCGACTTCCGCCGCCCGGTGGCCGAGTGGATCGCCGAGGCGCAGGCGCGCGGGGGGCTGGTGAGCATCAACCATCCGCTCGAGGGTGAGTGGGCCTGGCAGCACCGGCTGAGCGGGCTGCCGGAGGCGGTCGAGCTGTGGCACATCACCTGGTTCCGGGACCTGCGCTCCACCGAGCCGTGGGGGCTGTGGCCGCACTGGCGTCAGGATGCGGTGCTGCTCGGCGGCAGCGACTACCACCACCCCCGCCACGGGTACCTGCCGGGCACCCCGACCACGTGGGTGGCGGCCGAGTCGCCCGAGCCGGAGGCGATCCTGGCGGCCATCCGCGCGGGCCGGACGGCGATCTCGCACCCCGGGCCGCGGGCGGCGGTGCTGCTGCGGGTGGCCGGGGAGCTGGTGGCAATCGGGGCCGAGGGAGCCGTGCTGACCGACGTCGACGGCCGGTCGCAGGTGATCGGCGCGGTGCGGGTGAGTATCCCCCTCGAGCGGGCGGGCCGCGGCCCCTTCCGGCTCACCTCGCCGGGCCGGGAGCTGCTCGCGATCAGCCCGTGAGCAGATTGCCGACGGTGTGTCCTACGCCCCGGGAGCCGGCCGCAGCCACCCGGCTGGAGCGTGTCCGCACCCCCTCCGGTGTGGACAGACCGGGGGATTCGTCACCTCCTGGACACCTGTTCCGACGCGGCAGGTGTGGACCGGCACCGCCGATTCTGTGGACAACTCCGGCCGTGGGCCGGCTACCCACAGGAAGCCCCCGGCTCGTACACAGGGGGCGCCCCGAAGTCCACAGCAACACGCCGCCGGCCTGTGGATGACACGCATGTGACTCGACACGCCAACACAACCTCTTGGGGTCTGACGCACCCGCCACCACTAGGTGTAGTGTCTTTCCTGTTGCTCGTGATCGAGGCCGACGCGGCGGCGCGGGTGAATCACACGGGTGTAGTTACACGGCCGGAAGTTGCGGGGACGGGCCGTGGGGGACGACGAGACGAAGAATCTGAAAGGGACGCGGAACATGACCATCACCGTCTTCAGCAAGCCGGCGTGCGTGCAGTGCGATGCCACCTACCGGGCGCTCAAGAAGCACGGCCTGGAGTACGAGGTGGTGGACATCTCCACCGACGCCGAGGCGCTCGAGTCCGTCAAGGCGCTCGGGTACCAGCAGGCGCCGGTCGTGTTCGCCGGCGGCGACCACTGGTCCGGCTTCCGGCCGGACAAGATCAAGGCGCTCGCCGCGGTGAGCGCCACGCAGTCCTCCGCAGCACTGGCCTGACCGACCGGCCTGATCGGCTCGACCGGGCCGCTCGGCTCGAAAGGGGACCTCGCCACCGTGCCAGGGATCGTGTACTTCTCCTCTGTCTCGGAGAACACACGCCGCTTCGTGGATCGGCTCGATCTGCCGGCGGAACGGATCCCGCTGCGCTCGAGCGAACCCGCGCTGAACGTGCGCGAGCCCTACGTCCTGTTCACCCCCACATACGGGGGTGGGGACGGGCAGGGCGCGGTACCCAAGCAGGTCATCCGGTTCCTCAACGACGAGAAGAACCGCTCCCTCATCCGCGGCGTGGTCGCGGCCGGCAACACCAACTTCGGCAGCGCGTACTGCCTGGCCGGGAGCATCGTGGCACGTAAGTGCAAGGTGCCCCATCTGTACAACTTCGAACTACTAGGAACCGCTGAGGACGTCACGTGCGTCCGTGAGGGATTGGGACAGTTGTGGCTGCAACAGTGACCGAGGACGCCGTCGAGGTGGCCGCACCGGATGAGTCCGGCATGGACTATCACGCGCTCAACGCGATGCTGAACCTCTACGGGCCGAACGGTGAGATCCAGTTCTCCAAGGACCGGGAGGCGGCGCGGCAGTACTTCCTGCAGCACGTCAACCAGAACACCGTCTTCTTCCACAACCTGGCGGAGAAGCTGGACTACCTGGTCGAGCACGGCTACTACGAGACCGAGGTGCTCGAGAAGTACTCGCGCGAGTTCGTCCAGCGCCTCTTCGACCACGCCTACAGCAAGAAGTTCCGGTTCCAGACCTTCCTCGGCGCCTTCAAGTACTACACCTCGTACACGCTGAAGACCTTCGACGGGAAGCGCTACCTGGAGCGGTTCGAGGACCGCGTCGCGATGGTGGCGCTCACCCTGGCCGACGGTGACGAGAACTTCGCCCTCGAGATGGTCGACGAGATCATCTCCGGCCGGTTCCAGCCCGCCACCCCCACGTTCCTGAACTCGGGCAAGAAGCAGCGCGGTGAGCCGGTCTCCTGCTTCCTGCTGCGCATCGAGGACAACATGGAGTCGATCGCCCGGGCGATCAACTCCGCGCTGCAGCTGTCCAAGCGCGGCGGCGGGGTGGCCCTGCTGCTGAGCAACGTGCGCGAGCACGGGGCGCCGATCAAGAAGATCGAGAACCAGTCCTCCGGGGTGATCCCGGTGATGAAGCTGCTCGAGGACTCCTTCTCCTACGCCAACCAGCTCGGGGCCCGGCAGGGGGCCGGCGCGGTCTACCTGCACGCCCACCACCCCGACATCTACCGCTTCCTGGACACCAAGCGGGAGAACGCCGACGAGAAGATCCGCATCAAGACCCTCTCGCTCGGCGTGGTGATCCCGGACATCACCTTCGAGCTGGCGAAGAACAACGAGGACATGTACCTGTTCTCCCCGTACGACGTCGAGCGCGTGTACGGCAAGCCGTTCGCCGAGGTGAACGTGACCGAGCACTACCGCGAGATGGTCGACGACGGGCGGATCAAGAAGAAGAAGATCAACGCTCGCGAGTTCTTCCAGACCCTCGCCGAGATCCAGTTCGAGTCCGGCTACCCGTACGTGATGTTCGAGGACACGGTGAACCGGGCGAACCCGATCGAGGGCAAGATCACGCACTCGAACCTGTGCTCGGAGATCCTGCAGGTCTCCACCGCCTCGACCTACAACGACGATCTGTCGTATGACCACGTGGGCAAGGACATCTCCTGCAACCTGGGCTCGATGAACATCGCGCTCTCGATGGACTCCCCGGACCTGGGCAAGACCGTCGGCACGGCGATCCGGGCGCTGACCGCGGTCTCGGATCAGACCCACATCTGGTCGGTGCCCTCGATCGAGCAGGGCAACAACGACTCCCACGCCATCGGCCTGGGGCAGATGAACCTGCACGGCTACCTCGCCCGGGAGCGGATCCACTATGGGTCCACCGAGGGCGTGGACTTCACCAACATGTACTTCTATACGGTGCTCTTCCACGCGCTGACGGAGTCGAACAAGCTCGCGATCGAGCGCGGTAAGGCATTCAAGGGCTTCGAGAACTCCACCTACGCCTCCGGGGCGTTCTTCGACAAGTACCTGGACCAGACGTGGGAGCCGGCCACCGAGCGGGTGCGTCAGTTGTTCGACGAGGCCGGCGTGCGCCTGCCCACCCAGGCCGACTGGGCGGCACTGAAGGAGTCCGTGCAGGCGCACGGCATCTACAACCAGAACCTGCAGGCCGTCCCGCCGACCGGGTCGATCTCCTACATCAACAACTCCACCTCCTCGATCCACCCGGTGGCCTCGAAGATCGAGATCCGTAAGGAAGGCAAGATCGGGCGGGTCTACTACCCGGCGCCGTTCCTGACGAACGACAACCTCGAGTACTTCGCCGATGCGTACGAGATCGGCTACGAGAAGGTCATCGACACCTACGCCGCGGCCACCCAGCACGTGGACCAGGGCCTGAGCCTGACGCTGTTCTTCAAGGACACCATCACCACGCGCGAGGTGAACAAGGCGCAGATCTACGCCTGGAAGAAGGGCATCAAGACCCTGTACTACATCCGCCTGCGCCAGCTCGCGCTGGAGGGCACCGAGGTGGATGGTTGCGTCAGCTGCATGCTGTAGCTCACGACGGCGGAGCCCCCTCGTCCGCCGCCCGTCCCTGTCGTAGGACTCCCCCTCTCTCGTGAACCAAGGAGCAGCGCCCGTGTCAGTGTCAGAGAAGTTGAAGCTGGTCAGCAGAGTCTCGGCGATCAACTGGAACCGGATCCAGGACGAGAAGGACGTCGAGGTCTGGAACCGACTGGTCAACAACTTCTGGCTGCCCGAGAAGGTGCCGCTGTCCAACGACATCCAGTCCTGGCACACCCTCACCGAGGCCGAGCAGTTGATGACCACGCGGGTGTTCACGGGCCTGACGATGCTGGACACGATCCAGGGCACGGTGGGTGCGGTCTCGCTGATCCCGGACGCGCTCACTCCGCACGAGGAGGCCGTCTACACGAACATCGCGTTCATGGAGTCGGTGCACGCGAAGAGCTACTCCTCGATCTTCTCCACGCTGATCTCCACCGCCGAGATCGACGAGGCCTTCCGCTGGACGGAGGAGAACGAGAACCTGCAGCGCAAGGCCGAGATCGTCCTGAACTACTACCGGGGCGACGACCCGCTCAAGCGCAAGGTCGCCTCCACGATGCTGGAGTCCTTCCTGTTCTACTCGGGGTTCTATGCCCCGATGTACTGGTCCTCACGGGCCAAGCTGACCAACACCGCGGACCTCATCCGGCTGATCATCCGGGACGAGGCGGTGCACGGGTACTACATCGGCTACAAGTACCAGAAGGGCCTGGAGCTGGAGACGCCGCAGCGTCGCGCCGAGCTCAAGGAGTACACCTTCGAGCTGCTCTTCGAGCTCTACGACAACGAAGAGGACTACACCGAGGCCCTGTACGACCCGCTCGGCCTCACCGAGGACGTCAAGGCGTTCTTGCGCTACAACGCGAACAAGGCGCTGATGAACCTCGGCTACGAGGGCATGTTCCCCAAGGACGCCACCGCGGTGAACCCGGCGATCCTGTCCTCGCTGAGCCCGAACGCCGACGAGAACCACGACTTCTTCTCCGGCTCGGGCTCGTCCTACGTGATCGGCAAGGCCGTCAACACCGAGGACGAGGACTGGGACTTCTGAGTCAGTGAGCTCGTGGGGCCGGGCGGCGCCTACGTCCGCACGGAAGCCGTGACGGTAAACTTCGGATCCCGCACGATCTGCCTCGTGGTGCCGACGCTCGCCTCCAGCTGCGGCCGGTAGCGCAGGTGCGAGTTCCACACGCACCACAGCTCGCCACCGGGCCGCAGCACGCGGGCCGCGTCCGCGAACAGGCGCGGTGCGATCCGACCGGTCACCGCAGCGCCGGAGTGGAACGGCGGGTTGAGCAGGATCAGATCGGCCGACGCGTCCGACTGCCCGCCGAGTCCGTCGTCCCGGACCACGACGACGCCGTGCGGGCCGAAGGGCGCATGCGGAGCCGATTCGCACGGGGCGGCGACGTCGTTGGCCATGGCCGTCGCCGATGCCGATGCGACGGCAGCGGCGGACTGGTCGGTGGCGATCACCCGCGCGGCCGGGTGCGCCCGGGCGTAGGACACCGCCAGGACGCCCGTGCCGCACCCCAGGTCGATCACGCGCGACGCCTCGGGCGCCTGGTCGAGCACGCTGAGCAGCAGCCGCGTACCGATGTCGACCCCAGCGCCTGCGAACGCGGCGCCGTGTGCGCAGATCGTCAGCCCGGTCTCCTGGTCGCGTTCTGCACGTGGCCAGGCCCGTGCGGCGGACTCTCCGGTGCCGGCTCGAGGCTCCGATGCGCGCAGCACCCGGGACTTGCCGACGCCCCGGTCAGCGGTGACCGTGGCGAAGTGCCTGGCGAGCACCCCGTTCATCGCGGACGTCATGTGCTTGACGCGACCGCCCGCGACGACGCGAACCGCCGGGTCGGCGTGGCCGGCGATCAGGCCGGCGATCTCGTCGAGCGCGCCTAGCGACCGCGGTAGCTGCATCAGCACCAGCGTCGCGCCCGCGAACAGCTCGGCGTCCAGTGGGTGCCAACTCACCCCGGGCACCGCGATGCTGTCCGCGTCCGACGCCTGCGCCAGCCCGACGGCGACCGCGTTCAAGCGCGCCGCCCGCTCACCCGAGAGCGCGTCCTGATGCACCAGTACGCGCAAGCCCACGGCCGCCAGCGGCAGCGCCAGCGCTCCATACCGATCACCCACCACGACCAGGCTCCCGACCCGCGAGGTTGCCGGGGGCGTGTCAGGGTGCTCCGGTCGCCCGGCTTCTCGAGACGGACTGCCCTCGTGAGCGAACTCGGGCCGATCGAGGCCGGCCGATTCCAGGATCAGCCGATCGCTGACGTCGGCCGCCACCAGATCGTGCGCCTCGACATCCGGCCGTCGCCGCATGTGTGGGGCGAACGCGTCGAACGCTTCGCGGATCGACGCCATGCCGTCCACAGTAGAGCACCTCGGCCTTGCGTCGGCGTGGGTGACGCACGTGCTGAATGGCGCCGGTTGCCGAACATGAGGTCGCGTAGCACGATCAGGCTCCAGCGAACACTGGGCACCTCCACGGCGGCGTCGATCGGACATCCCGAGCGCGGCTCGCAACCCGACGAAAGGCCAGCACCATGACCCGCAGCGTGTACGCCAACTGCACCGTCACCGACCTGGAGCGCGCCGAAGGGTGGTACACACGCCTCTTCGGTCGTGAACCCGACGCCCGCCCCATGGCGGGGCTGCTCGAGTGGCACCTGGGAGAGGCCTCCGGGGTGCAGGTGTGGTCCGAGCCGGAGCGCGCCGGGCACTCGACAGTGGTCCTGCGCGAGAGTGACCTCGACAGCGCCGCCGATCAGATCCGACAGGCGGGCATCGAGCACGACGGTCCGCAGCCCGGCGGCGGGGCGCGGATTCTGCTGCTCCTCGACCCCGACGGCAACCGTGTGGTCCTGACCGGCTCCTGAGTGCGGCTACTTGCCGCCGGTGGTGGCGATGCCCTTGACGAGGAACTTCTGCCCGAAGAGGAAGGCGAGGAACATCGGCACGAGGGAGACGATGGACATGGCGAACATCGCGCCCCAGTTGGAGCCGGAGGTGGCGTCCAGGAACGAGCGCAGGGCGACCGGGACGGTGTACATCTCGGGGCTGGTCAGGTAGATCAGCGGGGTGAAGAAGTCCGACCAGGTCCAGATGAAGGTGAAGATGGCCGTGGTGGCCAACGCCGGGATCATCAGCGGGATCAGGACCTGTCCGAAGATGCGCAGGTGTCCGGCGCCGTCGATGGTGGCGGCCTCGTCGAGCTCGCGGGGGATGCCGCGGATGAACTGGACCATGAGGAACACGAAGAACGCATCCGTGGCCACGAACTTGGGCAGCACCAGCGGCAGGAACGTGTTCACCATGTCGAAGGCGTTGAACAGGATGTACTGCGGGACCACGATGACGTGGATGGGGATCATGATCGACATCAGCATGATCGCGAACCACAGCCCCCGTAGCCGGAACTTCAGCCTCGCGAAGGCGTAGGCGGCCAGGGAGCAGGAGATCAGGTTCCCGATGATCGCCCCGGAGACCACGATCGCGGAGTTGACCAGGTACCAGTCGAAGGCCTGGGACAGGGCGAACCAGCCCTCGGAGTAGTTCTCCACGTACAACTCGTTGAGCCATAGTCCCGGGGCACGGAAGATGACCTCGGTGGGGCGCAGCGAGGAGACGATCATCCACAGCAGCGGATAGACCATCACCAGGCTGACGGCGATCAGCGCGACGTGCTTGACTGCGCTGCGGACGTGGTCCTTGGCGGTGCGGGGAGCGGTGATCTCCCCGGCGATCGTCTCAGTCATCGTAGAACACCCAATACTTGGACAGCAGGAAGTTCACTGCGGTGAACATGGCGATGATGGCCAGGAGCAGCCACGCCATCGCCGAGGCATACCCCATGTCGAACCGGGTGAAGCCCTGCTCGTACAGGTACAGCGTGTAGAAGAGGGTCGAGTCCGAGGGCCCGCCGGTGCCGTTGGAGACCACGAACGCCTGGGTGAAGGCCTGGAAGGCGTTGATGATCTGCAGCACCAGGTTGAAGAAGATGATCGGGCTCAGCAGCGGCAGCGTGATCCGCGCGAACTGCGAGATCCGGCTGGCCCCGTCCAAGGCGGCTGCCTCGTAGTACATGGTGGGGATCTGACGCAGCCCCGCCAGGAAGATCACCATCGGGGACCCGAACGTCCACACGTTCAACAGGATCAGCGTCCACAACGCGTAGTCGGGGTCGGAGACGTACCCGGTGGTCGCCTCGAATCCCAGCAACTGCAGGATCTGGTTCACCAGGCCCGTGGTGCCGAAGATCTGACGCCACAACAGCGCGATCGCGACCGACCCGCCCAGCATCGAGGGCAGGTAGAAGATCGACCGGTAGAACGCCAGCCCGCGCATGCCCTTGTTCAGCAGCACCGCCACGCCCAGGGCCAGCGCCAGCTGCAACGGCACCCCGACCCCGACGTAGGTCAACGTCACCTGCAGTGACTGATGCAACCGGTCATCGGTCAGCATCCGGGCGTAGTTGTCCAGCCCCAGGAAGTTCGGGGACTGGATCAACGAGTAGTCGGTCAACGACAGGTAGAACGAGGCCAGGATCGGGCCCAGCGTGAACACGAACAGCCCCACCAGCCACGGCAGCAGGAACAGGTACCCCGCCTTGTTGTCGTGGGAGGCTTCCTTACGTCGCGCCGCCCGCTGCTCGGCCGTCACCGGCCCCTTCGATTTGAGCTTTGAGAGCTCGGACAGTGCAGACATCAGCCCAGCGCAGCGGTGAGGGCGTCGTGGAAGGCCTGGGCAGCGTCGGCCGGGTTCGAGTCACCGAAGAGCATCGCGTTGCCCTCCCGCTGCATGATCGTGCCCAGCTGACCGCCGCCGGGTGGCGGGGCGATCGGGGTCTCGGCGAGCTCGGGCTCGATGGCCTCGATGAACTCCGCGACGCGCTGCTGTGGGTCGGAGAGCAGGTCGCGGATCGACTCGGAGATCTCACCGTTCGGCGGGATTCCACGCTCGGCGCGCTCGATCTCGGCCGCGGCCTCACTGTTGACCCACCAGTTGATGAGCTCGACGGCCTCATCGGGGTTCGGCGAGGTGGCCGAGACCGACCACAGCATCGAGGCCTTGTACCAGGCCTTGCGCTCCATCGCGTCGCCGTCGATGCTCGGGAAGCGCAGCAGCCGGCGCTCGTTTCCGCCGGAGGCCTCCACCGCCTCCAGCTGGTTGGACCAGACCATCGACATCGCGGTGCGGCCGACGATGAAGTCCTGCTGGTCGAGTGGTTTGCTCGCGTCTTCCTCGATCTGCGACGCGCTCGGGATGGCGCCGTCGTTCGACCACTCCAGCATCATCTCGAACCAGGCCTGGGCATCCTCGACGGAGAACCCGAGCTGGTTTCCCTCGAGGAAGAGCTCCTTGCCCTGCTGACGCAGCCAGGCACTGAACATGGCGTCGTTGCTGACGATCGACGAGCTGCCGGTCGCCTCGCCGCTGGCCGTGATCTCGGCGGCGACGGCGCGCCAGTCGTCCCAGGTCCAGGTCATGTCGTCGGGGATGTCCACTCCGGCGGCCTCGAACACCGCCGGGTTGATCATCACCGTCGGGGTATTGATGCCGGCGTTGATGCCGTAGAGCGATCCCTCGATGATGCCGGACTCGACGGTTCCCTCGATGAACTTCGAGGTGTCGGCCCCGTGTTCGGACATGTCGAGCAGCGCCCCGCGCTGGCCGTATTCGCTGATGTAGGCCATGTCCATCTGGATCACGTCCGGGGCGTTGTCACCCGCCGTCTGCGTCGCGAGGCGATCCCAGTAGCTGGCCCACTCGCCCGGTTGCGGGGAGATCGTGACGTCCGGGAACTCCTCCATGTACGCATCGATCGCGTTCTGGGTGTTCTCGTTGCGGACCTCGTTGCCCCACCACGTGAACTGCAGCGTGGAGCCGTCTCCGGAATCGCTCGAGCCGCCGCCACCGCGGGAGCATCCCGCTGCGGCCGTCCCGACGGCTCCGAGTGAAGCCATGGCCATGAACTGTCGCCGGCTGGGTCGCATCGCCTAGTCCTTTCATCGTCGAAAGCAGTGCCTGACGGCACGCGCCGACTGTAGCGGCGGATCCTGACGATAACCCCGGAGGTTGCCAACTATTGCTTTTGTGCCATAACTGTGACCTTTGTCCGGCTCAGGTCTCCTCCAGCGCCAGCCCGGTGCGATCGGGCAGCAACCATGCGCCCGCGCCCGCGAGCACGAACGCCCCGCCCAGCACCGCGAAGGTCACGCCGAGCCCGGCCGCCTCGTGCAGGTAGCCGACCGCGAGCGGCGCCATGATCGAGGCGATCCGGCCGAAGGCGGCGGCGCTGCCGGCGCCGGTGCCACGCAGCGCCGTCGGGTAGAGCTCGGGCGTCACGGCGTAGAGGGCGCCCCAGGCGCCGAGGTTGAAGGCCGACAGGGCCATCCCCGCGGCCAGGATCGTGGCCACCGACTCCGCCTGGCCGAAGGCCAGCGCCGAGACGGCGGAGCCCGCCAGGAAGACGATCAGCGTGGTGCGCCGGCCCCACACCTCGATCAGGTAGGCGGCCGCCGCGTAGCCCGGCAGCTGAGCGAGGGTGATGATCAGCGTGTACCCGAAGCTGTCCACCAGGTCGAACCCCTGGGACAGCAGCAGGGAGGGCATCCAGATGAACGCCCCGTAGTAGGCGAAGTTGACGCCGAACCACACGATCCACAGCCCCGCCGTCCGACGGCGCAGCCTCGCCTGCCACAGGTCCGTCCACCGTGCCCGGGGCTCGGGATGGGGCTCGGGATGGGGTTCGGTGACGGCGGCCGGCTCGGCCGGGGCGACGCCGTCGCCATCCTCGCGGTAGGTGCGCTCCGGGAGTGGTGCCGGTATCCCGGCTGAGGACTCGTACCGGCGCACCGCCGCCTCGGCCTCGGTGTGCCGCCCGTTCCGCTCGAGGAAGCGCACCGATTCGGGCAACCGCATCCGCACGAACAGGGCGTAGGCGGCGGGGGCCATGCCGATCAGGAACGCCCATCGCCAGCCGTTGTCCAGCGGGACCACCAGATAGCCGATGACCGCGGCCGCGATCCATCCCAGGGCCCAGAACGCCTCCAGGATCACCACGATCCGGCCCCGGATCTTCTTCGGGGCGAACTCGCTCACCAGGGTGGAGGCCACGGGCAGCTCGGCGCCCAGGCCCAGGCCGACCACGAACCGCAGCACCATGAGCACCGCCAGGCCGCCCGCAGCCGCGGAGGCCCCGGTGGCCAGCCCGTAGATGAGGAGCGTCAGCGCGAACACCTGACGGCGTCCGATCCGGTCGGCCAGCAGGCCGCCGAGGCTGGCGCCGATCGCCATCCCGACGAAGCCGATCGAGGCGAGCCAGCCACGCTCGCCGCCGGTCAGGCCCCACTCCTGTGCGAGCGCGGCGAGGATGAAGGAGATCAGCCCCACGTCCATCGCGTCGAGCGCCCACCCGATCCCGGACCCGCCGAGCAGGCGGCGGTGTGCGCGGGTGAAGGGAAGGCGGTCCAGACGCTCGGTGCGGGTGAGGTGCTGGGCCTCACCGGCGGAGCCTGCATCGATGGGCATACGCCCATCCTTCCAGGCTCAGGCGGTGGGCCAGCTGACGGGGACGGGAAGGCGCTCGGCGACGGGCGACCGCCCCGGATCGGGTCCGGGGTCGCCGTCGGTGAGCGAGACCAGGCCGGGCCGGGCCAGGGGGGCGCGGAGCTGGTCGATCACGTGGTGCACGGCCCGGCGTCCGAGCTCGATCCCGTCCACGTCGACCATGGGGGCCTGCGGGCGGCCCACCACCACGATCCCGGCGTCGTCCGGTTCTGGCCGCGCACTCCAGGACGCGCGGCCGTGCTGCTGGAGACCGAACAGCGCGCCGAGGCCCAGATCGCTGGCGAAGGGAAGCACCACGCCCGCCTCGGCGGCCAGGATCTCCGCCACGGCGGCGACACCCGCGTCGAAGGTCGGGGGGTAGGGGCCGAGCACGGTGAGCTCGAGCCCACGGTCGCCGGCGGCCTCCCGGAGCGCGCGGGTGCGCTGGCCGCTCTGCCACGAGCGGTCCGGACCGCCCAGGAACGCCACGCGGGCGTGGCCGGCGTCGGCCAGCGCCGTCAGCAGCTGCACGAAGGCGGCCGCCGTATCGGCCACCACCGAGGCCGTGCCGGCCAGTTCGCGGTCGACGAGCACGGCCGGGCGGGCCGAGACCACCGTGCGCAGCGTCTCGTCGCTGCACCGCGGGGCCACCACCACGGCCCCGTCGACCTGCTGGGCGAGGCGCTGGTACCGCAGCAGGTCCTCGGCGCCGGAGAGCTCGTTGACGGCGACGGTCACCTGCAGACCGTCCCGCGCGGCCCGCTCCTGCGCGCCGCCGATGATCGGGGTGAAGAAGGTGTTCGTGAGCGTGGGGACCACGAGGGCGATCACCCCGGTGCGGCCCCGGGCCAGCTCGCGAGCCGCGCGATTGGGCACGAAGCCGAGCTCCACGGCCGCGGCCAGGACTCGCTCGACCGTGCCGGCGGCGACGAGCTGCGGGTGGCTGAGCGCTCGCGAGGCGGTCGACTTCGAGACGCCGGCCCGCGCCGCGACGTCCAGCAGTGTGGGCACCCGACCTCCCCCGGTCGTGTCGGGCCCGGGCTGCCGGGCCATCGTGTCAGGACTGGACGCACCCCAAGTGCATCTGGTTGCATACCCTAGCGAATGGAACCGGTTGTGGGAGCGGTTGCGGCGTCCGCGTCACCTCCTCACCTCCCGTGCTGTGCCTGAGACCTGGCTCCCCGACCATGCGAGGTGAGACGATGCGCAGACGTGGACTGCTGGTCCTGCTGCTGCCCGGCCTCGCGCTGTTGCTGGCCGGCTTCCTCGTCCCGGCGCTGATCATGGTGCTCGCCCCACCCGGCACGACGACGGCCGAGGTGTTCAGCCGTCTGGTCCGCATGCTCGGCGACCCCTATGACCTGACGATCATCGCCCGGACCGTCGGCCTCGGCCTCGTGGTCACCGTGACGTGCGTGGTGCTCGGCTTCCCGATCGCCTACCTGCTGGCGCGCTCGCAGTCCCGCTGGGCCGGGGTGCTGCTGGCGGTGGCGATCTTCCCGCTGCTGCTGTCCAACGTGGTGCGCACGTTCGGGTGGCTCGTGGTGCTCGGCTCCGAGGGCGCGATCGGGCAGACGCTCGTGGCCCTGGGGATCGTGGACGAGGCGCCGCAGCTGCTCTACACACCGCTGGCGATCGTGCTCGGGCTGGTCCAGCTCTTCCTGCCGCTCGCCGTCGTCTCGTGCTATTCCGCCCTCGCGCAGGTGGACGCCAACCTGGACGAGGCGGCGCGCGGTCTCGGCGCCGGCCGCGCCCGGACCTTCTGGACCATCGTGGTGCCGCTGTCCTGGCCCGGCGTGGTCGTGGCCGCCACCCTGGTGTTCGCCGGCTCCGTCACCGCCTACACCACCCCGTACCTGCTCGGCGGTTCCCGGCAGCGGATGCTCTCCACCCAGCTGTTCCAGTACTCCAGCTCGACCATCGACTGGGCGGCGGCGAGTGCGACCGCCGTGATCATGACCGTGCTGGTGTTCGGGGTCGCTGCGCTCTCCACGGTGATGGGGCGGAGGTCGAGGACCTCATGAACACCCGTCGGCCCGTCGCCGCCTCACTCGCCGTCCTCGGCTACATCGTGATGATCGCGCCGCTGATCTTCGTGGTGATCACGGCCTTCACGGCCGGCTCCACCGTGCGCTTCCCTCCGGACGGGTTCTCCTTCCGGTGGTTCGAGGCCGCCGTCACCTATGAGCCGTTCATGTCGGCCCTGCTGTCCAGTCTGCAGCTCGCGGTGGTGGCATCCGCCGGCTCCCTCGCCCTCGGTGTGCCCGTGGCGCTGGCGATCCACCGGGGCAGGATCCCGGGGAAGGGCCTGCTGGAGGGGCTGTTCCTGTCCCCACTGATCGTTCCCGAGCTGGTGGTGGGCCTGGCGCTGTACCAGCAGTTCATGATCGGGCTGGGCCTGAACAACCTGACCACGCTGGTGATCGGGCACACGGTGCTGATGTTCCCCTACGCCGTGCGCGTCACCGGTGCCTCGCTGGCCCTGATCGACCCGGCGGTCGAGGATGCGGCGCGCGGTCTGGGGGCCTCGCCGATGCGCACCTTCGTCACGATCACGCTGCCGTTGCTGCGGCCGGGCATCTTCTCGGCGGCGCTGTTGAGCTTCGTGACCTCGTTCAACAACGTGCCGCTGTCGTTGCTGCTGCAGAGTCGCGACTTCCGCACCCTGCCGGTGACGATGCTCGACTACGTCCAGCAGAACTACGACCCGATCGTGGCCTCCACCTCGGTGCTGATCCTCGTCGGCACCGTGCTGATCGCGGTGGTGGCCGAGCGCACCGTGGGGTTCGCGAAGATCTTCGGAGGGATCAACCGATGAGTGCTGCTGAGTTCCAGGCCGTCTCCCAGGTGTTCGGCGACTTCACCGCCGTCGACGCGATCGACCTGACGATCCCGGAGGGCAAGCTCACCACGCTGCTCGGCCCGAGTGGGTGTGGGAAGACCACCAGCCTGCGGATGCTGGCCGGCTACCTGCGCCCGAGCGGCGGCCGGATCCTGATCCGCGGTGAGGACAACACCACCGCACCGCCGGAGAAGCGCAACCTCGGCATGGTCTTCCAGTCCTACGCGCTCTTCCCGCACATGAGCGTGGCCGACAACGTCGGCTACGGCCTCAAGCTGCGCCGCGTCCCCGGCCCGGAGCGTACGAAGCGCGTCACCGAGGCGCTGGAGATGGTGGGGCTGGCGCACCTGGCGGGCAGCCGCCCCAAGCAGCTCTCCGGTGGGCAGCAGCAGCGGGTGGCGATGGCGCGCGCCGTCGTGATCGAACCGGACCTGCTGCTCCTGGACGAGCCGCTGTCCAATCTCGACGCCCGGTTGCGGCTGCAGATGCGCGCGGAGATCCGCCGCATCCAGTCCGAGACGGGTCTGAGCGTGGTGCTCGTCACCCACGACCAGGACGAGGCGCTCGAGATGAGCGATCAGATGGTGGTGATGAAGGACGGCCGGATCCAGCAGCAGGGCTCCCCGCAGGAGGTCTTCCCCGCGCCGGCGAACCGCTTCGTCGCCGAGTTCCTCGGCTACGAGAACTTCATCCCGACCGCTGACGCCCAGGTGACGGTCCGCCCCGAGCACCTGCAGGTCAGCCCCGGGCAGTCGGAAGCCGCCGGCGGGCTCGCCCTGCCGGGCCGCGTCACCGACCTCGCCTACCGCGGGGTCGATGTGCTCGTCACCCTCGCCGCCGACGCGCCCGGGAGCACCGAACCCGTGCGCCTGGTCGCCGACCTCCGTGCCACCACCGCGCCCGAGCTGCGCATCGGTGACGAGGTCACCGTGACCGCACCTTCCGGTCACCTCGTCACCCTCCCTGCCTGACCCTTCCCCTGAAAGGACTCCCATGTTCACCTCCCGCAGGTCGCTGAGCGCCCTCGCCGCCGTGGCCGCCACCTCCCTGGCCGTGGCCGGCTGCTCCTCCTCCGACGACGCAGGCTCCGGCGACGACTCGGGCCCCCTGGTCGTGAGCACCTTCCCCTTCGGCGTGGAGGAGTTCACCGAGGCGGTGGTGGAGCCCTTCACCGCCGAGACCGGCATCGAGGTCGAGCTCGACACCGGGTCCAACGCCGACCGGCTCTCCCGGCTCCAGCTCGAGGGTGAGAGCACCGAGATCGACGTGATGCTCATGTCCGACACTTACGTCGCTCTCGCCGAGCAGGACGAGCTCCTCCAGCCGGTCACCGAGGCGGACGTGCCGGCACTGGCGGAGATCGCCGACTTCGCCGTCGACGAGGCCTACACCGGGCCCGCCTACAGCTATCAGCTCAACGGAATGCTCTACAACACCGACGAGCTCAGCGAGGAGGAGGCAGCGGACTGGGAGCTGTTCGCCGACTCCGCGTACGCCGGGCAGGTCGCCCTGCCGGACATCGCCGTCACCGCGGGCCAGCTGACGGTCTCCGGAGTGGCCGACGCCTACGGCTCCGGGCCCTACGACGTCGACTCCGCCTTCGAGACCATGAGCGGCTGGGCGCCGAACGTGCTGCAGTTCTACAGCTCGACCACCGAGTTCACGAACCTGCTCACCCAGGGCGAGATCGTCGGCGGGGTGGCCCTGAACGGGTTCGCCACCAACCTGATCGCCTCCGGTGAGCCGATCGGCTGGGTGCCGCCGGCCGAGGGGCGCTACATGGCCACCAACCGGGCGGTGGTGCCGGCCGGTGCGCCGAATGCCGAGGATGCCTTCACGTTCATCGAGTACCTGCTCTCGGTCGAGGCGCAGCAGTCCTCCGCCGAGATCGTCGGCGACCTGCCGGTGAACCTCACGGTGGAGATCCCCGAGGACCTGACCGCCGTGGTCGGGGACATCGCGCAGGACCCGACCGCCGCGGGCTACGCGACACTCGACCCGGCCGAGACCGTGGACAACCGCAACGAGTGGGTGGACCGTTTCGCGCGCGAGGTCGTGGGCGGCTGATGACAGCGTCCTCGCTCGATCTGGCCCGCCTGCCCAAGGCCGATCTGCACTGTCACCTGCTCGGCACGGTCCGGCCCGGCACCTTCGCCGAGCTGGCCCGCCGCGAGGGCCTGGACCTGCCGGACGCGCCGGAGCAGATCTTCGCCTCGATCAACTCGCGGCCGCCGGATCCGGAGCTGTACCGGCACACCCGGATCCCGATGCCGCAGGGGCGCAGCGGGGACGAGCCGGAGCGCTCCTACTCGCTGTTCCAGGCGTCCGGCTGGGTGCGCGAGGTGCTGCGCGGGGCCGATGACCTCACCCGCATCACCTACGAGGCCTTCGAGGCCGCCCACCGCTCAGGCACCTGGCACCTCGAGGTCTCCTTCGACATGATCCCCGAGCACCTGCGCCACCTGGGATACACCGGCTGGGTGGAGGCGCACGCCGAGGGGATCCGGATGGCCGAGCGGGACTTCGGCATGACCGGGCGGCTACTGGCCGCCATCGACCGCAGCGGCACTGGTGACGAGGCGCTCGCCTGGGTGCGCACCGTGGTCGACCACCCGCACGAGTACGTGGCCGGGATCGGGCTGGACAACCTCGAGACCGCGGGCCCGCCGGAACGCTTCGCCGATGCCTACCGGCTGGCCGGCGATGCCGGACTGAAGCGCACCGCCCACACCTCCGAGCACGTCCCGGCCGCCGTCAACGCCGTGACCTGCCTGGACGTGCTGGGCTGTGACCGCCTCGACCACGGGTACTTCGTGCTCGAGGACGACGCCGTGGTGGCGCGCATGGTGGCCGAGCAGGTGCCGTTCTCGGTGGCCTCGACCACCTCGCGCCGCTCCTGGCGGCCGTGGCGCCGGGCGTCCATCGCGGCCATGATCGAGGCCGGGATGAACGTCTACCCGTGTTCGGACGATCCGGGGATGTTCCCCACCACGGTGCTGGGTGAGTACGAGATCCTCTCCCGCGACGTGGGGGTCCCCGACGAGCGCCTGGTCCAGATGGCCCGGGCGAGCTTCGAGGCGTCCTGGTTGCCGGCGGAGCAGAAGGCGTGGGTGTGTGCTCAGTTCGACGAGACGGTGGGGGCGCTCCTGTCCCAGCAGGCCGTCTCGTCCCACTGATCGGCGACGGTCAGCGCAGGGCGGCGATCAGCGGCGCGAGCATCCGCGGGTCGGTCTGCAGGATGAGGGTGGTCACGCAGCTCGCCTCCCACCGCGCGAGCTGCGCCGCCAGGTCCGACGGCGTCCCCACCAGGGCCACGTCTGTCACCAGCTCCGTGGGGACGGCTGCCGCGGCGCCGGACCTGTCCCCGGCGAGGTACTTCGCGGTCACCTCCTCGCACACCTGCTCGTAGCCGAGCCGCGCGATCGCCTCGCGGTGGAAGTTCGTGCTCTTCGAGCCCATGCCGCCGATGTAGAGGGCCAGATGGGGGCGCACCTGATCGGCCGCCGATTCGAGGTCGGCTCCGAGCACGGCCGGAACGGCGGCGCTCACCTCGAACTCCTCGCGCGGTGAGCGGGCGCCGTCGCGCCGGGCGAACCCGGCATCGAGGTTCTCCCGGTACTCGGCGTCGAGGCGAGGGGAGACGAAGGCGGGCAACCACCCGTCGGCGATCTCGGCCGCCAGGGCCGTGTTCTTCGGGCCCTGGGCGGCCAGGTGGATGGGGAGGTCGGCCCGCAACGGGTGCACGGTGGAGCGCAGCGGCTTGCCCAGGTGTGCGCCGCCGTCGTACGGGAGGGTGACGTGGCGTCCCGACAGCGTGACGGGCGCCTCCCGGGCGAGCACCTGCCGGATGACGTCGACGTACTCGCGGGTGCGCTCCAGCGGTCGCGGATAGGGCTGGCCGTACCAGCCCTCCACCACCTGCGGCCCGGAGGCGCCGAGGCCGAGGATGAAGCGCCCACCGCTGAGGTGGTCGAGCGTGAGGGCGGTCATGGCCGTGGCCGTGGGTGCCCGCGCCGCCATCTGCGCGATTCCGGTGCCGAGCCGGACCCGGCTGGTCTGCGAGCCCCACCACGCCAGTGGCGTGAAGGCATCGGAGCCGTAGGACTCGGCGGTCCAGACCGAGTCCAGGCCGAGCTCGTCGGCGGTGCGGACAGCCTCGGCCGCACCCGCCGGCGGGCCGGCTGACCAGTAACCGGTGTGGAATCCGAAGCGCATCGCCTCATCCTCGCACCCGGCGCCCGCGTGTGCCCGTGACTGCCCGTGACTGCGTGGGGCACCCTCGGCGAGCGGCTACTCCCTGGCGGCGACGAGTCGTTCGCAGGGTGGCGGATGGTGGGACGTCACGGGATGGCCGCCGGGACGAGCGACGTGCCAGTGATCGCGATGTCGGGTGAGGGTGAGCTCGCGTTGATGGACCACCTGGTGGTGGTGCCAGCACAGCAGCACGCCATTGGTGGTGCTGGTGGAGCCACCCCGGGACCACCAGGTGGGGTGGTGGATCTCGCCCCAGCCCGGTGGTGCGGTGCAGGAGGGGAACTGGCAGTGCCGGTCGCGGGCCCAGATCGCCTTGGTCTGGGCGGCGGTGTGCAGCCGGGCGGCCCGTCCCACGTTCAGGGGCTGGTTGTCGGAGCCGAAGACGATGCGGGTGAACTCCGCGTCACAGGCAAGGGTCGCGAGCTGGGCGTGGCTGATCGGGGTGCCGTCGGCGAGGGTGGCGGGTTCGGCGCCGGCCAGGCGGTCGTGGTCCAACCCGGCCGGGATCCGCGGGGTGGTCGGATCGGCCGCTTCAGCCCGCGGGGGTGTCGTCACCAGCTGGTGCAGGGTGTCTCCCGAGACGTGGACGAGCAGGTGCGGGCGCACCCGGGCACCGGGCTGGAAACCGCCACTGTCCAGGGCATACCGCGCGAGGGCGACCAGGGCGTGGGCGTTGCGCTGGGACGGCGTGCGGTCGTCATCGGCAGCGGGGACGCCCGTGACGGCGTCGAAGGCACGGTCGACGATCTGCCCGCTGGCGTGGTCCAGCCAGCCATCGATCCGGTACCCGCCGGTGGTGGCGGAGCGGAACAGGTGCTCCTTGTCGGAGTCCTCCCGCCAGTTCCGGTCGGCGGCGTGCGGATCCGCGCGGACGGCCCAGGTCTTGACGAGCCGGATGAAGGAGTCGGCATCGAGCCGGGCTGCGTGTTCCAGGAGGAACTTCTCGCCGATCTCATCATCGGTGAGACGCTCCCGCAGCACGGGGGAGGTGGTGGCGTGCCGAGCCAGGGCGGCGGCGTGGTCACCGGTGATCGTTCCCGCAGCCCACGCGGCGGAGGTCGCGGGGAGATGATCGCGCAGGGTCCGCGCCAGGTGCACCTGGGTGCGCGCCCTGCCGCCGTGGCCGCCGGTGGTGCCGGCCCACCAGGAGGCCATCGTGCGGGCACCGCTGACCGCCCAGGACCCGTCGGCCTCGGCTGCCGTCATGGTGGTCGCGGTGAGGGCGTCGAGCCGGCGGCGGGCCTGTTCCACGCCGTCGACCACCTCGGGCAGCACCGCTGAGGGCAGCGCGTGGAGATCCATGCCGAGCACGTCGTCCAGCAGGGCGGTGACGACGGCGAGCGTGCCGGGGGCGTCCGTCTCGGCCAGGCGCTCGCGAAGCACGTCCCGCACGGCGTCGACCGGGCGGGTGTCCACGTGGTTCGTGGTCCTCATGACGGCCTCCTCGCGCTGTGGTGCGTCCTTCTCGCTGGCTCCGAGTCTAGAACATGTGTTCGTCGCTGGCAAGACATTTCGTTGGAATAGCAACGAAAAGTCGGCCTAGGGGTTGTGGACAGAGGTGCATCGGGGAGCGTCCTGTGGATACAGAGACATCCCGGCGTCACGTCATGGGCGCCAGGACCGAGATGTTCACTCACACTGACTCTCGTGTGATGGAACTGTAGGCTGCGACAGCAGGCGACCGCGATGACGACATCCGCGCCACGGTCGCGTCGACGTCTCCCTGGAGGGTCATGGACCGCCACAGCATCGAGTGGACCGGCTACATCCCGGCCATCACCACGCCCTTCACCCGCGACGGCGCGCTCGACCTCGAGGCCCTCGGTGCCCAGATCGGCTGGATGCGCGAGCAGCGTCTGCACGGCATCATCCTCGCCGGCACCAGTGGCGAGTGGTTCTCGATGTCCGCCGCCGAGCGCGCCGCGCTGTTCACCGAGGGTGCACGGGCGGCCGACGGCTCCCTGTGGGTGATCGGCGCGTGCAACGCCTTCACTGCCGAGGAGGCGATCACCCACGCCCACGCCGCCGAACGGGCCGGCCTGGACGGCATCCTGCTCACCCCGCCGCCCTATCTGGTGCCGAGCCGAGCCGAGATCGTGCAGTTCTACCGCGACGTCAGTGACGCCACCGACCTCCCGCTGTGCGTCTACAACTGGCCGCGGGGGTGCGTGGTGGACATGGGGACCGACCTCCTCGCTGAGCTCGCCACGATCGAGAACGTGGTGGCGATCAAGAACTCCACCGGGAACGCTGCCCAGTTCCTCGAGAGCATGTACGCCCTCGAGGGCTCGGTCCGGTACTTCGGCCTGCCCACCAGCGAGCTCGGTGCCGACCTGGCGCTGCTGGGCCACGGGGACGGATTGATGGGCTCCGGCGCCCCACTCGGCGCGGACCACTCCGACTACTGGCGCGCGATCGCGGCCGGGGACCGGGAGCGCGCCGTCGCCCTCGGGGCTCGCGACCGGGTGGTGATGCAGCGCTGGTTCCAGCCAGACTACGGCGCCCGGTTCGGCAACCAGCAGGCGATCATGAAGACCGCCCTGCGCCTGCAGGGGGTGCCTGCCGGCTACGTGCGCCGCCCGCTGCTGGAACTGACCGGCGACGAGGTGCAGATCGTCGCCGACACCCTGCGCGACCTCGGCATCGACACCCGCCCACCGGTGGGCTGAGGCGGCGATGAGCGAACGCCACGACGTCGTCGTGATCGGGGGTGGCCTGCTGGGATGCACGCTGGCCTGGATGCTCGCCCGGGACGGCGTCTCGGTGCTGCTGGCCGAGCGCGATCAGCTCAATGCGCACGCCTCCGGCCAGAACGCCGGCAGTCTGCACTTCCAGCTCGAGTACCGCATGATCGCCGACGGCCTCGAGGCAGCGCGCACCGCGGCCGAGGCGATGCCGCTGCACCTGGCCGCCGCCGAGCTGTGGTCGCACCTGAGTGCAGAGCTCGGCGAGGACCTCGGCGTCGCCCAGCACGGCGGTCTGATGCTGGCCGAGAACGCGGAGCAGGCGCGCCTGCTGGAGACCAAGGCGGAGATCGAGCGGTCCTGGGGCCTGGACGTCACACTCCTCGATGCAGCCGAGGTCCGCGAGATGGCGCCCTACCTCTCCGAGGAGGTCGTCGCAGCCTCCTTCTGCCCGATCGAGGGCAAGGCCGACACCCGCATCGCCGCGCCCGCCTTCGCCCGGGGCGCCGCCCGCCACGGCGCGCAGATCCACAGCCGCACCGAGGTGGTCGGCCTGGCGCGCTCCGGCGGCCGATGGTCGGTCGAGCTGGAGGAAGCCCACGCCGGACGGCGCACCGTGCTCGCCGACGCCGTCGTGCTGGCGGCCGGGGTGTGGACCGAGGGCGTCGGTGACCTACTGCAGGCGCGCCTGCCCACCATCCCGATGGCGCTGACCATGACGGCGACCACCGCCCAGCCCGCCCGGATCCCGCACCTGGTCCAGCACGCCGGGCGCCGCCTCTCGCTCAAGCAGGCCACGAGCGGGAACGTGCTCATCGGCGGCGGGTGGCCGGCGCGCCTGCTCACCGACTCCCGCGGCCGCCCCGACTTCACCCGGAGGCCGGAGCTGGTCGGAGCCTCCGTGGCCGGCAACCTGGCCGCCGCGGTGCGGGCCGTCCCGTCGCTGGCGGGCGTCTCGGCGCTGCGCACCTGGGTGGGCACCACCACCGTCACCCCCGACCAGCTGCCGCTGGTCGGGCCCGTCCCGGGTAGCCCCGGCGCCTACGTCGCCACCGGCGGATCGGCCTTCACCCTCGGACCGAGCTTCGCGCGGGTGATCGCCGACCTGGTCCAGCACCGCCGTCCTGCCCACGACCTGAGCCCCTACGACCCGGCTCGTTTCGCGCCGGCCGCCCCGCTGGAGAGGACACGATGAGGTCCGCACGCGCCTTCCGCCGCACCCCCGCCCGCCGGGGGCCGGACGTCGAGATCACCCTCGACGGCGCCCCCGTGACCGCTCACGAGGGGGAGACCCTGGCCGCGGCGCTGCTGGCGGCCGGGGTGACCCAGTTCCGCCGGACGCCCAGCGGGCAGCCGCGCTCGCCGCTGTGCCACATGGGGACCTGCTTCGAATGCGTGCTCACCGTGGACGGGCGGGCACTCACCCGCTCCTGCCTGACGGCGGTGCAGGACGGGATGCGCGCCACCCGGGAGGCCACGTGAGTGCCGCCCCGGTCGCCGTCGTGGGAGCCGGGCCGGCAGGCCTGGCCGCCGCGGATGTGCTCGCCCGGCACAACCTGCCCGTGCTGCTCGTCGACGAGCAGCCGCAGCCCGGCGGGCAGATCTTCCGCCAGCCGCCGGCGGCGTTCACCGGGGCCGAGGCCACCTACACCGCCGGCTACGCCTGGGGCCGCGCCCTGGTGCGGACCCCGGAGCACCCCGCGATCGACTTTGCGGGATCGACCACCGCGCTCGGCGTGCTCCGCGATCCCGACACCGCCAGCCCCGCCGACACCGACGGCCCCGCCACCTCCGGCACCCCCGCCCCTCGACTGCGGCTCGCCCTGCGCGGCCCGGACGGCGTGCGCAGCGAGCCGGTCTCGGCACTGCTGATCGCCACAGGCGCCTATGACATGCCGGTCCCGATGCCGGGCTGGACTCTCCCCGGCGTGCTCATGGCCGGCGCCGCCCAGGCGCTGGCGAAGAGCCAGCGGATGGTCCCGCCCGGGCCGATCGTGCTCTGCGGCGCGCATCCACTGCTCCTGGTGGCGGCCGAACAGCTCCTCCGCGCCGGCGCCGAGATCACCGAGCTGGTGCTCGCCCGCGGCCTCCCGGGGCCGGGGGAGGCGATCCGGGCACTGCCCGCCGTCCCGGGCCACGCGGCCATGCTCGCCGAGCTCGGGGCGAGCCTGGCGCGGCTGGTCCGCGCGGGCGTGCGCGTCAGCCTCGGCCAGGCGGTCACCGCCGCCCACGGCACGGACCACGTCGAGGCGGTGGAGGTGACCCGGCTCGACTCCGCGGGGCGACCCCGCGGGCGCTCGCGGACGGTCCCGGCCACCACCCTCGTGCTCGGCTACGGCTTCCAGCCCTCCACCGAGCTGGCCCGCCAGGCCCGCGCGACGATGCGCTGGGACCGCCGCGGGGGTGGCTGGACCGTCCAGCACGACGGCGACCAGCGCACCACGGCCGCGGGGGTGTACGCGGCGGGCGAGCCGACCGGCGTCACCGGCGCGGAGCAGGCGCGCGCGGAGGGCGCGCTGGCCGGTCTGGCCGTCCTCGCCGATCTCACCGGGCGCGCGGACCCGGCAGCCTGGCGCGACGCTCGCCACAGCCTCGCCCGGGCGCGGCGGTTCTCCGCCGTCGTCCAGCGCATGTTCGCACCGCGCGAGCCGTTGTTGGCGGCGCTGGCCACCGCCGAGACGGTGCTGTGCCGGTGCGAGGAGGTCACCCACGGTGAGCTGGCCGCCACGCTCGCCGCGAATCCGCAGATGTCGACCGTCAGCGCCGTCAAGCTGGAGTGCCGCGCCGGGATGGGCCCGTGTCAGGGCCGCTACTGCGAGGCCGCCGTCACCCGGATGCTGCGGACCGCCCGCGGCGCCTCCGCGCAGGAGGCGGGCTACACCGCGGCGCACCTGCCGATCAAGCCGGTGGCCCTGGGTGAGCTCGCGGCGCTCGCGAGCAGCGAGCCCCCGCCGGCCGAGCCGCCGGCCGCCCCGGGAGCGGGGTCATGAGGCTCCGGCGCTGCCCGTCAGGGTGTGGGAGGGGTGACGGCGAGGATCAGCTGAGCACGCGTCTCGGAGCGATTCGCGAACAGGTGGGGCAGGCGGGAGTCGAAGGTGATCGACTCCCCGGCCCGCACCTCGTGGTCCGAGCCGTCCACGGTCGCCACGATCTGCCCGGCGATCACGTAGACGCACTCCGTGGACACGTGCCCCCACGGCTCGACCGCGCTCACATCCCCCGGCGCGAGGTCGGCGTGCAGCACCTCCAGGTCGCCCCGGCCGGGCGTGAGGCGTTCATAGGTGATACGACCCGCCGGGGCCTGCATCCGGAACCGCTCACCCGGGCGGGAGATGTGCACCGCCGGGGCGTCCGGCTCCCGGAAGAGATCGGCGAGGTCGGAGTCGAACACCTTGGCCAGCCGCCGCAGCGTCTCCACACTGGGGTCGGTCTTGCCGTTCTCGATCTGACTGAGCAACGCGGCGGAGAGCCCCGTCGCCTCCGCGAGGGCGCGCAGGGTCAGCTGGCGGGCGCGGCGCAGCTCGCGCAGCCGGTCACCGATCACGGCACTCCCCTTTGTTTCATTTCGATGAACTTGTTCAATGATGCTATACACAGTGCTGTGACCATGGTCTCATGTTCACTCAGTGGAGCCCATGGTCACCCGACACCCGCCAGGTGACACTGCGCTCGACCCCTCACCCGACCTCGTGGCCCCCGCCACGGCAAGAGATGGAGACCCCCATGGGAGTGCGTTCCTCACGCAGTCGCATCGTCGCGGCCGTGGCCACTGCCGCCGCCCTCACCCTCACCGCCTGCACCGCCGGAGGTAGCGGCAGCGGCGGGGGAGGTGGCGCGGCCACCGACGACGACGGCGGGTCCGCCCAGGGCGGGACGCTCACCGTCAGCACGTCGTTCGTGGTGAACAGCCTGGACCCGGGTCAGGTCTACGAGGCCACCGGCGCGCTGGCCGTGCACGCCATGTACGACACCCTCGTCACCTTCGAGGGCTCGGATGTGTCCACGCCGGTGCCGCTGCTGGCCGAGTCCTGGGAGGTCAACGACGACGCCACCGAGTTCACCTTCACCCTCACCGAGGACGCGGTCTTCTCCGACGGCGAGCCCGTCACCGCCGAGGACGTCGTCTTCAGCATCAACCGGCTGCACAACCTGCAGGGCTCGCCCGCGGTGACGGTCGAGGGCCTGGCCGCCAGCTCCCCCGAGGAGGGGGTCGTGGTGGTGACCAGCGAGGTGCCGAACCCGAACGTGCCGACCATCCTGGCGATGCCCGCCGCCGGCGTCCTGAACTCCGAGCAGGCCTCGGCCGAGGGCGCCACCGATGCCGAGGACGCCGCCAGCGCCGACGCCGCCACCGACTTCCTCAACACCACCTCGCTGGGATCGGGCCCGTACGTGCTGGACTCCTTCGACCCCGCCTCGGAGATCGTGCTCACCGCCAACCCCGAGTACTGGGGCGAGGCGCCCGGGTACGAGCGCATCGTGGTCAGCAACGTCGAGGCCGAGACGCAGAAGCTGACGATGGCGCGCGCCGAGGGCGATCAGGTCGCCCTGGACCTCTCCGGCCGGCTGCTCGAGGACCTGCCCGAGACCCTGCAGGTCTCCGCCAGCCAGGACACCTTCTACTTCCTCACCCTGCACCAGGACCCGGCGATCTCGGAGATCACCTCCAACCCGGACTTCGTCCAGGCCCTGCGCGCCTCGATCGACTACCAGGGCCTCGCGGCGTTGTTCGGCGAGGACGCCCTGCCGGCCGCCGGGATGGTCCCCACCGCGTTCCCGGGTGCGCTGCCCGAGGACGAGGCCCAGCAGCGTGACCTGGACGCCGCGGCCGACTTCCTCGCCGACTCCGGTATCGAGGACCCGACGGTGGAACTGATGTACCCCGCCATCACCTACCGCGGCGTGGACCTGGCCACGATCGCCACCAAGATCCAGTTCGACGCCGGTGAGGCGGGGATCGAGGTCGTGCTGGACCCCCAGCCGATCGCCTCCTTCCTCGAGGCCCAGACTGCGGGCGAGGTGCCCTTCCGGTTCAGCCCGCAGTCGCTGAACTACCCGGTGGCCTCCTCGCTGGTGAACAACTTCGCCCCGGGTCAGGCCAGTGCGCTGCGCTCGGGCTGGACCGAGGAGCGGGCCAGCGAGGAGATGGTCGCGGCCGGCGAGGCTGTCCAGGCCGCCGGTGACGCCGAGAGCCAGGTCGAGGCGATGCGCGAGTGGCAGGAGCTGCTGAACGAGCAGAGCCCGTTCATCACCCTCGCCTACAACTCCGGTGTGGTCGTCGCCACCGAGACCGTCGGCGGAGCCGAGTACTCCCCGGCCGGCTGGCAGGTGGATCTGCGGGCCGTGGCGCCGCAGTGACGACCACCCTCACCGCACAGCCGCAGCGCAGCAGGTGGCGCGTCCAGGGCTACGCCCTGGCCGCCTACCTGCTGCGCCGCCTGGTGATCACCGCGGTGCTGCTGCTCGGGGTCACGCTGGTGACGTTCATCCTGGTCCAGCTCGTCCCCGGCGACTCCATGACCGCGACCCTGTCGGAGGCCGCGCTCGCCGACCCCGAGATCGTGGCCGCCTACCGGCAACGCTGGGGCCTGGACGAACCGCTGTACGTGCAGTACTTCGTCTACCTCGGCAACCTGCTCGGCGGTGACCTGGGCGTCTCGCAGCAGACCGGTCGCTCGGTGCTGCAGGACCTGCTCACCTACGTCCCGGCCACGATGGAGATCGCCCTGCCGGCGATGGCCCTGTCGCTGGTGATCGGGGTGGCGGTCGGCCTGTACGCCGCGGTGCGGCACGGCCGGGCCGGTGACCAGGTGGTGCGGGCCGGCACCCTGCTGGGACTGTCGACCCCGCCGTTCTGGCTCTCGCTGCTGGTGCTCTACGTCTTCTTCTTCGTCCTGGGCGTCTCGCCCTCGGGCGGGCGGCTGAGCACCTACTGGGTGCCGCCGGACCAGGTCACCGGGCTGGTCAGCGTCGATGCGCTGCTCGCGGGGGAGCCGGCGATGGCGTGGGACGCCGTCCAGCACGCGGTCCTGCCCGTGCTCGTGCTCACCGTCCTGACGGTGGCCACCCTGGTGCGGTTCGTGCGCTCGGCGATGCTCGAGGTGCTCGACCAGGACTACATCCGCGCCGCCCGCGCCAAGGGCCTGCCCCGTCGGACCGTGCTGGCCTCGCACGTGCTGCGCGCCGGACTCGTCCCGGTGATCACGGTCAGCGGCCTCGCGTTCGCCGCCCTCCTGTCCGGCACGGTGCTGGTGGAGCAGATCTTCTCCTGGCCGGGCGTGGGCCAGTACGCCTATCGCGCGGCCAGCGCCCTCGACATGCCGGCCATCCTCGGCGTGAGCCTGTTCGTGGCCGTCGTCTACACGGTGGTCAACCTCGTGGTCGACCTGCTCTACGGGTTGATCGACCCCAGGATCCGGGTCGCATGAGCATCGAGTCACGGACCGACGAGAACGCCGTCCGCGCCGATCCACGCGTCGAACGCACCCTGGGCCGGCGCCGCTGGGTGCGCCGCCTGCACCTGAGTCAGGTGCACGCCACCTGGCGCCAGCCCTCGGTGATCGGTGCCGCAGTCATCCTGCTCGCCTGGGTGCTCGCCGCGCTGCTGGCCCCGCTGATCGCCGGCCAGGACCCGGTCGCGCAATCAGCCGACCTGTACGAGCCCCCCTCGGGCGCGCACTGGTTCGGCACCGACGAGCTGGGCCGGGACGTCTTCTCCCGCGTGATCCACGGTGCCCGCCTGTCACTGCCGCTGGCCGTCATTATCGTCGCCTGCGCGCTGGCGATCGGCGGGCTGCTCGGGCTGCTCGCCGGCTATCTGGGCCGCGGCTTCGACGAGGTGATCATGCGCGTGACCGACCTGGTGTTCGCCTTCCCGCAGATCATCCTCGCGATGGCGGTCGCGGCGGCCTTCGGACCGAGCACCCGTAACGCGGTGCTCGCCCTCGTCATCGTCTCCTGGCCGGTCTACGCCCGGGTGATCCGCTCGGCCGTGCTCAGCATCCGTTCCTCGGACTTTCTCTCCGCCTCCCGGCTGCTGGGGGTGGGCCCATGGCAGGCCCTACGCAAGGACGTCATCCCCAACAGCGTCGGCCCCGCCGTCGTGCTGGCCACGCTCGAGCTCGGCAACGCGGTGCTGATGCTGGCCGCGCTCTCCTTCCTCGGGCTCGGCCCGCGCCCGCCTGCGCCCGAGTGGGGCGCGATGATCGCCGCCGGGTCGAAGGACCTGCAGATCTGGTGGGTCAGCGTGTTCCCCGGTCTGGCGATCCTGACCGTGGTGCTCGCGTTCAACATCATCGGCGATGCGCTGCGTGACCGCCTGGACCCGCGCTACGCGAAGGGACTGTCATGACCAGCCTGCTCGAGGTCACCCGACTCGGCGTCCGGCTGCCGGGCGAGGTGCCCGTCATCCACGACGCCACCCTGCGCGTGGACGAGGGGGAGATCGTCGGGGTGGCCGGGGAGAGCGGGTCCGGCAAGTCGATGACTGCCTCCGCGCTGCTCGGGCTGCTCCCCCCGGGAGCGCGGACCTCGGGCCGTGCCGTGCTGCACGGGATGCGCGAGGGCTCCGGCACCCGGGACGTGAACCTCCTCGATCTGGACGAGGCCGGCTGGAACCGGGTGCGCGGCACCGAGATCGCCATGGTCTTCCAGGACGCGACCGCCTCCCTGCACCCGATGCTCAGCATCGGCCGGCAGCTGACCGAGCACATGCGGGTGCACCTGGGCACCGACCGCAAGACTGCCCGCGCACGCGCCGTGGACCTGCTCGACCGGGTGCGCATCCCCGATCCCGAGCGCGCCCTGAAGGCCTACCCGCACCAGTTCTCCGGTGGGATGCGCCAGCGCGTGGCGATCGCCAGCGCGCTCGCCTGCCACCCGCGGCTACTCATCGCGGACGAGCCCACCACGGCCCTGGACGTGACGGTCCAGGCGGGGATCCTGCGGCTGCTGGACGAACTGCGGACCGAGACCGGTCTGTCGGTGCTGTTCGTCACCCACGACCTCGGCGTGCTGGCCGCCCTGACCGCCCGGTCCTACGTGTTCTACGCCGGCCGCGTGATGGAGACCGGTGCCACGCCCGCGCTGGTGACCGCACCCCGCCATCCCTACACCTCGGCGCTGCTGGGCGCCCGCCCGCACGCGGACGACTCCTGGGGCAGCGAGGGCAGCGAGGGCAGCGAGGGCAGCGAGGGCAGCGAGGGCAGCGAGGGCACTGCCCGGCGTGAGCTGCGCTCCATCCCCGGTATCCCGGTCACGCCCGCCACCGCGCCGGCCGGGTGCCCGTTCGCCCCCCGGTGCGTGCACGCCGTCGAGGAGTGCACGACGGCGGTGCCCGCCCTCACCGAGGCCGTGCCCGGCCACGAGGTGGCCTGCGTGGTCCGCCCGGACCTGACGGGAGCGCGCTCATGACGGCGCCGGGAGTGACCCCCAGGGCAGCGGCGCTGGAGGTCACCGACCTGGAGGTGACCTTCCACAGCCGCGGACGCGGCAGGGTGCACGCGGTCGACGGCGTGAGCCTGAGCGTCGCCCGCGGGGAGGTGGTCGGCCTGGTGGGGGAGTCCGGCTGCGGGAAGTCCTCCCTCGCCCGGGCGGTGGTCGGTCTGGAGCGTGTCAGCGGCGGGGCCGTGCGGCTGGACGGCTCCCCGGTACAGCCGGTGGGCTGGCGCACGCGCTCGGACGTGCGCGTGCAGATGGTGTTCCAGAACCCGTACTCCTCGCTGAACCCGCGCCGCACCATCGGCTCCCAGATCCGCGACGGCATCCCGGCGGCCGCGGGCGACCCGGCCGCCGAGGTGGCGGACCTGCTGACGCGGGTGGGCCTGCCGGCCGAGGCGGCCGAACGCTACCCGCACCAGTTCTCCGGCGGGCAGCGTCAGCGGGTGGCCATCGCCCGCGCCCTGGCCCCGCGGCCGGAGATCCTCATCGCCGATGAACCGGTGACGGCGCTGGACGCCTCCGCGCAGGCGCAGATCGTCACCCTGCTCACCTCGCTGGTGCGCGACCTGGACGTGGGCATGCTGTTCATCTCCCACGACCTGGCGCTGGTGCGCCAGATCGCCGACCGGACGGCGGTGATGTATCTCGGCCGGATCGTCGAGGACGGGCCCACCGACGCCGTCTGGCGCTCGCCCGCCCACCCCTACACCGGCGCCCTGGTGGAGGCCATCCCCCGGATCAGCACCGAGGCGACACTGCCGGCTGCGCTCGCCGGGGAGGTGCCCGACGCCGCGCACGTGCCCACCGGGTGCCGGTTCCGGCCCCGGTGCGCGGCCGCGATGGACCTCTGCACCGACGAGCCCCCGGTGGTGCGCCTGGGTGAACGCAGCACCGCCTGCTGGTTGCACGTCGAGACGAACGAGAGGCAGGACGCATGAACGCCACCGCATCCCGGACCGTGCTGACCGGAGCGAGGCTGTGGGACGGCACGTCCCCGGCCACGCTCACCGGCCAGACGATCGTCATCGGCGCCGACGGGCGGATCGAGTCGGTCGGGCCGGACGCCACTGCCCCCGCACCGGGTGAGGACACCGTGGTGGACCTGGGCGGCGCCGTCGTGATCCCCGGCCTGGTGAACATGCACGTGCACCTGGGCCTGGGCCTGCCCGGGCCCATGCAGGACGCCCTGCACGGCGCCGATGACGCCCAGCTGGTGCTGCTGATGGCCGGCAACGCGCGGCAGGTGCTGCACGCCGGGGTGACCACGGTGCGCCTGGTGGGTGAGACGCGCTACGCGGACATGTCGCTGCGCACCGCGATCAACCACCGTGCCGTGGACGGTCCGCGGATCTTCACCGCCGGGCACGCGCTGTGCTGCACCGGCGGGCACGGGCACGACTCCGACGGGATGGAGGCCGACGGCGCGGACGGGTTCACGCGCGCCACCCGCGCCCAGCTGCGGGCCGGCGCGGACCTGATCAAGGTGTGCATCTCCGGCGGCATCGCGGGCGAGCACGAGTCGATCGACACCCCGCAGCTCACCGACGAGGAGATGGCGGCGGTGCTGCGCACCGCGCACGACTGGGGACGCAAGGTCACCGCGCATGCCGGCCCTGCGCCGGTGATCACCCGGGCGGTCGAGCTCGGCCTGGACTGCGTGGAGCACGGTTATGAGCTCACCCCCGAGCTGTGCGCGCTGATGGCCGAGCGGGGCGTCAGCTACGTGCCGACCATCACCGTGAGCCGTTGCGAGGAGTTCTTCCGCGCCAACCAGGTGCCGCAGTGGATGATGGAGCGGGCGCTCGCCGCCGGGCCGCGCCACTGGGAGAGCCTGCAGCACGCGATCGCCGCCGGGGTGGAGATCATCATGGGCTCGGACATGCCGCCGCAGGCCGCCTTCGAGGGCACCACCGCCACCGTGCGGGAGATCGAGTTCATGGTCGAGGCGGGGATGAGCCCGCACGCCGCGATGGTCGCCTCCACCAGCGCCGGTGCGGCGTGGCTGGGGCAGGCCGGGCAGTTCGGCGGGCTCGTCCCCGGCGCGTGGGCGGACCTGCTCGTGCTCGACGACGACCCGCTCACCGACATCTCGGCGCTGCGGTCGATGCACGCGGTGGTCCAGTCCGGCCGGCCGGTGCGCGATGACCGGGGGATGCTGCACCCGTTGACCAGGAGGGTCTGATGGCCGAGCGACGCACCGAGCTGCACGACCTGCGGGTGGTGGTGGACCGGATCGAGGGGCGCTCGGTGTGCGGGATGGCCCCCGGCGATGCCTTCGAGGTGACGTGCTCCAGCCGGCTCTCGCTGCCCGAGGGTGGCCACTTCTGCCTGTACGCCCTCTCGGCGGTGCTGCCGCTCTTGCCCGCGGCCCAGCGTGCGGTGGACCCGGGTGACTGGCTCGCCACCGACAACGAGGTGGCCTGCCCCGATCCGGAGGAGCGGCTGATCATGCGCATCGAGCGCACCGGCCGCACCAGCATTCCCACCGAGGAGCTCACGTGAGCGCGACCCTGACCATCGCCCTGCAGTCCGACAAGCGGGCCACCGAGTACGCCCGGCAGGCGCGGGCGGTCGAGGCGCACGGGTTCGACGGCCTGTCCGTCTACTCCGACCTCGGCTTCCAGCCGCCGATGGCGCCGCTGATGGTGGCGGCCGACGTCACCGAGAAGCTGCGCTTGGGCCCCTCCTGCCTCAACCCGTTCCTGCTGCACCCGGTCGAGATCGCCGGGCAGATCGCGGCCCTGGACGAGGCCTCCGGCGGACGCGCCTATCTCGGCCTGGCGCGCGGCTCCTGGTTGGAGCAGGTCGGCGTGCGCCAGCATCGTCCGCTCGCGCACCTGGAGGACACCATCGAGATCGTGCGCCGGCTGCTCGCCGGGGACGAGAGCGGCTACACCGGCCGGGTCTTCGCACTCGAGCCCGGCTTCCGGCTGCACTACACGCCCGAGCGTGCGGAGGTGGACGTGCTGCTGGGCGTCTGGGGGCCGCGCGGGGCGGCGCTGGCCGGTCGGCTGGCCGACGAGGTCAAGATCGGCGGCTGTGCCAACCCCGACATGGTGGCCCGGATGCGCACCTGGCTGGACGAGGCCTCCGTGGCCGCCGGGCGCGGCGCCGGAACGGTGGACGTGTGCGCCGGGGCCGTGACCGTGGTCGATGACGACGGCGACGTCGCCCGCGGGCTCGCCCGCCGCGAGGTGGCCATGTACGTGGACGTGGTGGCCGCCCTGGACCCGACCGTGCACGTGGAGGAGGAGCTGCTGGCCCGGCTGCGGGTGCTGCTCGCCGAGGGCCGCCCGGACGATGCGGGTGCGCTGCTCAGTGACGACCTGCTCGACGCCTTCGCCTTCGCGGGCACCCCCGCCCAGCTGGTCGAGCACACGCTGCGGCTGGTCGAGGCCGGAGCCGGTCGGGTGGAGTTCGGCACCCCGCACGGCCTGACCGGCACCGGCGGCATCGGCCTGCTCGGCTCGGCCGTGCTGCCGGCCGTCCGGGCGGCCCTGGCATGAACGGCTCCGGCATGAGCGCGCACACGAGCACCGCGCGCGCTGTCCGGGCAGTCGCCGACGACTATCTGCAGGCGCGCTCGGCTGTCGACCCCGAGACCGCCGCCGCCCTCGGCCACGAGCCCGACCTGGTCATCGGGGACCTCTCGCCGGAGGGTTTCGCGCAGCGCCACGCCGCCGATCAGCAGGCGCTGGCGGCGCTCACGCGGCTCACCGGCGAGCACCCCTCCGCCGCCGCCGACCCGCTCGCCGCGGCGCTGGCCGAGCGGCTGCGCAGCGACATCGCCCTCGACGAGGTCGGCTTCACCCGCCGGCTGCTCGCCCCGCTGGCCACACCCGTGCACCAGGTCCGGCAGGCCTTCGACGACCTGCCGCGCACCGGCGAGGCCGACTGGCAGCGCGTGGCGCGCCACCTCGAGCACGTCCCGACGGCGCTGGCCCGGTTCCGCCGGACCCTCACCGAGCAGGCCGAGGCCGGAAATGTCGTCGCCCGCCGGCAGGTCCTCGCGGTGGCCGAGCAGTGCCGGCTCTGGGTCTCCCAGGGCTACTACCCGGGCGTCGTCTCCGGCTATGACGGCGACGGGGCGACGGCGGCCGCCCTCGCCCGCGGTGCGGCCCTGGCCACCGAGGCCACCACCGACTTCGCGCAGTACCTCGGCGCCACCCTCGCCGAACACGCCCCGGCAGCGGACGCCGTCGGGCGGGACGTGTACACCTGCACCAGCCAGGCGTTCCTCGGCGCCCAGGTCGATCCCGACGAGCTCTACGAGTTCGGGTGGGAGCTGATCGAGCAGCTGCGCTCGCGGGCTCGCGAGCTCGCCACCGAGATCACCGGAGCCCCCGACGTGGCGGCCGCCGTGGCCGCCCTCGACGCCGACGCCTCCGGGCGGGTGGCAGTGGGTGAGGAACTGCGCACGTGGCTGCAGGGCCGCATCGACGAGACGATGACCGCGGTCGACGGGGTGCTGGTGGACGTGCCCGCCCGCACGCGGCCGGTGGAGGCGATGCTCACGACGGCGGCCTCCGGGGTCATGTACTACACCGCACCCGACGCCGGCCTCACCCGCCCGGGGCGGGTCTGGTGGACGGTGCCGGCCGGGACCGAGAGCGTGGCCATCTGGCACGAGGTGAGCACGGTCCACCACGAGGGAGTGCCCGGCCATCACCTGCAGCACGCCGTCACCTACGCCCTGACCGACCTGCACCCGTGGCAGCGGCTGCTGTGCCAGGTGCACGGCTACGCCGAGGGATGGGCCCACTACGCCGAGGAGCTGGCCGGTGATCTCGGGCTGCTGCGCACCCCGGGGGAGGAGCTCGGCATGGTCTTCGCCCGGCTGTGGCGCGCCTGCCGGATCGTCATCGACATCGGCCTGCACCTGGACAAGCCCGTGCCCCCCGGGGCGCCCGGTCTGCCGGCGGGGGCGAGGCGGTGGACCCCGGAGCTGGGCGCGCAGATGTTGCAGCAGGTCGCCCAGGTGGATCCGGTCACCGCCGGCTTCGAGGTCGACCGCTACCTCGGCTGGCCCGGGCAGGCGCTCGCGTTCTCCGTGGGCGCGCGGCTGTGGCGCCAGACCCGGCAGGCCGTGGCCGAGCAGGCCGGCGCCGGGTTCGACCTGCTGGACTTCCACACCACCGCGCTGCGGCTGGGCCCGATGGGGCTCGACCCGCTGCGCACCGCCCTGACCACGACCTTCGAGGAGCGACGATGACCGAGCAGACCGCGAGCGGCACCGCAGACCCCGAGGAGGTCGCCGAGACCATCCGGGCGCTCTACCGCGCGCTGGGGGACCGGGCGGCGTTCGACGCGACCCTGGATCCGGCGATCACCATCTGGGAGTCGGATGCGCCGACGCTGATCGAGGGCCTCGCCGGGCTGGATGAGCTACGCGACGCGCGGGCCGAGCGGGGCGGGGCCGGCCCGCGGCCGCTGTGGGTGCGCCCCGAGGACCTCCGGGTGCAGCGATGGGACTCGACGGCGGTGGCGCACTTCGTGCTGCGCGCCCACCACGAGTCCGCCGCGGACGAGACGTTCCGGGTGACCGATGTGCTGCGCCGCGGCGAGGACCGGTGGCGGATCGTGCACCACCACGCCGAGCGCTTCCCGGCCGTCTGAGGGCCGTCTCAGGACCGGCCTCAGAGCTGGGGCGCAACCTCCCGGGCGATGAGGTCCAGGTGGTCCAGATCGGACAGGTCCAGGATCTGCAGGTAGGTGCGCTGCACGCCCATCTCGGCGAGCCGGGCCAGCCGGTCGGCCACCTCGCTGACGGTGCCGGCCACGCCGGTCTCGCGCAGTTCGGCGGGTTCGCGGCCGATGGCGGCTGCTCGCTTGGTGAACTCGGCCTCGTCGGTGCCCACGCAGGCGACCAGGGCTACTGAGTAGGTGATCTCGGCCGGGTCGCGCTCGATGTCCCGGCAGGCGGCGCGCACCCGCTCGAATCCGGACTCGATCTGGTCCAGTGGCGCGAAGCCGAGGTTGAAGTCGGCGGCGTAGCGGGCAGCGAGCGCCGGGGTGCGCCTCTTGCCCTGGCCGCCGACGACGATCGGCACCGGCGACTGCACGGGCTTGGGTAGGGCGGGGGAGTCGGTGAGGCGGTAGTGGTCGCCGTCGTAGGAGAACGTCTCCCCGACCGGGGTCTGCCAGAGGCCGGTGATCACGGCCAGCTGCTCGGTGAGGATCCCGAACCGCTTGTCGGGGAAGGGGATGCCGTAGGCGGCATGCTCCTGGGCGTACCAACCGGTGCCGAGGCCGAGCTCGACCCGCCCGCCGGACATCGCATCGACCTGTGCGACCTGGATCGCCAGCAGCGCGGGATGGCGGAAGGTGGCGGAGGAGACCAGGGTGCCGAGCCGGATCCTCGACGTCTCCCGGGCCAGGCCACCGAGCGTCACCCACGAGTCGGTGGGGCCGGGCAGCCCGTCGGTGCCCATGGCGAGGAAGTGGTCGGAACGGAAGTAGGCGTCGAAGCCGAGATCCTCGGTGGCCTGGGCGACCGCGAGCTGATCGTCGTAGGTGGCGCCCTGCTGGGGTTCGGTGAAGATGCGCAGCTGCATGGGTGCCAGCCTGCCACGTCGCCGGCGCTTGACGGTGGTGGGATCCTTCGATGGTGAGCGAGAGTGGAGCAGGGGTGCCGCGGCCGGCTCGCGTCGACGCCGGCGCGGTGCCCGGCGAGCCTGCCGGGCTGAGGTACTGGTGGGAGGGCGTGAAGCTGCGGCGCTGGGAGTACCTCCTGCGCGGGCTCATCGTCCTCGCCGTGATCATCGCCGTCGTGGCGCTCGACGCCTCGCCCTGGGTGGGCCTGGTCGCCGTCGTGATCGGGGCCCTCGCCGAGACCGCCGTCATGCTCTGGCGACGTCGTCGCAGAAAAACCCTGGCGCCGGGCTCCTCACCGTCGTAGCGTGGTGCGCACACGGGAAAGGAGGTGGTCCAAGAAGTGAATGTTCTTAGGACGCGTGAGGTGACTGTCCGCTAGTCGCCCGTCAATGACACGGACGGACCGCCGTCTCGTGGCGCACGTGCGCTGGCGAGACCACGGCAGTCACCGGGAGCCCGCGGGGCCACAGTTCGTCCATGTGGCACTCGGCACCAGCCGAGACCCGCGGGCTTCGTCATGCCCGGGGAAGGTAGCCCGGCGTCAGAACGCTCCGGCCAGCCCCGCGATCACCGTGGCGATCACGATGACCCCGATCGTCACGGCGAAGGTGATCCCGAAGATCTTCCAGAAGCTCCAGACCTTCGTGGGCACGCCGTAGGTCGCGAGCCGGTCGGTCCACCAGATGTGCGGAGGGATGCCCTCGGCAGCCACCCGCTGGTTGTACTGCTCCACCGACTCGTGCGCCAGCGGTGTGGGGTGGGCGGCGCCCAGGTCCAGCCGCACCTTCGACGTGGCCGTCTTGAGAGTCAGGTAGGACTGCGCGGCGCCGATGTTGGGCATGTACGTCGCCTTGGTGATCTCCTGCGGCCGCACGCTCAGCACCAGGTCCTTGTCCCCGAGCGGGGAGCGGTCGATGACCTGGATCTGGTCGTCGGCAGTCCACACGAGCCGCGCGGGCGTCGTCTGGAAGACGGTGGCGCCGGTGCTGCGGTCGAGGTTCAGGCTGACGGTGCGGGCCGGGCCGGGCATGGACAAGGGAGCCTCCTGGATCGGTGCGACAGCGCTGAGACTAGCGCGTGCGGGCGGTCCGCTGCGTCGCGTGACCTCGGGAGTCGCGGCGTCGGAGGTGAGCGCTAGTCTCGGCACCATGGCAGTACTCGGAGCGCACGTGGACCAGGCCGACCCGATCGCGGCGGCGACAGCGCGCGGGGCGCAGCTCGCGCAGATCTTCATCGGTGACCCGCAGGCGTTCAAGGGGCACGCCGTCGGCTATCCGGACGGCCCGGCGGCGCTCAAGCAGGCGGCGCAGGAGGCCGGTATCACCCTCGTGGTGCACGCCCCCTACGTCATCAACGTCGCCACCACGAACAACCGGATCCGGATCCCGAGCCGGAAGATGCTGCAGCAGCAGGTGAGTCTGGCGGCCGAGATCGGCGCGATCGGGGTGGTCGTGCACGGGGGCCATGTGCTCGCCTCCGACGACGACGCGGCCGGCTTCGACAACTGGCGCAAGTGCGTGGACCGGCTCGAGGCCGAGGTGCCGATCTTCATCGAGAACACCGCCGGCGGGGACAAGGCGATGGCCCGCGGTGTGGAGAAGGTCGCCCGGCTGTGGGACGCCATCGGCGGGGCCGAGGGCGGTGACCAGGTGGGCTTCTGCCTCGACACCTGCCACGCCTATGCCGGCGGGGAAGAGCTCGCCGGCCTCGTGGACCGGGTCAGGGCCGTCACCGGGCGCATCGACCTCGTCCACGCCAACGACAGCCGCGACGCCTTCAACTCCGGGGCCGACCGCCACGCCAACCTGGGCCAGGGGTCACTGCCCGGGGACGACCTCGTGGAGCTCGTCCGCCAGGCCGGTGCGCCCGTGGTGGTCGAGACACCGGGCGGGGCAGCCGAGCACACGGCCGACCTGGACTGGTTGCGCGAACGCCTTGGCTGAGCAGACCCACGGGCAGCCGGCGGGGCAGGACGTCAGGCACGCTGAGGGCAGACCCGCCACGCCGGACTCGCACTGGTACGAGCATCCGCTCGGCGGGGTCGCTCAGCTCGCGACGGCGGTGCGCTCCACCCTGCTCCCGGTGGCTGCCGGGTGCGGGGTGATGTTCCTCGCGATCGTGGTGCTGGGGCTCGCGATGGAGGAGGGCGCGCTCATCGAGGACTACGAGCTCCGCCAGGGGCTGGACGCGTGGGCGCGGATGGCGGTCGGCATCGTGACGGCCGCAGCAGCCGCCGCCGGCCTGCTCGCAGGCGTGGCCGACGCGGCCATGCATCTGGCCGGGGCGCGCGGGCTTGCGCGGGCCGGCGAATCCGAGGACGCCACCGATCGGGTCCCGGTACCGGCGCAGTGGCGCCTGCTCGAGGGCACGGTGGGCAGTGCCCTGGTCGTGTTCCTCGCGTGGACGCTCGGACTCGGCGCCATCGCCGTGGTGATGTTCGTGGTGGTCGCCTTCGAGGATGCCGACGATCCGGTCGGTTGGATCGCCGCCGGCGTGGCCGTCGGGGTCTGCCTGGCGTCGTGGTCGGGCATCGTCCTGGTCCGCCGCGTGCTCCGGCCCGCGCACGCCCGGGCAGCCGAACGAGCCCGTGCCGCCTGGCCGCGCCCGGCGCGCGACCGCGCCTTCGGGCGTGCGGCACGGATCACGGGCGCGGGCGGCACGCAGCAGCAGCGCTCCGGGCCTGAGCGGGTGGGGCACTGGCTCAGCCGGGTCGGCGGGGTCCTGCTGGCCGTGGTGGGCGCGCTCGTCATGCTCGGGATCAGCGTGCGCCAGCCGGGTGGCAGGTTCGGTGAGCCCGTGTCCTATGACGAGGGGGTGGAGTCGGCGATGGACGGCCTCTTCACGGTGATCGTGGTGCTCGGGGTGTGCGGTGGTCTGCTCACCCTCGGCGGACTGCTCGTCGGTGCCCTGGCTCGTACCGCCGAGCGCGCCACGGTGCACGCCGCCGTGGCCGACCCGCTCGCCGATCGGCCCGATCCGGCGCTCCTGGCTCGCCACAGCGCACCGACCTCGCTCGACGTGGCCGAGCTGCTGGCCGGTCTGGGCGGAGCCGGGTTGGTCGCCGCGATCTCGGCGGGCATCGTCGCAGCCGGGGGCTCGGTGCCGTTCGCCGGGACCGAGCCGCTCGTCCGGCTGGTGCTGTGGTGCTCGCTCGCGGCGCTGGGGTTCGCGCTGGTGGCCCAGCTGCTCGAGCGGGTCCTGGGCCGGGGCTCGCGCAACCGGGTGCTCCGGCGCTGGCCGGTACGGGTGCCGGCGAAGCCGAAAGCCGGACGCTGAGAGTTACCGCTCGAGCCTGTCCGCGCTGCGCCAAAGAACTGGCAGGACGGCGCCGCGTCCCCAGCCTGCCCAGCCATGTCGCGACGGTCCCCTAGCCTCGAACGAGCGGGAGAGGGGACGCGATGGCGGCCAGGTACCAGGCCGATGAGTGGACGGTGGAAGGCTGGGATCCACCGCCCGCGCGCCGGCGACCTCGACTGCCCACCGGCGCCGCGGCATGGGCAGCGGCCAGTTGCCTGCTGCTGGCGGCAGGTGTGGTGGCCGGCGTCTGGTTACGGCCCGCCGTCCTGGCAGACGGTGCCGGCGAGCAGTACCACTGGTACTCGGCCGACGAGGATGCCCACGCCAGTTGGACCTGGACCGACACCTCCGACCCGCCCGGCGAGGGGACGATCGCAGCCATCGGAGACGCGCTATGGGTGGCCGAGCTCGCCACGAACTGGGTCTGCCGGTGGGCCACCGACGACGATGTCGTCTCGGGCGGCATGGCACTGGGGGATTCGACAGTGCACTGCAGCAGCGAGGACTGCGCGCACGGCGGCTGCACGAACAGCACGGTGCTGGTGGGAGCTCGGTACTGAGGGTCGGCGAGGGTCCTCACTAGCTCCTGGCCGTGCACTCCTCCCAGGCGTGAGCCAGCGCCCGCGCTCGCGTGCGCAGCTCGCCGAGCTCCACCCCCGGGGTGAACAGCGAGGAGCCGATCCCGAAGCCGGTGGCGCCGGCCTGCACCCACTCGGCCATCTGCTGCGCACCGACGCCGCCCACCGGGATCAGTTCGACCGGCGGCAGCACTGCCAGCCAGGCCTTCATCCCGGCCGACCCCACCTGCTGGGCCGGGAACAGCTTCAGCGCCTGCGCACCGGCCTCAATCGCGGTGAACGCCTCCGAGACGGTAGCCACGCCCGGGTAGCTGGCCAGGCCTGCCGCCACGGTCGCCTCGATCACCGCGGCGTTGGTGTTCGGGGAGACCACGAGCTGACCGCCGGCCTCGCGCACGGAGGCGACCTGCGCCGTCGTGAGCACGGTGCCGGCGCCCACCAGGGCGTCCTGGGGCAGGGCGGATCGCAGGATCTCGATACTGCGCAGCGGCTCCGGCGAGTTCAGCGGCACCTCCAGGGTGCGAAAGCCGCTCTCGTAGAGCACGGCGCCCACCTCGGCCGCGTCAGTGGGCTCGAGCCCGCGCAGGATCGCGATCAGACCGCTCATGAGGTTTCTCCTTCGATCAGGCCGGCGCGCCGGGCCAGGTGCAGCAGGGCGTCCGCCGTCACCTCTGCCGGTGCGGACTCACACGGCAGGTCCGCCACGGCGAGGGCCCGCCGGTAGCGCTCGGTCAGGTCGGCCGAGGCGACCACCGAGACCGACTCGGGGGCGTGTTCGAGCCAGTGCAGCGCCCCGGCGATCTCGCTGCCGATCAGCACGCCCGAGAGCTCCTCGCGCACCTGCTCGGCCGGTACCTGCTCGAGCAGCGCGCGGGCGCGCACCCCGAACGCGAGCGCGGCCGCGCCCAGGCCCGCACCGGCCAGCCCGTGCTCGACACCGGACGCGAACGCCGCCCAGTCCACCGGTTGCGCCGTCGGTGGCCCCACCACCTGGGCGAGGGTGCCGTGGGTGGTCAGCAGCGCGAACAGCTCCCCGGTCATCGCGGTGTGGAAGTCGATGAGCGTACCTCCGGCCAGCGAGGCCCACTTGGTGTGGGTGCCCGGCAGCGCCACCACGCCATCGCGATAGCCCGCCAGCACCAGACCCAGCAGCTGGGTCTCCTCGCCGCGCATCACCCCGCCCCGGGTGGACACCCCGGGCACCAGGTGCACCGGGCCCCACGGGCCCGCGACCTCCGTCAGCGTCGCGCCCTCGAGCAGGTCCACCGGCGTGGGTAGGTAGGGGACCTCCCGCCAGCCCTTCGCGCTGCCGACCATCCCGCAGGCGATCACCGCCGGCCGGGCAGCCGCCCACTCGCCGGCGAGCCGGTCGAGCGTGATCGCGTAGGCGCTCGGTTCCTGGCCGACGGTGAGGATGCCCTCCTGTGAGCTCCGCGAGCCGAGCACGGTCCCGTCCTCGGCCAGTGCGGTCAGGCGGACCGAGCTGGTCCCCCAGTCGAGTGCGAGCAGCGCGGCGTCCACGCCTCCCACTCAACCGCGTCCGGGCGCCGGTGTCGAACCGTGGGCGGGGCAGTCGCCCGGACACAGGTTCCATGCACCGACCTACGCTCTGGGATGGGTCGGCACGTGGAACCTGTGTCCGTGGCGGCCCGGCTACTCCGCGATCGCTTCGTTGGCGGCGTCCTGCGCCTGCTGCAGCGCCTCCTCCACCGGCAACCGCCCGGCGAACATCTCCTCGAAGTACGGGGCGATGGCGTTCGCACCGGCGTTGGCCCGCGGGCCGAGCGGCGCCGCGATGGTCTCTCCCTCGGCGGCGGCGATGAACTCCGAGGTGTCCACGCCCTGCTCGTCCCAGTAGCTGATGAAGGACTCCTGCGCCTCGGTGGAGGCGGGGAACGCGGCCCCGTTCGCGCCGAGAGGCTCCTGCCCCTCCGGGGTGCCGAGCCAGCGCAGCACCTCCAGGGTGGCGTCGTAGTTCTCACTGTCGGCGTTACCGACCGCGGCCACGCTGTGCACCACGCTGACCCGCCCCTCCGGGCCCTCCAGCATCGGCGCCAGTCCCCACTCGAACTCGGCGTCAGCCATGTGCGGCAGCGCGTACTGACCGGACTGGAACAGCGCCATCTTCCCCTGCACGAACAGGTCGCGCGCGAGGTCGCCGTTCTGGTTCGTCTCCGCCGCCGAAGGTGAGACGTGGTGGGTGTTGATCAGCTCCACCAGGTACTCGAAGGACTCCACCCCGGCGGGGGAGTCGAAGGCGTACTGGTCGCCGTCCTGGTACTGGGCGCCGTTGGAACCGAGGAAGTCGATGTAGATCGCCTGCAGGTCGTTCTGGGCGTTGAAGGCGTACTGCTCGATGTTCTCGGCGTCGAAGCCGTCCTCGGCTGCTGTCACGCCGCTGGCATCCACCGTCAGGTCCAGGGCGGCGGGCAGGAAGGTGTCGTTCTCGCCACTGGGGTCCCAGCGCAGCGTGGCCGGGTCCACGCCCGCTTCCTCGACCAGCTCGGTGTTGTAGAACAGCGCGATCGAGTCGGTCAGCTGCGGCACGCCCCACACCGAGCCGTCCCGCGTGTAGAGCTCGACGGCGGAGCTCACCAGGCCGTCGTTCTCGCCCAGTTCCTCGCCCACGTCGATGAGGTTGCCGTTGTCGGCGTAGATGCCGAAGTTGGAGGTGTTGGTCCAGAAGATGTCGGCCATGGTGTTCGAGCCGATGTCCTGCGGGAGGCGGTCCCAGTAGTTCGCCCACGGCACGGTCTCGACGTCGACGGCGATCTCCGGGTTCTCCTCGGTGAAGGCCGCGAAGGACTCCTCGTACGCCTCCGCGGCAGCCTCGTCCCAGAGCCGGAACGTGACCGTGGTGGTGTCCGCGCCCGCGTCGCCACCGTCGTCGTCGGAGCTCCCGGGGGAGCAGGCGGCCAGCGTCAGCGCGGCGACGCCGAGAGTGGCGACCGTGATGGGAATGCGTGCAGGGGTCCTCATGGCTCTTCCGTCCTTCGTCCTCGCGCCGGCCCGGCCCCATGGCCGCGGTGGCATGTCGGAACCGTAACCGCCCCCATGGCCCAGGGCGCGCTGCGGGCCGGGTCGCGACCGAATCGTGATACTCAGGCGTCCGGGTCGGGAGCGGGTGGCGTGCGCCCGAGCCGGTAGGCGACCGGGGCGAGCGCCGCGATCGCGAGCGCCAGCACCACGAAACCCCACGGGTAGCCGGCTCCGGCCACCACCACGCCCAGCACCACCGCGCCGATGCCGACGCCGCCGTCGTAGGCGATGTTCCACACGGTGCTGGCCGTCCCGAGGCCGTTCCGGCCGGCCCGGGTCATCACCGTCACCAGCGAGTCGTTCTGCACCGCCCCGAATCCCAGCCCGAACACCGCGGCCGCCAGCACGGTCAGCGCCCCCGCTTCGGTCCCGGTGGTCAGCGCCACCCCGAGCATCCCGAGAGCGCTCAACCCCGCCGCCGGCAGCAGCAGCCGCCCCGCGCTCACCCGGTCCCCGATCCGCCCGGCCGTCACTCGCCCGAGCACCATCAGCGCCGAGAGCGCGAACAGCGCCGCGGTGGCCGTGCCCGGGTCCGGCACCGCGATCGGCACGAACGTCGTCGCACCGCCGAGCGCCACCGCGGTGGCGGCGAAGACCGCCGTCGGCGCCAGGAACTTCGCCCACGTGCGCATCGGCAGGTGCCCGGTGCTCCCGCGCTCCGGGCGCGTGCGCCCCCCGGAGATCGCGAAGGCCAGTGGCACCGCCAGCAGCGCCAGCACACTCGCGGTGAGGAACATCGGCGCGAACCCCCACGTCTGCGCCAGCCACACCCCGGCGGGCAGCGCCACCACGTTCGGCAGCCCGGCCGCCACGCCGTACACCCCGGTGGCGGTCGCGAGCTTGCCTGCCGGTGCCAGCTCGGCCGCCATCGCCGCACCGGCCACCACCACGAGGGCGAACCCGACCCCGCGCACGGCCGAGATCGCCACCAGTGGCACCACTGCTGCGGAGGCGAGATAGAACGGGGTGGCCATCGCCAGCAGCAGCGATCCCGCCACGATCATCTGCCGCAACGTCACCACCGCGAAGATGCGGCCCATCGCCAGCTGCGTGAGCACCGTGGCTGCCATCATGGCGCCCGTGATCGTGCCGACCAGCGCCTCGCTCGCGCCCCCCTCGGCGGCCCACAGCGGGGCGACCGGCAGCATCAGCGCGTAGTTGGCCAGCCCACCGACGGTCGCCACCAGCAGCAGCACCATGTCCCGGTGCAGGAGCCGGTCAGCGGAAGCGGTCACCACCACTGCCTATCGCATCGCCGGCGGCCCCGTCACCTCGCCGGCCGTCCCTGCGTACGCTGGCACGGTGACGTTCACCACCCGCCCCGAGCTCGTCGGCACCCACGGCATGGTCGCCTCCACCCACTGGCTCGCCTCGGCGAGCGGAATGGCCGTCCTGGAAGCAGGCGGCAACGCGTTCGACGCGGCCGTCGCCTCCGGGCTGGTGCTGCACGTGGTCGAACCGCACCTGAACGGCCTCGGCGGGGACATGCCTGTGCTGTGTCACGAGGCGTCCACGGGCCGCACCTTCACCGTCTGCGGCCAGGGGGTGGCGCCGTCGTCGGCCACGGCGGCGGCCTACGACGCCCTGGGGATCGAGGAGATCCCGGGCACCGGCCTGCTCGCCGCGACCGTCCCGGGCACCTTCGGCGCGTGGGTGCTCATGCTGGAGCGGTACGGCACCATGCGGCTGCGGGACGTGGCCGGCTACGCCATCGGCTACGCCCGCGGCGGGTACCCCTTCCTCGCCCAGGCCGCGGCCGCCGTCGCGAACCTGGAGGACGTCTTCCGTGGGCACTGGCACGCCTCCGCCGAGATCTATCTGCCGGGTGGGCGGCCCCCGGAGGCGGGGGACCGGTTCCGCAACCCGGCGCTCGCGGACACCCTGGAGCGCCTCGTCGCCGAGGGTGAGGCCGCCGGGGACGGCCGCGAGCAGCAGATCGAGGGCGCCCGGCGGGCGTTCTACTCAGGGTTCGTGGCCGAGCAGCTCGCGGCGTTCGCCGCCACCGAGCAGTACGACGGCGTGGGTTCCGGGGCCCATCGCGGCTTCCTCACCGGGGCCGACCTCGCGGCCTGGCACGCCACCGAGGAGGAGCCGGCCACCTTGGACTTCGCCGGGGTGCAGGTGGCCAAGACCCAGGCCTGGGGCCAGGGACCGGTGCTGCTGCAGCAGCTCGCGATGCTGGACACCTTCGACCTCGAGGAGATGCCCACCGCGGACCTCGTGCACACCGTCACCGAGGTGGCCAAGCTCGCCTTCGCTGACCGCGAGGCCTGGTACGGGGATCCTGAGCACAGCGACGTCCCGATCGATGAACTGCTGAGCACGGACTACGCCGCCGAGCGCGCCGGCCTGGTCGGCCGCGAGGCGAGTGGGGAACTGCGTCCGGGCAGCCCGGCCGGCCGCACGCCGCGCCTGCCGGCGCGGGTGGTCGCCGCGATGGCCGACGGCGGAGCCTGGTCCGACGGCCTGGCCACCCCCGGCCAGGGGGAGCCCACGGTCGCCCGGGGTGACACCTGCCACCTGGACGTGGCCGACCGCTGGGGCAACGTGGTGGCGGCCACGCCGTCGGGCGGGTGGTTGCAGTCCTCCCCGACGATCCCCGGCCTCGGGTTCGCCCTGGGCACACGGGCACAGATGTTCTGGCTGGAGCAGGGCCTGCCCTCCTCACTCGTTCCCGGCGCCCGCCCCCGCACCACCCTCAGCCCGGGGCTGGTGCTCGGGGAGGGCAGGACGCTCGGGTTCGGCACGCCGGGCGGGGACCAGCAGGACCAGTGGACCGTGCCCTTCCTCATCAACCACCTGGTGCTCGGGATGGGGCTGCAGGAGGCGATCGACGCGCCCTCCTGGCACTCCACTCACTGGCCCAGTTCGTTCGCCCCACGGGTGGCCCAGCCGCGCGGGATGCGCATCGAGGGCCGTATCGGGGACGAGGTGGTGGCCCAGCTGCGCCGCCGCGGACACGAGGTGGAGGTGGCCGGCGACTGGTCGCTCGGCCGGATCAGCGCCGCCGGCCTGCACACCGACGGGATGCTGCACGCGGCGGCGAACGCCCGGGGGATGCAGGGCTACGCCTCCGGGCGCTGAGGGCTCTGTGGGCGCTGTGGGCCCGGCACCCCGGCGGGCCGATTCGGTGCTCGCCGGTGCCGCTGGGAGAATGAGGACATGACACACACCCCCAGGCACATCGTGGTGATGGGCGTCTCCGGCAACGGCAAGAGCACGATCGGTGCGGCGCTCGCGGCGGATCTCGGCGCCGTCTTCCTCGAGGGAGACGCCTTCCACTCCGAGACCAACGTGGCGAAGATGAGCGCGGGAACGCCTCTGACCGACGAGGATCGGTGGCCATGGCTGGATGCCCTGGCCGCCGAGGTCGAAGCCCGCGACGCGGCGGGCGAGGGCACCGTGCTCGCCTGCTCGGCGCTGCGCCGCAGCTACCGGGACCGGCTCCGCGCCCGGGTGCCTGGCCTGTACTTCGTGCTGCTCTCGGCGTCCTACGAGACGATCCTCACCCGGATGCAGGCGCGCCAGCACTTCATGCCACCGGCCCTGCTGCGCTCGCAGGTCGACACCCTCGAGACGTTGGCTCCCGACGAGGCCGGTGCCGTGGTCGATGCCTCGGTGTCCCCCGAGCAGGTTCTCAGCGCCTCACTGGCGGCGCTGCGCACGAACTGACGTGCAGGGGCGCTGCCGTGCCGGATATGGCACGGCACTGCCCAGGCCCGTCAGTTGCGTCCGGCGACGGCGCGGGCCGCGTCGGCCATCACCATGTCGGCGTTGATCATCGCGCCCGCCTGACCGCCCGCCGCAGCGGCCGGTCCGACCTGGGCGGCCATGTCGGTGACGTTGCCGGCCGCCCAGACCCCCGGCACGTCGGTCCTCCCGGTCATCGCCTCGGCCGGGATGTGCACCCCCATGCCGCTCGGGTGCTCGACCGGCGTGAGTCCCAGGCCGGCCAGGAAGCCCGCCCGGGCCACCATCCGGGTGGCCACGGCGATGGCCTCCCGAGGCACGAGCGTGCCGTCGGCGAGGCGGACGCCGGTGATCAGGCCCGCCGCCTGCTCCACCGCGGCCACCTGGCCCGCCACGACCCGGATGCCGACGGCGGCCAGCTTCTCGCGCTCCTCCTCACCGAGCGCGGCGTCGTGGCTGAAGACCACGACGTCATCGGAGAGCTGGTGAAACAGCAGCGCCTGGTGCGCGGTCATCGGACCGGTGGCGAGCACGCCGATCGCGCGGTCACGCACCTCCCAGCCGTGGCAGTAGGGACAGTGCACCACGCCGCGCCCCCACTGCTCGGCCAGGCCCGGCACCGCCGGCAGCACGTCGACCACCCCCGCGGTGACGAGGATGCGCCGCGCCCGGCTGGTGCGGCCGTCGGCCAGGCGGACCTCGAAGTCGTCCACGCTCCCGGCGACGGCGGCCACCTCCCCGGCGATCACTTCACCGCCGTAGCTGCGCACCTCCTCCTGGCCGCGGGCGATGAGCTCGGCCGGGGGCGTGCCCTCGCGGGCGAAGAGCCCGTGCACCGCCTCGGCCGGTGCGTTGCGCGGCCGACCGGCATCGATCACGGCCACGCTGCGGCGCGAGCGCGCCAGCATCAGCGCCCCGTTGAGTCCCGCGGCGCCGCCGCCGATCACGATCACGTCGTATGAGTCCTGCAGTTCGGTCACGGTGACCACCTCCTGCCGACAGCATCCGGCTCCTTGGCGTTCGGTGGCAAACATGTTTGCTGCTGTGGCAAACTAACCGGATGGATGAGCTCGAGCAGGCCCTGGAAGGCGTCGGACCGCGGCTACGGGGGTTGCGCAGCGAGCGCGAGCTGACGCTCTCCGAGCTGGCCGCCGGCACCGGGATCTCGGTGAGCACGCTCTCGCGCCTGGAGTCCGGCGCGCGTAAGCCGACCCTGGAGTTGCTGCTGCCCCTGGCCCGCGTCTACGGCGTCTCGCTGGATGAGCTGGTGGACGCTCCTCCGACGGGGGACCCGAGAATCCACCTGAAGCCGATGAAGGCGCACGGGATGACGATGCTGCCGCTGACCCGCCGGCCCGGCGGGATCCAGGCGTACAAGCTCGTGATCGCGGCGGGGCCGCTGAAGAAGCCGGAGCCGAAGACGCACGAGGGCTACGAGTGGATGTACGTGCTCAACGGGCGGCTGCGGGTGGTGCTCGGCGAACACGATCTGGTGATGAAGCCCGGCGAGGCGGCCGAGTTCGACACCCGGGTGCCGCACTGGTTCGGATCGGCGGACGGGGAGGCGGTGGAGTTCCTCAGCCTGTTCGGCACACAGGGGGAGCGAGCGCACCTGCGTGCGGCTCCGCGCAAGCGCTCCGGGGACTAGGTTCGCTCGGTTCCGCATCCCTCCGCGCGCAGGCCCCTTCCCGCTAGCGTGTATCAGACCGGCCGCGGTCTGTACCTGAGCGGTAGGTGGCTCCGGCACACGGGGCCTCACTGATCCGGAGGGAATGGCTTCATGAGGCGTCACGGCGGTAGGACGGGCAAGGCATGTGCAGTGGTGGCAGCGATCGCGCTGGCCAGCGTGACCGGCTGCAGCGTCGAGAGCTTGGTGGAGGAGGGGTTCGAGCGCGCCGTCGAGCAGGGCAACGACGGCGAGAACGTCGACATCGACCTCGACTCCGAGAACGGCGGCTTCGTGGTGGAGAGCGATGAGGGCTCGTTCTCGGTGGGCGGTGACCTGCCCGCCGACTTCCCAGCCGACATCCCGCTGATCGAGGGCGAGATCCTCAGCGCCTCCTCGATGCAGTCCGCGGACGCCTCCGGCTGGGCGGTGCAGATCCAGGCCGAGGGCGAGGGCGCCTTCGACCGCGCCGAGCAGGCGTTGCGAGACGCCGGCTTCACCGAGGGCGAGGAGTCACTCTCGGTGGCCGCGGGCGATCTCGTCATGGCGGGTCTGGTCAATGATCGCTGGCAGGTGCTGCTGAGCGCGATCGACACCGAGGGTGTGGTGAGCTACACGGTGACCGAGCTGTCCTAGCCGCCTCCGGGTACACCCAGGGGCCGGCGTCTCCCGCGCGGACCGACCCGGGCAAACCTATGATGGGGGCCTCAGGAGGTGCGGCCCATGCGCCAGATGCTCGCCGGTGTTGCTGCGGCAGCCCTGCTCGTGCTGACCGCGTGCGGCGCGAGCGAAGAGCCCGGCAGTCCGGCCACGACGACGCCGGCGCCGGACGGGAGCGGGCAGGGCGCCGATCCCACGCTCGAGCCCTCGGCTGATCCGGACGAGGACGAGACCGGCTCCGACTCGGATGACCTCTCCGAGGAGCAGACCGCCGCCGTCGCCGACCTTGCGGAGCGGCTCGACGTCGGCACCGAGGAGATCTCGGCGGGTCCGCTCGAGCAGGTCACCTGGCCCGACGGCGCGCTCGGTTGCCCCGCGGCGGGGCAGTCGTACACCCAGGCGCTGGTGGAGGGATACCGGCTGATCCTCACCCACGAGGGTGAGGAGTACGCCTACCACGCGGGCGAGGACGGTGAGCTGGCCTACTGCGCCGACCCGGTCGATCCGGCTGCGCCCGGGACCGAGGTCGAGACCGAGTAGCCGGACGGCGGATCCCGCCGCTGTGGGCGTGAGGTGGAACCAATCTCACACGGGCCCGCTCCGAGGGATCCCTCACGTGTCGGTAGTGTTGTTCTCTGGTGCGTCCGGAAGAGCGGATGACCGAGCGTGGCTGCGGCCGGCGCCCATCAACCCTCGCCGCGAGCTGCGGCGCCGACACCAGGAGGCGGTCTGACCAGCGTGACCACACAGCGGACCGACGATGCGCTGAGCGAGGCGGCCCACCGCCGCACCATCGCCGTCATCTCCCACCCCGACGCAGGAAAGTCCACGCTCACCGAGGCCCTGGCCCTGCATGCCCAGGTGATCGGCGAGGCAGGCGCCGTGCACGGCAAGGGGAACCGGTCCGGCGTCGTCTCGGACTGGTTGGAGATGGAGCGCAAGCGCGGTATCTCCATCACCTCGGCCGCCCTGCAGTTCGCCTGGGGAGACCTGACGATCAACCTGCTCGACACCCCCGGGCACGCCGACTTCTCCGAGGACACCTACCGGGTGCTCACGGCCGTGGACTGCGCGGTGATGCTCATCGACTCCGCGAAGGGCCTGGAACCACAGACCTTCAAGCTGTTCGAGGTGTGCAAGCGCCGGGGCGTCCCGGTGATCGCGTTCATCAACAAGTGGGACCGGCCCGGGCGGGAAGCGCTCGAGCTGATCGACGAGATCACCGAGCGGCTCGATCGGGAGCCGCAGCTGGTGACCTGGCCCGTCGGGATCGGGGGGCCGGAGTTCGGACTGCTCGACGTGGCCACCGGAACGGTGCACGTCTACCGCAAGGCACCCGGCGGCGCACAGCTCGCCGAGGACGACGAACTCGGGCCCGACGCGGCCGCCGACCGGTTCGGGGAGGACGACACCCGCGCTCGGGAAGAGGCGGGCCTCCTCCCGGAGCTGGATCCGCAGGCGCCCAAGACCGAGGTCATGCCGATCCTGTTCGGTGCCGCGCTCAGCAACATCGGAGTCCGCCAGCTCTTCGAGACCATCCATCGGTGGGCGCCCGCCCCCGGGGACCGGGACGCCCGCGACGGAGGCGAGCGGCAGGTCGACTCCCCGTTCTCCGGCTTCGTGTTCAAGATGCAGGCAGGCATGGACCCCAAGCACCGCGACCACGTCGCCTACGTGCGTGTCTGCTCAGGTGTGTTCGAGCGGGGCATGGTCCTCACCCACCAGCCCTCCAAGCGAGCCTTCGCCACCAAGCACGCGCTCTCGATCTTCGGCCGTGACCGGGAGGTGACCGACCGCGCCTACCCGGGGGACGTCGTCGGCCTGGTCAACGCCGCGAACCTCGCGGTCGGAGACACCCTCTACGACCCCGAAGGTCCTGCGGTGGAGTTCCCGCCGATGCCGGTCTTCGAGCCCGAGCACTTCGCCTCCGCGCGGGTGGCCGACCCGAGCGCGTCGAAGAAATTCCGCCGCGGGATGGACAAGCTGGTCCAGGAGGGCGTGGTGCAGCGCCTGGTCTCGGACCTGCGCGGAGACGGCAACCCGATCCTGGCCGCCGTCGGGCCGCTGCAGTTCGAGGTGGCCGCGGACCGGATGGAGCACGAGTTCGGGGCCCGGCTGGTGCTGGACACGCTCCCGTACTCCCTCGCCCGGAAGATCGACGAGGCCGGCGCGGCCCAGATCTCCGGGATGCACGGGGTGGAGATCGTCCGCCGCCACGACGGCGTCCGGTTGGCGCTGCTGCGCGACATCTACCTGGCCCGCTCGATCGGGCGCACCCACCCCGACGTCGTCCTCACGCCGCTGCTCGCCGACGCCTCCGTCTGATCGAGCGGTCGCGCTCCCGGCGACTTGCCGCATTCTGTCGGCTCGCGCCGGGCGCATGCGACAGATCGGGGCAACGCGCGGGCGTGCCTACAGCTGGATCGAGGATCCCTGCGGCAGCACCGGCTTGAGGGTGTAGCGCGAGTTCCCCCACGTCACGTACAGCAGCGGCGTCGCCGCCAGCCCGACGGCGACCGCCGGCTGGGCCACGAACAGGCCCGCCAGCAGCGCCAGCACCACGAACGATCCGATCGTCAGGTACCAGCGCCGTACGCCGAGGTAGAGCGAGGCGCGCAGCACGTCGCGCAGGCGGGCCTCCGGCCGCTCGACGCTGGCCACCAGGGCGAGCAACGCCGTCGCCGCGGCGAGGGCCAGCAGCACCGCCAGCAGCGGCGTCAGGACCGCGCCCCAGCGCGAGCCCCACAGGGCGAGCACGTCCACGACGAGCACCACGGCGGCGCCGGCGAGCATCGCCCCGAGGGCGAGCGAGCGCCGCAGGTGCCGCGCCCAGGAGCGCCAGAAGGTCCGCACCACCTCGGTGCCCTTCGTAGTGGAGTAGTGACTGAAGACGGCGAACGCGGCCGTGAGTGCGGGTGTGGCGAGCACACCCGCACCCAGCAGCGCCGGCCAGGAGGTGCGCGGGTCGGTGCTGACGAGCAGCACCAGCAGCGGGAGGGTGGCGAGCAGGAGCATGGCGTTGGTGCCGAGCACCAGGTACCCGACGCCGATCACCGTCTCCCAGGTGTCGGCCGAGGGCATGCGCAGCAGACGCCTGCGCGCCGGCTGCCCGCCTCGCCCCGTGCCCACCATGGCCGCCATTGTCAGCCCTTGAGGCCGGCGGTGGCGATCCCCTGCACGAAGTAGCGCTGCCCGAGCATGAAGATCAGCGCGATCGGCAGGACCGAGATCACCGAGCCGGTCATGATGAGGGCGTACTCGGCGTTGTACTGGGAGACGAAGGACTTCAGTCCGATCTGGATCGTCCACAGGTCCCGGTCACGCAGGTAGATCAGCGGGCCGAGGTAGTCGTTCCAGGTGTTGACGAAGGTCAGCAGCGTCAGCGTCGCCACGGCCGGGCCGGACAGCGGCAGCACGATCCGGCGCCAGATCGAGTACTCGGACAGCCCGTCGATACGGGCGGCCTCCGAGAGCTCCTCCGGGATGGACTCGTAGTACTGCTTCATCAGGAACACCCCGAAGGCGCTGAAGGTCTGCAGCGCCAGGATGGACCAGAGGGTGTTCGACAGGCCTACCCGCGAGAGCATGATGAACTGCGGGATCATGTACGCCTGCCACGGCACGGCGATGGTGGCCACGTAGGTCAGGAACAGCACGTCCCGGCCCGGGAAGCGCATCTTCGAGAAGCCGTAGGCGGCGAAACTGCCGGTGAGCACCTGCAGGAAGGTCACGCCCACCGAGAGGATCAGGGTGTTCTTGACCCAGGTGAGCATGTCCGCGCGCGCCCAGATGTCGATGTAGTTGCGCCAGACCACCGGATCGGGCAGCCACTGGATCGGCACGGAGAAGACCTGGTTGTTGGTCTTCAGCGAGGAGGTGACCATCCAGAAGAAGGGCAGCATGATCGCCGCAGCGGCCACGATCATCGCCACGTAGAGCAGCACCCGGCCGACGATCTTGCGCCCCTGACGGGGGTCCTTGCGCAGCTGCGGCGGCGCGGTGGCGCTCGGGCGATCGAGGGTCACGGTCGCCATCAGACTTCCTTCCTCTTGTTCAGCAGGAACTGCACGACCGTGAGTCCGAGGCAGATGAAGAACAGCACCACGGCCACGGCGGAGGCGTAACCGAAGTCGTTCTCCTCGAAGCCCTTGCGGTAGATGTACTGGGCGAGGACGAGGGTGGAGGTGCCCGGGCCGCCGTCGGTCATCACCAGGATCAGGTCGAGGACCTTGAAGCTCTGGATCGTCAGGATCACGGTCACGAAGAACGTGGTCGGACGCAGGCTCGGCACGGTGACGTTCCAGAAGCGCTGGACGGCGTTCGCGCCATCCACCCGGGCGGCCTCGTAGAGCTCACGCGGGATGGCCTGCAGGCCGGCGAGGAAGAGCAGCATGTAGTAGCCCATCTCGCGCCACACGCTGGTCAGCACCACGGCCGGCATCGCCCACGTCGAGGAGGTCGTCCACCCCGGCGGGTTGTCGAGGCCCAGCGCCATCAGGAATTGGTTGATCGGCCCGGAGTCGGGCGAGAAGAGCATGTTCCACACCACCGCGATCGCCACGATCGAGGTGATGTAGGGGAAGAAGGCGACCGTGCGGAAGAAGGCGATGCCGCGCATCTTGTGGTTGAGCAGCAGCGCCAGCCCGAGCGAGGCGGCCAGCGTCAGCGGGATGTGCAGGGCGGCGTAGTAGCCGGTGTTGAACAGGGCCGTGTGGAACGTGCCGTCGGTCAGCAGCCGGGAGAAGTTCTCCAGGCCGATCCAGTTCGCCTGCCCGAACGCGTTCCACGAGGTGAACGCGATGTAGAACAGGGCGATCACCGGCACCAGCGTCAGCACGGCGAAGCCGATGAAGTTCGGGAGGATGAAGGTCCACCCGATGAAGGTGTTGCGCAGCGTCAACCGGCTGCGGTTCCGGCGCGGGGGCGTCGGCGCAGCGGGGGCGTCCACGGCTGTCGCCATGGTTCTCCTCCTCGATCAGTGGTGCCGGCCGGCCCATGCGGGCCGGCCGGCACCGGTAACAGGGTGGGTCAGCCGAGAACCTCGGACTGCGCCCGGTCCATCGCGTCGGCGATGGCGTCCTCCGGGGAGGATCCACCGGAGAGGATCTCCGAGTGCGCGTCGTTCAGGATGTTCTGCAGCGTGGCGGTGTCGGCCGAGACCGGGTTCTCCGGGAGCACCTCGTGGGTGGAGAAGGTGAACTGCGAGGTCTCGTCGGTGGGGATGCCCTCGATGGAGAAGAAGGTCTCCGTGACGGCCTCGTTGGTGACGGCCGGGGTGATGCCGATCTCGGCGAGCGCCGTGGCGGCGTCCTCACTGGCCACGAACGCCAGGAAGTCCTTCGCGGCAGCAGCGGTGTCGGCGTCGACGGCCGGGTTGACGCCGATACCGGTCGGGTCGGCGAAGGTGACGGGCGTCTCGGTGGTGCTGGCGTCCATCTGCGGTGCCGGGGCGAAGCCCCAGTCGAACTCCTCCGCGTCGCCGCTCTCCTGCTGGGCGAGCAGCGTGGCCACGTACCAGGAACCCATCGGCATCATCGCGGCCTGCTGGGTGCCGAACTGGGACTGGTAGGTCACCGAGTTGGTGGTGATCGCACCGAAGCTCATCTGCGCGTCGTTCTCCTGCAGCTCGAGCACGCGCTCGTACCAGGGCACCAGGTACTCCCAGTTGCCGGAGAGCACATCGGCCTCGGGGTCCTGCGCGTTGGCGAAGCCCTGGAGCGTGGACTGCCAGCTGTGCTGGTAGGTCCCGAGCGCATCGCCGCCGAGCGCGTCGGAGAGCTCCTCGGCGTTCTCGGCGTAGTCGTCCCACGTCCACGAGCCGTCGGGGTAGTCCACGCCGGCCTCGTCGAAGAGGTCCTTGTTGTAGTACAGGTACCAGGCGTCCTGGCGGTAGGGCACCGCGTAGGTGGTGCCGTCCACGGTGTAGGCGTCGATCCCGGCCAGGTCCCCGTCGATCTCCGAGACCACGTCGCTGACGTCGAGCAGCTGCCCGCCGTCCTCGTAGGTGACGAAGTTCTTGAGGTTCTTCAGCACGTACATGTCCGGGGCCGAGCCCGCAGCCAGGTCCGCCACCATCTGGGTGTCGTACTCGGTGGCGTCGTACTCCTTGAGCTCGACCGTGACGTCCGGGTTCTGCTCGTTGTAGGCGTCGGCCAGCACCTGGAACTCAGGGGTGGTGCTCAGGCTCCAGCCGGCGAGGCTGATGGAGTCGACGTTCGACGCATCCCCCTCACCGCCGCTCCCGGTGTCGTCGCCGCCGCTGCAGGCGGTCAGGGTCAGTGCTGTGGCAGCCAGGGCGGCTGCGCCGGTCAGCATGGTGCGCTTCATTGCGTGATCCTCTCCTTGAGGTCTCGTGCCCGGATGGGCGTGGGGGTGTTTTTCGTGGTGTCCGTGGGTGCCCCGCCGAGATCGACGGTGGTACCGGAGCCGTCCGCCCACTCGATCCGGGCTGTCAGGCTCGGCTCGAGACGGACGGAGGGTGGCGGCGGCAGCTGGTCGCTACCGGCCAGACCGAGCGCGAGGGCGTACCAGCCCGGCGCCGGTGCAGTACTGAGGATGCCGACGCAGGTGTGCGCGCCGAGGGGGGTGACGTCGTCGTGGTGCTCGGTGCGGTGCGCCGTCCAGCCGTGCAGGCCGAGCAGGGCGGCCTCGTGGGCGGTGCTGCGCAGCAGATTCCCGACGGCGGGGGGTGCGTCCGCGCTCTGCCCCGGCGTGGGCAGGGCCTGGGTCTGGACGCCGGAGTCGTCCGAGAGCGCCCAGCCGCCCGCCTCGAGCGCGCTCGCCTCGGGGGCGGGGCTCTCGAGGTGGATCAGGCGCACCTCCCAGGCCCCGTGCAGGACCGAGATGGTGGTGATCGTCCCGGCGTCGGTGGCCTCTCCCTGGGCGCCGGAGCCGTGCAGCTGCTGCTGCTCGGCGGGGCGCAACCAGTGGGCGTTCGCGCGGGAGGCGGCCACGGTGGCCACCGTGCTGTCCGAGGCGTCCACCTCCAGGGCGGTCATGCCGCTGCGGTGGCTGCGACGGCCGGAGCCGTCGGTGAGCACCACGGACTGGTCGGCCGGGTTCTGCCAGGCATCGGCGTGCAGCATCGGGAAGGTCGCGGTGGAGTAGGCCAGGCGCGCGTACAGCGGCGAGTCGCCACCGGTGCTGCCCGGCAGGGCGTGGTCGGTGCCGTGGTTGGCCAGGCGCACCACGCCGTCGGCGGCGGTGGCGCTGACCGCCCAGCCCGGGGCGGCGATGGTGCGCAGGGTGTCCGACTCCTCGTGCGGGAGCGGGTGCTCCGGGGCGCTCCACACCGGGTGATCGGCGGGCAGGGCCAGCCCGAGCAGGCCTTTGCTCGCCCAGTAGGGGGAGCCGGTTCCGGAGTAGGACTGGGCCAGGGCGCGCCACGGGCGGTGCCAGCCCAGGTCGAGCAGGCCGCGTTCGTTCGGCACGTGGGCGGCGAAGTGGTCCACCACCGCGAGGCCGGCGCGGCGCAGGGTGCCCAGCGGCACCGAGGGCACCTGCGCCAGGGCGCCGGCCCAGAACGGCCCGGCCGCGGCGAAGCGGTAGATGAGGCTGCGGCCCTGGATCAGGGGGGCGCCGTCGGTGCCGATCAGGTGCACGGCGTCGGTGAGGAAGCGGTCCAGACGCTCGCGGTCGACCTCGGCGCGGGGTGCGGCCAGGTCCTCGGCGCCGGCCATGCGCGCCCACAGGGTGGGGTACAGGTGCATGGCCCAGCCGATGTAGTGGTCGTAGGAGCGTTCGTCGCCGTCGCGGTACCAGCCCTCGCGCTCGTAGAACTCCTCGTGCAGGGCGAGATCGTCCTGGATGTCGGAGAGCCGGTGGGGCCCGTCGACCGAGCGTAGGAAGGTCTCGACGGCGATGCGGAACCACAGCCAGTTGCAGCGCGGGTAGGTCTCGTCCCCGACCACCTCGGCGAGGTAGTCGACGACCTGCTCCTGGGTGCGCGCGTCGAGGCTGTCCCACAGCCAGGGACGGGTCAGGTCCAGGATCAGGGCGAGCGAGGCGGCCTCGACCTTGGCCTGCGGGTGCTCGGTGGGCCGGACCCAGCGCTGGGGGTGGTGCGGGTCGGTCCCGGCGGCCAGGCCGCGGGCGTACGGCTCGAGCCGGGCGCCGTCGTCGTGACCGTCTCCCGCAGCACGGAAGCCGGCCGCCAGGAGGGTGCGGGCGAAGCCTTCCAGGCCGTCCACGGCGGTGCCGTACCCGCCGGGGGTGCCCGGCAGGGTGATCAGCGAGCCGGCGGGGGAGCGGTACGGCTCGACGGCGGCCAGCAGCCGGTCGGTGAAGGCGACCAGCTCGGCGCGGGTACGGACGCGGTTGCTCATGCGCTCACCGCCGCGGTCTCGCCGGTGACGGCGCCGGGCAGCGGCCGGCCGGCGGCCAGGGCCTCGAGGCCGTCGAGGGCGAACTGGGCCAGCCGGCGGGTCTCGGTACCGAGCGAGCCGGCCAGGTGCGGGGTGACGGTGACGTTGCCCAGTCCCAGCAGGGGGTGCTCGGCGGGCAGGGGCTCGGGGTCGGTCACGTCGAGGATCGCGTCCAGCCGGCCGGCCATGCACTCCACCAGCAGGGCGTCGTGATCGATCAGCGCGCCGCGGGCGGTGTTGATGACGGTCGCGCCGTCGGGGAGCAGGCCCAGCTCGGCGGCGCCGATCATGTGATGGGTCGAGGGCAGCAGCGGGGCGTGCAGCGAGAGGATCTCGGCGCGCGTCAGGACGTCGTGCAGCGGCAGCAGCTCGGCGCCGAGCCGGCGCACCTCGGCGGGGTCGGCGCACGGGTCGGCCACCAGGACCGGGCCGTGGTCGAGCACGCGGAGCAGATCCAGCACGCGGCGGCCGATCTTCGACAGACCCACCAGGCCGATGGTGCGGCCGTAGTTGGAGAGGGAGTCGTCGCCGAAGGAGCTCTCCCAGGTGCCGGGGTGGAGCCGGCCGTGCGCGGCGAGCGGGAGGGCTCGCTTGCCGGCGAGGATGATCGCGGCGAGGGTGTACTCGGCCACCGGCACCGCGTTCATCTCGGCGGCGGAGGTGACGGTGATGCCGCGGGCGTGCACGCTGTCGGGGACCAGTCCGCGGACGCTGCCGGCGGCGTGGATGATCGCGCGCAGGCGCGGGGCGGCGTCGAGCTGGGCGTCGGTGATCGGCGGGCATCCCCAGGAGGTGAGCAGCACCTCGGTCTCGGCGAGGCGCTCGGCGCCGATCGCCTCGATGCTCTCGACGCAGACCGGGTCAGCGAGAATGGCGAGGTCGCTCAGACGCTGCAGCTCGGCTCGTGCGAACTGTCGCCGGAAGGTTGCCGGTGCCATCACCGCAGCGGTGAGGGGGCGGATGGTCGCCACGGCAACTCCTTTGGGTCCGACACGATCGAAATCCGATCAAAACAACCTCGTACGATCGGTTACAGTAAGTTCGATCAACTCGAGATGTCAACCGGACACGGCACGGCGCTCGTGCAGGCAGCCGGACCCGCCGCCGCGGGCTCTACGCTGACGGACCAGAGACGAGGAACGATCGTGGCGAGGGATGTGATGGCGCAGACGTCGAACGAGGGACGACGGCCCCCGATGGGGTCGCGCCAGGCCGAGGTGCTGGCGGCGGTCTCGGACCGGGGAACGGTCCGGGTGACCGAGCTCGCCGAGGAGCTCGGCGTCACTCCGGTGACGGTGCGCCGCGCCGTCTCGGACCTGGCCGATGCCGGGCTGGTTCGCCGCGTGCACGGGGGAGCGACCGCCGTCGGGCCCCGGGTCTCGAACGGATCCGCCGGACCGGTGGGCGCCACCGTCGGGATGCTGGTGCCCTCACTCGATTACTACTGGCCGGACGTGGCGCGCGGCGCCGAGGAGGAGGCCAAGCGTCTCGGCCTGCGGGTGCGCCTGCGCGGCTCGGTCTACCAGGCGGCCGACGAGCGCGGTGATCTGGAGCGACTCGTGGAGGCCGGCGCCGACGGCCTGCTCATCGCGCCGACCCTCGACGGCCCCGGCGGTGAGCTCGTGCGGGAGTGGCTCGCGGACGCGCCGGTGCCGGTGGTGCTGATGGAGCGCACCGCCTCGGTGGGGGCGGTGCAGCGCTCGGTGGAGTCGGTGATCACCGACCACTCCGACGGCATCACGATGGCCGTCCATCACCTGGTGGGCCAGGGGCATCGCACGATCGGGGTGGCGCTGAGCCAGGACTCCCCGCACGCGCCGCGGTTGCGCACGGACTGGCTGGCGGCCTGTGCGGATCACGGGCTGGATGCCCCGGCTGCGGTGGACCGGCGGATCCCCGACCGGCGCGAACCCGACTTCGATTCGACGATCGAGTCGATCGTGGCGGACGTGATCGCCACCGGCACTACGGCGCTGCTCGTGCACTCCGACCCCGAGGCCATCCGGTTGATCCAGTGCGCGCAGGAGCGCGGCCTGAGCGTGCCCGGTGACCTGTCGGTGATCTCCTACGACGACCAGGTGGCCGCGATGTCCGCGCCGGCGCTGACGGCCGTGCGCCCGCCCCGGCGCACGATCGGACGCACGGCGGTGGGTCTGCTCGCGGCGCGGATGGCGGATGCCGGACGGCCGGTGCACCGGGTGCTCGTGAGCCCGACGCTGATGGTGCGGGACTCGAGCGGGCCGCCGAACGAGGCCTGACGCGGGCCGGCCGCCACGGACACAGGTTCCGGGTGCGGAGCCGCTCTCCAGGCGCCGACACGGGCTGGAACCTGGGGTGGTGCCGGGAAGTGGGGTCGGCGCGAGTGGAGTTCAGTCGGGGTGGGCGACGTCGACCACCACGCGGGTCGGATCAGTGAGGGAGAAGACGCGGAAGTCGGCGCGATCGTGGCCGACGCCGAGGTGAAGAACGTGAGAGCCGCCGGTCTGTTCCTGGTAGTCGATGTCGGTGATGGCGGCCCCGGGAGCGTCGATCTCGGGTGTCTCTGCCCAGACTCCGTCGTCCGAGACGCGCGGGGAGGCGCCGATGATGGACACCTGCAGGATGTCGGTACCGGTGATGGGAATCTCCCCAACCGGTCCTTGCGAGCCCGCGCAGTCGACGTAGGCCACGTAGAGGCCCGGGTCGCCGCTGTAGCCATGAGGAAGGACGTACTCGGCGACGAACCGGTCGAACCCGTCGTGCGCCGCGGCCCGGAGGTCGAGTAGTTCGAGGCCACCGCCACTCTGCTCCTGAATCTGACTGGCATAGTCGTAGGGCACGAACGCGCCGGGCTCGGGCCTCGGGAGCGAGTAGTCCATGTCGTCGGCGTAGGTGAGACCGCCTCGACATCCGGAGCCCGAGTCATCGGGAGGCGCTGGTGAAGTCGGGGCGGCTCCTGGGTCTGTGGCTTCCCCCGACGTCCCCGACGCGTCCGGCACGCTCGGCCCCGGCGGCGCGGTGGGTGTAGCGGAGTTCGACGACGATGAAGGCGCAGGCTCGACCGAGCCTGTGCACCCGACGGCCAGCACAGCGACGACAGCCGCGGATGTGATGATCCGGACCCCTCGCATGGCATCCCCCTTCGCCGGCCCCTCGTCCAGCCACGGTAGGTCGCCGCGCTCGGCCTGTCGACCGCAGGATCGTCAAGGATACACATGATACTGTATGTGTATGTCAGGGATGGAGCGCCGTCTGCAGTTGCTGCTCGATCGTGCACGCTATGAGCGGGTCGCCGCCGAGGCAGCGCGCTCACAGCGCAGTGTGGCGGCCGTCATTCGCGAAGCCATCGACCTGCAGTTCCCCGACGATCAGGACGATGAGCGCGCGCGGGCGGCGCAGGCATTCCTTGCCCTGCACACCGATGCTGGACCCGGCGAGGATGCCGCGGAGCTGAAGCAGCGGATGGCCGAAGAGACGGCTGGGAAGATCGACGCCCTGTGACGCCGCTCTTCCTGGACCCGGCGATCCTGTTGCTCGCCATCGGTGGCGAGCACCCGGACCGAGACCCCTGCCGAAGGATCGTCGAGAGTGCTGCGGCCGGCAGGCTGCGGCTGCACATGAGCGTCGAAGGCGGGCAGGAGTTCCTCTTCCACCGGATGAGGCGTGGTGATCGTGGCCAGGCGCTTGCCGCCTTTGATACCATCCGGTCGATGGTGATCTGGCACGACTTCACCTCGGAGGTCCTGCTGGCTGCCCGGGACCTGGTCGCCGCCTCGCCGATACGGGGGCGTGACGCGGTCCACGCCGCCACCGCTGCGAACGCCGGCTTCACCCGCATCGTCTCGACCGATGCGGACTTCGACGCCCTGCCGGCACTGGTGCGGGTCCACCCCGCGGACCTCGAGTCTCCAGCAGCCGGTATGTGACTTACGTGCGGCAGTCCGAACCATCGCGAGGTGGGTCAGGCTGCCGGAGGTGGGTCGGGCGGGTGATCAGTCCGGGTGGGTCCGGTCCGTGAGGGAGGAGACCCGACGCCGCACCCCGCTCGACCCACCGTCCAGGCGTGGACCTGGCTTGCACCTGATGTCGATGCCGGGAAAGTAGGTCCGCGGGCGGGGAGAGCCCTATTCCGGCTCGTCGGTCGGCGCCAGGTACTCGATCTGCGGCACCCCGTGCGTGCCGGCGTGGTGCACCGACACCCCCGCCAACGCCGACCCCTCGCCCACGCAGGTCACGCGCAGCCGCTGCGCCGTCACAGGCGGATGGGCGTGCAGCCGGCGATGCCCGACCGTGCCGGCCTCGGCCAGCAGCACGTCGCCGTCGAGGTCGGCGCCCTCCACGCTCACGCGATGCGCCGTGACGCGCTGGCCCGCGCTCAGCTCCTCCGCGAGATCCAGGTGATCGAAGGTCACGGGAGCCTGGAAGTCGACCTGCCAGACGCCGTCGGCCATCTGCGTCAGCACCCCGGCCACGGGCGAGCCGAAGCGGGAGTCCAGCGCGGCGCGCAACTCCCGCAGCCGCTCGACATCGGCGTCGTCGAGCAACCCGCGCGTATCCGGCGGCACGTTCAGCAGCAGGTTCGCTCCCAGCCCGACCGACCGGTAGTAGACCGCGAGCAGGTGCTCCACGCTCTTCGGGCCATCATCGGCCGCCCAGAACCAGCCGCGCCGGATGGAGACGTCCGCTTCCGGTGGCACATAGCGCGCCTCGCCCAGCCGGATGACGGTCTCGGTGTAGTTGTCCAGGCTGGCGGTGTCGACGGCGTAGCGCACCGGATCGGCGGCCAGTCCGTCCTCGTTCCCGATCCACCGGATTGTCGGCGTGCCCATGTTGAACACCATCGCGTCCGGCTGCAGCTCGGCCACCAGCGCCATGATCGCGTCCCAGTCATAGCTGCGACCCGCCGAGCCGGCGCCGTCGAACCACAGTTCCACCAGATCGCCGTAGCCCGTGCACAGCTCGCGCAGCTGGGCGAGGTAGAGCGCGTCGTAGGCCTGCGGGTCCGGGTACTCCGGGGCGTGCCGGTCCCACGGGGACAGGTACAGCCCGAGCCCGACGCCCTCGGCCCGGCAGGCCTCGGCCACCTCGGCCACCAGGTCGCCCTGCCCGCCCCGCCAGGGAGAGGACGCCACCGAGTAGTCGGTGGTGGCGGTGGGCCAGAGGCAGAACCCGTCGTGGTGCTTGGCGGTGAGCACCACGTACCGGGCCCCGGCTTCCTTGGCGGTGCGCACCCACTGGCCGGCGTCGAGGTCGGTGGGGTCGAAGGAGGAGGCGGGCAGGGTGCCGTCGCTCCATTCCTTGCCCGCGAAGGTGTTGACCCCCACGTGGAAGAAGAGGCCGAGCTCGAGGCGCTGCCAGGCGAGCTGGGCGAGCGAGGGGGAGGGGTGGTGGACTGTCACCGGTCCAGTCCAGCATGGGCGGTATGGATCGCGCACTTCTGGAGCACCGGCTCGCCGCCCACATCGGCCCCGGCGCCATCCCCGGCCTGACCTGGTACGTCCGCGACGGTGACCAGGTGCTCACCGGCGCGCTCGGTCACCGCGACCTCGACGCCGCCGCACCGATCGGCACCGACGAGGCGTTCCGTATCGCCTCGATGACCAAACCGGTGACGGCGGCCCTCGCCCTGGTGCTGGTGGGCGACGGTGCCGTAGGGCTCGCCGAGCCCGTCGACGCCCATCTGCCCGAGCTCGCCGACCGGCGGGTGCTGCGCCATCCGCACGCGCAGATCGAGGACACGGTGCCGGCCGCTCGTCCCATCACCCTCGCCGACCTGCTGACCGGCACCAGCGGTTGGGGGATGGACTTCACCGACTTCAGCCCCACCCCGCTCGACGCCGCCTGGGCCGAGCGCGGCATCGTCCCTGGTCCGCCCGCGCCGGCCGGTGACCTCAGCATCGACGCCTGGCTCACCGCCGCCGCCGATCTCCCGCTGCGGCATCAGCCGGGCGAACGCTGGCTCTACAACACGCCCTCGCTCCTCACCGGCCTGCTGATCGAGCGGGTCACCGGCGCCCGGCTCGGGGAGGTGATGGTCGAGCGCCTCCTCGAGCCCCTCGGCATGACCGACACCGGCTTCTGGGTGCCGCCCGCGCGCCGGGACAGGTTCGGCGCCTGCTTCGGCGCCGGCACCGACGTCTACGACCCCGCCGACGGTCAGTGGGCTGCGATCCCACCCCGCGACGGCGGTGACGCCGGCCTGGTCTCCACGGTCAGCGACTACGGACGCTTCGCCGATCTGATCCGGGCCGGGGGCGCCGTCGGGAAGCGCCGGCTGATCCCGGAGGAGCTCGTGCGGGCGATGATCACGAACCAGCTCCCTGCCCACGTGCTCGCGCGCGGCGGCCCATCCCCCGAGCCGGGCGCGGGCTGGGGCTACGGCTGTGAGGTGCGCACCACCCGGGCAGCCAGCGGCCTGGCGGCCGGCAGCTACGGCTGGAACGGCGGCCTCGGCTCGCGCTGGTTCACCGACCCCTCCCGCGGCCGCACCGGCATCCTGCTGACCAACCGGATGTGGACCTCGCCCGAGCTGCCGCCGGTGTTCGAGGAGTTCGAGGCGATGGTGGCCGCGGCGTGAGCCCACCTCACGACGGCGGCCCTACGGCCTGGGTGAACCGGCCCGCCCAGGTGCGCATCACCTCGCGCACCTCGGCCGGCTCCACCGAGAGGATCTCGCCGCCGGTGTGAGCCAGGGCGAAGGCCATCCACTCCGGGTCCACCCCGTCGGCATGCACCCGGCACCGGCCCGGGCCGGATGCGGTGACCTCGAACCAGCGCCCGATCTGCTCGCGTACGCGATCAGCGTCGGCGACGAGCTCGGCGCTCGCCTGCGGGCCCGGGCTCCCGCGGCGCAGGCCGTCGCGCACATACGCGGCGGCGTCCCCACCGGGGACCTCGCGCGGTCGGAACCAGGACCCGGTGGGTAAGGGTTCGCGCACCCGGTCCAGCCGGAAGCTGCGCCAGTCGGCGCGGTCGAGGTCGTAACCCAGGAGGTAGTAGCGCCGCCCCACCGTGACCAGGCGCACGGGCTCTACGTGCCGGTGGGTGGCCTCGCCGGAGGCGCTGGAGTAGCCGAAACGTACCCGCTCGGCATCCCGGCACGCCTGCGCGAGCACCACGAGCGTGGCGGGGTCGGTCGCCTCGCCCGCGGGGGCGTCCGGGCGGAGGGAGTCCGTGGTGGCCCCGATCGCCTCCACCTGCCGCCGGAGCCGGGTGGGCAGCACCGGGACGACGGTGGCCAGTGCGCGCACCGAGGCCTCCGCCACGTTCGCCAGCCCGGAGTGGGCAGCGGACTGCAGGCCCACCACGAGAGCGACCGCTTCGTCGTCGTCGAGCACCAGCGGCGGCAGCGCCGCCCCGGGCGCCAGTTGATAGCCGCCACCCACGCCGCGGCCGGACTGCACCGGGTAGCCGAGATCGCGCAGCCGGTCGACGTCCCGTCGCAGGGTGCGGAGGGAGACACCCAATCGTTCGGCCAGTTCGTCCCCGGCCCAGTAGCGGTGGGCCTGCAGCAGGGACAGCAGGCGGAGGGTCCGCGAGCTGGTGGTCATGGATGTCACCCTCCCTGCGATAGCGGCCAGAATCTGACACTAATGCCTTCTAGCGTGGAGATACCAACCACGAGCGGCGGCCGCGAGCCGCCGGAGGAAGGACGACGATCATGACCGAGTCCACGATGGCCACCGTCACCACCGCACTGACCGGCGAGCGCGGTGATCTGCTGCATGCCCTGACCAACGCCCGGCACTTCCTGCGCTTCACCGCCCGCGAGCTCACCGACGAGCAGGCCCGCACGCGGACCACGGCGAGTGAGCTGACGATCGGTGGACTGATCAAGCACGTCAGCGCTGCGGAGCTGAACTGGCGCGAGTTCGTGCGGCGCGGCCGGTCGGCGCTGCCGTGGGACGGAATCGACTTCGCCGACCCCGCACCGGGGCTGTACGAGGACTGGGCCGGCGAGTTCCGGCTGTTGCCGGGGGAGAGGCTCGCGGAGGTGCTGGACCGCTACGCCGAGATCGCTGCCGCTACCGACCAGGCGCTCGCCGAGGCAGACCTCGATCTCATCCAGGACCTCCCGCAGGCGCCCTGGTTCAACGACACGGCATGGTCGAACCGGCGAGCGTTCCTGCACATCATCGCCGAGACGGCCCAGCACGCCGGGCACGCCGACATCATCCGCGAGTCCCTGGACGGGGCGAAGAGCATGGGGTGACCAGCCGGCGCGTCAGCGCACCCCCGTCACCCCGAGGGAGGACGTGATCTGCTTCTGGAAGATCACGAACAGCGTCACCAGTGGCGCGATCGCGATCGTGGTGGCGGCCATCACCAGTGTCCAGTTGCCGGCGTACTGGGTCTGCAGCGCCGCCGTCGCCACGGTGATCACGTTCCATTCCTCGGCCGGGGCGATGATCAGCGGCCACATGAAGTTGTTCCACTGCGTCACCACCGTGATCAGCAGCAACGTGGCCAGGATCGGCGTGTTCATCGGCACCATGATCTGCCACAGCCGCCGCCACACGCCGGCGCCGTCGATGATGGCGGCGTCGAGCACGTCGGCCGGGGTGGACCGGAAGTTCTCCCGCAGCAGGAAGATCGCGTACGGGGAGCCGAACATGAAGGGCAGGACGAGCCCGGCGAAGGTGTTCTTCAGGTCCAGCGAGGTCATCATCGAGTACAGCGGGATGATGGTCACCACCGCCGGGATCATCAACGTGGCCACGTAGACCCAGAACAGCGTGTCCCGGCCGGGGAAGCGCAACTGCGCGAAGGCGTAGGCCGCCAGCACCGAGCACAGCATCTGCCCGGCCACCAGCACCAGCACCACCTGCGCCGTCACCGCGATCGGGACGACGAAGTTGTACTGCTCGGAGAACAGCGACGTGAAGTTCTGTGCGGTCACCGGGTCCGGCAGGCTGACCGGCCAGCTGGTGTTGAACTGCTGCGGCGTCTTCAGGGACGTGATCAGCGAGAACAGGAACGGCCCCAGCATCAGGGCCGCTCCGGCGATCAGGAACGCGTAGGTGAGCGTGTTCGCGAGCAGGCGGGAGGCCCGGGCCGACGGCGTCCGGCGGGCTCGGGCGGGGGAGGTGACAGTGGCCACGGGCTGCTCCGTCATGACATGTCGTAGGTGATCCGGCGCCGGAAGTAGCGCTGCTGGATGAGGGTGATCGCCACGAGCACCAGGAAGAGCACCACCGCCATCGCCGCGGCCCGGCCCAGGCGCAGGTTCACGAAGGCCTCGTCGTAGATGCGCGAGGCGATCACGTCGGTGCGGAAGGCCGGGCCGCCGCGGGTCATCGCGTACACGGTGTCGAACACCTGGAACGAGGCGATCACCGAGGTGACGGTGACGAAGAACATCGTCGGTCGCAACAACGGCAGCGTGATGGCGACCAGCGTGCGCACGGCCGCGGCGCCGTCGAGCTTGGCGGCCTCGTAGACCGCCACCGGGATCTGCTGCAGGCCGGCCAGGAAGAACAGCGAGATGTAGCCCACTGTCGACCAGATCTGCACGAAGACCACGGCGGGCAGTGCGAGCTGAGGATCGGTCAGCCACTCCACCCGCTCACCGATCAGCGCGTTCAGCACGCCGTAGGAGGGGTCGAGTATCCACTTCCACACCACGCCCAGGGCCAGCGGGGCACTGACCCACGGCAGCACGTAGAGCACCCGCAGCCAGCTGGTGCCGGGCAGGCCGCGATTGATCGCGATCGCCAGCAGCAGGCCGAGGGCGATCGAGGTCGGGATGGCGAGCAGGGTGAAGACGGCGGTGACCCACAGCGAGTTCGCGAACCGTTCCGAGCTGAGCAGGTAGGCGTAGTTCTCCAGCCCCACCCATTCCGGGGCGGAGATCAGGTCCCACCGCATGAAGGACAGCGCCAGCACCACGATCACCGGCAGGAGGAGGAATCCGCCCACGCCCACGAAGCTGGGCAGCAGCAACGCATAGGCGGCTCTGGCCTCGTGCCGCTCCCGTGCCTTCATCCGCGCCTCCTCCCGGTGCCCTGCGGGTGACCTTAGTCCCGCCTGGCCGTCGGCGCGGGCAGCGGCGGCGAGCGTGCCGCGTCCTGGACGGGAGCCGCGGCGTCGTGTCTAATCGTCATCGGGCCGCACCGGACGCGTCGCTGGCATCCGCTGGACGTCGCGGCCGGCCCACGGGGGCTCGAGGAGGGGTTCGCTCGATCGTCTGCGTGCCTCACAGGCTGACGGCTGCTGCACCTGCCCCTAGTAGCGGTCGTCACACGATCCGGCCCCGGACCAGCTCCCCTGCTTGGTCCGGGGCCGGATCTCTGCCGGCTCAGTGGGGCTCAGGAGCTGAATGCCTCGATCGGCGGGCACGAGCACATGAGGTTGCGGTCCCCGTGCGCCTGGTCGATGCGGCGCACCGGCGGCCAGTACTTGGCCGTGCTACCGGCGGGGAACACGGCCACCTCGCGGGAGTAGGGGTGGGCCCATTCGGTGGCGATCGAGGCCGCCGTGTGCGGGGCGTTGACGAGCGGGTTGTCCTGCGCCGGCCACACCCCGGCGGCCACCCGGTCGGCCTCGGCCTTGATCGAGGCCATGGCGGCCACGAACCGGTCGAGCTCGGCCAGGTCCTCGGACTCGGTCGGCTCCACCATCAGCGTTCCCGCCACCGGGAAGCTCATCGTCGGCGCGTGGAAGCCGTAGTCGATGAGCCGCTTGGCCACGTCGTCCACCGTGATCCCGGTGGCCTCCTTCAGCGGCCGCAGGTCCACGATGCACTCGTGCGCCACGCGCCCGTGCTCTCCGGTGTAGAGGATCGGGAAGTGCTCACCCAGCCTCGTGGCGAGGTAGTTGGCCGCCAGCACCGCGGCGTCGGTGGCCTCGGTCAGGCCTTCCAGGCCGAGCATCCGGATGTAGGCCCAGGAGATCGGCAGGATCCCGGCCGATCCGTACGGCGCCGCTGCGATAGGACCAGCACCAGCACCAGCAGCAGCACTGCCCGATCCGGTCGTGGCCCGTGCCGGCCCCTGCGCGCGCTCGTGCGAGGGCAGGAAGGGTGCCAGGTGCGCCTTCGCGGCCACCGGCCCGACGCCGGGCCCGCCACCGCCGTGCGGGATCGCGAACGTCTTGTGCAGGTTCAGGTGCGAGACGTCCCCGCCGAGATCGCCGAAGCGGGCGTGCCCGAGGAGGGCGTTGAGATTGGCGCCGTCGATGTAGACCTGCCCGCCGGCCTCGTGCACCGCGGCGGTGATGTCGAGGACGTCGTGCTCGTACACCCCGTGGGTGGAGGGGTAGGTGATCATCAGGGCCGAGAGCGTCTCGCGGTGCTCGGCGATCCGGGCCCGCAGGTCACCCAGGTCCACATTGCCCCTCTCGTCGCACGCGACCACCACCACGCGCATCCCGGCCAGCACCGCGGAGGCGGCGTTCGTGCCGTGGGCCGAGCTCGGGATGAGGCACACGTCCCGGCCGAGGTCCCCGCGGGAGCGGTGGTAGCCGCGGATGGCGAGCAGCCCCGCCAGCTCGCCCTGCGAGCCGGCGTTGGGCTGCAGGGAGACGGCGTCGTAGCCGGTCAGGTCGGCCAGCCAGTGCTCCAGCTGCTCGATGAGCTCGAGGTAGCCGCCGACGTCGCCCGCCGGCGCGAACGGGTGGATCCGGGAGAACTCGGGCCAGCTGATCGCGGCCATCGCCGAGGCGGCGTTGAGCTTCATCGTGCACGAGCCGAGCGGGATCATGCCCCGGTCGAGCGCGTAGTCGGAATCGGCCAGGCGCTTGAGGTAGCGCATCATCGCGGTCTCGCTGTGGTGATCGGCGAAGACCGGGTGCTGCAGGTAGTCCACGTCCCGGCGCAGGCCGGCCGGCACCGGCGAGTCCTGCGTGCCGGCGGGCAGGTGCCCGACCGTGGCGAACGCGCGCTCGGTGGGCCCGCCGAAGGCCACGGCCACCCGGTGCAGGTCGGTGTGCGTGGTGGCCTCGCCCACCGAGATCCCGACGGTGTCGCCGTCCACGAGCAACAGCTGCACGCCCAGGTCGTGCGCGGCGGCGACGATCTCGTCAGCCCGGCCCGGGACGCGTACGCGCAGGGTGTCGAAGAAGGCGCCCTCGAGCACCTGCCCGTCGCCGTCTGCCAGCGCCTCGACCAGCCACGAGCACAGCAGTGCCGTCTTGCCCAGCACGTCCTCACCGATGGCCCGCAGCCCTGCGGGGCCGTGGAAGACGGCGTACATCCCCGCCATGACGGCGAGCAGCACCTGCGCGGTGCAGATGTTCGACGTCGCCTTCTCCCGGCGGATGTGCTGTTCGCGGGTCTGCAGGGCGAGCCGGTAGGCGAGGTGGCCGTCGGCGTCCTTGGACACTCCCACCAGGCGGCCGGGGAGCTGACGCTCCAGGCCCTGACGCACCACCATGTAGCCCGCGTGCGGCCCGCCGAAGCCGAGCGGGACGCCGAAGCGCTGCGTGGACCCGATCACCACGTCCGCGCCCATCTCACCGGGCGCGGTGAGCAGCGTCAGGGCGAGCGGGTCGGCAGCCACCACGGCCTGGCCGCCGGCGGCGTGCATGGCGTCGATGGCCCCGCGGGGGTCCCACACCCGGCCGGAGGCGCCCGGGTACTGGATCAGCCCGCCGAAAATCTGCGCGGGCAGCGACTCGCCGCCGGCCAGGTCCACGTCGACGAGCTCGATGCCGACCGCCTCGGCCCGGACCGCGAGCACAGCGCGGGTCTGCGGGAGCACATCGGCATCCACGACGAAGACCTCGCCGCTGCGCTTGACGGCGCGGCGCGCCAGCAGCATCGCCTCCACGGCCGCGGTCGCCTCGTCCAGCAGGGAGGCGTTCGCCGTCGGCAGGCCGGCCAGATCCGCCACCATCGTCTGGAAGTTCAGCAGTGCCTCGAGTCGGCCCTGGGAGATCTCCGGCTGATAGGGCGTGTAGGCGGTGTACCAGGAAGGGTTCTCCAGCACGTTGCGCCCGATGACCGAGGGCGTGAGCGTGTCGGAGTAGCCGAGGCCGATCATCGGGGTCAGCACGCGGTTGCGCGCGGCCAGGTCCCGCAGCTCGGCCAGCGTCTCGGCCTCGCTCGCCCCGGCGGTGGGCACGGTGGTCCCGCGGGTGCCGAGGTTGCGGATGGCCGGCGGCAGGGCGGAGTCCACGACGGCGTCCGCTGCGTCCGCGGTCTCGTCGCGGCCCTCAGCCAGGCCGAGGGCCGCGCCCATCGCGGCCTGGTCGGCCGCCGAGGTGCCGATGTGACGGGCGGCGTATCCGCCGTCCACGACGGAGTGGCTCAAGACTGTGCCCCCGTCATCGCCACGTAGGCATCGCGGTCCAGCAGCCCGGCGGCCACGTCCGTGACGCGGATCCTGAGCAGCCATCCGTCCTCGAACGGGGAGGAGTTGACCAGGTCGGGTCCGGCGTCGACGGCGTCGTTGATCTCGATCACCTCGCCGGAGACCGGCGCGTAGAGCTCGGAGACGGACTTGGTGGACTCGATCTCGCCGATCGCCTCACCGGTCGTGACCGTACTGCCCACGTCCGGCAGGTCCACGAAGACCACGTCACCGAGCTGCTCGGCGGCGTAGTCGGTGATGCCGAGCGTGGCGACGTCGTCGACGATCTCGAGCCACTCGTGCTGACTCGTGTACTGCAGGCTGGACAGGTCGGTCATGACTTCCTCCGGTAGAAGGGCGGGGTGGTGAGGGTCGCGGGCACGGGCGTCCCACGCACGTCGATGGTCAGTGCGGCGTCGGGATCGGCGGCGACGTCGCTGTCCACGTAGGCCAGTGCGATCGGGTGGCCGAGGGTGGGACTGAGGGCACCGCTGGTGATCTCCCCGACGGCGTGCTCGCCGCGGCGCACCGCGTAACCGGCCCGCCCGGCGCGCCGGCCCTCGCTCACGAGGCCGACGAGCACGCGAGCCTCCGGGCGTGGCTCCAGGGCCGCCTTGCCGACGAAGTCACCCTTGTCGGCGGGCACGATCCGGCCGAGCCCGGCCTGCGCCGGGACGACGTCGGTGGAGAGCTCGTGGCCGTACAGCGGCATCCCGGCCTCCAGGCGCAGCGTGTCCCGGGCGGCAAGGCCGGCCGGGACCAGGCCGTGAGGTTCACCGGCGGACAGCAGCAGCCGCCACAGCGCCGCGGCATGCTCGGCCGGGACGTAGAGCTCGAACCCGTCCTCCCCGGTGTAGCCGGTGCGCGCGAGCAGCAGCGGGGTGGTCTCGAACTCGCTGCCGCCGCCGGTCGTGCCGGCACCGGCCTCACCCGTGGCGGGCTGACCGCCGGTGCGGGCGCCGGCAGTGCCCTGGTGGGCGCCCTCGGTGAGGGTGCCGTGGGCGGACTCCGGCTCGCCCACCACCAGCGGGGCCGGGCTGAGCGGTCCGGAGACCTCCGGCGCGTCCTCGGCCTCGCCCTCGGTGGCGGTGAGCACCAGGTCGTTGCGGTGGCCGGCGGTGCCCACGTCCTCACCGGGCAGGAAGTACGCGCTCGTCCAGGCGTAGTTCTTCACCTCCGCGAGCGGCAGGCCCAGGTCGCGGATCGCGCCGGTGGTGATCACGTCCTCGAGGATCGCCACCGCCGCGGGGCCCTGCAGGGCGAGCAGTGCGTAGGTGTCGGAGTCGTCGGTGACGCTCACCTCGAATGCCCCGGCGCGCTCCTGCAGGTGCGCCGCCACCGTCTCGCGATTCGCGGCGTTGGCGATGACCAGGAACTCCTCCTCGCCGAGCCGGTACACCACCAGGTCGTCGAGGATGCCGCCGTCCTCAGCGAGCAGCATCGTGTACTTGGCCCGGCCGATCGTCACCGCCGAGAGCCGGCCGGCGAGCGCGAAGTCGAGGAACTCTCCGGCCTGCCGCCCGGTCACCACGATCTCGCCCATGTGGGAGATGTCGAACAACCCGGCGGCCTCCCGGACGGCGGTGTGCTCGGCCCGGTCGGAGGAGTACCGCACCGGCATCCACCATCCGCCGAAGTCGGTGAAGGTGGCACCCAACGCCTCGTGCTCGGCACGCAACGGGGTGCTCCGGGGGTCTGTCGTCGAGGTCGTCACAGCATCCATAGTCAGCACTCGACCACGTTGACGGCGAGTCCGCCAGTGGCCGTCTCCTTGTACTTGTCGCTCATGTCCCGGCCGGTCTGGCGCATCGTCTCGATCACCTGGTCCAGCGACACCCGGTGGGTGCCGTCTCCCCACATCGCCATCTTCGCGGCGTTGACCGCCTTCCCGGCCGCGATCGCGTTGCGTTCGATGCAGGGGATCTGCACCAGCCCGCCGACCGGATCGCACGTCAGCCCCAGGTTGTGCTCCATCGCGATCTCGGCCGCGTTCTCCACCTGCTCCGGGGTTCCGCCGAGCACGGCGGCCAGGCCCCCGGCCGCCATCGAGGACGCCGATCCCACCTCGCCCTGGCACCCCACCTCCGCACCGGAGATCGAGGCCCGGGCCTTGTACAGCGAACCGATGGCGGCGGCCGTGAGCAGGAAGGTGACGGCGATCCGGTCCAAGGCCGCGGCGTCCTCGGCCGCACGTGCGGCGGGGGAGTAGTGGGTGGCGTACTCCAGCACCGCGGGGATCACCCCGGCCGCACCGTTCGTGGGGGCGGTGACCACCCGCCCGCCGTCGGCGTTCTCCTCGTTCACGGCCAGCGCCACGAGGTTCACCCAGTCCTGGGAGTAGGCCGCATCGCGGTCGGGGTCCTCCTCCCGTAGCCGTGCGGCCCAGGCGGGCGCCCGACGGCGTACACCCAGCCCACCGGGAAGCTCACCCGAGCTCGTGGTCCCGCACGCCACGCACTCGGTCATCGCGTCCCGGATGCCCAGCACCCCGGCGCGCACCTCGGTCTCGGTGCGGGTGGCCAGCTCGTTGCGCAGCGCCACCTCGGCGATGCTCAGGCGCTCGCGGGTGCACACGTCCAGGAGCTCGGCGGCCGTGCCGAACGGGAGGGGCACCTGCCCGGCCGCGTCGCGTTGGTGACGTGCACGCACGGGCTCGTGGCCGCCGTCGACCTCGCGGACGACGAACCCGCCGCCGACGGAGAAGTAGGTCTCCTCGGCCACCGGAGCGCCCGCGCCGTCGTGGGCTGTCAGGCGCAGGCCGTTGGTGTGGTGGGCGAGCACGGTGTGGGGGCTCATGACGATGTCCTCGGCGGTGTAGGCCACCCGGATCGCGTCACCCAGCCGGATGGCTCGCTCGCGTTCCATCCGGTCGGTGCGCTCACGCACCTCAGCGGTGCTGACCTGGTCCGGGGCGCAGCCCTCGAGGCCGAGCAGCACGGCGTGCGGGGTGCCGTGGCCGCGGCCGGTGGCGGCGAGGGAGCCGAACAACTCGACCTCGAGGCCGGCGACGTCGGGAAGGCTCTCACCGATGCGGTCGACGAAGTCGCGGGCCGCTCGCATCGGGCCGACCGTGTGCGAGCTCGATGGCCCGATCCCGACCGTGAACAGGTCGAGCACGCCCACGTAGGTGGTGTGCGGTGACGTCATCGAGGAACTCCTGGTTCGGGGGCGCAGCGGCGCCGAGCTCCTCCCGCTCTGTCTTGTGCCTGAGAGATTGGGCGAGGCCTCGCGGCCGCGCTTGCCCCGTCGGCGGGCGCCCTGGCCGGAACCAGGCGCCGCTCTCCAGAGTGACCTGCCGCCACGGTGCGTGGGCCTGAGAGTTTCCCGGGAGGATTTGCTCCTACGGCAGCCGCGTGCAGCGGCGTTCTCCCATGGCGGGTGGACGGTCGATGATGTTGTGCGGCCAGTCTAGCGGGAGGGTGCGGGCGTCACGATCCCTCGCCCGAGAACCAGGCCCGGTGCTGCCACAGCAGGGCGCTGCCGACGCCGATCCAGAGCACGGCCACGATCACCTGCGGGCCGAGGACCTGATAGACCAGCGCCAGCACGCATCCGAATGTGGTCGCGGCCCCGAGGGCGAGCAGCCCGACCATTGCGCCGCGGCGGCGCCGGAGCGCCCCGATGGCTCCCGCGATCGCGAGGGCCGCGGTGAGCAGGATCGCTGCGCCGGCGGCCGGGACGGCGGTGCGCGAGCCCAGCTCGCCCAGCTCCTCCGGGGCGACGCTGCGCAGAGCCAGCAGTCCGGCGCCCACCAGCGTCATGCCGAACGCGCCCAGGAGGGTCATCACGGCCGCGGCGGTGACGGCACCGGGGCGGGTGGGTCGGCTGGGTCGGCGGGTGGTCATCGCTCCCCTCGAGGATGGTGGAGGCCGAGTGTATCGACGCCCTGCGTCCCCCGGGATCGTCGCCTGCTCGGGACCCGGCGGCGGAACAGGTCTTGTCCTCGACTTCGGGAAGGACTACTGTCGGCGTCAGACAACGTTGTCCCAACGTTGTGCGTGGTCACGAAGAGGTGGCAGAGAGAGGAGATGTTCATGCGGAGGTTATCCGCGGTGGTGTTGCCCGGCGTCTTGGTGCTGGGCGTGATCGGTCCGGTGGCGGGTGCTGCGGCTGCTCCTGGTGTGGTGGATCCGTTGGATCTGGCGTTGAGTGGTCCTGATCAGCAGCGGTCGATGAGTGTGCCGGAGTCGCGGTTGGTGTTGAACCCGCAGAATTTCTATCTTCCGGAGTCGGAGGTGGAGCAGAGTACGGGTCCGTCGATGCCGTTGGGTGCGGGGTATTACGCCAATGATGAGGCGGTGACGATGCCGGCGTTCTTCGAGTTGTTCGAGGGTGTGGCGGGTGAGCCGCCGTTGTCGGCTGATGATCCGAGCGGGATCGAGGTCGGGTTCGCTGATGAGTTCGAGGAGTTCTCGGATGAGTGGGTGCCTGAGCCGGGTCTGGATGTGAGCATCGTTGATGGGGTGGCGCATCTGTCGGTGTTGCCGGATTCGCCGGTTCCGTGGCCTGCGATGGCGCGTGAGGTGACGGTGGACATGGACCTCACGCCGGTGCTGCGGGTGGCGTTGCCGTCGGTGAGTGGGCAGTGGGCGCTCAAGCTCAATGATGGCGCGGATGTGGACATCGAGGTTCAGCCTGGTTCTTCTGCTGGTGGTGTGCACAGTTTCGACTTGGCCTCGATCACGGGGTGGAGTGGTGAGCAGACGTTCACGATCAAGATGTTCGCGGTCGGTGGGGATGCGCAGATCCAGATGGATAGTCTGCGGCTGCAGGGTCAGCAGGCCGGGTTTGTGGATAACTTCACCTCCGAGACGCTGGAGTGGGATGTCGGTGCGGGTATGGGGGCTGAGGTTGCTGATGGTGCGTTGACGTTGTCGGTGCTGGCCGAGAATCAGTACGGCTATGGCGCGATTCAGCGTGGGGTCGATGTGGATCTGGATGAGTTCCCGGTGCTGCGTCTGGCGTTGCCGAGCACGTCCGGGGATTGGGTGCTCAAGGTCAGTGCTGGTGGCGGGGCTGATATCGATCTGGAGCCGGGGTCGAATGAGTCCGGTGTGCACAGTTTCGATGTGGCGGCTGCGACCGGGTGGTCTGGTTCGACCTCGTTCACGATCAAGCTTTTCGCTGTCGGTGGTGGCGCGCAGGTGGTTGTTGACAGTGTGCGGATGGTCTCTGCCGCGCAGGGTCAGCAGTGGGTCCATGGTGCTGAGGAGTTCGAGAACTTCTGGTCCCCGGCCTCGCTGGACTTCACCGCGACCTATCCGGGCGGAACGCTCGTGCAGGGCGCCGACACCATGGTCGGCCACGACGCGATCGTGCGAGAGATCGACATCGAGGAGCCGGCCGGAGATGGCCAGGTACTCCGCGTGGGTGGCTCGTTCGTGGGCTCGGTCGAGGTCGACGCCGAGGCCGAGGTGGTGACCGTGGTGGGTGAACACATGCGTTACGCGGTGGCACTGCCGGGTCTGGGAGAGGTCTTTTTCTTCGAGTCGCGCGAGGAGATGCTCGCCGGTGGTCCCGCCTCGAGTGAGCCCACCTCCCGCATGGGAGTCTGGGCAGCAGCGGTCGAGCCGGGGACGTCGTCCTTGCGGGTCGGTGCCGGCTTCTCGGTGGGGGACACCGCCGAGGCCGTGGCGCGTGCGCAGCAAGCGGCGAACACTCCGGTTGCCGACGCCCGTCAGACCCTGGTCGACTTCTGGGCCGAGGCGCTGGCCGGGGTTCCGCACCCGCAGGACTTCGAGCTGCGCGCGCTGCCCGACGACGGTGGCGTGGGTGAGCAGGAAGTCCACAGTGCGTACTACCGGGCGTTCGTGGCGTTGTATTCGAACGTGTTGCCCCCGCAGCCCGAGACCGGGTACGGGTATCGCACCGTGGCCACCGGTAAGCCGTCGATGTGGAACCACGGGGCTGACGGTGCGCGATCGGCGGCGGCGTGGGAGAGCTTCATCGGCGTGCAGCTGCTGGCCTATATCGATCCCGAGGCCGCGTGGGACTCCTTCAACGGTCTGATGTCGCTGGTCGATGAGGAAGGAACCCTGGGCGGGGAGAGCCTGCCCAGCCGTAAGGCTCAGGCCGCCTGGGTGCTGTATGCGATGACCGGGGATCAGGAGCAGCTGGCCACCAGCTATGACGCGTTGATCCGGTTGCTGCAGTGGCAGGCCGAGAACCCCCGCTGGGTCTACGGTGCCTATGACTATCCGGGTGAGCGGGATGCCGAGTTCGTCACCTCGCTGATCGTCGACGTCGACTTCGGTATCCAGATCGCCGAGGTACTCGATCACAGCGACGACATCCCGATGCTGCAGGACCTCCGCGAGGAGCTCCTCACCGGATACCAGGAGGACTACTGGGACACCCCGAGTCAGAGTCCTCCGAGGCAGTACTACTTCCCGGGTGACCCGGAGTGCGGGTTCCGCAGTGGCTGCTACGGCAACCTGTTCCAGACCGCCATGGCACTGCACGTGGACGGCCTCGACGACGAACGCATCGACGCTCTGAAGGCGTTCGTGAGTGCGTCCTACGACCCGGCCGAGCAGTTCGCCGGATTCGCGGATGTCAAGTACACCAACATGTCCTACACCCTGTACGGCCTGCTGGAGAACGATGAGGCCGAGCAGGCGGAGACGTTGGCCAATGCGGTGCTGCGCGAGATCATCAGCAGCGGTTCCTTCGCGGAGGCCTACAACCCCTCACCCGAGGGCCCGGTACCGGTCGGCGTGCGTCCGTCCATCTTCGGGCTGGCAGCAGTGATCGACTCGGTCTGGATCAACAACGGGTACCGGATGGACCTGGGAGGACCGCACGCGGTCATCACCCCCGGCGTCGACGGCGCGGTGCACGGTATCTCCTACCGAGGTCAGGAGCTGAACGTGGCTGCTGATGCCGCGGCCCAGGACGTGGTCTTCTCCGGTGCCGCCGTCGCGGCGACCGCGGGCTGCAACACGATCACCGGCGTCCAGATCGGTGAGACCGTCGCCCTGCCCACCGAGTGCGAGGGCGGCACCGACCCGGACCCGACGAACCCGACGGATCCGGACCCGACCGATCCTGACCCGACCGACCCCGGGGCCGGGCCTGTGCCCGCCCCGGACGAGGACCTGGGTGAGGACGTGCGTGGTGACGTGAGCGTGCCGGCCTCGGCCGAGCGGGGCGAGACGATCGAGGTCCGCGTCCCGAGCGCGGCCGGAGACGACGTCCACGTCTGGTTGCAGTCGGAACCGGTGCTGCTGGCCTCGGGGCCGGTCTCGGCTGCGGGCATCATCAGCGTCACCATCCCGGCCGATGCCGAGCTCGGTGATCACAGGATCGTCGTCCAGACCGACGACGGGGCGCTGATCGGCTGGGCGCCGCTGGAGATCGTCGAGGCACCCACCACCGGTGGGAGCGCCGATGGTGATCACGACGGGCTGGCCGACACCGGAGCCGGTGGCTTGCCGCTGGCCCTGGTGGCACTGAGCGCACTGATGCTCGGAGGCCTCGTGCTGCTCGCGCGTCGCCGGGCGGTCGCCGCTCGTCACTGAGCAGATCCGGCGTCGACCCGGCCGCGCGGCCGGGTCGACGCCGGAGCCCTGAGGTGATCCGAGAGCACGCTCGCCGTAGTGCTGTACAGGTCGTTCCATCGTCGGTCGAAGCCACGCTGGTGTGGCAGGAAGGAGAGTCCCGCATGCGCAGGCTCTCTGCAGTGGTGTTGCCCGGGGTGCTCGTGACGAGCCTGCTTGCTGCGGGTCCGGTGGCGGGTGCTGCGGCTGCTCCTGGTGTGGTGGATCCGTTGGATCTGGCGTTGAGTGGTCCTGATCAGCAGCGGTCGATGAGTGTGCCGGAGTCGCGGTTGGTGTTGAACCCGCAGAATTTCTATCTTCCGGAGTCGGAGGTGGAGCAGAGTACGGGTCCGTCGATGCCGTTGGGTGCGGGGTATTACGCCAATGATGAGGCGGTGACGATGCCGGCGTTCTTCGAGTTGTTCGAGGGTGTGGCGGGTGAGCCGCCGTTGTCGGCTGATGATCCGAGCGGGATCGAGGTCGGGTTCGCTGATGAGTTCGAGGAGTTCTCGGATGAGTGGGTGCCTGAGCCGGGTCTGGATGTGAGCATCGTTGATGGGGTGGCGCATCTGTCGGTGTTGCCGGATTCGCCGGTTCCGTGGCCTGCGATGGCGCGTGAGGTGACGGTGGACATGGACCTCACGCCGGTGCTGCGGGTGGCGTTGCCGTCGGTGAGTGGGCAGTGGGCGCTCAAGCTCAATGATGGCGCGGATGTGGACATCGAGGTTCAGCCTGGTTCTTCTGCTGGTGGTGTGCACAGTTTCGACTTGGCCTCGATCACGGGGTGGAGTGGTGAGCAGACGTTCACGATCAAGATGTTCGCGGTCGGTGGGGATGCGCAGATCCAGATGGATAGTCTGCGGCTGCAGGGTCAGCAGGCCGGGTTTGTGGATAACTTCACCTCCGAGACGCTGGAGTGGGATGTCGGTGCGGGTATGGGGGCTGAGGTTGCTGATGGTGCGTTGACGTTGTCGGTGCTGGCCGAGAATCAGTACGGCTATGGCGCGATTCAGCGTGGGGTCGATGTGGATCTGGATGAGTTCCCGGTGCTGCGTCTGGCGTTGCCGAGCACGTCCGGGGATTGGGCGCTCAAGGTCAGTGCTGGTGGCGGGGCTGATATCGATCTGGAGCCGGGGTCGAATGAGTCCGGTGTGCACAGTTTCGATGTGGCGGCTGCGACCGGGTGGTCTGGTTCGACCTCGTTCACGATCAAGCTTTTCGCTGTCGGTGGTGGCGCGCAGGTGGTTGTTGACAGTGTGCGGATGGTCTCTGCCGCGCAGGGTCAGCAGTGGGTCCATGGTGCTGAGGAGTTCGAGAACTTCTGGTCCCCGGCCTCGCTGGACTTCACCGCGACCTATCCGGGCGGAACGCTCGTGCAGGGCGCCGACACCATGGTCGGCCACGACGCGATCGTGCGAGAGATCGACATCGAGCGCGACGCTGCTGTGGATGACGTGCTGCGGGTGGCAGGCAGCTTCGTCGGAGAGGTCGGTGTCGATACCGACGCCGGGGTACTCACTGTCGAGGGCGAGTACTTCACCTACGCCGTCGCAGGGCTTGCAGACGTCTTCTTCTTCGAGTCGCGCGAGGAGATGCTCGCCGGTGGTCCCGCCTCGAGTGAGCCCACCTCCCGCATGGGAGTCTGGGCAGCAGCGGTGCCCACATCGGCCACTCAGGTGCGCATCGGCGCCGGCTTCTCCGTCGACGACGGGAACGAGGCGGCGGCCCGCGCGGTGATGGCCGCGGGCACGCCCGTGGCGGATGCCCGCGCCGACCTGATCGACTTCTGGACGGGCGCGCTGGCCGGGGTTCCGCACCCGCGGGACTTCTCCCTGCTCGGGGTCTCCGATGATCGCGGACTCACCGACGAGCAGGTTCGCAGCGCGTACTACCGGGCGTTCGTGGCGTTGTATTCGAACGTGTTGCCCCCGCAGCCCGAGACCGGGTACGGGTATCGCACCGTGGCCACCGGTAAGCCGTCGATGTGGAACCACGGGGCTGACGGTGCGCGATCGGCGGCGGCGTGGGAGAGCTTCATCGGCGTGCAGCTGCTGGCCTATATCGATCCCGAGGCCGCGTGGGACTCCTTCAACGGTCTGATGTCGCTGGTCGATGAGGAAGGAACCCTGGGCGGGGAGAGCCTGCCCAGCCGTAAGGCTCAGGCCGCCTGGGTGCTGTATGCGATGACCGGGGATCAGGAGCAGCTGGCCACCAGCTATGACGCGTTGATCCGGTTGCTGCAGTGGCAGGCCGAGAACCCCCGGTGGATCTACGGTGCCTACGATCACCCCGGCGAGCGGGACTCCGAGTTCGTCACCTCGCTGATCGTCGACGTCGACTTCGGTATCCAGATCGCCGAGGTACTCGATCACAGCGACGACATCCCGATGCTGCAGGACCTCCGCGAGGAGCTCCTCACCGGATACCAGGACGACTTCTGGGCCGCGCCCGGTGAGCACCCGGCACGGTGGTACATCCCGGGTGACCCGCAGTGCACGATCCTCGGGTCCTGCTTCGGCGATGAACTGCACGATCTGCAGACGTTGAGCTCGATGCACCTGGACGGTCTCGACGACGAGCGTCGAGCCACCCTCGAGTCGTTCTTCGACTCGGTCTACCGGCCGCAGGCGCAGCTCGCCGGCTTCGCCGGAGTGAAGTACACGAGTCTGTCGTTCACCGCGTACGCGCTCTTCGACCACGGCCGGGGAGAGGCGGCCCAGACGCTGACGAGCACCCTGCTGCGTGACATCGTCGCCAGCGGGTCCTTCGCGGAGGCCTACAACCTCTCCGACGACGGACCCGTCCCGATGGGGGTGCGACCCTCGATCTTCGGGCTCGCCTCCGTCATCGACGCGGTCTGGCTCAACAACGGGTACCGGATGGACCTGGGAGAGCCCCACGCGTTGCTGGCCCCCGGGGTCGACGGCGGCCTGACCGGCATCTCCTACCGAGGTCAGGAGCTGAACGTGGCTGCGGATGCCGCGGCCCAGGACGTGGTCTTCTCCGGTGCCGCCGTCGCGGCGACCGCGGGCTGCAACACGATCACTGATGTCCAGATCAGTGAGACCGTCGCCCTGCCCACCGCCTGCGAGGGCGACACCGACCCGGACCCGACCAACCCGACGAACCCGGCCGACCCGACCGATCCGGACCCGACCGACCCCGGGACCGGCCCCGCCCCGGAGGAGGACGTGTCCGAGCCACCCGCTCCCGGCGCCGACGGCGATCGCGACGGTCTGGCGGACACGGGAGTGAGTGGTGTCCACCTAATCCTGGTGGCCCTGAGCGCACTGCTCCTCGGGGTCCTGGTACTCCTCGCTCGTCACCGGGCACTCGCCGCTCGCCGCTGACGCAGTTCCGGCGTCGATCCCGCCTCCCGGCCGGATCGACGCCGGAGCGCGAGGTCAGAGTCTGGCGCGCAGCCACTCCACCTGGCGGACCCAGTGGGTGGTGCCGCCACCTTCGTGCCCGTTGTAGGGGTAGACGGCCATCTCCTTGTCGGTGCTGGTCAGCCGGTGGTAGGCGGCGAAGACCGTCGAGGGCAGCGAGATCTCATCCATCAGGGCGACCGACATCAGGACCGGAGCCCGCACGGAGCTCGCGAAGGAGACGCCGTCGAGGTAGGACAGCGTCCGCAGCACCTGGTCGCTGGAGCCGCGGTGGACCGACAGGTACTGGCGTAGCTCGCCGGCTGCGTCGGGAGAGGCCAGCTGCAGATAGCGCTCGAGATGACACAGGAAGGGCACGTCGGGGAGCGCGGCGCGAACCAGGGGCGAGAGCCCCGCCGCGGCGAGGGCGACCCCGCCGCCCTGGCTGGTACCGGTGACGGCGATCCGGTCCGGATCGACGACGTCCAAGTGGGCCGCCGCTTCGACGAGCAGGACGGCGTCGGTGTAGAGCCGCCGGTAATAGCTCGTGCTCGGGTCGGCGATGCCTCGGGACAGGAAGCCACCAGCTGCTGGACCGCTCCCGTGCGGGTCTGCGGTGGCGCCGGGCCCGGCGTTCGGCCACGCACTGCCCTGCCCGCGGGTGTCCATGACGAGGTGGGCGAACCCACTGGCGGACCAGCCCAGCCGATCGCTGGGCAGACCCCGACCGCCTCCGTAGCCGATGAACTCGACCACCAACGGGAACGGTCCGGCCCCGGCCGGGTGGAGCAACCAGGCCTTGATCGAGTCGCCGGCGAACCCCGAGAAGGTGACGTCCCAGGCCCGCAGCTCGGTGAGCGGGGTCTGGGCGGGCGACAGGATCGTGCGGTCGCTGAGCGCTCGTGCTTCCTGCAGCGTCGAGGACCAGAACTGCGTGAAGTCGGTCGGGCGAGTGACCTCGGGACGATACGTCCAGAGCTCGTCCAGTGGCAGGTCGGTGTACGGCACGGTCGCTAACTGCCGATGCGGAAGGTCTCCGCGCCGTCGGCCAGAGCGCTGACGTGCTCCAGCGCGTCGGTGACACTCATCTCGCCCCAGGTGACGTGGAACCGGAACTCGTGGAAGCCGCTGACATCGGCGCGGAAGTTTGTCTCCCAGGTCGTGTTCACGGCCCACGCGGCGAGCTCACGCTGGTTGGCCTCCTGGTCCGGGCCCGTATGCAACCGGATCGCCCGGTGGTCGATGCCACCGAGTGCGATCAACGGGGTGTCCGGTGTGGCGACCGCCACCGCATACCCTCCGGCCTCCTGGACGAAACCCCGCTGGAGGAGCAGGTAGTCCTGGAGCGTGCCGTGGATCTGATCGATCGCCGGGCGCAGCAGCGCACCGGTCTTCTCCACCCACAGCGTCCCCTCGCCCTCCGGTCCGAAGGGTAGGGGCAGGAGAAGGTTCTCGGCCGCCCAGCCGCCTGCGGCCCGGAACCGGACCGAGACGTTCAGCAGCGGCTCGATCATCGAGCACTCCACCTCGATCAGGAAGTGCTCGAAGCCGGGCAGGTCCAGCTGGAGCTCGGCTCTGCCGGCGATCGGGCCGCGGGCGGTCACCCGGGCGCCGATGACGTCGGCCACCGTGACCTGCGCCTGGGCCGGAGTCCTGTTTCGCCCGGATGTCATCCGGGGGCCCACCGGGTCGGATCCGCTCTGCCATCGCGAGTGCACGGCGGCGAACGGTGCCCGGCCGGAGCCACGCAGGATGCTGCGCCCGGTGGCGGGGTCGGTGACCTCGACGATTCCTCGCGCGGGATCGAGGACGAGGCGTGCGCGTGCCCCCTCCAGGATGTGCTCGTCTGCGGTATCGATGCTGACGTCGGCGACCCGGTCCACACCGGCGATCCGGTCGGCGCGCCGGGGCTCTTCCCGCACCTCCACGACCGCCTCACTTCCCGGGCCCAGCTCGAGCTCGACGAGGAGCTCGACCCCGCGGGGGACGGTGCGGCTCTGAGAGCGCAGGACTGCGCCGTCGTGGTAGGCGACGGGCTCCGTTCCGTGCCGGGTGAAGAGCCAGTCGTCGATGTGCAGCCGCAGCATTCGCAGGGTGGACGAGGACGTGTTCACGGCCCGGTAGCGCAGCGGTCGTGCTCGTGGCGGCAGGAACGTCTCGTCCGCTGCCGCGCGAGCACGGGTCAGTGCCGCCGTCGCCGCCGCATGTGCCTGTGCCGCCACGGAGGTCTTCGCCACGTCCTGCGCGACCACGTCCGTCAACCACGGCATGAGCACCGAGTGGGAGTGGCCCCAGGTGTGCTCGGCGTAGAGCGCGAGCTGCTGGCGGGCCTCGGCGGTCTCGCTCGAGATGTCGGCGCCGGTGACGGCGGCCAGAGCCTCGGAGCGTTCCAGACGACGCTGTGCGTCGCGGGCGATCCTCAGCTCGCGGGGCGTGGAGGCGACGCCATCCGCCCACCAGTCGGTCCAGTCGCCACGTTCGGTGGGGAGGTCGCCGAAGGCGGGCTCGCGCCGGAGCGCGTCGAAGAACTCGTCGGCGGTGGAGAGCCGGACCTGCACACCGTCCGGATGCTGTGCGTTCCAGTCCCGGACGGCCTCGGTCAACGCGACGTCCGGGGGAGCGTTGTCGGAGGCGGCACCGGAGATGAGCGCCGGCACGACGGAGTACGGATAGTCGCGGCCGGCGAGCTCCTCGAGGTAGTCGGTCATGCGATCCTGGCGCATCTGTGCCGAGGCGGAGGCGCCGTCCCGGTCGTGGGCGTCCCGGATCGTGTAGCTCATCGCGCCCCGGGGGCAGAACCCGAGGTCGTTGCCGAGCTGGTAGTGCGGCGCCACCCAGGCGAGCACCCGGCCGCCGGTCGGCCCCTCCCACCAGAACGCACGCTGGTCGCGGCCGTCCGGTGCGAGCCCGTGATGGGTGTGGATGCTCGAGAAGAGCTGCCGGACGCCGTGCCGGTCCAGGATATCGGCGTAACCCCACGAGTACCCGTTGATATCGGCCGTCAGAGCGGTGCGCAGCGGCCGCGCGTGCGCGGCGAACCAGTCGGTGGCGCGCGCGGTGACCGTGTCCAGGGTGGTGGCGTCGATGATCTCGGTCAGGTTGAGGTAGCTGGCCGAGCCGCCTACCTGCCCGGTGCGCAGCAGCGCGGCCAGTTCGTCGATCTCCTCGGACCCGGCGGTACCCAGGAACTGTTCCAGCTGCCAGAAGTTCTCCATCTGCCAGCGGTAGGTCGGCGACGACCGGCACGCCCGCACCACCTCCCGCAGGAAGTCCGCATGGGCACGTGCGACCTCCGGTCGAGGAGAGGTGTAGCCCAGATCGGTGTGCGAATGCGGGATCAGGTGAACGGTGAGCGGGCGTGCGGTCGGATGCATCGTCGAAGGCCTCTCGATCGTCAGGCGAGGGCGGGTTCAGCCACCAGGGAGACACCCCGCTGCTCCTGATGGGACTGCAGGGCGGCGGCCGCCAGCCGATGAGTCGTCGCCGCCTCGCTCGGGTGGGCGGTCGCGAACCGCGGCCCGAGCGCGCCTGCACGCTCGGCGAGGAAGCACGCCCACATCTGCAGGATCGCGTCGGAGAAGCCGAACTCGAAGATCCCGCCGGTGACTGTCGGCCAGGCGGACTGGCTCCCGGCGTCGATCTGCTGCCAGGACTGCTCGCTGGTGCCACCAGCGAGCGGAACTCTCGCGAACAGCTCGACCCGCTTGGGGTTCTTCGTGCTGAAACGCACGCCACCGTCCATGCCGACCACCTCGAGGAGCCAGGTGTTCTTCTCGCCCGGGTCGATCCGCTTGGTCTCCACGGTCATCGGGAAGGAGTAGTCGCCGGAGTCGACGCGGCAGTGCAGCACGGCGTTGTCCCAGGTGTCACAGGGGACGGGAGCGCCGTCGGGGCCGGGGCGTTCGGTGACGATGTTCTCCAGGTCGGCGTAGACCGTGCGCGGCGCCCAGCCGAGCCGGAGGGGCACGTGCCAGGCATGCAGCCCGAGATCGTTCATCACCCCGGCCGCACCGCATGTGGCGACCTGGCGCTTCCAGTTGATCGCCTTGTTCACGTCCAGATCGCTCGAGTGCAGGAACGCGCTGCGCACCGAGACGATCCGGCCCAGCTCACCAGAGGCGATCGTCCGGTAGGCGAGCTGCGCACCAGGGAAGTAGGGCATCTCGCTGGAGCAGCGCACGAACACCTCGGGGTGCTCGGCGCAGGTGCGCAGGATGGTCTCGGCGGCCGGAGCGTCGATGCCGAACGGCTTCTCGGCCAGGAGGTCCTTCCCGGCCGAGATGACGTCGGCGTAGATGCTCTCGTGCAGGTCGTGGCGCACGGCCACGTACACGACGTCGATCTCCTCCGAGGCGAGCATCTCGCGGTAGTCGGTGGTGAGCTGGGTGACCGTGTCGATCTGCCGGAACCACTCGAGGGCCTCGGGTCGGATGTCGCACACCGCCGTCAGTCGCGGTCGCACCGGGTGATCGATCAGCGCCGGCCATCGTCCGAGGGCCGCGGCGAGCTCGCGACCCATCAGGCCGCCACCGATGATCCCCACCCGCACGTCGGTGGCGCTCATCGCGCGTGCTCCTCGATGATCGCCAGGGCCTCGTCGACGCCGGCGTCGGCGTGCACCGTGGCCATCAGCGCGGCGGTGATCCCGGCGGGGGTGCGGTGCTGGATGATGTTGCGGCCGTAGACGATGCCGCGTGCGCCGGCACGAAGGACGGCATGAGTCCGCTCCAGCAGCGTGCGGTCGTCGACGCGGCCTCCGCCGCGGACGAGCACCGGAACCTCGCCGGCGACCTCGATGACGCGCCCGTACTCGGTGATGTCATCGGAAGGGTCGGCCTTGATCAGGTCCGCGCCGAGCTCGACGGCCTGGCGCACGAGAGTGGTGATGCGATCGATGTCCCCGTCGACCATGTAGCCGCCGGCCTTCGCGTTGTCCTGCATCACCAGGGGCTCGATCATGAGCGGCATTCCGAGCCGGGTGGCTTCCTCGCGCAGGGCCATGATGGAGCGGATGTTGGCCTCGCGGATGTCGGGCCGTCCGGGCAGCTGCATCAGGTTGACGCACACCGCGACGGCGTCGAGCCGGACGGCGACCTCGATCGCGTTCGGGACATGATGGCTGAAGAGGTGCGCGTCCAACGGGTTGCCGTAGACGTTCGCGACGTCGGTGCGCATCACGAGCGCGGGCTTGTCCCGCTGCGGGATGCGCTGCAGCAGCGGAGCCTGCCCCATCGTCAGCTGGACGGCGTCCGGTGCGGCCTCCACGAGGGTCTTCACGGTCGCCGGCATGTCGGTGATACCGGCCAGGAAGGACGGTTCACCGAAGAACCCATGGTCCACGGCTACGTCGAGCGCGCGGCCGGAGGTCGGGTGGAACAGCCGGTTGAGGCGGTAGGCAGTCACGTGCGGTCCTTGTCCATCGTTGGGGGATCGCGGCTGAACGCCACGATGTCGATAGGTGCGATATGGCCAGCCGTGTGCCAGAGTAGACCTGCGAAACAACGTTGTCTACCTGAACGAAGGAACCGCAGCATGCGCAGAGTTGCCGTCGCTGGGCACGTGTGCCTCGACCTCCTCCCCCGGCAGTTGCCGCATGGCGGACTAGCACCCGGATCGCTGGTCGAGGTCGGGCCGATGGACGTCTCGCTCGGAGGAAGTGTCGCGAACGCGGCCCGGACGCTGCAGCGCCTCGGGCACCCGGTCCAGGCCTGCGCCGTCGTCGGAGATGACGATCTGGCCGACGTTCTGCGACGGCAGATGGTCGGGCCGCTGCTGCAGGCCGACCTCATCCAGGTGCCCGGGACCACGTCCTACAGCCTCGTGCTCGAGCCCGGCGGGCAGGACCGTGCATTCTGGCACCATGTCGGTGCGAACGCCGCTTTTGGGGCGGAAGCACTCGACCTCACCGACGTCGATCTGCTGCATCTGGGGTACCCGTCGCTGCTGCCTGGACTGCTGGCCGGCGATGGTGCGCCACTCCTCGACCTGCTCCGCAGTGCCCGTCGGCAGGGCGTCACCACCTCGGTGGACCTGGCGGTCGTGAGTGCTGCCGACCTCGAGAGCGGACCCGACTGGCAACGACTGCTGCCGGCGCTGGCGGCCGAGTGCGACGTGCTCTCGCCGAGTCTGGCCGATCTGCAGTCGGTCCTGCCCGACGGCGAGGAGTTGGCCTCCTCGTTCGCCAAGCGCCTGGTGGAGTGGGGTGCTGGTGTGGTCGTGATCTCCGACGGTGACGATGGGCTGACGTTGCGGGCGGGTGAGCGTGCCCGGCTGCTGTCGGGAGGTGCCGCCCTCGCGCCGCTGGCCGACCTCTGGGCCGACGCCTCGCTTCATCAGCGGGCGGTCCCCATCGACCGGGTCGTGACCACCAACGGCGCCGGCGACGCCGTCAGCGCCGCGCTGCTCTACGCGCTCTCCGTCGAGCTGGCACCTGCCGAGGCGGCGGAGCTGATGGCGACGGTCGCAGCGGCGGTGGTCTCCGGACTGAGCCCCGACGCCGATGCGACGGCCACGCTGTGCCCGCAGCTGGCGGGCCTGGGACCGATCCCGATCGAGCGCAACCAGCCACCGGCGCGCTTCTACCGCGGCGGCGAGCAGATCGCGCGGTTCCGCGGCCAGCGGCACGTGTGCGCGAATACTCCGGAGGACTGGGTCGCCTCGACGGTCGAGGTGCGCGGCGACGAGCCCGCCGGTCTCACCACACTGCCCGACGGGACGCTGCTGCGCGAGGCAATCGCCGCCCGGCCCGAACGCTGGCTCGGCGCGGACCACGTGTCCCGCTTCGGCGAGGACACGAAGCTCCTGGTCAAGCTGCTCGACGCCGGCCAGCGCCTTCCGGTGCACGCCCACCCCGACGGCGAGTTCGCCCGCCGAGAGGTCGGCACCGCCCATGGGAAGGCGGAGGCCTGGTACATCCTGACTCCTGGCACCGTGCACCTGGGCCTGCGGACCGCCGTGACAGCCGAACAGATGACAGACCTGGTGGTTCGCCAGGACGTCGAGGCCATGCTGGACCTGCTGCACGAGGTGCAGGTGCAGCCGGGGGACTGCGTGTTCGTGCCACCCGGGATGCTGCACGCCATCGGGGAGGGGATCCTCCTGGTCGAGGTGCAGGAGCCCGAGGACCTCTCCATCCTGCTGGAGTGGCGGGACTTCGATCTCGACGGCGCTGCGCACGGTCACCTCGGTCTCGGCTTCGATCGGGCCATGGCGGCGGTGGATCTGACGGCGCTGGAGCAAGGGCGTCTCGCAGAGCTGGTGCGCTCTGCCGGCGCAGGTACGCCTCTACCGCGGGAGGCTGAGCGGTACTTCCGGCTCGAGGTGATCTCGCTCGATGGAGTGGCGCCGCTCGCTCCGGGCTACAGCGTCATCGTGGGTCTTGAGGGCGAGGTGCAGGTCAGCGGGACCGGCGGCACGCCGACCTCGGTGGCGGCGGGCCGGGTGGCCCTGGTGCCGGCGTTCGTGAGTGCTCCATGGCTGGCCGGGACCGGCCGCGTGATCGTGCTGCGCCCACCCGCACCCTGAGGAGCGCTCCGACAACGCCGGCCGCCAGCACCTGAGCGGGAGGGGAGGGCATCGCCGGGCGGAGCGGCTTGTGACTATAGGGTGTTGCCGGACCTGCCCGGAGGAGTCGCCCCATGGATCGTGGCCCCACGATGAACGACGTCGCCGACGCGGCGTCGGTCTCCTTGAAGACCGTGTCGCGGTACGTCAACGGTGCGACGAACATCAACCCCGAGCTGGCCGAGCGGATCCGCGAAGCCGTCGAATCGCTCGGGTACCGGCGCAATCTCGCAGCCGCGAGCATCCGGCCGGGCTGGACCAGCCGGATGCTCGGCTTGATCATCGGCGATCTGGGGAACCCGTACTACTCCACGCTGGCGCGAGGGGTCGAGCGGGAGGTGCACGAGCGCGGGTACATCCTGACCACGGCGAGCTCGGACGAGGATGCCACGCGTAACGACGAGCTCGTCGAGCGCATGCTCGAGCAGCGGGTGGACGGACTGATCATCGTGCCGCCCTACACCGGGGGCCGTTCGTGGGCCGACCTACCGCCCCCGCTGCCGCCGCGCGTGCTCGTCGACCGTCCGGCTCCTGAAGGTGGTGGATATGCCGTCCTCGCCGACAATGCCGCGGGGGCCTCGCGCGCGGTCGAACTGCTCCTGCAGCAGGGCGCCAGGCGCGTGGCCTTCGTCGGTGACTCCCAGCTGATCTCGACGATGGCCGAGCGCCGTCAGGGATATGAGTCAGCGCTGACGGCCGCCGGCCTGCATGCCGATCCCGAGCTCGTCGATCACGGCGTGCACACCGACGAGCAAGCCGAGCAGGCCGTCGCGCGGCTGCTCGCCGATCGTGGCGCCGACGCCGTGTTCGCGGCGAACAACCGAGCCTCGATCGGTGCGTTGAGGGCTTTCCAGGCCCGCGGGACCCGGGTACCGCTCATCGGCTTCGACGACTTCGAGTCGGCCGACCTGACGTCACCGGGGACGACCGTCGTCAGCCATGACATCGCGCACATGGGCGCCATGGCGGCGCGGACGTTGCTCGCGCTGATCGACGGCGACGAGCCGGCTGAACGCACGACCGTGCTGCCCGTCTCGCTGCATCGGCGCGGGTCGGAGGTACCGGCTCGGTAACGTTCCGCCGCCGTTGACGACGAGGTGGTTGTCAAGATGTGGGGAAGCGGGTAACGTACCGCGAAACAACGTTGTTTCGAGAGGGATGGGCGGTACGTCTCACCGTGTTGATCGAAGCCTCGCCGCGAAAGCCGCGGCGGACCCGGGGTCGCCCCCGATCGCGGGCGGTCCGCAGCGACAAGAGCATCCTGATCCTGGCCGTGCCGGCCCTGGCGTTCTTCGCCGTCTTCAGTTACGGACCGATGGTGGGCGTCATCGTCGCCTTCAAGGACTTCAGCATCGTCGACGGGATCATCGGTAGCCCGTGGAACGGCCTCGAGAACTTCCGGTTCTTCTTCGAGTCCGGGAACGCCGCCCGGGTCGTGCGCAATACGTTGATGCTGAACGCGCTCTTCATCGCCGGGACCCTCATCTCCGGTATGGCGCTGGCGATCATGATCAACGAGGTGCGGCTGCGGTTGCTCAAGCGGACCGCGCAGTCGGTGGTCTTCCTGCCGTACTTCATCTCCCCGATCGTGATCAGCGTGATGCTGCAGGCGTTCCTGTCCGGTTTCGGTGGCAGCGGCGGCATGGTCAACGGGCTGCTCGACGGCTTCGGCATCTCCCCCGTCTCCTGGTACACCGAACCCGGTGCCTGGCCGTGGATCCTGACGGTCGTCAAGATCTGGCAGATGGCGGGCTACACCTCGATCATCTATCTCGCTGCCATGACCGCGATACCCACCGATGTCTATGAGGCAGCCGTTCTCGACGGAGCCTCGCGCTGGAAGATCGCGCTGCGCGTCACGATGCCCCTCATCCTGCCGGTGACGGTCATCCTGCTCGTCCTGCAGATCGGGCGGATCTTCATGGGTGACTTCGGCACCATCTACGCGATCATCGGCGACAACGGCACGCTGTTCGAGACCACGGACGTGATCGACACCTTCGTGTTCCGGGCGCTGCGCACCAGCGGCGACCTGGGGATGACGGCAGCCGTCGGTCTCTTCCAATCCGTCGTCGGATTCGTCCTCATCGCCACCACCGCCCTCATCGCCCGTCGAATCGCCCGAAAGTCCGGAGGGTTGTGAGATGACTGCCACCACGACCAGGAATGCCTCCACGCCTGCTGCCGCCGCCCCTGCATCACCGGTGCCGCGCCGTCCCGGACGGCTGCGACGCCTCCTGCGGGGGGACCCCTTCGTCGGGGTCAGTACGGTCGCCGTCACGGTGTACGCCCTGGCCTGCGTGATCCCGCTGTGGATCATCCTGGCCTCCTCGCTGACGGCGGAGCGCACGCTGGTCCAGACCGGATTCAGCCTGTGGCCCTCGGACTTCTCGCTGGAGGCCTACAAGGCCCTGTTCTCCGGGAACGACACCCTCGTCAACGCCTACTTCGCCACGCTGGTCATTACGGTGGTCGGTACGGCGGGCGCAGTGATCGCCACGCTCGGGATGGGATGGGTGATCTCGCGCCGGACGAGCCTGGCCCGGTGGTTAATGGTGGTGGTCTACATCCCCATGCTGTTCAACGGTGGCCTCGTCCCGCTGTACATCCTGGTCACTCAGGTGCTGCAGCTGCGCAACACCTACTGGGCGGTGATCCTGCCCCTCCTGGTCTCACCGTTCCTGGTGTTCGTGGCCATGGCCTTCTTCCGCGACATCCCCGAGGCCGTGCTCGAGTCCGCGCGGATCGACGGCGCCAACGAGCTCCGGGCGTTCTTCTCGATCGTGCTCCCGATCGCGACTCCGATCGTGGCGGTGATCGCGCTCTTCTACGCCGTGGCCTATTGGAATGAATGGTTCTTCCCACTGCTGTTCATCAATGACCCAGATCTACGACCACTTCAACTGCTCCTGCAGAACATGATCGGCAACCTCAATGCAGCACAGGCGCTGCAGCCGACCTCGGGCGTCTCCGCGCCCGTCTACCAACTGAGGATGGCCCTGACCGTGGTCACCATCGGTCCGATCATCCTCGCCTACCCCTTCATCCAGCGCTTCTTCGTCACCGGGCTCACGCTCGGTGCGACCAAGGGCTGATGGTCCTCCCCCAGAGATTGGAACCACCGTGGCACACTTCTCGACCCCGTCCGTCAACCGTCGCCGAATGCTGCAGGGCTCGCTCGCACTGGGCGGTGCCGGTCTGCTGGCTGCGCTGAGCGGCTGCCAGTCCGGCGGCGGCAGCAGCAATGGATCGGCGGCCACCACGCTCAAGTCGCTGCTGCCGGGCGACGTCCCCCAGCGGTGGACCGAGGTGCTGGCGGCCGTCAACACCAAGCTCGAGGCCGACACCGGCCTGCGGCTGGACCCCGAGTTCATCTCGTGGACGAACTACGCCGAGCAGGAGATGCTCAAGTTCACGACCCAGGAGCCGTTCGACTCGGCCCTCGAGGCGACGTGGTTGAACCTGGCCCAGCTCCTGTCCGACGGCGCCCTCGCGGACATGACCGAACTCTGGGAGAGCGGCCGGTTCGAGAACCTGAACGCCACGATCGATGAGCGCATGGTGGAGTACGCGAAGTACCAAGGGAGTCTCTACACGATTCCGCTGGTCGCCAACTTCACCAGCCCGCCCGGGTTCGTGGTCCGTCAGGATCTGGCCGACAAGTACGGCATCGGCGAGATCACCGACTACGAGGCGCTCGAGAAGTTCCTCTACGACGTCAAGCAGAAGGACCCGGACCTCATCCCGTTCGGCCTCGATGCCGGGTATGTCAACAACACGGTGGTCCCGAACCCCGTCGCCTTGTTCAACGCCCAGTCGTGGGACAACCCGACCAAGTGCGTCCAGCTCCTGGGCACGCACTTCGATGGTTCCGATCTGACGCCGGTGCCGTTCTGGGACCAGCCGGACATCCTCGAATCGCTCGACCGGATGCGGCAGTACTACCTCGACGGAATCCTGAACGAGGATGCGCTCACACTCGACATGAGCGCCGTCCGGAGCCTGTTCGCCCAGGGACGCTACGCCTCCACCACCGCCGGCGCGGACGGCCTGACCAGTCCCACCTTCGGCCCCGTCGCCGACAACGTCGAGGGCGCTGCGATCGCGCAGGTGTTCCCGTTCACGGCCGGCCTGGACGCCGTCATCCCGGCCACCTTCCAGGCCGCGAACAACATGGTCGTGCCGGCCTACGCCGAGACGCTGGAGCAGGTCTTCGAGATGATGGACTGGCTCTCCGTCCAGGAGAACCATGACCTGCTCTCCTACGGCATCGAAGGAGAGGACTGGGAGGCGACGGGCGAGCACTCCTACGAGCAGATCAGCGGTTACGCATTCCCCGCCTTCGCGATGTCGTGGCGCACGCCGCTCGAGCGGGGGCTCGCCGGTGCGGTCGAGAGCGACAGCGCGTGGGTGGAGTGGACCCGGGACTTCGAGAACTTCACGGCCGACCACCTCGCGGGCTTCTACTTCGACTCCTCCACGGTGGCCTCGGAGCAGGCACAGGTGGGCGCCGTCTTCGACGAGTACGTCCTTCCGCTCTATGCGGGCGTCAAGGACGTCCAGTCGGGGCTGGACGAGGCACGCAGCGCGATGGAGGACGCCGGCTACGAGACGGTCGTCGAGGAGTACCGCCGGCAGGCGGGCGAGTACCTCGCCGGCTCCTGATCACGGCGGCACCGACCTACGCACCCACCCACACGACAGGACATGATGCACAGCACCATCTGGCTCGACGGCGAGGACTGGACACTCCTCGGCTGGCGTCGCAACGACTGGGAGCTGGCGAGAACGCCGGCTGCGGGCAAGGTGACCAACCCCGACGTGGCTCCGGTGAGGATGCAGGTTCCGGGCTCGGTGCGTGGTGCGCTGGTCGGTGCCGGCGTGATCGCGGATCCGACCGTCGGACTGCAGTCGCGGGACGCGGAGTGGGTCGAGCATCGCGACTGGGAGATCCGCCGCCGGCTCCCCGAGGGCGGGCTCGAGGGCGCCGGTCAGCTGTGGCTGACCTGTGCCGAGCTCGACTACGCCGGTGCGGTCCTCCTCGGCGACAGGGAGGTCGGACGCTTCCGCGGCAGCTTCACCCCGCACGAGTTCGACCTCACCGAGGCCTACCGAGCCGGTGAGCGGACGCTGCGGATCATCCTCACCGCAGCACCGGACGGTCTGGCGCAGAACGGGTGGACCTCCCGGATCCGGGCGTTCAAGCCGCGCTTCAGCTACGGCTGGGACTGGACCCCCCGCATGGTCTCGGCCGGGATCCCCGGCCGGGTCCGGTTGGAGCAACGATCATCCGGCGCTCCCCGGCTGTCCGTCAGCGCCCGGGGCGACGTCGACCTCGAACGCGACACTGCGGTCCTGGAACTGTCGGCCCGTGCCGACGCTCCCGGGAGTCCAGACGACCCCGGTCTCACCGTCGAGGTTCTCCTCGACGGTGAGACCGTCGGGGTGGGACCGGCCCCTGGGCTCGACATCCGGGTCGACGTGCCGGTCGAGTACTGGCACCCGGCCGGCCGCGGTGGGCAACCGCTGTACGAGTGCCGGGTGCGCCTGCTCGGCCAGGACGGGACGCTCCTCGAAGAGGTCGTGCGGCGCCTCGGATTCCGGCACGTCTCCTGGTCCCTGCCGGAGGGTGCCCCGGCCGGGGCCGACACCTGGCTGTGCTCGGTGAACGGCGAACCGGTGTTCCTCGCCGGCGTCAACTGGGTGCCGATCCGCCCCGACTACGCCGACGTCACCGAGGCCGACTACCGGCTCCGGCTCCAGCACTACCGGGACCTGGGCTTCGCGATGATCCGGGTCTGGGGCGGAGCAGGACTCGAGCGTCCGGTCTTCTACGACCTGTGCGACGAGCTGGGGCTGCTGGTCTGGCAGGAGTTCCCGCTGTGCTCCTCCGGTCTCGACAACGAACCTCCGAGCGACCCCGAGTTCGTCACCGAGCTGGTGGCGATCGCCGGCAGCTACGTGCAGCGGCTGGGCCACCACGCGTGCCTGGCATTGTGGGGCGGAGGCAACGAGCTCACCCAGGTCGACGAACCCGCCGTCCCGGGGACGCCGTTGACCAGTGATCACCCCACTCTCGCCGCCCTCCGTCAGGTGGTCGCCGCCGGCGACCCGAGCCGCAGGTTCGTCGCGACCTCACCGACCGGACCACGCTTCGAGGCCGACGCCGCCGAGTTCGGGCTCGGCCTCCACCACGACGTCCACGGACCGTGGGAGTTCGACGGCACCGTCGATCAGTGGCAGCAGTACTGGGACGCCGACGATGCGCTGATGCGCTCCGAGGTGGGCGTCGTCGGTGCCTCCTCGATGGACCTGCTGGACCGGCACGGGCTGCTCGAGGCGAGCTCGGGAGCAGAGCTGCGGCAGCTGTGGACCCACTCCTCGGGGTGGTGGCTGGCCCCCCTCGACACCTGGCTGGCGCGCGGGCACCAGCTCGACGAACTGCCGCAATGGGTCGAGCAGAGCCGGCAGCGCCAGGCGCAGATGCTCGCCTACGCGGCACGGCGCAGCAAGGACCGGTTCCCGGAGTGCACCGGATTCTTCGTCTGGCTCGGCCACGACACCTTCCCCTGCGCGGTCAGCCTGTCGCTGCTCGACCACGACGGGGAACCGAAACCGGCCGCGTTGGCTCTCGGTGAGGTCTTCACCGTCTGAGCGCGCTACCCGCCCGAGGGGCGACGGATTCGGCATGACCGCAACAAGGAGAGATCGTCCATGGACCCCACACCGGCCGGGCCCCCGGCTGCCACTGCGCTGCGCCAGAGCGGGCCCGAGCAGCAACGCTCGCTGAGCCTGCCCAGCAGCCGCATCGTGCTCAATCCGCAGAACTTCTTCGCCCAGTCGAGCGAGGTCGAGCAGAACTGTGCGCCGTCGCTGCCGCTCGGACTCGGCTACTTCGCCCACGATCAGGCGCTGGTGCTCTCGCGCTTCCTGACGCTGTGGGCGCCACCGGTCGCGCCTGCCACGCCGGCACCGGCGCCCGAAAGCCTCGACGTCGGACAGTGGCGAGCAGGCCCCGACATCGGGCTGCGCGCCGAGGGCGGCGCGCTCGAGGCTGCGCTCACGGCCCAGGACGCGCACGCCGGATCGATCCGGCGACGCCTCCGGTTCGATCCCGCGCGCCCGGTCCTGCGGGTGAGTATCGGCTCGGTGCACGGGCAGTGGGCGTTGCGGGTGCGCGATCGTGCGGGCCGGGCCATCACCGTGCAGGACGGCGCCGCCACGGTCGGCCTGCACCGCTACGACCTCGCCTCACTCCTCGGCGACCCGCCGGGCGAGGAACTCGAGCTGTCGTTGGAACTCCTCAGTGCCGGGGCCTCGGTCCGCGTCGAGGAGATGGCCCTGCTCCCAGCCCGCGACGACACGCTCGCGGGGGCGCACCGCTTCACCACGGACTGGTCCCCGGGCGGCCTGGGTTTCACGGCGCAGTACCAGGGCGGGGGAGACCTGCACGGTCACGACGTCTTCGTCGACGAGCACAGCGTCCTGCGGGAGGTGACGATCGATGAGCCGCTGGGTGAGGAGCGCGCCCTGGTGGTCGCCGGGGAGTACGTCGGTGACGTCGAGCTCGATCGGGCGCTCGGCGTGCTGCGGATCCGGGCGCCCTACGCCCACCTGGCGGTGACCGTTCCGGACGGAGCGCAGATCCGCTACCACCCGGACGAGGCCTCGCTGCAGAGCGGCGCCGCCGGCTCGCCCGAACCGCTGTCGCGGACCGGGGTGTGGGCGCTCACCCTCGCACCGGGCACCCGGTCCTTCCGTCTCGGCTGCGGTTTCTCACCGACCGACGCCGAGGCGGCGCAGCGGACGGCCACCGCGGCCGCCGAGCACGGCGCGCAGGAGCGGTCCACGCACTGGCACGCCGTCTGGGACGACGTCCTCGCCCGGGTCCCGCACCCGCGCTCGTTCGAGCTGCTCGGTCTGGCCGACCACGAGGCGGTGACGGCGCCGGACGTGCGGGCGGCCTACTACCGCGCCTTCCTCGGGCTGTACGCGAACGTCCTGCCGCCGCAGCCGGAGAGCGGATACCACTATCCCACCGTGGCCACGGGTAAAGGGTCGATGTGGAACTACGGGGCTCCGGGTGCTCGCACGGCCGCTGCGTGGGAGACCTTCCTGGCGATCCAGTTCCTCGCGTACCTGGATCCGGACATCGCCTGGGCCTCGTTCCACGGTCTGATGGCGCTCGTGGTCGAGGACGGTTCGCTCGCCGGTGAAGGGCTGCCGAGCCGCAAGGCGCAGACGGCGTGGATCCTGTTCTCACTCACCGGCGACCGGGAGGCTCTCGCGGGCGGCTACCCGCAGCTGCGACGACTGGTTCGATGGCAGGCCCAGCATCCGCGCTGGGTCTACGGCGACTACGACCACGCCGGAGAACAGGATGCGGAGTTCCTCACATCGGCGGTGATCGATCTCGGGTTCATCCGTCAGATCGCCGCCGAACTCGGTGAGGACGGCGACCTCGCCATCTACGAGGAGCTGCGTGAGGCGTTGCTCGTCGACTATGCCGCTCGCTTCTTCCGAGGTGACGAGCGTGCGGCGGTCCAGCACTGGTTCCCGGCAGACCCTGGTTGCGGCCCGCGTGGAGGCTGTGAGGGACTCGGGTTGCAGGTCGCGATGGGGCTGGCGGTCCACGGCCTGGCGGACTGGCAGCGGACGGCCCTGCTCGCCCGGTTCGACACCCAGTTCGACGCCCAGGATCAGCTCGGGGGGTTCGATGTGGTCAAGCACTCCAACCTCGGGTACACGGTGGACGGGCTGATGCTCAGCGGCCGATGGGACCAGGCGCAGACGCTGTCGAATCTCGCCCTCCGGGACGTGGTGCGCAGCGGTTCGTTCGCCGAGGTCTACGACCGCGGGCCGCAGGGGCCGCGACCGGGCGGCGTCCGGCCCTCGATCTTCGGTATGACGCAGGTCATCGACTCGGTGTGGCTGAACAACGGGTTCCGCATGGACCGTGGTGTTCCGGAGGTGATCGCAGGTCCGGGCGTGCGCGGCGGGCTCGACGGCGTCCGGTTGCGCTCGCGGACCCTGCAGGTCGAGGTGGACACGCCGCGCGGTACCGCACGGCTCACCGACACCGCCACCGGCCAACGGCAGGAGCTCACCCTCGGCCCGCAGGCCAGTCTTCCCCTGATCGCCGACGAGTAGGACCTGCTGACCATGACACTGACCGAGGCGGAGATCGCCGCGATCGAGACCGCCATGTCCACCGGAGCACCCGCGGGCCCGGCTTCGCCGGCTCGGCGTGCCCTGCCCACCCTGACGAGCTCGGCCCCGGGCATCGACAGTCTGTACGAGGCCGCACTCCTCAACGTCTTCGTGGTGAACACGCTGCGGGGCGAGCGCGGCCCGTTCGTGCGCGCCGGTGGTGGCTACCCCACGCCGTGGACACGGGACGCGGCGATCAACTCGTGGAGCGCGTTGTCGCTGCTCGCCCCCGGGCTCGCGGAATCGACCCTGCGTGCGGTCACCGAGGACGGCGACGCCGGCCCGATCGTGGCCCAGGACGACCAGTGGTGGGACCAGGCCATCTGGGTGGTGGCGGCACGGCGCCACGTCGCGCTGACCGGTGATGTCGACTTCGCCGCGTGGGCACACCAGGTGGGCCGCAACACCCTGGAGGCGTTGGAGGAACGACGCGACCCGCGATGGAACCTGTACACCGGCCCGGCCGTCATGCAGGACGGCGTCGCGGGCTTTCCGATGCCGGACGGCGCCGAGGAGAGCACCGCCTTCGTCCTGGACTATCCGTGGGCAGGATCGCTGATGTGCCTGTCGACGAACCTCGTCTACGCCGCCGCCTTCGATGCGCTCGCCGCACTCGCCGACCGCATCGGAGAGCCGGCGGAGCAGGCGATCGCCCGCGCCGGCACCATCCGTGCAGCCATCGAGGAGCACCTGTGGACCGGCCAGGGGTACGCCTATCTGCGGCACACCGATGGCCGGCTCGAGCACCATCAGGAACTGCTCGGCCTGGCCCTGGCGCTGGAGCACGGCGGCATCGACGACGACCGGGTGCGCAGCGTCGTGGCGGGCCTGCACCGCTCGGCGCACGGGATCGCTCTGGTCTGGCCGCACTTCCCGCGGTACTGCGACGAGCGGCCCGGCCGCCACAACGTGGCTCTCTGGCCGATGGCGATGGGCCAGTGGGCGGTCGCCGCGGCCGGTCGGGGGCAGATCGCCGCGTTCAGTGAGTCCTGGCATGACCTGTGCCGCCTGGTCGAGGGGTCCGGAAGGGAGTACTTCGAGCTCTACTCCGCCACCGACGGCCAGGTGCACGGAGGGTGGCAGACCGGCCGGCTGTGGGCCTCGGAGCCGCACCAGACATGGAGCGCGACCGCGTTCCTGCGGATGGTGCACGAGGGTCTGCTCGGCATCAGGATGAGTGAGGACGGGCTGCGGCTGCGACCGACGCTGCCCGAGGGCGTCGAGGACGTCACCGTGCGCAACCTGCAGATCGGGCGGGCCCGTCTGACGGTCGAGGTGACCGGCCGTGGGAACCGGGTCGAGGAGGTTGTTCTGGACACGCAGACCCGTGCCGACCCGGACCAGCCGATCCCGCTCGCCGAGCTCAGCGGCGATCACACGCTGCGCGTGCGGGTGTGGTGACCACAGCCGGGAGACAGGGAGGCCCGGCGGACGTAGCTAAGGTGGTCAGCATGGCGAACCCGTCCTCAGCCGCAGCCACCCTCGAGCAGGTACGGGCCGCCGTCGCGCCGGACGCCTGGAGCACGGCCCCGGCGGACCTGGCCGGGATGGCGCACGACGCCTCGCACTACCTCCTGCGGCCCCGCGCCATCGTCACCCCGCAGACCTTCCCCGAGCTCGTCGCCGTCCTGACCTCCGCCCACCGCGCCGGGCAGCCGGTCGCCTTCCGCGCCGGCGGCACCTCGCTGTCCGGCCAGGCCGGCACCGACGGGATCCTCATCGACGTGCGGCGGCACTTCGACTCGGTGGAGGTGCTCGACGGCGGCGAACGCGTGCGCTGCGGTCCGGGTGCGGTGCTGCGTCGGGTCAACGCGATGCTGGTGCGGCACGGGCGCAAGCTCGGCCCGGATCCGGCCAGTGAGATCGCCTGCACGATCGGTGGCGTGGTCGCCAACAACTCCTCCGGGATGACCAGCGGGATCGCGGCCACGGCCTACCACACCATGGAGTCGATCCGCTTCGTGCTGCCCGCCGGCACCGTGGTCGACACCGCCGATGCCGGCGCCGATGCCCACCTGCGCGAGCGCGAGCCCGAGCTGCACGCAGGGCTGCTCCGGCTGCGCGAGCAGATCCGCACCGCTCCCGCGCTGCGCCGGGTGATCGAGCACCAGTTCTCGATGAAGAACACCATGGGGTACGCCCTCAACGCCTTCCTCGACCACGACAGCCCGGCCCAGATCCTCGGCCACCTCATGGTCGGCTCGGAGGGCACCCTCGGCTACGTCGCCTCGGTGGTGCTGCGCACCGTCCCGGTGGCCACCGAGCACGCCACCGCCCTGATGGTGCTGGACTCGGTCGATCGCGCCACCGACGCCGTGGCCGACCTGCTCGGTGCCGGGGCGAAGGCCGTGGAGCTGATGGACGCCGCCGCGCTGCGGGTGGCGCAGGCGCTGCCCGCCGCCCCGGCCGTGATCCGCGACATCCAGGTGGCCCGCCACGCCGGCCTGCTGGTGGAGTTCCAGACCACCGACGCCGACGAGCTCGCCCAGCAGGTCGCCGCCGCCGGCCCGGTGATCGAGTCCCACCGGCCCACCACCCCGGCCGCGCTGACGGCCGATCCGGCCCACCGCTCCGCGCTGTGGGTGGTGCGCAAGGGCCTGTACGCGGCGGTCGCCGGGGCACGCCGGCCCGGGACCGTCAACCTGCTCGAGGACGTCGCCGTCCCGCCCGAGGCGCTGACGGGAACCGTGCAGGGCCTGATCGAGCTGTTCGGCCGCTACGACTACGACGACGCCGTCATCTTCGGCCACGCGCGCGACGCCAACCTGCACTTCATGATCACCCCGAACCTCGACGATCCCGGTGAGCTGGCCGGCTACGAGGCGTTCACCGAGGACATGGTCGACCTGGTCCTCGGCGCGGACGGCACCCTCAAGGCCGAGCACGGGACGGGGCGGATCATGTCGGCCTACGTGCGCCGCCAGTACGGGGACGAGCTCTACGCCGTCATGGGCGAGATCAAGCGGCTGTGCGACCCGCGCGGGATCCTCGCCCCGGGGGTGGTCCTCGACGACGACCCACGCGCCCACGTGCGCAACCTCAAGGTGGTGCCCACCGTCAACGGCGCCGTGGACCGGTGCGTGGACTGCGGGTTCTGCGAACCGGCCTGCCCCTCCCGCAACACCACCACCACCCCGCGGCGCCGCATCGCGCTGCTGCGCGAGGCCGAGGTGGCCCGGGCGCGCGGCGACCACGCCACCCAGGGTGCGATCGAGTCGACCTACGGCTACGACGCCGTCGACACCTGCGCCGCGGACTCGCTGTGCGCCGGCGCCTGCCCGGTCGACATCGACACCGGTACCGTCATGAAGTCCTTCCGTGCCGAGCGCCACGGCGCCCTCGCCCAGCGGGCGGGCAGCGCGGTGGCCAGCGCGTGGGCGCCGGTCGGCTCCGCCCTGCGCGTGGGCCTCACGATCGCCGACGCCGTCCCCTCGCCCCTGCTCGCCGGCGTCACCTCCGCCGCGCGGACCGTGCTGCCGCACGAGCTGGTGCCCGCCGTCGGGGAGGACCTGCCGGGGCCTGGGCACCGGCGCAGCGACCTGGGCGTGCCCGAGACGAGCGGGGCCACGACGGCGGACGTCCTCTTCTTCCCCTCGTGCACCGGCGCCCTGTTCGGGCCCGCCGCGGGGGACGTGGGCGCCTCGGCGGCGATGCTCGAGGTGTGCGAGCGCGCCGGGCTGCGGGTCGAGCTCGTGCAGGGCATCGACGGCCTGTGCTGCGGCACGCCGTGGGCGTCGAAAGGCTTCACGCAGGGGCAGAACACGATGGCGGCCCGGGTGGCGGATGCGGTGATCGCGGCCACCGACGGCGGCCGGGTGCCGCTGGTCTGCGATGCCGCCTCCTGTACGCACGGGATCGCCGACCTCGCCGCCCACCTGGATCCGGTGCGGGCCACGCTCTGGGGTGAGATCGAGGTGCTGGACGCCGTCACCTACGTCCGCCGGGACGTGCTGCCGTTGCTGAGCGTGCCCGACGACGCCCGCCTCGACTCCCTGGTGCTGCACCCGACCTGCTCGACCGAGCACCTCGGCACCGGATCGGACCTGGCCGCCGTGGGTGGTGCGGTGGCGCGGGAGGTGACCGTTCCGCCGTCGTGGGGGTGCTGTGGGTTCGCCGGCGACCGGGGGATGCTGCACCCGGAGCTGACCGAGGGCGCCACCGAGGCCGAGGCCGAGGAGATCGCCGGGATGGAGGACCAGCGCGGTGCCTTCGCGGCCTACGCCTCCTGCAACCGCACCTGCGAGATGGGGATGAGCCGGGCCACGGGCCGCACCTACGAGCATGTGCTCGAGGTGCTGGCCCGCGTGACGCGCCCGGCCTGACCTCACTCGGTCAGCGCCGCGGCTCCCAGGCGAACAGCCGGCGGGCCAGCATCACGGACAGGACCGTCCACCCGATCATCGGGCCGAGGAGCGGAAGCGTCTCGGGGAAGGTCGCGGTGCCGTTCCAGGCCGTGACCGCCAGTTCGGTGGCGGCACCACCGGGGAGCAGGCGCTTGAGCAGGCCCAGGCTCTCGGTGCCGGTGATCCCGACCCAGCTGGCGACGGCGACCACCACAAGGCTCAGTGGCAGTGCGGTGACCTGGGCGTGCTCGGGTGAGTTGGTCAGGCCCGCCGTGGCCAGGGCGAGGGCGAGCATCATCAGGAAGGCCCCGGCGACGGCCACCACCACGAGCGGGGCCTGCCCGGGGGTCTGACCGACCACGGCGAAGATCGTCAGGATGGCCACCACCTGGATCACGGCGATGACCGTGACCGGCAACATCAGGCCGATGAGGATCGCGGCATCGCCGGCGGAGGTCGAGCGCAGCCGCTTGAGGAAGAGGGTCTGGCGCCGCGCGGCCAGGGTGGTCACCGCGGTGGAGTACAGGCTGAACGCCGCGATGGTGAACATGATGATCGCGGCGACGTAGCCGAAGCTTCCGATGGCGGCGAACTGATCGCTGAACCTGACGAAGAAGATGCTGGCGGCCACGGGCATGATCAGGCTGGTGATGAGCACGGCGCGGTTGCGCAGGATCTGGGTGAGTTCACTACGGGCGATGGACAGCAACATCGAGAGGGGCCTTTCGGTCATCACGCGGTGGGCTCGATGGCGCGGAACACGTCGTCGAGGCGGGTCGGGGCGGCGGACAGGCCCTCGAGGGCCACGTCGTGAGTGCGTGCCCAGTCCATGAGGGCGGTGAGGTCGCGCTGCAGCTCGTGGGACTCGATCTGGAAGCTGGCCTCACCGATGCGGGCGGCCTGCGCGGGTGGGGAGGGGGCCTCGGTGGGCAGCGAGAACGCGATCACCGCCGGCAGCGAGCGGGTCAGCTCGGCGACGGTCCCCTCGTGCCGGAACGTGCCCTGGTGCATCAGGCCGATCCGGTCGGCGCGCTGCTGCGCCTCCTCGAGGTAGTGCGTGGTCAGGATGACGGTGGAACCGGTCCGGCGCAGATCGTCGACCACCGACCACAACGCGTCACGCGAGGCGATGTCGAGCCCGGTGGTGGGCTCGTCGAGGAAGATCAGTTCCGGCGAGCCGTAGAGCGCGGTGGCGAAGTCCAGACGACGCTTCTCCCCGCCGGAGAGCTGGGAGACCCGGGTGCTCGCCTTATGGCGCAGATCGACCACCTCGAGCACCCGCTCGACCCGGTCCTCGCGCCCGGAGAGCCGGCCGAGCAGGGCCACCGTCTCGGTCACCGTCAGGTCCGGGGCGAAGCCGCTCTCCTGCAGCATGATGCCGGTGCGCGGGCGCAGGGCATGGCGGTCCCCGGGGTTCTCGCCGAGCACCGTGATGGTGCCCGAGGAGGCGGTGCGATGGCCCTCCATCACCTCCAGCGTGGAGGTCTTGCCGGCGCCGTTGGTGCCGAGCAGGGCATAGAGTTCGCCCCGCTCCACCTGGAAGGTCAGGTTCTTCACGGCGTGGAAATCGCCGTACCGGACGTTGAGATCGTGCACGTCGATCGCTGGTGTCGAAGTCATGGCTCCATATGACCCCCCCGCTGTCGTCTTCGGCAGTGCGGGCTGTCACCAGTTCCGATGACGTCGTACCGGAGCCGGTATGACACAGCGTCACTGTCGCGGGGCTCCGGCTTGGTCGATACTGGATCGACCCCCGCCCCCGACGAGAGCGTGCGATGAGTCCACCGGCCCTGCCGGCGCCCGCGGACGCCGTCACCGACCCGGCCAGGCCGAGCCCGGAGACCGCGCGACGGTCCCGGCGCCGGTTCCGGGCCCTGAACCTCGCGACCACGGCCCCGATGCTCGTGGCGGTGGGGTCCCTGCTCGCCGTGCGGGAGGCGCAGACCTGGATCGACGGCGTGGTGCTCGGCCTGGGGGTCCTGGCGGTCCTGGTGGTGTTCGAGCGCTGGACCGCGGGCGAGGTGGGCCGGCTGGCCGTCCTGTGCCTGACGATCACGGCGGCGGTGTGGGCCTACGGCGCCCTGCTCATCGGTGCGGACGTGGTGGGCTCCTTCTACCCGGTGGTCGTGACCGGTCCGCTGGTGATCTCCCGGCTACGAGCACGTCGTCTCCTCGCGGGGGCGATCCTGACCGGCTACGTCGCGGTGGTGGGGGTGCTCGGCCTGCTTCTCTCCGGCGGGACCAGCCCCGGCGCCGTCATCGGCTACGTCATCCTGCCGGTCGGGCTCGCCGCCATCCTGATCGGGCTGATGGTGCCCAACCAGGGCTTCTACGACGTGGTCGCCGATCTGGAGGAGGCCCGCGAGCGGGAGGCCGAGCTCGCCGTGGTGCGCGAGCGTGTGCGGTTCGCCAGCGAGCTGCACGACATCCAGGGTCATACCCTGCACGTGGTGAAGCTGAAGATTGCCCTGGCCGAGCGGCTGCTGGCCACCGACGACGGTCGCGATGCCGCCCTGGCCGAGCTCGCGGAGGTACGGGCGCTGGTCGCCACGACGATCGAGGACACCCGCGATCTGGCCTACGGCCGGCGCCGGCTCAACCTCGTCGCCGAGCTGGAGAACGCCCGGCATCTCTTCGAGGCGACGGGGATCGCCGTCCGCGTCGAGCGCCGCGGCGAGGTCGACACCTCCTCGACCGAGCTGCTCGCGCAGGTGCTGCGCGAAGCCACGACGAACATCCTGCGCCACAGCCGGGCCCGCTCGGTGCGCATCGACCTCTCGGCGCGGGCGATCAGCATCGTCAACGACGGCGCGGTGGTCGCGGATGAAGGATCCCCATCCGGCGACGGCGAGCTCGAGCTGCGCGGCCTGGCCACCTTGGCCGGCCGGGTCGCCGAGCAGGGCGGCCGGCTCGAGGTCGACCGCAGCGGTGACCACTTCCGCGTCGTGGCATCCTTCGCCGGGGTCGCCAGGGGTGGGTCCGCGTGATCCGCGTGGTCCTCGCCGACGACGAGGCGCTGCTGCGTCGGGCGCTGGCCACCCTGCTGCCGCTCGAGGGTGATATCGAGGTGGTGGCCGAGGCCGTCGACGGGGCGGGCGCGGTGGCCGCGACGCTGCAGCATCGCCCCGACGTGCTGGTGATCGACCTGGAGATGCCCGGGGTGGACGGGCTCGGTGCTGTGGCCCGGATCCGCCGCGACCTGCCCGAGCAGGTGGTGCTGATGCTGACACGGCACGCCCGGCCGGGAGTGCTGCGCAGCGCGCTGCGCCTAGGAGTGCAGGGGTTCGCCAGCAAGTCGGCCGAGCCGGGCCAGATTGCCGAGGTGGTCGCCGCGGTGCATGCCGGCCGACGGTGGGTGGACGCCGACGTCTCAGCCGCGGCGCTGCTCGACGACTGCCCCCTGAGCGAGCGCGAGCTCGACGTGCTGCGCGAGACCGGTCAGGGCTATGCGGTGGCCGAGATCGCCGGGCGTCTGCACCTGGCCCAGGGCACGGTGCGCAACTACCTCTCCAGCGCCATGCAGAAGACGCAGACCCGGACCCGTCACGCGGCGGCGCGCTATGCGCGCGAGCACGACTGGCTGTGACAGGCCCGGTGCCTGCGTCCCCTGAGGCGAGGGTGGAGCTCAGACGGCGGTGCGGTCCCTGTCGTACCAGGACTTGGCGCGGAACAGCAGGGCGCACGCCACGACGACCCAGACGATGCCCACCACTCCGGCGCCGCCGGCACCGGAGGCGATGCCGATGATGTTGAGGATCAGGTAGAGGGCGCCCAGCACCAGCAGACCGTAGAGCCCGACCTTGCTGCGCCGGAAGGCGAGCACGCCGAGCACGATCGCAATGATGGCGACGACCATCATGAACCCACCGAACACCGGCAGGATGTCCATGACCTCCGAGGGGACGCCGGCGTCGGCCAGCTCGCTCTCCATACCCGAGGCAGCCAGCAGCAGGAACCCGAGCACGAGCATCAGCGCGCTCCCGACCCAGGTCATGATCGAGGCTGCCGTCACACCACCCGGGCGGGCGCCGGAGGCGCCGGGGCCGCCGTAGGAGGAGGACCCGCCGTAGGGGTCACCCGCGGTCGGCGCGATCGGCGGCTGCGTGCGCTCGGGGCCGGGCACGTGCGGGCCCATGTACGGCGGCGCCGTCGGCGGGGTCTGGTCGGACTGTGGCTGGTTCGGTGCGTACGGCTGATCGGTGCCGTACGGCTGGTGCGGGTCCTGCGGCTGGTTCGGACTCTGCGGATACGACATCTGGGTCATCCTCCTCGTTCGACTCCTGCCACCGTACGGCGGTGCGGGGCCCGCTGCCATCGGCGGCGCGGGGGAGAGGTGCCCATCGGTGCTCCATCGCAAGGAGGAGTCATCACTCGCCCAGCGAGGCCTCGGGGTCCAGCAGCGGGACGAACCGGTACTGCCCGGCATGGCGGGTGCGGATGTGTCCGCCGGTGCGCTCGATGATCGTCATCGTGGTCCCGATGGGCACGACCATCCTGCCGTCATCGGCGAGCTGGTCGATCAGTGACGCCGGGAGCCGGCCGGCGCTGGCGGAGACCAGGATCCGGTCGTACGGAGCGCCGTCCGGGAGACCGAGCGTGGCCGGTGGCGCCTGGTGGATGCGTGCCCAGGGCAGGTGCGCACGCTCGAGGTTCGCCTGGCCCTGGGCCACCAGCGCCGGGCGGACCTCCACGCCGTCGACACGGCCGCCCTCGCCCACCAGCTGCGCGAGCAGCGCGGTGGTCCAGCCGCTGCCGCTGCCGACGTCGAGCACGCGCGCACCGCGCGGGACCGCCAGCAGGGAGAGCATCTGGTGCACCGTCGTCGGCTGGGAGCAGGTCTGGCCCTCGCGCAGGTGCACGGGACGGTCCTCACCCGCCTCGCGCTGCGCCTCCGGGGGCAGGAACCACTCGCGTGGTGTGGCCGCGAATGCGGCGTCCAGCGCCGCCTGCGGCGTGGTCTCGGCATCATCGGTGTCGTCCATGCTCACCCCCTACCGCTCGTCTCCTCCCAGGCTAGTCAGCCCAGCGGCAGCCGCCTCTCGAGGGGATGGCGCCACTAGCCGGGTTGAGGGCGGGAGCACCGGCCGTTCAGCTTCCGGTGCACGTGTGGTCACCGGCCGGCGAGGTCGCGTTCACCCGGCGTCCCTAGCGTGCACTCGGTCGTGATCGGCGCCGTCGTGCCGGTATCGCGGTATCTCCCCTGACCCGGCAGCGCTCGCCCTGTCCGGTCTTGTCTGCTGTCCCCCGAAAGATGCCACATCGAGGAGTGAGATGAAGTTGCCCACTGGTTCCCTTCGCGCGTGGGGAGCGGGCCTCGCCGGCCTCGCCCTCGTCGCGGCGGGACTCGGCGCCGGGATCGGTGGCGAGTCGGCATCGGCCGACACCGCCGCCGACGGCGCAGCCGTCGGAGAACCCCGGCCGGTCCTCATCGAGAGCGCCCACGCGGCCGGGAAGACGGCCGTGATCGGGGCGCAGGGCCTCCCGCTGTTCACCCGCACGATCGCCACCGAGCCGGAGGCCCTGACCGCGCAGGCCGTCGTGATGTACTCCGTCGCGGGTGCCCCGGACACCGTCGTTCTCACGAGCGCAGCGGGGGACGTGCTCGCCCGTGCCGAGGGGTCCCGTGCGCTCGAGCTGCTGGACCTCACCCCGGCGGCTGCGGCGGCCGAGGACCTGGCGACCTGGTCGATCACCACGCGTGGTGACCGCTCGATGCTGATCAACAGCCGGCCACTGAACGGCAACGACGCCGCGCTGAACCTCTACGACTGGAACACCGCGGACGGCGCCCAGGTCGGTACCTGGGACGCCGGCGACTTCGGCGGCAACGAGTCCTGGTATATCCATCCGGTGCAGGCCACCACCGACGGGATCGGTGGGCTCGTCATTCCCGGATCTGTCCCCGACCTGCCCAGCGCCGTCACCGCGGCATACGGGTGGGGTCCCACGGCCGAGGTGTCGGACATCCGCTGGGAGATGCCCGAGGACGAGGTCTGGGAGACCGAGGGCGTCGTGGAGTTCTCGGGCTATGGCGACGGCCTCTTCGGCGACACGGTCCGTGTCGAGGCACGGTTCACCGTGGGCACCGTCGGTGACGCGCTCGAGAGCGAGCTGACGAGCTTCGCCGGGGTGCGCCTGGACGCGCTGCGGTCGCTGGCCCCTCGCACCGTCGAACGGTCCGTCAGCGGATCCGACATGACGGTCGAGGCGCCCGTGCGCTGGGACTGGGACGCGATCGACCCCGAGGCACTCACCGGCGTCGGTGAGTTCACCGTGCCGGCCGTGGCCGACCTCGGCTTCGCGGCCTCGCTGCGTGTCACCCTCACTCCGCCGTCCGAGGTGAATGTCCTGCGTGCCGGTGGGGTGCGCTCCTGGCGCTTCGCGGGCGAGGAGGATCTCAGCGGCCTCACCGACGGCAACCGGGAGGCCGAGGCTTTCGGCGACTGGCGCTCCGGCGGTGCGAGCAACCGGGTGAACCCGAACTGGGTCGCCTACTACTTCGAACGGCCCACCCAGGTCGACGGCGCCGCTCTCTACGAGTTCTCGGGCGCGGACAACATCGGGGCAGTGACCTTCCAATGGCGCAACATGCGCGGCGGCTGGGAGGACGTCTCCGTGGGCACGTTGACCAATGACGGCGGACGCCTGCAGCTGGAGACGGACTTCGACGCCGTCACCGCGACGGGCTTTCGCGCCGTATTCGAGCACAAGTCGGACGCCTCCTGGATGCAGTTGGCGGAGTTCGAGGTCTGGGGACCGGGCCTGTGAGCAAGGAGAGAGTCATGAACACCACGACCAAGCGCTGGGTGGCTCTGCTGGGAGCTGCCGCCACGGCGGCCGCCCTGGCGGCTCCCGTCACGGCGCAGCAGGCACAGGCAGCGGAGGACCCGGGCTCGCGGTTCACCGTCGCGGTCCTGCCGGACACCCAGTTCTACACGCGGTACTCGGCCGACCAGTTCGTGCCGCGCTACGGCACGGACCCGTTCGAGGTGCAGACCAACTGGCTCGTCGACAACGCCGAGGAGCTCAACATCCAGTTCACCACGCACCTCGGTGACGTGGTGGACCAGGAGTGGGTCTCCGGTGAGTGGGAGGCCGGCGACCGTGCGATGGCCGTCCTGGACGAGGCGGGAATGGGCTACTCGGTCCTGCCGGGTAACCACGACGTCGCCGACTGGGGCACCCGGAGCTCGGAAGCCAATGCCTCGAACTACCTCGCGAACTTCCCGGCGAGCAGGCTCTCCGGCGACACCCTCGTCTCCAGCCATCAGAACGGCTACTCGAACGCCCACGTCTTCGAGGCGGAAGGGCAGGAGTTCCTCGTGCTGGCGATCGGCTGGAACGCCGAACCGGGGACTTGGGCGTGGGCGCAGGCGGTGCTCGATGCGCACCCGACGCTCCCGACGATCCTGACCTCGCACGCCATCATCGACATCGACAAGGCGACCGGTGAGGCGACCGACTTCTGGTTCGGGCAGGAGATGTGGGAGGAGCTGATCCGCTCCAACGATCAGATCTTCCTCACCCTGAACGGGCACTTCCACGGGCAGACCCGCCGCGTGCTGGCCAACGACTCCGGCAACGACGTGCACCAGATCCTGCTGGACTCCCAGATGGCCGCCGACGGCGGCAACGGGATCATGGCCGTGATGGAGTTCGACCTGTCCGGTGACCGCATCGACTTCGCCACCATCTCACCGTGGGTGACGTTGAAGGACGAGGAGACGGTGACGCCGTCGGATACCCCGGTCGTGAGCACGCCGGAAGCGGACTTCTCCCTGGAGATCGACTTCTCGGAGCGGTTCTCCTTCGCGGAGGGCTTCGGCCCGGGCGAGGGCGCCTACGGCGACCTGTCCGAGCGGGCGAAGGCGATCGTCAGCGAGGGCTGGGACGGTGACGGCGGCGCCGAGCTGCTCGTCCCGGCCGGGGCGCGGTCGGACTACATCGAGGTGCCGGGCACGCTCGCCCACTGGCGCTTCGGCGACCAGCCGGAGGGCGTCCTCCCCGAGGACGCGCAGATCACCGACGAGACCGGCCGGAACCCGATGTACCGGCTGCCCGTCGATCAGATCAACGCTCCGGCGCGGGTCGAGGACGTCACGGTCACGCAGGCGAACGCGCCGCGCCTGTCCGCCGACTCCGCCGCGGTGTGCTTCGCCGATGCCTCCCGTAGGACCGGGAACCTCAACTATCTGACCACCGAGTACGACGTGCCCGTGACGCACGCCGCCTTCGAGGACGGGTACACGATCGAGTCCTACGTCTACCTCTCCGAGAAGTGGACGGTCGAGGACAACCAGTGGGGTGGATGGTTCTCCCGCACCGGCCGTCGTTCGGCGTTGCCCGTGGCCTGGGAGCAGTACGACTACGACATGGGGCCGGCGTTCTTCTCGGTCTCGAATCTGCGGGAGTTCCAGTGGGCCACCACGAATGGCACACCGTGGGCGAACACCGGGTCACTGTGGTCCGGGGAGATCATGACGGGCAACTGGTATCACGTCGCGGCGGTGAACGATCCGCAGACCAGCCGCACCACGATGTACGTCGACGGGGTGCCGGTGCTTCGCAACGCGACCAACCTGGACGGTATGACCTTCGCCCCTGGCTACCCGTGGGTCATCGGCACCGTGTTCAACTACGACGAGGCCTCGAACGGCTGGAACGGGTGCGTCGGCGAGACCCGCATCGTGGATCACCCGATCGAGACGAGTGAGTTCCTGTACAACCGCATCGACATCGACAGCGACTTCGCCGTGACGCAGGCTCCCTCCGGTGAGCTCGCGGCGGGGACGCAGGTCACCGATCTGCTCGGCACCGGGCGCCCGGGGTCGGTGGTGCGGGTGGCCGACGGCGTCGCCGTGGACGACGTCGAGACGACCGTGGCACAGGACGGTACGTGGAGCCTCGCTCTCGACGCGCCGATCACCGCCTCCGGCAGCCACGAGCTGACGGTGGTGCCCAGCCTCGGCACGCGTGACGGTGAGGCCGCGACGGTCTCGTTCTCGATCGCCGCGGGCGATTCGGGCGAGGCGTCGGGTGACGCGGACGCGGGCGGCGATCCCGGTGTCGATTCCGGAGCCGACGGCGCTGCTGACCCCTCACCCGGTGAGGGCGAGGCGACCGGCGCGGACAGCGCCGGCTCCGCGAGCTCGGATGCGGAGGGAACCGTCGGTGCTGATGATGCCGATGGTGCTGCGGCCGACGATCCGGCCGGCGAGCCGGCTGCCGGGCAGGACGGCGAGATGCCCGCGACGGGTCTGTCCCCGGCGGTCTGGCTCGTGCTGTCGGCGGCCGCGCTGGCGATCGGACTCGGGCTGGTGGTGCGCCGCCTGCGCGGCGCCGGCCCGGCCTGATCGTTCTCCGGCGCTGGGAGGACCCGGCGTCACTGGCCCCCGGCTGCAGAGAGCCGGGGGCCTGCGGGGACCGTGCTGGGACTCAGTGGCTCGCCAGGATGCGCCGCAGCTCGGCGACGTACCGCGGGCCGAGGTCGACCTCGCGCCCGTGATGGCGCCAGGTGATCAGGTGCTCGGGGGAGAACCGGCGGGCGCAGCGGGCGCAGGCCATCGGCCGGGCGGGGCGGCGGAAACGCTGATGGACGTGCCCCGCCCGGCACCGGCCCTCCCAGGGGGCCGGGGGCGCGGGGGCATCCGGGGGTAGGCACCGCTGCCCGCTCGCCCCGATCCGGACGGCGATCTCGCGCCACTTCTGACCGTGTCCGCTGCGTGGTCCCGCCAGCGCGTGGGCGATCTCATGCAGCACCGTCTCGCGCACCGCGGCCTCGTCGTGCAGCGGCACCAGATGGCGGCTGAGGCTGATGGTGCGCCGGTCGTAGCGGCACAGCCCGGCGCGCCGGCGGGCGGAGTCGAACGCCAACCGCCAGTCGGTCAGTCCGTGCTGATCGAGCAGCCCGCGCCCCAGAGTCCACGCCGCCTCGAGCTCCATGATTCTCCCTCTCCGATGTCGATCGCCCACACCATAGAACCGAGCGGTGACATCGGCCCTGCCGGCCCCCTCACACCTCGGCGAGCGCCTTGCGCACGCGCTTGGGCGAGACCGGCTCGGAGGTGCCGAGCTGCTGGGCGAAGAAGCTCACGCGCAGTTCCTCCAGCAGCCAGCGCACCTGCTCCAGCCGGATCAGCCGCGGCAGGTCGTGCTCGGCGCTGCGCGTGGCTGCCCACCACGCCTCCTGCAGCTCACCGAGCTGCCAGGCCAGGGTGGCGTCGCGTCCAGGGTTGTCCGCCGCCTTCTGCAGGCGCACGACGGCGGCCCGCAGGTACCGCGGCAGGTCCACGAGCCGCTCGGGCGGGGTGGTGGAGACGAATCCCTCGCGGACCAGGGCGGCCTGCTGGTCGCGCACATCGGTGAGCACGTCCAGCAGCGCCATCGACGTGCTCGCCTTGATCTGACCGTCCAGCTCGCGGGAGATGGTCAGGGCCTCAGCCACGAATCCGGCGAGCCGGTGCGTCTCGTCCTCGAGCGCGCCTCGCAGCCGGTCGGCGAGGGCGGTGAAGGCGTCCCGGGTGCGGACCGCGGCGAGGTCGGTCGAGGCCGTCAGCGAGGTGATCGCCGCCCGCTGCAGATCGCTCACCAGGGCGTCGGTGCTCGAGTACGGGCTGGCCGCCAGTGCCAGGGAGCGCTTCGCGTCCCACCGGGAGGTCACCCGGCCGGTGGGCAGCGCCAGCCGCTGCAGCAGCAGGGCCCGGATGCCCTCCCGGTGCATCAGCGCCTGCTCGCCGGCATCGGTCAGCACGGTGAGGCGGACGGAACTGACGGTCCTGGGCAATCCCGTGCCGGATATGGCGCGCAGACGCTGTGGGCCGTCGGCTGCGAGCGTCGCCTCGTCCACCAGCGCCGGATACCCGCGTACCTCCAGCCCGCCGGGACCGGTGGAGGTGACCGAGGCGGGAACGGTCTCGACCGAGGGCCAGTCGGTCAGGCCCGGCTCCTCGGCCAGGCCGGGTGTGAGGCCGGCCGAGCCCACGCCCGGACCCACGTCAGCGGCGCCGCCCGGGCCCGTTCCGCCACCCGGAACGCGGCTGGGGCGGCGATCCTTCGGCGCCGCCGCGCCGGCCTCCCGCAGCGCACCCCGTACGGCGGAGCGGACGGCGTCGGAGGACTCCCGGGTCAGCCGCCGTTGCAGGGCCGCCAGATCGCTGCCGGTGCCCAGCACCGCGCCCCGCTCGGACTCCACCTGGAAGGTCACCTGCAGATGGGCCGGGATCCGGGAGGTGTCCACGTCCCCGGGCGCCACCTGCACCTCGCGCACCACGGCAGCCGCGGCGGCGAAGGCCTGCAGGAAGGAGGGGTCGCCGTCGGGGGCGGCCTGGTCCCAGGCGGGAAGGCGGGCGACGATCTGCCTGGCCACATCGGGTGCCGGCACGAGCTCACGGCGGATCGGTTTGGGCAGGGCCCGGATGGTGGCCACGGTGAGCTCCTCGACCAACCCCGGCACGAGCCAGTCGAAGCCCGCGGGCCGGACCTGGTTGAGCACCGCGATCGGGATGTGCACCGTGAGGCCGTCGGTCTCGGTGCCGGGCTCGAACTGGTAGGTCAGCGGCAGCGTGAGGTCGCCCTGGTGCCAGGTGTCGGGGAAGGCGTCCGGGTCGAGCTCGTCGGCCTGGGGCAGCAGCAGCTCGGTGGTGAAGGTGAGCAGGTCAGGGGTCTCGTGGCGGGCCTTCTTCCACCAGGAGTCGAAGTGTGCCGCCGTGGTGACATCGCGCGGGATGCGGGCCGCGTAGAAGTCGTAGATCCCCTGGTCGTCGAGCAGCAGGTCGTGGCGGCGCTCGCGGGCGGCGAGCGACTCCGCCTCGGCGAGGATCCGCGCGTTCTCGGCCACGAAGGCGTGACGCGAGCGCCAGTCGCCCTCCACCAGGGCGCGGCGGATGAACATCTCCCGCGCCACCTCGGCGTCGATGCGGCCCAGCGGCACCATCCGGTCGGCCACGATCGGCACCCCGTACAGCAGCACCTTCTCCTTGACCATCGCCGCACCGCGCTTGGCCGACCAGACGGGCTCGTGGTGCACGCGCTTGACCAGGTGCTCGGCCAGCGGCTCGGCCCACTCGGGCTTGATCCGTGCCACGGTGCGGGCGAACAGGCGGGAGGTCTCCACCAGTTCACCGGCCATCACCCAGGCCGGGTTCTTCTTGGCCAGGTGTGAGCCGGGGAATATCACGAACCGGGTGCCGCGGGCGCCGGCGTACTCGCGGCGGCGCTCGTCCCAGGCGCCGATGTGGGAGAGCAGCCCGGCGAGAAGGGCCTGGTGGATGGCGTCGGACTTCTTCTCAGCCTCCTCCTTGGTGTCGGTGCTCGGGTCGTGCCGCTCGTGTCCCATCGGGAGATTCAGCTGCTTGACCATCTGCCGCAGCTGGGAGTGCACGTCCTGCCACTCCCTGATGCGCAGGAAGTGCAGGAACTCGGCCTTGCACTGGCGGCGGAACGCCGAGGAGGAGAGCTCACGCTGCTGCTCGCTCAGGTAGCGCCACAGGTTCAGGATGGCGAGGAAGTCCGAGGTGGGGTCGGCGAAGCGGCGGTGCTTCTCGTCGGCGGCCTGCTGCGCCTCGGCGGGGCGCTCGCGCACGTCCTGCACGGACATACCGGCCACGATCACCATCACCTCGCGCAGGCAGCCCAGGCGGGCGGCCTCGGTGATCATCCGGCCCATCCGTGGGTCGATGGGCAGGTGGGCGAGCTGGCGGCCGGTGGCGGTGAGGCGGTTCGAGGAAGGATCGATCGCGCCGAGCTCGTGCAGCAGCTGCGTTCCGTCGCGGATCGCGCGTGGGTCGGGGGCGTCGAGGAAGTCGAAGGAGGCGATCTCGCCCAGGCCGGCGGCGGCCATCTGCAGGATCACCGAGGCCAGCGAGGTGCGCAGGATCTCCGGCTCGGTGTACTCGGGGCGGCCCTCGAAGTCACGGGCCGAGTACAGCCGGATGCAGATGCCGTCCGCGACCCGCCCGGACCGCCCGGCGCGCTGGTTGGCGCTGGCCTGGCTGACCGGTTCGATCGGCAGGCGCTGCACCTTGGTGCGGTTGGAGTAGCGGGAGATGCGGGCGGTGCCTGTGTCGATGACGTACCGGATCCCGGGCACGGTCAGGGAGGTCTCGGCCACGTTGGTGGCGATCACGATCCGCCGGGTGGTGTGGGCCTCGAACACCCGGTGCTGCTCGGCGGCGGAGAGCCGGGCGTACATCGGCACCACCTCGACGGCGTTGGCCGCGTGGGCCGACTGCCTCGCCGTACCCGCCTTGACGTAGCGCGGGCCCAGGTGGGAGGCCAGGGCGTCGGTGGCGTCGCGGATCTCGCGCTCGCCGGAGCAGAACACCAGGATGTCGCCCGGGCCCTGGGTCATCAGCTCATCGGCCGCCTGGCAGATCCCGGTGGACTGGTCGATCGCGTCCTCGCGCTCGGCGGCCGCGGGGGTCTCGCCGTCGGGGTCCTCCAGGTCGGGCACCAGCGGGCGGTAGCGCACCTCGACCGGGTAGGTACGCCCGGAGACCTCGATCACCGGGACCTCGCCGGTCACGGCCTTGGCGAAGTACCCGGCGAACCGCTCGGAGTCGATGGTGGCGGAGGTGACGATCACCTTCAGGTCGGGCCGCTGCGGGAGCAGCTGGTGCAGGTAGCCGAGCAGGAAGTCGATGTTGAGGGAGCGCTCGTGCGCCTCGTCCACGATGATCGTGTCGTAGCGGCGCAGCAGCGGGTCGCGCTGGATCTCGGCGAGCAGGATGCCGTCGGTCATCACCTTGATCAGGGTCTGCTCGGAGACCTGGTCGGTGAAGCGGACCTGGTAGCCGACCACCCCGCCGAGCTGGGCGGAGAGTTCTTCGCTGAGCCGCTCGGCCACGGTGCGGGCGGCGATCCGGCGCGGCTGGGTGTGCCCGATGGTGCCCTCGATGCCGCGGCCCAGCTCGAGGCAGATCTTCGGGATCTGCGTGGTCTTGCCCGACCCGGTGGCGCCGGCCACGATGACCACCTGGTGGTCTCGGATGGCCTCCGCGATGTCTTCCACCCGAGCGCTCACCGGCAGCTGGGCGGGGTAGGAGATGGCCGGGCGTGCGGCCTCCCGGGTGGCGATCAGCTCCGGCGACGGCGGCCGGTAGCCCTGGCGTTTCGGGTTCGGCCCGCCCTGCTGCTGGCCGTCCGAGCGGCCGCGCCCCCGGCGGGGTCGACGACGTCGGGGCGCCTCGTGGTGGCGCTCCCGCTGATCTGGGGTGCGGTCGGTCTCGCTCACTCGTTCGGTGGGTCGCTCGGGGGCTGGGCCCTCCTATTGTCGCTGACGGTCGCCAGCTCTTTGGCTCCCGGCCGGCTAGGACCCCGGACTGCGTTCCCGCCGGCCCCGGAGCAGCCCGATCTCGTAGGAGGCGAGCACGATCAGCCAGAGCGCGGTGATCGGGAGCACGAACCACAGCATCGCCGTGCTGAACGGCCCGAGGGCGTCGTGCTCGGCCGAGGCGAGGACGAGGTAGGTCACGTAGGCGAGATAGAGGGCGACCAGCAGCCCGCCCTCCCACCGGGTGATCGACTGCCGGGTGAACGCGATCGGCAGCAGCACCAGCATCGCGGCGATCATCACCGGCAGGTCGAAGTTCAGGGCCGCCCCGCCCACCTGCACACCCTCGGGGGCCAGCACCGCGGTCAGGCCCAGGACGGCGCCGATGTTGAAGATGTTGCTGCCGACGATGTTGCCCACCGCCATCTCCCGCTCCCCGCGGACCACGGCGATCACACTGGTGGCCAGCTCCGGCAGGGACGTGCCGATCGCCACCACCGTCAGGCCGATGACGAGGTCGCTGACGCCGAGGCCGGAGGCGATCTCGCGTGCGCCTCCCACGAGCAGCTGCGCCCCGCCCACGAGCATCGCCACGCCGGCCGCGACGAGCACGAGGTCGGTGACCAGCGACCGTGCCCGGGTGGCGCGCAGCGCGGGCCATCGGCCGGCCTTCTCCGGCTCGTCTGCCACCGGTACGGCGCTGCCGGCCCGGCGCGAGATCGTCACCAGGGCGACCAGGTAGATCATGAGCAGACCCACCAGCAGCAGCCCGTCGATGCGGGTGACGGTGCCGTCCAGGGCGAGCAGGAGCGCCAGGACCGCCAGGGAGATCATCACCGGGATGTCGGCGCGCACCAGCTGCGAGCGCACCACCAGCGGCGCCACCAGCGCCGAGGCCCCGAGGATCAGCAGCACGTTGGCGATGTTGCTGCCCACCACATTGCCGACCGCCAGGCCGGGGGCGCCGCCGAGCGCGGCCTGGGCACTCACGGCGAGCTCGGGGGTGGAGGTGGCGAAGGAGACCACGGTCAGCCCCACCAGCAGCGGGGACATCCCCAGCGTGCGTGCGAGCGAACCGGCGCCACGCACGAGCGCCTCCCCGCCGGCGACCAGCAGGACGAAGCCGCCGGCGAGCAGCAACAGGCTCGTCACAGTCATGGGGTAAGCCTAAGATCGATGCGGCGTGGGCGGTTTCGCGCCGCGGCCCGCTCGGTCTTCGTGCCGCGGCGCCCGGAGACGCTCCGACCAACTTGCGCGGATCGGGAACACTGAGTCATCGCCCGCTGTTGTCGCGTTCATGACCTCCCCTGTCCCAGCCCGCGAACGCCTCGGGGTCGGCTTCGTCCTGTTGCTGGCCGCGCTCACCGCGATCGGCCCGCTGACGATCGACCTGTACCTCGCCGCCTTCCCCGAGATCGTCACCGAGCTGGGGACCACGCAGGCACGGGTCCAGCTGACGATGACGGCGACCCTCGCCGGTCTCGCCGCGGGCCAGCTGGTCATCGGCTCGCTCTCGGACTCCTACGGACGGCGCCGCCCGCTGCTGATCTCCCTGGGCATCTACGTGCTCGCCTCGCTCGCGATCATCGGCGCTCAGAGCATCGAGCTGCTGACCGTGCTGCGGGTGGTGCAGGGGTTCACGGGCGCCGCCGGGATGGTCCTCGCCCTCGCCGTGGTGCGCGACCGCTTCGGCGGGATGGGTATCGGTACCGTCATCTCCCGGCTGATGCTGGTGGTCGGCGTGGCCCCGATCCTCGCCCCGACGATCGGCGCGCAGATCCTGCTGTTCGGCAGCTGGCGCACGATGTTCGCCGTGCTCGCCGGGTTCGGCGCGATGCTGTTCGTCATCGCCTTCGTGTTCCTCAAGGAGTCGCTCCCGCGCGAGCGCCGCCGCAGCGCCGGTATCGGCGCGGCCCTCGGCTCCTATCGTTCCCTGCTCACCGACTGGTCATTCATCGGCGCGGTGCTCATGGGGGCGTTCTTCATGGGCGCGATGTTCACCTACGTCTCCTCCTCGACTTTCGTCTTCCAGGAGGGCTACGGGCTCAGCGCCAGCGAGTTCGGCTACATCTTCGGCGCCGGGGCGCTCGCGGTGACCATCGGTTCCCAGGTCAACGGCGCCCTGGTGCGCCGCATCCGCCCGGAGAAGATCGTCTCGGTCGCGATCGCCGTCGGGTGGGTGCTCGCCCTCGCCCTGTTCGTGGTGGCGCTGGTGACCGCCTCCGGCTCGGGGTTCTGGCCGCTCGTGCTGCTGCTCGTGCCGACGCTGGGGACGGTCGGCTTCGTGCTGCCCTCGGTCCCGGCCATCGTGCTCGAGCACAACGGCCACCGCGCCGGGTCCGCGGCGGCCCTCAACGGTGCGATGGGCTTCACCATGGGAGCCCTGATCTCCCCGGTGAGTGGACTCTTCGGCGGTACCGCCCCCGCGATGGCTGGGGTCATGTTCGGGGTCATCACGGTCTCGGCGATCCTGCTGATTGCGATGCGGCGCCAGTGGCGGCGCACCGAGCAGGGTCTGGACCTGACCCGGACGGCGCAGGAGACCGACCGGCCCGTGCGGCCGGCCGCGGAGCAGGAGCCGAGCACGGACGCCGTCCGCCGCTGACCCTGCTGCCTACCGGACCGGCTGCGGAGGCCGGTTGCGGGGCAGGGGCAAGCCTGCGCCGTCGTGGGTCACGACGTAGGGCTCGTCGCCCACCTTGGCCTGCTCGCGGGCCAGCCGCTCCTTCAGCGCGGCGAGCACCTGCGCGTACTCGGGGTCGAGCACCCGGTTGTGCAGCTCGTCCGGATCGCGCTCGAGATCGTAGAGCTCCCACTCGGGGGCGAACACCGCGGCCCGAGTCCCCGGCAGGCCGAGGCCGTCGTTGTAGAAGTAGATGAGCTTGTAGCGCTCGGTGCGGATGCCGTAATGGGCCAGGGCGTGGTGGATGCCGTCGTCGTTCTCCCAGTAGCGGTAGTAGAACGCCTGGTCCGGCGGGGGCGGCAGCTCCTCGCGCAGATCAGTGAAGAAGCTGGTGCCCTGCATCCCCGGGTCCGGCTCCACCCCGGCCGCCTCCAGGAACGTCCGCGCCAGGTCCACGTTGGTGATGAACCGCTCGCTGCGCTTGCCGGCCGGCAGCGCCGCCGGGTAGCTGAACAGCATCGGCATCCGGATCGACTCGTCGTACATGAACCGCTTGTCGTACCAGCCGTGGTCTCCCAGGAAGAAGCCCTGGTCGGAGGCGTAGGTGAGGAAGGTGTCCTCGAACAGTCCGTGCTCGGTGAGCCGGTCGATCAGCCGGCCGACGTTGTCGTCCACCGAGGCCACGCAGGCCAGGTAGTCCTCCATGTAGCGCTGGTACTTCCACAGCGCGGTCTGCTCATAGGTCAGGCCCTCGGGCGGGTCCTGCTTGAGGTCGTCGCGGGTGAGGTGGTCGGCCACCCGCATCGCGGCCCGGTGCGCGGCCACACCGCGGGTGGCGTAGTCGTCGGTGAAGGTCTCCGGTACCGGGATCGGATCGGTGTACATGCCGGCATGCTTCTCGTCCGGGATCCAGGAGCGGTGCGGGGCCTTGTGGTGCACCAGCAGGCACCACGGCGCGTCCGGGTCCTCGGCCTGCCGGCGATCCAGCCACTCCAGCGCGAGATCGGTGATGACGTCGGTGGCGTACCCCGTGCGCCGGTGCTCACCCTCGGGGGTCAGGAACAGCGGATCGACGTATTCGCCCTGGTCCCGCAGCACCTCCCAGTCGTCGAAGTGGCGCGGCTGGTGGTCCTCGCCCTCGCCCAGGTGCCACTTGCCGAACACCGCCGTCCGATAGCCCTCCTCCTGCAGCCGGGAGACGAAGGTCGGCAGGGTGTTGTCCAGGTGCGTGGACAGCGTGGTCACGCCGTTGACGTGGCTGTAGATGCCGGTGAGGATCGAGGCCCGGCTCGGGGTGCAGATGGAGTTGGTGCAGTACGCGTGCTCCATCACCCAGCCGCTGGCGGCGATGCGGTCGATCTGGGGGGTGGTGTTGACCACCGAGCCGTAGGCTCCGACGGCGTGCGAGGCGTGGTCATCGGTGAGCACCATGAGGATGTTCGGGCGTCGGGGCATGGCGTGGCCTTCCGTCAGGCGGTCGTCACGGGCTACAGCGCGTTGGCGCGGGCCACCTGCCCGAGCCAGTGCGCACTCGGCTTCGGGGTGCGCGCGAACGTCTCCGGATCCCAGGAGATCAGCCCGAACGTGGGCCGGAAGCCGCTGGCCCACTCGTAGTTGTCCAGCAGGCTCCAGTGCAGGTAGCCACGCACGTCGATGCCGTCCGCGATCGCGGCGTGCACGCCCTCCAGGGCGCCCTGGGTGTAGGCCACCCGGCGCTCGTCGTCGGCGGTGGCGATGCCGTTCTCGGTCACCAGGATCGGGATTTCACCGGCCAGCTCGCGGGCGCTGCGGATTCCCAGCTCGGTGGCCGGGGGGAAGAACTCCCAGCCGGTGAGCGTGGTCTCCACGTCCTCGCGCACCGGTACCGGACCGTCGGGTCCGATGAAGGTGCGGGTGTAGGCCTGCACGCCGACGAAGTCGTCACCGGCGGACTGCTCCAGGTACCAGAAGTCGCGGGGGTAGCCGTACTCGTGCAGCTTCTCGGCGCTGCCCTCGGCCGCCAGCGGGTGGAAGGCCTGGGTGGCCACGGTCCAGCCGGAGCGCAGGTGCCCGGCCGAGGCCAGCACCTCCCGGCTGCGATGGTGGGAGGCGAACAGCTGGTCGGCCACGTGCAGATCCGGGTTCGGCAGCCCGTGCGCCACCAGGTTGCGGGCGTCCTCCCCACCGGCCAGCATCGCGGCGATGTTGGGCTCGTTGATCGTGCAGACGTAACGCACGTCGGCGAGGATGCTCAGCACCGTCTCGGTGTAGCGGGCGAACAGCTCCGGGGCGTCGTCGGCCCGCCAGAACCCGTCCCGCTCGAACCACCGCGGCACCGTGAAGTGCATCAGCGTCACCACCGGCTCGATCCCGTGCTCGAGACAGGTGTCGATCATTCGCCGGTAGTGGGCCAGCTCGGCGCGCGAGACGTACCCGCGCTCGGGCTCGATCCGCGACCACTCGATGCTGAAACGGTAGGAGTTCAGCCCGAGCTCGGCGGCGAGGCGGATGTCCTCGGCATAGCGGTGGTAGCTGTCGGCGGCGTCCCCGCTCGGTTCGACGATCTGGGTGCCCTCCTCGTGCTCGTGCACCCACCAGTTGGAGTTGATGTTGTTGCCCTCGATCTGGTGGCCGGCCGTGGCCGCGCCCCAGAGGAAGCCGTCAGGGAAGTGCCGCACGTGCTGCGCTCCGTTCTGTCTGTATCGGCGGTCGGTGCTCATGCGGCGGGGTGGACCCGCGCCGGGTTCGGGATGGAGTCGAGCAGCTTGATCGTGTACTCGTCCTCCGGGTGGCGCATCACCTGCGCCGTCGGGCCACGCTCGACGATCCGGCCCGCGTTGAGCACGATGATGTCGTCGGTGACCATGCGCGCACTGAGCAGGTCGTGGGTGATGTAGAGCAGCGAGACGCCCCACTCGGTCCGCAGGTCACGCACGAGGGAGAGCACACCGGCCCGCAGCGAGACGTCGAGCATCGAGACCGGCTCGTCGGCGATGATCACCCGTGGGTCACTGGCCAGCGCCCGGGCGATCACCACCCGCTGGCGCTGCCCGCCGGAGAGCTGGTGCGGCAGCTTGGCCGCGAACTCCTCCACCGGCGTCAGCCCGACCGTGTCCAGCAGCTCCAGCACCCGACGGCGTGCCTCCCGCTTGTCCCGGCCGGTGAAGTTCACCACCGGCCGGGTGAGCGTGTACTCGACCGTGTGCAGCGGGTTCAGGGCGGCGTAGGGGTCCTGGAAGACCATCTGCACGTCCGAGTGCAGCCGCCGGAGCCCCCGACGGCGCAGGCCGCCGACCGAGACGTCGCCGAAGGTGATGGTGCCCTCGCTCGGGCGCTCCACCCCGGTGAGCATCTTCGCGATGGTGGACTTCCCGCTCCCGCTCTGGCCCACGAGCGCCAGCGAGGCACCGGGCTCGAGCGTGAAGGAGACGTCCCGCACGGCCTCCACCGCCGAGGCGCCGCGGCGCGGCGGGGGATAGGTCTTGCTCACGTTCTCCACGACGAGCCGGGTCTCCGGCCCGCCCGCGCGGCTCGAGCCCGGGCCGCCGGTACCGCGGGAGCCCGTGGCCTGCTCGGGAGCACCATGGCCGACGGCGGAGTCCTCCAGTCCGGGGAGGGTCACCTTCTCTGCCCGTGGGTCGGCGTAGTGGCTGAGCAGCATCTGCGTGTACTCGTGCTCGGCGCGGTGCAGGATCTGCGCGCTGGGGGCGTTCTCGACGATCTCGCCCTCGTGCATCACCAGCACCCGGGAGGTGGACTCCAGCACGGTGCCGAGGTCGTGGCTGATCAGCACCGCGGTGAACCCCTCGGAGGCCTGCAGCTCCCGGATCGTCTCCATCACCGCGTGCTGGACGAGCACGTCGAGCGCGGTGGTGGGCTCGTCGAAGACCATGATCTGCGGCTCCAGCGAGAGGGCGAGGGCGATGGTCACGCGCTGACGCATCCCGCCGGAGAGCTCTCCGGGGTAGCGGTCGAGCACGGTCTCGTCGAGCTCGACCTTCTGCACCAGCTCCCGGGCGCGGGCGAGCCGCTGGGCCGGTGGCACGTGGCCGTGCGCGGCGAAGATGTCGGCGAAGTGGTTGCGGATGGTGCGCACCGGGTTCAGAGCGTTCATGCCCGACTGCAGCACCATCGCGAAACCGCCGCGGCGCTGTGCCCGCAGCTCCTCCTCCGACAGTGGCGCGATGTCCCGGCCGTCCACCAGGATCCGCCCGGCACTGATGCGGGCCGGGTGCTTGATCAGCTTGGTCAGGGCGAAGCCGAGTGTGGACTTGCCCGATCCGGACTCCCCGACCAGGCCCACGAACTCGCCGCGGTCGACGGTGAAGGAGACCTCGCGCACGGCGTGGGTGGTGGGGGCGCCGATCGGTTCGTAGACGACCGAGAGGTTCTCGACGGCGATGATGGGCTGTTCCTCGTTCATCGTCCCGTGCTCCCTTCGCGCAACCGGGGGTTGCTGATTCCGTCGACTCCGAAGTTGATGAGGGTCAGCGAGGTGGCGAACAGGGAGATGCACAGCCCGGGAGCGAACAGCAGTGCCCACTGCCCCACGAGCAGGGCGTTGGAGTTCTGCGCCCAGTAGAGCATCGTCCCCCAGGTCACCAGGGTGCTGTCGCCCAGCCCGAGGAACTCCAGGCCGGCTTCGGCCAGGATCGCCGCGGTGGCCGAGCCGAAGAAGCCACCGGCGATGATCGAGGTCATGTTCGGCAGGATCTCCCGGAACACGATCCGCCCCGGCCTCTCACCCGAGAACCGCGCCGCGGTGACGAAGTCGCGCGAGCGCAGGGACGTCGTCTGGCTGCGCAGCACCCGCGCACCCCAGGCCCAGCCGGTGATGGCGATGACGGCGATGATCACCGAGATGCCGCCGTCGCTGAGGTAGGTGGCGATCACGATCATCAGCGGCAGCCCGGGGATGACCAGGAACAGGTTGACGATGAAGTTGATGACCTCACCGATCCATCCGCTCACGTACCCCCAGCTCAGGCCGACCAGCACGGCGATGACGGTGGCCAGGCCGCCGGCTCCGAAACCGACCAGCACACTGATCCGGCTGCCGTAGATCAGCTGGCTGAGCACGTCCTCCCCGGCGGCCGTGGTCCCCAGCCAGTGGGCAGCCGAGGCATCGGCGTTGCGCTCGAAGCTGTTGTCGGTGGGCGCGTAGGGCGCCAGCAGCGGGGCCAGCGCCGCCACGACGAGGAAGACGCCGAGGATGATCAGGCCGGCACGGGCCTTGCGGTTGCCCCAGATGGTGCGCAGGGCGCGGGCGCCGGAGCGGCGAGCCCCGGGGCCGTCGATGTCGCTACCGGCAGCGGTGCCCACGGAGGTCGAGGTGGGTGCCTGATTGGTGTTCTGGCTCATCGTCGCGTCCTTGGGTCGAGAGCGCCGTAGAGCAGGTCCACGATGAGATTCGCGACCAGCACGCTCACGGTGATCATGAGGAAGAGTGCTTGCATGAGCGGGTAGTCCTGGCCGATCACGGCGTTGAACAGCAGGAATCCGATACCCGGATAGCCGAAGACCTGCTCGACCAGGATCGAGCCGCCGACCACGCCTCCGAGCGCGAGCCCGAACCCGGTCAAGTTCGGCAGGATCGCGTTGCGGGCGGCGTAGCGCAGCGCCACCGTGCGGCCGCGCAGCCCGTTCGCCTCGGCGAACGTCACGTAGTCCTCACCCAGGGTGGTGATCATCGCGTTGCGCATCCCGATGATCCACCCGCCCAGGGAGGTGAGGAACATCGTGACGGCGGGCAGGGCCGCGTGGTAGAGCGCATCGCCCACGAACGCCAGGCTCAGGCTCGGCGTGCCGGTGGGGGAGTAGGCCCCCGACGTCGGGAAGAGGTTGAACACATACCCCAGGAAGAACAGCAGCAGCAACGCCGTCCAGAAATAGGGGAAGGTGTTCATGAAGCTGCCCGAGACCGTGGGCAGGGCGTCCGCCCAGCTGCCCCGCCGCCAGGCGGCCAGTACCCCGAGCAGGGTGCCGACCACGAAGGCCAGCACGGTCACGGCTCCGACCAGGACCAGCGTGTAGGGCAGGGCGCCGGCCACCAGGCCGGAGACCGGCTCGGGGTAGAAGGTGTAGGAGACGCCGAAGTCCAGCCGCAGCACCTGCCCGAGGTAGGCGATGTACTGCTCGAGCAGGTTGCCGTCGGGGATGCCGAGCTGGGCCTCCACGGCGGCCCTGGTGGCCTCGTTCACCGGCCCGTTCTGCGCGAGCCGGGCGATCGCCGCATCGGCCGGGGAGCCGGGCATCATCCGGGGGAGGGCGAAGTTCAGCGTGACGGCGGCCCACAGGGTCAGCAGGAACAGGCCGAGCTTGCGCAGTGCATAGGTCATGACTGGTCCTCGGTGTCCCCGCCGGCCGGCTGCAGCCGGGTGAGCACGAGCAGCGGCGAGGTGTCGTAGGTCTGCGGGGAGGCGTAGGGGTCCTCCTCGCTCGGCCAGCCGGTGAAGCGGCCGTCGCTGTACAGCCCCCACAGGCCACCGTGGTAGAGCGCGATCGCCGGCAGCTCCTCGACCATCAGGTCCTGCAGGCCCGCGACGACCTCGGCCTGGCCCTGCTCGTCGACCTCGGAGCGGTACCGGTCGAGCAGCTCGTCGGCCTCCTGCGACTGGAACCGGATCCGGTTGTTCTGGGAGGACTCCCCGATCGGGACGTAGAAGTCGCTCGCGAGCAGGTTGTTGTAGGCCTGGTAGGCGTCGCCGCCGCCCATGCCTCCCATCGCCATCTGGTAGTCGCCGCTGCTCAGGGACGCCTCGTAGGCGGCGGCCTGCGGAGCGTTGAGGTCGACCTCGATGCCGATGTCGGCGAGCTGGCGCTGCACCTCCTGCACCGCCCGCAGCCAGTCGGTGTACCCGTTCGGGCTGGTGATGGCGAACGTGAAGGGCTCGCCCGAGGGGGTGCGCATGGTGGAGCCGTCGTAGGTGTAGCCAGACTCCTCGAAGGCGGCGATCGCAGCCTCGGTGTCCTGCTGGAGGACGCCGTCGTCGGGGATGTCGGGGTCGAGGAGGTCCTCCTGGTTGGGCAGCAGCAGCCCCGTCTGGCTGGCCGCGTCCATGTACCCCTCGGTGGCGACGTCGGCGATCTCGGCCCGGTCCAGGGCCAGGGCGATGCCACGGCGCACGTTGACGTCGTCGAACGGCTCGACGTCGTGGTTGGGCAGCAGGCTGATGATGCCGCCGGGCGGGAACCACCAGTCGTTGTCCTCGTTCGCCCCGCCCCAGGTGTTCTCGACGTCGCTCATGAACGAGTAGGCCCAGTCGAAGCCACCGGTGACCACGTCCAGCTGCTGGGTGGCCGAGGGCATCACGATGTGTTCGATGGCGACCTCGCCCCAGTAGTCGGCGTTGCGGTCCAGGGTGTACTGCTGCGGCGTGAAGTTGCCGAGCGTGAACGGTCCGGTGCCGACCGGATCGGGGTTGCGCCAGGTGTCGGGCGCGTCCTGGTCGCCCCAGATGTGCTCGGGCACGATCAGTGTGCGGCCCACCACCGGCAGTGCCGGCGCGTCCTCGCCCTGCAGCGTGAAGGTGACCGTGGTGCCGGCGGTCTCCACCGACTCCACCCGGTTCCAGGCCCCGGCGATGTCCAGCGCCGGATACTCCTGCAGCAGATCGAAGGTGAAGGCGACGTCCTCGGCCGTCATGGGTTCGCCGTCGCTCCAGGTCACACCCTCGCGGATGGTCATCTCGATCGTGGACGGATCGGGCTGGTCCCACTCGCTGGCCAGCCACGGCGTCTCCTCGCCGTCGAGCGGGTTGACCATGATCAGCGGCTCGTAGATGTAGGTCGCGGCGGTGCGCTTGTTCGGCAGATACGGGTTGAAGTTGCGCTCGAACATCGGCGTGCCGGCGTCGCCCGCGAGCAGCAGGGTGTCGTCGTCGATGCTCGGGTCGGGTTCGCCGCGTACCTGGATGCTGCACCCGGCGGCCACCAGCGCGATCGCGGCGCCCACGGCGAGCAGGCGGGCGATCGGGCGGGCCGTCCTCGGCAGGCCTCGGTCCGGTCGTGAGCGGGGCCGCATCTCGCGTGCCCTCTGCGTGGTTGCCACAGGCGAGTCCTCACGTCGTCGTCAGTCCTGGCGTCGCATCCGTGCGGCGTCGTGGCTAATGTATGCGCATACATCCCTGAGCGCAAGACCTCCGGTCGCGATCGTCAGCGGGCCCCGATGCGCCGGGGGTCAGCGGCGCGGTGGACAGCTCTCGCGCAAGAGCACGTCCACGGGTAGCTCGATGGCCTGCGGTGGCCGGTCGCGGTGCTCGAGGCGCTGCAGGATCGTCTCCACCGCCGCCTCGCCCAGCTGCGCCATCGGCTGGCGCACGGTGGTCAGGCGGGGGGAGCTGTACCGCCCGGCGTGGATCCCGTCGAATCCGGTCACCACGGTCTTCTCCGGCACTCGCACCCCCGCCTCGCTCAGGGCGGCGAGGGCGCCGAGCGCGCTCTGATCGTTGGCGGCGATGACCGCACCGGGGCGCTCCCGGGTCAGGAACTGCGCCACGGCAGCGCGCCCGCCGGCCTCGGTGAACTCGGCCGGGGCGTGGTGCACGTCCTCGCGCCCGCGGACGGCGTCCTCGAAGCCCCGGGCCCGCGCCGCGGCGTCCGGTGAGGACCGGGGGCCGTCCAGGTAGAGCACGGGCCCGGAAGGCTTGACGGCGAGCACGTGCCGGACGAGCGCCTGCATGCCGCCGCGGTTGTCCACGACCACGCGGTCCACGTCCGTGGGTGTCATCCCCGCGAGGACCACCAGCGGCAGGCGGGTGGCAGCCTTGACCACCAGGGCGTCCTCCAGGGTGGAGGCGAGCACCGCGAGCCCGTCGACGCGCCCGGCGACGTCATCGAGCACCACGCCACGGCTCATCCCACGCCCGGCGGTGATCATCAGCGCGTACCCCGCTCGCCAGGCGGCATCCTCCGCACCGCGGATGATCTCGTCGAAGTAGAGGTTGGCAGGGGTCGGCGCCGGGGTGTCACCGCGGTCGTCGACGAAGGCGACCTCGGAGGAGGTCGAGGCCATCGGGGGGATCGGTTCGCGCTCGGTCTCGCCCGGGAGCAGCAGTCCGAGCACCTTGGTCCGGCGCCCGGCCAGCCCGCGGGCGCTGGCGCTGGGCACGTAGCCGAGCTCACGCACCGCCGAGAGCACCCGTTGGCGCGTCGACTCGCGAACCGTCTGGGGGCCGCGGAGGACACGGGAGACGGTCGCGATGGAGACGTCGGCGAGGGCAGCGACGTCATAGACGGTCGGCTGCTTGCGGATCGTGATCTCCCGTTCGTGCGCGGTAGGCCTACGGACTGGCGATCATCGTACGGCGGCCTGCGCTACCAGCGCTTGGATGGGTCCCAACGGAGCTGGACCCCGCGGCGGGTGAGGTCGTGCTGGAACGCCTCGGTGGCAGCGTCGTCATCGGCCACGGCGTGCGGCTCGGTCCCGTGCTCGAGGCAGTAGGCCGCCAGGGCACCGACCGCCTCGCCCACCGACCATTCGACCGGGTGGAGGCGGTAGGCGCCGTTCGTGATCTGGGTGGTGCCGATGTTCTTCGCCGCCGGGAGGAGGTTGCGCACGCGTCGCGGGATGAGGGCGCCGAGGGGGATCTCGAAGGGGTGTGGCGTGCCGCCGGCACCCCGGCCGTCGCCGGTGGTGTGGTGGCGGTCGATCCAGAAGTAGTGGCCGGTCCCGACGCTGTCGGGGTACCTCGCCGATCCGCTCTCACCCCGGTAGGTGGTGGAGATCTCCTGCTCCACGATCGTCTTGCGGGCCAGGATCCGGCGGGACTCCCGGACGTAGGGGTGCATCGCGAAGCCGTCCGCGGTCCCGGCCACGTCCGGGCGCAGACGGATTCCGGGCCATCCGGTGCCGCCGTCGGGGCGGGGCGCGTCCGTCTGCAGCCAGTACAGCATCGAGCGGCTCAGCGCCTTGGCCGCCTTCCAGTGGTCGGCGGCGTCGTCGACCCCGAAAAGAGGCCCGCCGACGTAGTCGTTCATGGGCCAGTTTACGATCACGACATCGCTGGGGTAGAACCCGGGCGCGAAGTTCTTACGGGCCGCGATCCGCCGGTAGTTCCAGAGCTCGGGATGCAGACCCATGTTCCGGTGATCCAGATCGATGACGTCGCCATCGAGGTTCGGTGTGAACGTGTACACGCGCCCGGGAGTGCCGTCCGCCTTCACCGGCTCGCCGAAACTGAGGATCTTGCGCCCGTCGAGCTGCGGCGGGCGTAGGTCGCGCCAGTAGTCGTAGTCCTCGGGTCGCTCGATGGTGTGGTCCTCGCCGGCCATGTGGTCGATGGCGAAGCACCATGACACGCCCTGCATATCGGTGGGGTCGGCCGTCGGCCACGCGCCCGGCTCGCCGGTCTGTTCCTGGGACTCGCGCCCGCTGACGTGCTCGATCCCGCCCAGCGGCAGTAGATCACCGAGCTCGGTGGCGTCGAGGATGTAGGGGGCGCGCAGTGTGCTCTCGTGGCCGTGCGCCGAGCGCACGCGAACCGTGGTCACCCGATCGCCGTCGGTCTCCACGGCGATGGGCTCGGTCTCCATCAGTACTGTCAGGCGTCCGGAGCTGCGGTACGGGGCGAGCAGCTCCTCGATCACGGCCACGCCGACGCGGGGGTCGAGACACACCGGGCTGACCCAGGCGTCACCCGGGTTCAGGTGGGGCTCGGCTCTGGCCGACTCGGTGAGCGGATAGTGCCGGCGGTAGTAGTCGCGCATTCCGTCGCGCAGCACCCGGTAGGACCTGTTGGCGCCGTCGGTCTCGATGAATCGGTGTTCGTCGAGGGGAACCAGTTGACTGGTGAGCTGGCCACCCAGCCACCGGGTGGGATCGGTCATCACCACGGTCCGGCCTGAGCGAAGTGCGGCGAGCGCGGCGGAGACTCCGCCCAGCCCGCCTCCGATGACGGCGATGTCTGCCTGACGTTCCACGGGGTGCCCCATCCTTGGTGCTGTGCTTTCAGTCGCTACGTTGAGAGATTGTCGTGCGTTCGTGACGAGCCACGAGGCCGGTCGATCCGGGGTCGGCCGCAACTCACTCCGCAACGCTACATGAAATTTCCGAAAGTTTTATAGAGAGGGAGTAGAGTGGTGCCCCAGCGAGGTGTCCGGAGGGAACGGGTGATGGCGGAGCGTGCAGCACGGCGGAAGAAGCCGTCCTTGGCCGAGGTGGCCACGGCGACCGGGGTGTCGATCTCCACGGTCTCGAAGGTGGCCAACGGCAGTGCCGATGTCTCCGACGTCACGCGCGAACGGGTGGAGCGGATCCTCAAGGAACGCGGGTACGTCGCCACTCGGAAGCGGCGCGGGTCGATGACCCCGGTCGCGATGCTCGCCCGTGACGTGCACTCGCCGTACACCTTGGATGTGCTCCGCGGTGCGATCGAGGCCGCGGCACGCGCACAGATCGACCTGAGTGTGTCGATCTATCCCGATGATGCCGGCGATCTCGGCTGGATCGACGAGCTCCATGCGGCCGGTCGCCGCGGGGTGATCGCGATCACGTCCGTGCTGAACGATGCCCAGCGGACACGTTTCGCCGAGCATCGCCTGCCCCTGGTGGTGATCGACCCGCTCAGCAACCCGGACGAGGAGACCTACAGCGTCGGCGCGACGAACTGGGCGGGTGGGATGGCTGCCGCCGAGCATCTGCTCGAGCTCGGCCATCGGCGCATCGCGGTCCTCGGCGGGCTCCCCGAGGCGATGGCCAGCGTCGCTCGTATCTCCGGTTTCCGCGCTGCGATGAACGCCGCCGACGTGCCGCACTCGGCGGGTTCGGTGCTCGATGGCGACTTCACCTACGACTCCGGCCTCGACTTCGGCCTGCGCCTGCTCGAACGGGACGAGCCGCCGACGGCGATCATCGCCTCGTCCGACTTCCAGGCGCTCGGCGTGATCGAGGCCGCGCGCCGGCGGGGCGTGCGCGTGCCGGAGGATCTCAGCGTGATCGGATTCGACGACCTCATCATGGCCCAGATGTCCTCTCCGCCGCTGACCTCCGTACGCCAGCCGCTGGACCAGATGGGCGCCACCGCGGTGGAGACCGTGGCCGCGCTGCTCAGTGGCGTCACGACCCGGCCGCGCCGGACGGAACTGGCCACCAGGCTGGTGGTCCGGGGGTCCACGGGGCCGGTGCGCACCGACTGACGGACGCGCGATGCGAAAATTCTAGAAAAGTTCTCTAGACATTCTCGATATCTCTGCCTATGCTTCGGGAAGAGCAGGCGAACGCCCTGCGCTTGAACACCGAGGTTTGAGGAGATCGACATGCGAGGTCCGAGATCACTGCGGCGCTCGTCCATCTGGATTGCCACCGTGGCCGCTGGATCGCTGGTACTGGCTGCGTGCTCGGGCAGCGAAGGTGACTCATCGGCGGGTCCGGTCGACCTGCGCATGGTGATGTGGAGCGCGAACGACGCCCACCACGAGGTCTTCAACCAGATCGGCGCGGCCTACGTCGAGGAGAACCCCGATGTGGTCAGCTCGATCAGTTTCGAGCCGCTCACGGGCAGCAGCTACGTGAACGCGCTGACCACGCAGATCGCCGGCGGGGACGCACCTGACCTGGCCTGGATCTCCGAGGCCAACGCCGCGCAGTTCGTGCAGAGCGGGGTGCTGCACAACCTGAGCCCCGCCTTCGAGTCGAGCGAGGGCTATGCGGTGGACGACCTGCTCGACGGGGCGTTCGACGTGTGGAGTCAGGACGAGAACATCTACGGCTACCCCTTCTCGAACAGTCCGTTCGGCATCTTCGTCAACCGCGATCTCGTCAGCGCAGCCGGTGAACCGGACCCGCGGGAGCTGATGGCGGACGAGGAGTGGACCTGGGACTCGCTCATGGCCGTGGCCGCGCAGGTCGCCCAGGAGGAGGGACAGGCGGGCTTCGAACCGTCGGCATCGCCCTACGCGGGCTGGAACGACGCGCTCGGCGCCATGTGGCTGTCCTGGGGCGCCTCGCCCTGGAGTGCCGACGGGACCGAGTGCACGATGAACTCCCCGGAGATGGTGGAGTTCTTCGACTGGTTCCACCACCACGTCTTCGAGACCGGCGCGGTCCCGGGCCCTGGCGAGGAGTTCGACTTTGCCTCCGGTCAGGTGGCCTTCAAGCTGGCGCAGCTCAGCTCCTCCGGAGCGCTCGATGACTCCTTCGAGTGGGACTTCCTCCCGCTCCCTGCCGGGCCTGCGGGGTCGGTTCCCGTGGTGGGCCAGGGTGGCGTCGGTGTGGTGGCGCGTGGGGAGAACCCGGAGATCGCCGCGGACTTCCTCGCCTACTTCACCAATCCGCAGAACTCCGAGCTGCTGGCCCAGTTCTTCCCGCCGCCGCGCTCCTCGGTCCTCACGGTGGAGACTCTCTCCGCTGCGGCACCGTCGCTGACCGAGCAGCAGATCGAGGAGACGGTCATCGCACAGAGTGTGGACGCCGTGACCAAGGTGGGACACGTGCGGATGAGTGAGCTCGCCGACCCCGTGCGCGTGGGTCTGGACAGCCTCTGGACGGCCGACGGAGATGCGCAGAGCGTGCTCGACCAGGTGTGCGAGGACATCGCCCCGGTGCTCGAGTCCGAGTGATGTTGCACCCCCAGCGCGCTTCGCCTCCTGCTGTCCGCGTCAGTCCGTCGCGACGACTGCACCGTGTGGACGCGATGATCGGGTACGCCTTCATAGCTCCGGCTGTGCTCGGCGTACTCGGTCTGGGCCTGGTGCCCTTCGGCTTCGTCCTCTGGTATAGCCTGCACGACTGGAACCCGCTGGTGGGCGACTTCACCTGGGTGGGAGGCGAGAACTTCCTCCGCCTGCTCACCGACGAGACGGTCTGGGCCTCGCTGGTCACCACCATCCAGTTCGCCGCGATGCTCATGGTGTTCAACGTGGCGCTCGCGATGGCTCTCGCCCTGTTGCTGAACCAGCGACTGCCCGGGACGACGACCTTCCGGACGTTCTTCTTCTCGCCGGTGATCGTCTCCACGGTGGCCTGGGTGCTCGTCTGGAGCTACCTCGTGGCAGCGAACGGTGGCATCAACGGGGTGCTCGCCATGATCGGCCTGGAAGGACCGAACTGGTTGCGGGAGTCCTCCTGGGCACTCGTCACCGTCGTGGTGATCCAGGTCTTCAAGGGCGTCGGGATGAACATGATCCTGTTCCTCGCCGCTCTGCAGAACGTTCCCGCCGAGCTGAAGGAAGCCGCGCGGATCGACGGCGCTCGACCCACCCGGGTCTTCCGTTCGATCACACTGCCGCTCATGACCCCCACGATCCTGCTGGTGGTGATGGTGACGACCTTCGGTGCCATGGACGTCTTCGTCCCGATCCAGATCCTCACGCAGGGTGGCCCGGGGCGCTCGACGACGGTGATCTCGTACCTGCTGTACCGCACCGCCTTCGAACAGCAGGACTTCGGCTACGCCTCGACCATCGGCGTCCTGATCTTCGTGGTGGCGCTCACGCTGGCCGCCCTTCAGTGGAGCACGCGAAAGAGGTGGGTCCACGATGAAGTCTGACCTTCAGGCAGTTCCCGCTCGTGGCAGGATCCGAACGCGCACCGTTCGCGATTCCTCGTCGGCACGACGACGCCGGGTCCTCACCCGCGTGGTGCTGTACAGCCTGCTGACCATCCTGTCGATCCCGTTCCTGTATCCGATGGTCTGGATGATCTTCGCCGCCTTCAAGCCGGCATCCGAGTTCTTCGCGCTCCCGCCGCGCATCCTCCCGCAGGAATGGACGTTGGAGGGTGTCTCGAGAATCTTCACCGTCACGCCGTTCGCGCAGCAGTATCTCAACTCCCTCTATCTCGCCGCGGTGATCACCATCGGCTCGATCGCGGTCGGGGCACTCGCCGGCTATGGTTTCGCCCGGATCCGGTTCCCTTTCGCGGGCAAACTCTTCCTGGTGCTGATGTCCGGGATGATGATCCCGGGCGAGGTCACCATCATCCCGGTGTTCCGGTGGGTCACCGAACTGGGCCTGATGAACACCCACGTCCCGCTGATCGTGCTCCCGATCTTCGGGCCGGCCACGGTCATCGGTGTCTTCATCTTCCGCCAGTACTTCCTGTCCCTCCCCGCCGAGCTGGAGGAGGCCGCCCGGCTGGACGGACTGGGCCGGCTCGGGATCTTCGCCAGGATCGCGTTCCCCCTGGCGGGCCCGGCGGTGGCCGCGGTGGCCATCATGAAGTTCCTCGCCGCGTTCAACATGTACTTCGAACCGCTCATCTTCCTGCGTAGCGAGGAGCTGTTCCCGGTCGGGCTCGGGTTGACGCGGTATCAGGACGGCTATGGCGAACCGCTGTACAACACGCAGATCGGAGCCACGGCGCTGACCGTGATCCCCGTCCTGATCGTCTTCCTCTTCGCCCAGAGGCAGTTCGTGGAGGGCCTCTCCCGGACCGGCCTGAAGGGCTGAGCGGGTGCTGGCGCCGCCAGGGCCCGACCGACACCGACCCCATCACCATCTGTGCAAAGGAGCCATGATGCAGCACGACTCTGCCCCGAAGGGGTTCCCGCCCCCGCTCATCTCCCGGCGCGGCCTGCTCGGCGCCGGCGGCGCCACGATGGCGGCGCTCGCCCTGGGTGAGATCCCCGCACGCGGAACATCGGACGGAACCGTGCTGCCGCTGGTGGCCCCGCTCCCGGGTCCGCCGGACCGCACCTCCTTCGCACCCGAGGAGCAGGTGTTCGCGCGCTACCTCATGATCCTCGCGCCGCTGGCGAACAGCGTGGTCGACGATCGTCCGCAGGAGTACGGCTGGATGGAGGACGGCTGGTGGCGCACCCCCAACGATCCGGTCAACTCCCGGATCATGGAGCACGTGGCCACCCTGGCCTGGTTCCTCACTCACGATCGGACCTGGAACCCGTACTATCTCGACGCCAACCTGCGCGGTCGTCTCGACGCCGCGATCGGTTACTACCTCGGTCTGCAAGGCCCCAGCGGCGCCTGGCCCGTCACGTACCAGGCCAAGAGCCTGGCCACGACCGGTTTCGGCCTCGTGGCACTCGCCAGCACCTACCGCGACCTGGATCGGGAAGGTCTCCTGCCGGCGCGCGTGACCCAGATCGAGACGGCCATGCGAGCGGCAGCGGCCTGGTTGCTCGACACCGGGGAGTTCCACTGGAACCTGCCGGTGAAGTACACCAACCAGATCGTCGGCGCCCTGGCGGGAGTGGGCCACGCGGCCGAGGCGCTAGCCGACCCGGCCATCGCGAGCACCCTCGACGACCGGATCGAGCTGTTGGCCGATCACGGCCGCGCGCCGGCAGGCTACTTCCACGACCCGCTCGCTTTCGACCACTCCTACAACGCCACGGTGATGCTGCCGGACCTGGCGGACCTGTACCTGCTGACGGGCAATCCCGCCCTGGTGCAGATGGTCGAGGACTGGATGGACTTCGGCCAGTACGTGCTGCTCCGCGAACCGGGGACGACGTCCTTCGCGACCTTCGCCGCCGCCTCGGCGCGCAACTTCGGGGTCTCCCGGGATGACACACCGAACGACGACGACGACCGGTCCGCGCTCTCCCGGGTGTTCGTCCCCGAGGTGCCGATGCTGGCCGCCCTGCACGTCAGCGCGGAGAAGAAGGCCCAGAAGCGTGCCGCGTGGGCCGTCGCCTCCGCTCCGGTCCAGCCCCTGGCCAAGGGCGAGACTTCTCCGCGCCTGTACATGCATGTGCCGGCCGCGCCGCAGAATGCGGATCGCGACGAGCGACTGGCTCAGCTCGCGGCCATGCGCCCGGTGGCCGAGGCCACCTTCACCGAGCATCGCGAGGGGACGATCGATCAGCGGATGCTGTTCGTGCGCCGGCCGGGGTACTACGCCGCAGCGCTCGACGGCGTCATCGAGGACCGTGAACGGACCGGGACCGGACTGTACTGGCATCCCGACGCAGGCGTGGTCGTCTGCTCGTTGAACGGCTACTTCGACGCCTGGTGGACCACGTTTCTCGATGCCCCGGGCCTCGACAGTGCCTTGACCGCGTCGAGCGTGACGTACCACCACGGCACGGATGCGACAGGTGCGACCATCGACCCGGGCGACCTGGCCGCCGTCACCGGCACCTTCACCTCGCGTTCGGTGAGCGCATCGGGTGCGGTGACCACCGATACTGTTCATCACCACGACGGCATCGACCGGATCGTGACCGCAGGCGAACCGGCACAGGAACGGATTCCGCTGTTCGTGCGCGACGGGGACGTGCTCGAGTTCTCCGACGGCACCACGGCCGTCCGGGGCCAGGCGGTCGGCCCCGTGACCGCGCAGTGGTTCGCGCTGACGCGCGGCAACTACCGCTTCCAGTTCTCGTGGGGCACCCCGCTGACCGCGGCGATCGCAGTGCCGGGGAGAAGCTACTTCCCCGGTGGCAGCCACGAGCTGACCAGGCTCACGGTGGACCACCCTGGCACGCTGACCATGGAGATCACCACGGTCGACCTGACCACACTCAGTGGTGAGGTCGCACTCGTCACCTCGGCCACCGTCGTCGAGAGCGCCTCCGGCCGGTACCTGGAGGTGCACGCCGTCAACCTCGAGGAGGTCGAGGTCGACGTGCGGATCTCCGGTACCGGTGGCACCGACACGCGGACGCTCGCACCGGGACGCGGTGTGCGCCGGCGGGTGCGCACCGGTGATCCCGATGCCCAGGCCACCGTGATCGCGCGGCCGAGGCCCTCGACCGGGCGGGACCGGCGGGTGTGGGTCACCCGTCTGCGACCCGCGTCCTCATGACCCGACCCGGGGCGGCGCGCCGCCACGACCCAGGAGAGAGTTGATCTGTGACCGACCGTTCGACCGCCCGCCCTCGCCGCATCATGCTGCGCTCCTCCTGGGCGACCGTCAACATCGGCGACGTGGCCCACTCACCGGGCGCGGCCACCGTCCTGCACGAGGCAGACCCCGGGGCGATCCTCACCCTCTGGGCGTCCCGGCTCGATGACCGCGAGCGGGCCATGTTCGCCGCGCACCAGCCGTGGCTGCGGGTCGTGGAGGGCAGTCTCGATGAGCAGGGCGCACCCAGCACGGCCGAGCTGGCGCAGGCGTGGCGGGAATCGGACCTGCTCGTGCACGGTTCGGGCAGCGGTCTGGTGGCGGCCCGGGACATGTACCGGTGGCAGCGCACCGGCCGCCCGTTCGGGATCTTCGGGATCAGCTACGACCCGTTCGGTCCCCTCACGCCGAGTACGCTCGCGCAGGCCCGCACACAGATCGACGCGCTGCCGGCGGACTACATGGACGAGCGGGACCGGGAGCTCTTCGCGGACTCGGCGTTCCTGTTCTGCAGGGATTCGCTCAGTCGGGCCTACCTGGAGAAGCAGGCCACGGGCGCGCGCTGCCTGGCCTGGGGGCCCGATGCCACCTTCGCGTACGCGCAGGGCGACGTCGAAGCGGCGCGCGCGCTCACCGCTTCGCTGGGCCTGCGACCGGGGTTCCTGGTCGCCGTGCCGCGATCGCGATACGCGCCGTACCACAGCATCTACGGGCGCACCCCGACCAAGCTGGACCACTACAAGCTCGCCGTGAACGCTGCGCACGACGACCAGGACATGGCGGTGCTCGCGGGTGCGATCACCGCATGGGTACGTGAGACCGGCCGGGACGTGCTCGTGGGTCCGGAGATGAGCTACGCGGTCGAGCTGGCAGCCGCTCACTTCCCGCGGATACTCGCCCGGGACGTCGCTGCACGGGTGCGGGTGCTGCCCGAGTACTGGGACCTGCCGACCGCGACGGCCGTGTACGAGCAGGCCGCCGCCGTGGTCTCGATGGATTGCCACTCTCCGATTCTCGCGACGGCGGTGGGAACGCCGTCGCTGTACCTGCGCCAACCCACCGAGACCGTCAAGGGGGCGATGTTCGCCGATCTGGGCATCGGCGAACGAGTGGTGGAGATCGAGTCGGCGGATGCGGCCGACCGCCTCGCCGCAGGTCTCGAGCAGCTGGTGGCCGACGGCGGCCGGCCGGCGCGCGAGACCACGATGCGAGTGCGGGACGAGGCGCGTGATCAGCTGGTGGCGATGGCCGCGCAGGCTGTGTCCTCGGCGGACGGCTCCTGACGGCTGCGGTCTCGACTGCCGATGACGGAGGTCAGACGAAGCGGATCGAGTGCTGCAGCCGGGTGCGCTGATCGAAGAGCTGGTCCTCGGTCAGCAGCTGCACCCCGGGTAGTCCGACGGTCAGGGTGCCCGCCAGCGCGCTGCGGCGGATCGCGAACCGCGGGACCCGGCGACCGGACCCCAGGGGGAGCAGGATCGATTCGAGCTGGGTGTCCTCGACGACCACGAGGATCGCATCGAGGTGGACCCGCCAGCGCCGGGTGACCCGGGCGCGCCGGGCGAGCGCCTTGACCGGCCGTGACTTCTCGGGCAGGCCGGGGCTGGTCAGGTCGCGCCCCTTGCGCCGCACCGGGGCGCCCCAGTCCTCGGACTGCACCACCACGAGGCCGGTCGGGCCGAGCACCACGTGATCGAGCTTGGCGGGATCGGTGGCAGGTGCGCCGGCGTCCGCGCTCCAGCCGCCATGACCGTGAGCGGTGGCGACGTCATGCCAGACCGAGAAGGTCGACGTCAGGGTGGCGAGCTCCTTGGCGGTGGCCTCCTCGGCCAATGCGTCCGCGAGCGCGTGCCGGATCTCGCTCGGTGCGCCGGCCACGAGCTGGGGGTCGTAGGGATCCTCGATCTCCACGCCGCGGCCCACCCACTCGCGCAGCAGCGTCAGATAGCGCTCACGCGACCATCCGCCGGGGTGGCCGTGCGTGCGGGCCTTCGGTCGTGGCCGTGCCTCGCCGGCCCGGCGCCCCGCCGTCCAGACCCTGGCCTCGTCCTCGGAGGAGCGCGAGGCCGTGGCGCCCGAGGGGGTGGGGCGGGGTGCCGGGCCCGTGGGCCGGCTGGTGCTGGCATCGTAGGCGCGCCGGGCGGCGGGTGTGCCCACCTGCTTCCAGGCCTGCTGAACCTGGTGGAAGAGCTCGGCGCTACCCCCGGTGTCGGGATGGGTCTCGCGCAGGCGCTTGCGGTAGGCGCGCCGCAGGTCCTCGGCAGGTGCGTCGCGGGGCACCCCGAGGATCTCGTACGCGGCGCCACCGCGGGACTGCTCGGTCAAGGTGAGGAGGGACCCTTCGGGCCGTGGATGGGGTCGGCGTCAGGCTACCGTCCGGTGGCTCGGGTCCTACCAGGCGTCCAGGTGCCGGTGCTGGGCGCCGGGCGGCGGGGTGTACTCGGTGCGATCGGACTCGTCCAGGTAGGTGCGCGCGAAGGTGAGGGAGGCGCGCAGGTCCTCGATACGTTCGGCGGCCGTCCGGGCGCGCCTGGTCTGGATCTCGATGACGACGTCACCGCGGTAGTCCCGGCGGGTCAGCTCGCGCAACAGCTCCCGGCAGGGCTGGTCCCCGCGGCCGGGGACGAGGTGCTCGTCCATCATCGAGGCCGTTCCGTCCGCCAGGTGCACATGCGCCAGGCGGTCGGCGAAGATGTCGAGCAGGTCGAGGCTGTTCTGCCTGGCCACGGCCGCATGGGAGACGTCGAGGGTCACCTGGTCGTAGTCGTGCTCGGTGGGGTCCCACCCCGGCAGGTAGGCCTTCATCTCGCGGTTCGCCCCGCGCCAGGGGTACATGTTCTCGACGGCGATGGTCAGGTCGTCCTCGGCGTTGACCTCGCGTACGTGCTCGGCGAACCCGCGGGCGTACCGGTACTGCCACCGGAACGGCGGATGGACGACGACGGTCGGCGCGCCCAGTGCGCGGGCCAGCTCGGCGGTCCGGTCCAGCTTCTCGCGCGGGGAGGGACCCCAGACCCGTCGCGAGAGCAGCAGCGTCGGGGCGTGCACGCTGGTGACCGGCAGGTCGTAGCGGTTGCTCAGCCGCTCCAGATGCGCGACATCCTGGCTGGTCGGGTCGGACCAGACCATGAGCTCGAGACCGTCGTAGCCGAGTTCGGAGGCGACCTCGAAAGCGAACGGCGTCTTGCGCGGGTAGACGCTGACGCTGGAGAGGGTGACCGGGATGCGTCTCGTCGGCTCCGCGGCGGACGTGGGGTCCGGTGTGTCGTCAGCCATGACTCTCAGCGTAGACCCGGCACCTGGGAATCGCCTGAGCGTGAACTCGGCGAACGATCGATGTCGACTTTCATGACGTTGGCTTTGCGTATTACGGAGCGGGCTGTATAAGGTGAGCCTGCCCTAACTGAGGCAAACCTTAGTGAGTGCGCGGGCTCTCCGCGTGCTCGTCCCAGCGATCCATCCGGAGACGTCATGCCCCCATCTGCCGTCGCGCGCGGTCGCGGCCTTCTGGCCGCCCTGCTCGCGTTCGTCCTGACTGCGATCGGTGTGGCTGCGGCGACACCCGCCGCCGCAGCCACCACCGGAACCGTCACCGGTGCGTCGATCTCGTGGGGCGTGCGCGCCTCCTTCGTGAACTATGTGACCGGACCCATCGCCCACGGCTCGATCGAGACCGACGGGGTGGACGAGTCCGGCGGTGTCTTCCACTGGAGCGGCGGCTCCGGCGTCGTCGACGTCGACGCCGGGACCGCGTCGGCAGGGGCGACGGGATCCGTGCGCTTCAGCGGCCACGACGGCCAGCTCGACCTGACCGTGGCCGACCTGCGCGTGGAGATCGACGCCGACGGCGCGTTCCTGGTGGCCGACATGACCTCGAAGGAGCTGGGGGCTCAGGAGGCCGAGTTCACGCCCGGCGTCGCGCTGGCTGCCCTCGACACCGCCGCGATCACCGTCGGTGCCGACGAGGTGTCGGCGTCGGGAGCCTCGACGACGTTGACCGCCGAGGGGGCCGCCGCTTTCGCCGGCTTCTACGGGGCCGGCGAGTCACTGGACCCGGTGACGTTCACGCTCCCGTACACGCTCGACCAGCCGACTGAGGAGCCGACGGAGGAGCCGACCGAGGACCCGACGGAGGACCCGACTGAGGAGCCGACCGAGGAGCCGACCGAGGACCCCACTGACCCCGCTGAGCCCACTGAGCCCAGTGAGCCGACCGACCCCGTCGACCCCTCGGACGAGGACCTCGCGCTCGAGGTCAGCGACGGAACCCTCAGCTGGGGGATCAAGGAGTCGTTCCTGTCCTACATCCAGGGGCCGATCGCCGATGGCTCGGTCCGGACCACCGGCGGCGTGACGCGGGACGGCTCCGTGTTCAGCTGGACCGGCGGCACCGGGGTCGCCGACGACGAGGCGCAGACGGCGCTCGTGTCCTACCCCGGCGAGATCCGGTTCACCGGGCACGGCGGACTGCTCGACCTGACGATCTCCGACGTCCGGCTGCGTCTCGACGGACCCGGCGAGGGCACGATCGTCGCGACGCTCGCCTCCAAGGCTCTCGGCTCGGGAGAGTTCGAGACCTACGTCGGCGTCGACCTCGCCGCGCTGACCTTCGACCCCGACGCCCTCACGCTGGACCCCGTCACCGCGCAGCTCTCGGCTGGTGCCACCGGCGGGCTCCGGCTGGACGATGCCGCGAGCGAGCTGACCACCGACGGCGCCGAGGCCTTCGCCGGCTTCTACGAGGCGGGCTCTGCGCTGGACCCGGTGAGCGCCACCGGATCGTTGGCCGCGGCCTCCGAGCCCACGGAGGTGCCTGAGCCGACTGTGCCCAGCGTGCCGACTGTGCCCAGCGAGCCCACGGAGCCGACAGGACCGGCGGCCGGTGGGGGCCCGGGTGGCGACCAGGCACCCGGCGACGACCCCGTGGGTGGCGGCCGAACCGCAGGTCAGGACGAGGTGGAGGAGCAGGTCTGCGTCGCCAACGCAGTCTCCGGCGCCTCGCTCACCTGGGGCCTGAAGTCCAGCTTCCGCAGCTACATCTCCGGTGGCATCGCCAATGGTGGCTGGGACGTGAGCGGCCCGATCTCCGACGTCTCCGGTGGCTGGCACTGGTCCGGCGGGTCCGGCAGCATCAACACCGAGACCCTCACCGGGACCGTCTCCTTCGGTGGCTCGCTGCACTTCACCGGTCACGACGGTGTCCTCGACATGACGGTGAGCAACCTGGTGCTGCGGGTGACCGGACCGACCAGCGCGACCCTCCACGCGGACGTCACCTCCAACGACATGGAGGGCAACACCGACTCCTACCCGGGTATCGCGTTCGCCTCGCTCACCTTCCCGGCCGCTTCGGCGTCGGGCGGATCGGTGGACGTGAGTGGCGCGAGCGCCACGCTGACCACCGCGGGGGCGGAAGGGTTCGCCGGGTTCTACGAGGTCGGTACCGCGCTGGACACGCTGTCCTTCGAGCTGCCGGTCGGCGGCGCGGTGGAGTGCTCCGCAGCCTCCGGCACCCTTGCGGAGACCGGTGTCGATCCGGCCGCGGTGATCGCGGTCGCGGGGGCGATGCTCCTGCTCGGCTCGGTGCTGCTGGTCGGGCGCCGGGAAGCGCGCCGGTGAGACGACGTTCTCGCCTGGCTTCGGCCGTCGTCCTGGCTGCGTTCGCCCTCTCCGGGTGCACCGCAGCCGGGACGGCGGCCGGGCCGTCGGCCGACCCGACGAGTCCGGCGCCCACCACGGCCTCCCCGTCCCCGACCGCCACGGCCGAGGCGAGCACTGATCCCGGCCCCGACCCGCGGTCGCTGCGCGGGCCCGCCACCGCCGCCGAACTTGCGGAGATCGAACCGGTGGCGGGCGCCGCGTCGCCACAGCTGCCCGTGACCTCCACCGGCGTCGACGGCGTCGAGGTCACCATCGAGGACACCTCCCGCCTGCTCGCCCTCGACCTCTACGGCACCCTGACCGAGACCGTCGTCGGACTCGGCTTGGGCGAGAGCCTCGTGGGCCGATCGGTGTCGAACACGGAGAGCTCCCTCGCCGACCTACCTGTCGTCACCCAGAACGGCCACGAGCTCAGCGTCGAGGCGATCCTCGGGCTGGACCCCACCGCCGTCGTCATGGACACCACGCTGGGGCCACCGGAGGTGCCCCAGCAGCTGCGGGCCGCCGGGGTGCCGGTGCTCGTGGTCTCCTCCGAGCGCGGGGTGGACCTGATCGCCGAGCAGATCACGGACGTCGCGGGGGCGCTGGGCGTGCCCTCGGCCGGCGCCGCGCTCGTGGAACGCTTCGAGTCCGACCTGGCCGAGGCCGAGGACTATGTCGAGCGGCTCGCCGGCGAGTGGGACCCGCTGCGGATGGTGTTCCTCTACGTGCGGGGAACCGGCAGCGTGTTCTTCGTGATGGGCGACGGGTCCGGCGGTGACGATCTGATCGAGCACATCGGCGGGACCGATGCCGCCACCGACAGCGGTGTCACCGACATCGCGCCGGCGACCGCGGAGGCGGTCATCGCGCTCGAGCCGGAGGTCATCCTGACGATGACCGGCGGGCTGGAGTCCACCGGTGGTGTGCCGGGCCTGATCGAGCGACCCGGGATCGCGCAGACCACCGCAGGCGAACACGAACGCGTGGTCGACATGTCCGACGGCGACGTGCTCTCGTTCGGGCCGTCCTTCCCGGCCGTGCTCACGGCCCTGGCCGACGCGGTCTACCAGCCGTGACGACGACGGCCCGCCCGCTCGGACGGTGGGATCCCGCGCTCGCCGAGCATGACGGCGAGCGGGCGCCTGAGGAGCTGCCGCGCCGGGACTCCCGGGCGGTGGTGACGGGGGCGGCGCTGCTCCTCGCGCTGCTGGTGCTGTGCGTGCTGTCGCTCCACCTGGGGCAGTACCGCATCCCGCTCGCGGAGGTCGCCGACAGCATGCTCGATGCCGTCGGTCTCGGGGACAGCCTGGCCTCCCCGGCCGACGGCGTGCTCTGGGACGTGCGCCTGCCGCGCATCCTGGCAGGGCTGCTCGTCGGCGCCGGGCTCGGGACGGCGGGGGCGATCACCCAGGGATTGTTCGGCAACCCCCTGGCCGAGCCCAGCGTCGTCGGCATCACCTCGGGCGCCGGGGTGGGCGCGGCAGCGGCGACGGTGCTCGGCTCGGCCGCCACGATGACCGTGGCCGTGCCGGCGGCTGCCTTTGCCGCGGGCATCGCCACCACGATGCTGGTGTGGGCGCTCGCCGGCTCGGTGCGCGGCGGCGGCACGGTGGCGCTCGTGCTCGTGGGTATCGCCGTCAATGCGGTGGCCGGGGCGGCGTCGTCCTTGCTGATCTTCCTGGCCGACAGCACCAGCCGTGAGGCCGTGGTGTTCTGGCAGCTCGGCAGTCTCAACGGGGCGATGTGGTCCGATGTACGCATCGCCGGAGGGCTCGTGGCCGTGGGCCTGGTGTGGGCCTTCTTCCTGGCCTCCGGGCTCGACTCGCTCGCGCTCGGTGAACGTGCCGCCGTCCACACCGGTCTGGACCTGCGGGCCTTCCGCGTGCAGGCCGTGCTCGTGGCGGCGCTGCTGACGGCGGCCGCCGTGGCCGTGGCCGGCATCATCGGCTTCGTGGGCCTGATCGTCCCGCATCTGCTGCGCCTGGTGGTGGGGCCGCGCCAGCGCTACATCCTGCCGCTGTCCGCCCTGGGTGGTGCCGTCCTCATCGCCGGTAGCGACCTGGTGGCCCGGACCGCCGTGCCCTTCGTGGACCTGCCGATCGGAGCCCTGACCGCCGTGGTCGGGGGCCCGGTCTTCTTCCTGCTGCTGCGGGCCCGGATCGCGGCATGAGCAACACCTCAGCTCCGTCCCTCGTGGTGGAGTCCCTCGTGGTGGACCGGGGCTCGCGGCGGGTGCTCGAGGGCGTCGGCTTCCACGCCGCGCCTGGCACGGTCACGGCGGTGATCGGCCCGAACGGCAGCGGCAAGTCGACCCTGGTGGGTGCGATCGCGGGCGACGTGCCCGTGGTGAGCGGCACCGTGCTGCTCGACGGCAGCCCGGTGCCGTCCCTGCGCCCGTCGCAGGCGGCCCGGCGGCGCTCGGTGTACACGCAGGAGACGAGCGTCTCCTTCGACTACCTCGGCGCGGAGATCGTCGCCCTCGGTCGGCGGCCGTGGCGGGCGCAGGAGAGCGCGGCCGGTCGTGAGGCGATCGTGGCCGCGGCGCTCGCGCAGACGCAGATGTCGGCGGCCGCCGGGCGCCGGGTGCTGACGCTCTCCGGAGGCGAGCGGGCCCGCGTGCAGCTGGCGCGCGTGCTGGCCCAGGACACCCCGGTGGTGCTCCTGGACGAGCCGACGGCGGCCCTGGACCTGCGCCATCAGGCGCTGGTGCATGCGCTCTGCCGCGAGGTAGCGGCCGCCGGCGGCACGGTGCTGGTGGTGCTGCACGATGTCGACTCGGCGCTCGCCGTGGCCGACCAGGTGCTGCTGCTCGATCAGGGACGCCTGGCCGTGTGCGGCGCCCCGGAGGAGATCACCGCGGGGCACCTGGAGCGGGTGTACGGGCACCCGGTCGACATCGTCACCCACCCGATCGACGGCCGCCGGCTGGTGCTCCCGCAGCGCGCACCGCGCTGAGCACAGATCAATCACGGCCACTGCGCACCACCAGGTACCTGCCGAGGTTCACGCGAGCTGCGGCGCTCCATCGGGTAAGACAGGTTGGATGGGTGGCGGTTCCCAGTCGGAGTCGGCGCAGGGCGGCGGGTGACGACGGCTCACCGGAGCCCCATCCGGGCCGGTGAAGTGCCAATGGTCGTGATGACGGCTGATCGCGATCTCGCGCTGGTGCACCCGATCATGGTGGAACCAGCACAGCAGGATGCCGTGGTGGGTGTCGGTGGCGCCGCCGCGGCTCCACCAGAGGCTGTGGTGCACCTCGCCCCATCCGGGCGGTGCGGCGCATCCCGGAAAGGCGCAGTGCCTGTCCCGGGCGGTGATCGCGGTCGTCTGGGCTCGGTTGTGCAGGCGCTGGGCACGGCCGACGTCGAGCGGCTGGGAGTCGGACCCGAAGACCACGCGGGTGAACTCCGATCCACACGTGAGGCGAGCGAGCTGGCCGGGGCTGAGGGGGGTGCCGTCCTCGAGGGCCGCGGGTTCGAGGCCGATCATGGCCCGGTGGTCGATCCGGGCGACCAGCGTGGTCCCGTCGGGCACGTCGCCGCTGCGGGCGCCTGGCCGGCGGGCGCCCTGCTCGGCCCCCTCGCCTGGGTCATGCTCGCTGCCCGGTGTCGTGCGCTCAGGTGCACTCGCGCCGGTGTGCTCGGTGTGCTCGGCGTGGTCTGTCGCCAGGCGGTGGAGCGTGTGCGCATCGACGGTGACGGTGGTGTGCGGTCGGATCCGGGCGCCCGGCTGGAGGGAGCCGGAGTCGAGGGCGAGATGGGACAGCGTGATGAGGGCATCGGCCAATCGTGCCGACGGTGTGCGGTCGTCATCGACCACGGGCACCCCCACGATCGCTTCCAGCGCGACCCTCAGGGCAGCGCCGTTCTCGGGCGTGAGCCACCCGTTGATGGCGAATCCGTCGAGGGTCTCGGACACGAACAGGTGCTGCTTGGCGGCGTCCTCGACCCAGTTCCGGTCGGCGGCTTCCGGGTCGGCGCGGATGGCCCAGGCCTGGAGCGCGCGGCGGAAGCGGTCGGCATCGAGGACGGCGGCCTGGGCGACGAGGAAGGCCTCGCCGATCTCCGGATCCGCCAGCGTGTCGATCAGCGTGGAAGTCCTGGTGCAGTGCTGAGCCATCAGGGCGGCGTGATCGGCGCTGATGGCACCGGCGGCGAGCGCCGCTTCGGTGGCAGGAAGGTGCTGGTGCAGGTTCTGAGCGGTGCGGATGCGGGCACGGGTGGGTCCGAGCCGGCGGTCGGTCCGGTCGGCCCACCAGGTGGGCAGGCTGCGGTATCCCGAGGCGGCCCAGGTGCCGTCGGCCTCGACCGCGACGGTCAGGTGATGGGCGAAGGCCTGTAGTCGCCGTTCGATGTTCTCGACGCTCTCGACCAGCCCGGTGAGGCGCCCGGAGGGGAGATCGTGGAGGTCCGCGTCCATCAGCGCTTCCAGCTCGCGACCGACCTGTTCCAGTCGGCCCTCGAGCTGGTCCGCGGTGGCGGTCACGGAGGCCTCCTCGGGTCGACGGCGGGTTCGGGATCGTGCTTCTCAGCGTAGTACGGATGTTCGTATGGATCAAGACTTTTCGTTGCAATCACGGGAAAAAATCCGGATGGGGGTTGTGGACGAAGGTGCATCGGCCACGGGGCTGTGGATAGCCATGGCGCGGCGCTCGCTGTCGTGCGCCGGTGCACCGGTCATGCACCGGCCGGCGCCGACCGGTGTAGTCAGCGCAGCCGCGCGGCGGCGGCGACCGCGGCGGTCGCCATCAAGACGCTCGACCCGGCCAGCGCCACCTCGAGCGAGGTGAGCGTGAGCAGCCCGCTCACCGTGATGATCCCGAGCGATTGCGCCGTGCGCAGCAGCGCGAACACCTCGGCCCGGCGCAGTGGGGGCGCCAGCCGATCGAGCGCGAGCGAGTAGTGGGTCCCCAGTGGAGCGAGAAGCGCTCCGACAAGTACCGCGCCCAGGAGGGTGGACCACAGCGCAGGCCCGAAGGCGATCAGGACGGTACCGATCGTCGTCACCAGCAGCTGGAGCACGACGATGCCCTGGCGGGAGGTCCGGTTCCGGACGCTCACCCAGACGCCTCCCGCCACGGACGCCAGGCAGAGCGTCGTGGCGAAGAGAAAGCCTGCGGCGGGGTCCAGGCCGAAGCGGATAGCCAAGGACACAGCCCCCACCTCGATCCCTGCCACCGCGGCCGACCCGGCCATGGCGCACCAGAGCCAGAGCCCGATCTCCGGAGTGATGAGCCCGGGGCGCCTGCGCGCCGCGGGCCCGGCCGGTTCCGCCGCATGCGGCGCTGCTGCGTCCGTCGACGAACGCGGCGCCGGTGGCAGGAGGGCCAGCGAGCCGGCGCCGAGAATGCCGAGCGCGAGCACGGCCGCGGGCGCCGAGACCGAACCGAGGAGCGAGGCGAGCGCAGGGGCGCTGACGAACACCACCTCGTTCATGGTCGCCGCGATACCGAGGGCGCGCGGCAGCCCCGCGGGCCGGACCACGGTGTTCAGTGCCGTCCGCATATGACCGTAGGCGGCGCCGCTGACCACCCCGGCCAGGGCCGCCGCGGCGATGAGGAGTGCGAACGGCAGCTGCAGATGTGACAGCAGCGCCGTGGCGATGAGGGCGAGCGTGCGGATCGCCACCAGCAGCCGCACAGCTCCGGTGGTGCTGAATCGACGGCTCATACGCGTGACCGGTACGGCGCCGATCACCTGCGCGCCCGTCATGGCCAGTACCATCGCCGCACCGCTGTCCGCCGTACCCGTCAGCGGTAGCGCGAGCAGCGCGAAGGCGATCGGGGCCGCGGCCTGCGGCACGGAGAAGCTGGCGTAGGAGAACAGCCACCGGGCGAGCGCGGTTCGCGAGGTGCCGGGTGATGCAGTGACGATGCTCTCCTCCTCACCGATACACCCGAGCGCTGGTTCCGGAAACGATACGTTGGCTCACATGCAGATCGCTCTCCACTCCCGCATCAAGCCCGGCCACGAAGAAGCCTACGAGCGTGACCACCAGGCCATCCCCGAGGGGATGGTCGAGGAGTTCGCGCGCCTGGGCGTGCACGACTGGAAGATCTGGCGCAGTGGCCGGGATCTCTTCCACCTCGTCGAGTGCGACGACTTCGAGGCGGCCATGCGCGAGCTGGAGCACAGTGAGCCGAACGCGCGCTGGCAGGAGTTCATCAACACCCATCTGGACGGCTTCGCCAGCTTCGGCGAAGGGCCGACGGCCACCAGCGTGCCGCTGGTGTGGACGTTGCAGGACCAGCGGCGGTCCTGACGCCACTCAGAACAGCGCGAGCACCTCGGCCGGGTCGACCTCCTCGAGCGAGGCGTGCCGCCAGCGCGGCTCCTGCCCCCGTTCGATGAGGACTGCCCGCACTCCCTCGATGAAGTCACCGGCCCCGGCGCCCCGCATCAACCCCGTGCCCAACCGCAGGTCCTGGTCGAGCACGTCGGCCACGGTCGGCATCCGGGCGGCACGGCGGATGGCCTCGAGGGTGAGCGCCACCGAGAACGGGCAGCGCGAGGACAACATCGATGCCGCCTCCTGTGCCTCCGGCTCCGGGCGATCACGCAGGCGGGAGGCCACCGCGACCGGGTCGTCGCCGCTGAAGCAGTCGTCGATCCACGCGCGGTGACCGACCGAGCCGCCCGGACGGCGGGCCGGCTCGAAGCCCTCCACCGGCTCCAGGGGCGCGCCCCCGGCCCATCGCGCGCACAGCCGTTCCCAGGCCTCGGCCTCGATGAGCTCATCAGCGAGCCCGGCGGCGATCGCTTCCTGCCCGCCGGCTCGCGCCCCGGTGAGGGCGAGGTAGGTGCCCAGCTCACCCGGAGCCCGGGAGAGCTCGAACAGCGCACCCACGTCCGGGAAGAAGCCGATCGCCGTCTCCGGCATCGCGACGGTCGTGCGAGAGGTCACCAGCCGTAGCGAAGCGTGCCCGGCAAGCCCGATTCCGCCTCCCATGACCACCCCGTCCATGAAGGCGGCGACAGGGATCCGGGCCTGCGCGATCAGCCGGTCGAGGGCGTACTCGGCCTCCCAGAACTGCACCGCGCGATCGACGTCGCCGGCCAGCAGCCAGTCCCGGATCGCGCGCACATCACCGCCCGCGCACAGGCCCCGGTCACCGGCGCCGTCCAGGGCGAGCGCCTGGACCGACCCGTCGTCGGCCCACGCATGCACCTGGTCACTCACCGCGGTGACCATTTCCGTGGTGAGGGCGTTGATGGTCTCGGGCCGGTTCAGCCGGATCCGCCCGAGCGCGCCGTGCCGGGCGACCAGCACGTGCTCGCCGGCGCGAGTCCAGGGGAAGGCGTCGGGGTCGGTGATCGGGTCCGGCACGGGTGCCTCCTACGTGATCAGTCGGGCGGGCCTGCCCTCCTTCCGAGTGTGGCCCCCCGACCCGGTGCGCGCACGGCGTCGCTCCACCGCCGGTCTCATCCAGTGATACGAGCTGGAGGCAGGACATGAGACAGGTAGCATCGGAAACTCACCATCCAGAGCGGCCGAGAGTCCTGGCTCGACGACGCCGCAGCAACCCCTCAACGGAAGCCTCCCGCGGGGAAGGGTGCTACAGCCAGGTCCGATGGAGTTCTGATGCAGGCACAGGTCCACCCACCCGACGGCGGGGGTCCCCCATGACCACCGCCACCCTCTACCGCACCCCCCGGCCGGGGCCGTGCATCTCGTTCGAGCTCTACCCGCCCCGCACGCCGCGAGGCGAGGAGACGATCGGGCGCACCATCGGTGCACTGGCCGATCTCGCCCCCGACTACTTCTCGATCACCTATGGCGCCTCCGGCTCCACGCGTGCCACCTCCCGGGAGCTGATCTGCCGGGTCCGGGACGAGACCCGCATCACGCCACTGGCCCACCTCACCTGCGTCGGAGCCAGCGCCGAGGATCTCGACGGCTACGTCGCCACCCTGCTGCAGGCGGGCGTGCGCGACTTCCTCGCGCTCCGCGGCGATGCGCCGGCCGGCGAACCGGACTGGCGTCCCCACCCTGAGGGTCTCACCCGTGCCAGTGAGCTCGTGGCGCTGCTGCGGCAGACCGCCCGCGACCACCTCGGCGAGGAGGGGGACGCCGTCAGCATCAGCGTGGCCACCTATCCCGGCGGCGCCTACGACGCCCAAGGGCGGCCCCGCATCGAGGACGACGACGTCGCCGCCCTCCTGGAGAAGCAGGCCGCGGGAGCGGACTTCGCCATCACCCAGCTCTTCTACGACGCCGGCCACTACGCCGAGCTCGTCCGTGCCGCGCGCGCGGCGGGCGTGCGCATCCCGATCGTGCCGGGCCTGATCCCGCTGACCGACCCGCGCCGGCTGCGCCGGATGGTCGAGCTCACCGGCGTGCCGGTGCCGCCCGCGCTGCTCGAGGAGCTCGACAGTGCGCCGGACAAGGAGGAGGCGTACCGGCGCGGACTCGCCGCCAGCGTCCGGCTCGTGCACGAGGTGCTCGAGACCGGTGCGCCCGGGATCCACTTCTACACGTTCAACTCCTCGCGCGCCGTGCTGGACCTGCTGCGCGAGTCCGGCCTGCGGCCCACCTGACCCGGCCCGCCGACGTCCACTGACTCCCACTCACACTGCACCGCCCCCTCGTACTCCCACCCCGGCAGGGGACGACCACCCGATCCACCGGAGGACTCGATGACTCAGCACACCCACGACGCCCAGCCCTTCCCCGCCACCACCGTGCTCGGCTACCCCCGCATCGGCCCGCGCCGCGAGCTCAAGCGCGCGCTGGAGTCCTTCTGGTCCGGTGCCACCACCGAGCCCGACCTCGCCGGGGCGGGCTCCGCCCTGCGCCGCCGCACCCGCGAGCACCTGAGTGGCCTCGGCCTCGACCCGCACGCGGCGGCCATCCCCTCCGACTTCAGCTACTACGACCAGGTGCTCAGCACGGCCGTGGCCGTGGGTGCCGTCCCGGAGCGGTTCGGCATCGACGCCGAGGGGCCGGTCGGCCTGGCCGACTACTCCCGCCTGGCTCGCGGCGACGCCGGGACCGCCCCGCTGGAGCTGACCAAGTGGTTCGACACCAACTACCACTACCTCGTGCCCGAGATCGGCGCGCAGACGCCGCTGCGTCACATCCCGGGTTCGGCTCCGGTGGCCGAGTTCCTGGAGGCCAAGGAGCAGGGCACGCTGACCCGGCCCGTCCTCGTCGGGCCGGTGACCTTCCTGGCGCTGGCCAAGGGCGAGGAGGACACCGACCCGCTGGACCGGCTCGACGACCTCGTCGAGGTCTACCGGCAGCTGCTCTCCGAGCTCGCCGCCGCGGGCGCCACCTGGGTGCAGCTGGACGAGCCGGCGCTGGTCAGCGACAACGGCGCCGTTCCCGCGCCGCGGCTCACCGGGGCCGCCGAGCGCGCCTACCGGCAGCTGGCGCAGGCATCCGCCCGCCCGCAGCTGCTCGTGGCCGCACCCTACGGCGACCTGCGCGAACGGTTCGCCGTGCTGGCCGCCACCGGCGTGGAGGCGATCGCGCTGGATCTGGTCAAGGGATCCATACCCGACGACGGCGCCCTCGCCCAGGCCTCCCACCTCACCCTGGTCGCAGGGCTGGTGGACGGCCACAACGTGTGGCGCACCGACCTGGACGCCGCCACCGAGCGGCTGCACCAGCTACGGACGGCCCACCAGGGGCGCGTGTGCGTGGGCACCTCGACCTCGCTGCTGCACGTGCCGCACACGGTTGCTGACGAGCAGGCGCTCCCGGAGCGGCTGCGCTCCTGGCTGGCCTTCGCCGACGAGAAGGTGGCCGAGGTGCTCGCCCTGTCCGCAGGCCCCGACGGCGCAGCCGAGGCCTTCGCCGTGGCGCGCGGCGCCGTCGCGGATCGCGCCGGCGCACCCGGCGTGCGCCGGGACGAGGTGCGCCACCGGACGGGAGCGCTCACGGCCTCCGACACCGAGCGTGCCCAGGTCGACGTCCGGGTGGCTGCGCAGCAGGAACGACTCGGGTTGCCGCTGCTGCCGACCACCACGATCGGGTCCTTCCCGCAGACCGGCGAGCTGCGCCGTGCGCGGGCGCAGCGGCGCACGGGGGAGATCACCCAGGAGGTCTACGACCAGGTGATCCGGGACGAGATCGGCCGGGTGATCGACCTGCAGACCGAGCTCGGGCTGGATGTGCTCGTGCATGGGGAGCCCGAGCGCAACGACATGGTGCAGTACTTCGCGGAGCTGCTCGACGGGTTCGCCGTCACCGAGCACGGGTGGGTGCAGTCCTACGGATCGCGGTGCACGCGGCCCTCGATCCTGTGGGGTGACGTCTCCCGCCCCGCGCCCATGACGGTGGAGTGGACCCGCTACGCCGCCTCGCTCACCGACAAGCCGGTCAAGGGCATGCTCACCGGACCGGTGACGATCCTGGCGTGGTCCTTCGTGCGCGACGACCTGCCGCTGGGCCAGGTGGCCGAGCAGGTGGCACTCGCGCTGCGGGACGAGGTGGCCGATCTGGAGGCCGCCGGCATCGGCGTCATCCAGGTCGACGAGCCGGCGTTGCGCGAGCTGCTGCCGCTGCGGGCCGAGGATCACCAGGCCTATCTGGACTGGTCGGTGCGCTCGTTCCGGCTGGCGACCTCGGGTGCTGCGCCGTACACCCAGGTGCACACCCACCTGTGCTACTCCGAGTTCGGTGAGGTGATCGACGCCATCGACGGTCTCGGAGCAGACGTCACCTCGCTCGAGGCGGCGCGTTCGGCGATGGAGGTGGTGCCCGAGCTGGCCGCCTCGGGCTTCTCCCGCGGGATCGGACCGGGTGTGTGGGACATCCACTCCCCCCGCGTGCCGAGCCAGGAGGAGATCGCCCAGCTGCTGGACCGCGCGCTGGACGCGGTGCCCGCCACCCAGCTCTGGGTCAACCCGGACTGCGGGCTGAAGACGCGTCGCTACGCCGAGACGGAGGAGTCGCTGCGCAACCTGGTGGCTGCCACCCGCGGGGTGCGCGCGGGGTCGTCGCCGCTCAACAGGTGACTCGGCCGGTGCCGGGCTAGGGTGACGTTCACACACGGACCGAAGCTGGGAGACCGCAATGAACGGCAAGATCGCATTCGTCGTCGGGGCGGGGGTCGGGTACGTGCTCGGCACCCGAGCAGGCCGCGAGCAGTACGCGCGGATCAAGGAAGCCACCAAGAACGCGTGGCAGAACCCGAAGGTGCAGGAGCAGGTGAACGCCGCCGAGGAGCGGGTCGGGTCGGTGATGCGCGAGCAGGGCTCGCAGATGGCAGAGCGTGCCACCGGCCTGGTCAAGGACCGCCTCTCCGGGCGGTTCGGGTCCTCGCACTCCAGCACCGAATCCGGTAGTGCCGCCTCGGACACACCCGGTCCCGGGACCAACGCCAACCCCGAGCCCGGTGGCGGCACCGGATCACGCGCGTAGGGCGCTCACCACTCAGCGCAGGCGCCGCCGGCGCATCGACGCCGTTGAGCATCGCCGCAGGAACCGGCCCAGACTCGTCAGGTCAGCCGCGTCGCGCGGCATGGTGCGCTGGAGCGCGGGGGAGTGGACGAGGATCAGGCGCCCCGCCGGCGTGCTGCCGCCCCCGGCGCTCGCCTCGCTCCAGGGATCCAGCACGCCGGCGAGCCCACCGGGCGCCCGGTCCGGTGAACTGAGAGCGAGCGAGCCCACGGTCACCGGAGCGCGTCCATCGAGAGCGCCGGTGGTGTCACCGACCCGCACCAGGGGATGCCCGGCGGCGTCGAGCGCCTCGCGCAATAGCCGTTGCTGGCGCGGCTGCGCGGCCACCACCAGCACGTCGGCGGCCTCGAGCGGTCGCGGACGGCCAGCGTCGACGGCCGGCCGGCCCAGCAGTGCGCCGACCTGGGCGACGACCTCGGCGGCCTCGGCCGCGGACCGTCCGTTCTCCCGGTGGTCGACCGGAACCAGATGCAGTCCGGCTTCGAGCCCGGCCACCTCGGTGACGTCTGTCTCCCGTTCCGCGGCCGGTCCGGTGGCCGGGTCGGGCCGGGCGGCCACGTCGGCTCGCTCACCTGCGTCGGCTCGGTCCGCTGCGCCGGCTCGGTCGATCCGGCCTCCGCTGTCCGCCGGAGCGCCGGCCGTGCCGCCCGCCGCCCTACCCGGCGGCGCGGCGTCGCGCTGAGCGAGCAGCCAGTCCCGCAGCCGCCGGGTGGAGAGGCAGTCGTAGCGGTTGTAGTCGGCCAGCACGTCCAGCTGCCGCCGGTAGGCCTCGTCTTCACCCTGCTCGCGCAAGGCGCAGGCCCGCTCGTACGCGAGCACCGAATCTCCCCCGGTCGTGACGCCGGAGTCGTCGCGCGACGTCGAGCCCATGTAGAGCGGTTCGAGCTTCTTCAGCGAGTACGACGGCTGCGAGATGCGGACCGAGGCCTTCACCGTGGCGTACAGGTCGACGAAGACCCCCGCGGCGAGCAGCTCGCCCACCTCCTCCTCACCGACGCGGTGACGGCGCGTGAGGCTGCGGAGCGTGTCCTGCTCGTACGCGGCGTAGTGGTACACGTGCATCCCCGGGTACTGCGCGCGCCGTCGCCGCAGATACGCCAGGAAGTCGCGCAGCGCCACGGCCTCGGCGGGCCGGTCGTGCGCCCAGAAGGTCACGTAGGTGCCTTCGTCCTCCAGCAGTCCGAACAGGTACTCCAGGCCCCACTCGCTCCGGTCGGAGTCCACCCAGAGCGGGTCTCCCTCGAAGTCGAAGAACACGTCCCCCGCGTCCGGGGGCGGCAACGCGTCGAGTCCGGCGCGGTCGTGCACCTCAGCCAGGACCGCTGCTGGATCCGCTGCCCGCTCCTGCTGCAGCTGCAGGGCAGCCTGGGCATGGATCCGCTCCCAGCTGCGGGCGTCGACCTCCGGTGGCGCGCTGCCGGCCGCGGCCACGTCGTCGATGGTCTCCAGACCCGCCCCGCGCAGGGCGTCGCGGTGCCGGGCACGCACCCCCCAGATCGTCCGCACGTCGCGGGTGCGGGCGATCTCGGCGCGGCAGTACTCACACCACAGGCACGCCGTGTACCACTCCTCACCCCAGCGCACCGGACCGTCGGCCAGCCGGTGGGAGTCGAGCAGGTGCTGTACGTGTCGGCGGTGCTCGCGGTGGACAGCCACGCTCGCCATGCTCTCGTGCTCGCTCGTCTCGCCGGTGCCGAGCACGAGGCGGGTGTGGCCGGCCAACGGAACCTGCAGGCGCAGCAGCTGCGCGGCGTAGGCGGCCACCTGCAGGACGGCCTTCGGCTTGGCCGAGCGGGCGAGCTTGCTGTCCACGACGGCGTAGCGCGCCTGGCCATCGCGCGCCCCCTCGCGTACGAGGAAGTCGGGTCTTCCGTGGAAGCGGCCGTCGAAGAACCCGCCCTGGTAGACCACGTCCGCGCCCGAGCGCAGAGCCGCGGCGGTCCGCTCGTCCTGCTCGGTCAGTGCTGCCGGCGTGTACCCGGTGGGTGGGCCGATCTCGACCACGCCGGCGCCGAACCGCTCACGGAGGCCGGCCAGCACGGCGGCCTCGTGCTCGACCCCCAGGCGTGCGGCGCGCTCGCGGATCGGATCGGTGATCTCCAGAGCCGGCACACGGCCGAGCTTCTCGTCCAGTCGCCGCAGCAGCTGGAACTCGCACTCGTGGGCGGTCGCCAGATCGGTGGCGCTGTACACCAGGGTCTCGTCGGTCAGGAACATCCGTGCTCTCCCTCCCGCCGATGCTCATGTGCTGGTCCGAGGTTATCCGCGTCCGCCGACATCCCGCGCACGCGTCCGCTTGCGCGGCCCCACAGCGCTGCGCCAGCACCTCACGCAGCGCCGCCAGCTCGGTGGCCGAGACACCGAGGCCGTAGGCGGCCTTGATGAGGATCTGCTGAACCACGTACGCGCACCGGAACCCGGTGTTGGGCGGGAGCCAGCCGGCGGCGTCGGCGGCTCCCTTGTCCAGGTTGGCTGCGCCGTCCACCGGGATGAGGTTCGCCGGGTCGTTGGCGAACGCCTGGGCGTACCCGGGCGCCCAGGTGTGGCCGCCCTTGCGCCAGGCGTCGGCGAGCGCCACCACGTGGTCGACCTGGACCGCCGAGCTCGTGGCCGGCCCCCGGCGGAAGTCGATGACGTGCCCCGTGTACGGGTCGTGCAGGCGCCCCGACTCCACCACGCACGCCACCAGTGGGTCGCGCACCTGGTCCGCGAGCCACGTCCCGAGCACGTCGTTACGGGTGTCGCAGCCGTTCCCGTCCACGTCGGCCCACGCCGGCCCGAAGAACTCCCGCTCGTAGTCCTCGAGCTCGAGCGGCTCGACGACGGCGAGCCGGGGAAGTGCGGTCCGAGCCGCCTCCAGCGTGGCCCGCGCCACCGGTGTCGGCGCCGGACCGGCCACCTGGGCCCACCAGTGGGGGGCGACGTACGCCGTCGCGGCCGCCAGGATTACGGCGAGGACCACCGTGGCTGCTCGCGGCCGCCGCGCACGGTGCTCTCCCATGCGCTCACCCTGTCCGGTTCTCCGGCGGCGTTCGCGGCCGGCCGGCCGGGTTGTGGACACCGCCGCATCGCGGCGCCACGGCACGATCCGGTGCCGGTGGCTCGCGGGCATCGTGGGCTGGAAGACTGCAGGCATGAGCGAACAACCCGGCTTCGCGGTGTCGGACCAGCCGCAGCGCGCGCAGGTGCGCCGTTGGCGTCGGTACCTCGCGGAGGAGCGTGCCGAGGCTGCCGTCTACACCCAGCTGGCGGCCCGGCGGGAGGGGGAGGAACGCGAGATCCTGCTGGCCCTGGCCCGCGCGGAGGATCGCCATGCCGCGCACTGGGAGCGCCTGCTCGGCGACCGGGTCGGGCGGCGCCGTCCGCCGTCGCTGCGTTCACGCCTGCTGATCACCCTTGCCCGCCGGTTCGGCTCGGTGTTCGTGCTCGCGCTGGCCCAGCGCGCCGAGTCCCGGTCCGAGTACGCCGGCGACGACCATGCCACCCCGGCCATGGCGGCCGACGAACGCATCCACGAGGAGGTCGTGCGCTCGCTGGCGATGCGGGGACGGGCGCGGATGTCGGGCACGTTCCGCGCGGCCGTCTTCGGTGCGAACGACGGGCTGGTCTCCAACCTGGCGTTGGTGCTGGGGATCGGCGCCTCCGGGGTGGGCACCACAGCGGTCCTGGTGGCTGGTGTCGCCGGACTGCTCGCGGGTGCGTTGTCGATGGGAGCCGGGGAGTACGTCTCGGTCCGTTCCCAGCGCGAGCTGCTCGAGGCCTCCACCCCGAGCCCGCAGGCGCACGCCGCCGTCGGGGACCTGGATGTGGACGCCAACGAGCTGGCGCTGGTCTACCGCGCCCGGGGGATGAGCCCGGACGAGGCGCAGGCCCGAGCCGAGGAGCGGCTCGCGACGTACAACCCGACGGTCCCGCCGCGGCGCGTGTCCCACCACTCGATGGAGGAGATCGGCTCCGCCTGGCACGCGGCGATCTCCAGCTTCGGGTTCTTCGCCTCCGGGGCCGTGATCCCGGTGCTGCCCTATCTCCTCGGGCTCAGCGGCCTGACCGCGGTGATCCTCGCCTCGGCGCTCGTCGGCCTGGCCCTCGTGGTCACGGGCGCTGCCGTCGGCGTGCTCTCGGGTGCCTCGCCCGCACGCCGGGCGCTGCGTCAGCTCGCCATCGGCTGGGGCGCGGCGGGCGCGACCTATCTGCTCGGCCTGGCCTTCGGCACCACGGTCGGCTGAGGTTCGGCCGCGGCGGCACCGGCCTCAGCCGGACTCGCGCCCGAGCAGCTCCGAGAGCTGGGGCGCCAGCGCGAAACCGTCCCCGCCGCTCACCTCGGGTGCCGGGCCTGAGCGCGCCCGCTCGCCCGGCTCCTCGGCCGGCACCGGGGTGCCGTGGGCGAGCACCTGCTCGCCCGGGGTGAGCTGGCGGATCGCGATCGCCGCCACCCGGCCCGGGTAGTCCCAGGCGAACTCCCGGTAGATCGAGGGGTCGTGCTGGCCGTCGTCGCCGACCAGGATCCAGCGAATCTGCGGGAACTCGGCGGCCAGCCGGCGCAGCGCCACCCGCTTGTGCTCCTGCCCGGAGCGGAACCAGCCGGTGTTGGTCGGACCCCAGTCGGTCATCAGCATCGGACCGGCGGGGAAGGCGTGACTGCGCAGGAACTGCACCAGCGTCGGCATGATGTTCCAGGCGCCGGTGGAGAGGTAGAACAGGGGCGTCTGCGGGTGCTCGGCCTGCAGTCTCGTGTACATCTGCGCCATCCCGGGCACCACGTGCCGGGCGCTGCCGTGGCGCACGAAGGTGTTCCACAGGGCGATGAACGGGCGCGGCACCAGCGTCACCAGCGCCGTGTCGTCGAGGTCGCTGACGATCCCGAGCCCGACCGACTCGTCCACGATGTGCACCCGTGCCGTCATCGGCGCGGCGGCCTTCGCCTGGATGTGCACGTCGTGCCAGCCCGGGGGGAGGTCGTGCCCGGCGGCGACGATGTCCAGATACCCGCTGCGATCGGTGACGGTACGGTGCTCGGTCCCGCCGACGCGCACCGTCACCGGGATGTAGGAGACCGGGGCGCTCAGATAGGACCGCCAGCCGCGGCGGTCCAGCAGGTCCTCGACCAGCTGCACCGCACCGCGTCCGGTCATGCGAGGCCGGGAGAGCACGACCCGGGCGAGCACCCGTACCATCTGGCGGTTGCCGTAGCCGATGTAGGAGATCGTGCGGGGTCGCCAGCCCCGCCGTCGTAGGAACGGGATCAGCCGACGATGGAAGTCGTCCTCGAACCGGGCAGCCACATGCGTCGCGGACATAGGTGCCAGGCTACGGCCTCTGCGGATCGGCGCATGGCACGCAGCCGTCCGCCTGGACGGGCCCGGCGGCGACGGCGTGCATAGACTGCGCAGGTACGGCGCCGCAGGACCAGTGGCAACTGTGGAGGGTTTCATGCACGTGCCCGAGCGGGACCAGGTGATGGATGCGGTCACCACCGCAACCGATGACGAACACGGCTGGCTCGCCGGCCGGCTGTTCGAGCACGTCGCGACCGAGGACCTCGCCGAACGCAGCCCGGAGACCCTCGTCGGCATGGTCTCGGCCATGCGCGATCTCGCCCGGACGCGGGCCCCCCGGGAGACGCTCGTGCGCGTCAGTGCCCCTGAGAGCGAGGCCACGCCGTGGTCGCGCACCCACACCGTGGTGCAGGTGTGCACCGACGACATGCCCTTCCTCGTCGACTCGGTCAGCGCCGCGCTCTCCACCGCCGGGCACCTCGTGGATCTGCTGGTCCACCCCACCGTCGCCGTCCGCCGGGACGAGGCAGGGCACCTGACCCAGGTGCGCGAGGAACGGCCACCGACGACGGCCGGCACGGTCGAGTCGTGGATGCTGATCGCCGTCGAGCGAATGTCGGCGCAGCGCCGGGAGGAACTGACAACGCGCCTGCAGGACGTGCTGACCGACGTCCGCGACGCCGTCGCCGACTGGTCCCCCATGCGGTTGCGGTGCGAGGAGATCGCCCGCGAGCTGCAGGCGGGCGCCCCGGCGACCGTGGACCCCGCCGAGGTCGAACCCACCGAGAACTTCCTGACCTGGCTGGCCCGCGATCACTTCACCTTTCTCGGTTACCGTGAGTACCGCCTGGAGACGGTCGACGGCGAAGACGCCCTGCAGCCGATCGAGGGGACCGGACTGGGGATCCTGCGCGACGCGCCGGAGGGTCCCGGCATCTATGCGCGGCTCCGTCCGGAGGCCCAGGCGGGGGCCCGCACCCCGCGGTTGCTGACCATCACCAAGGCCAACTCCCGTGCCACCGTGCACCGGCCGGTCTACCTCGACTACATCGGCGTGCGCACCTTCGACCCCGACGGCAACGTCACCGGCGAACGCCGGTTCCTGGGGATGTTCACCTCCGCCGCCTACGCCGAGTCCGTGCAGCGGCTGCCGATCGTCGCCGAGAAGGTGCGGGCGGTGCTCGCCCGCAGCGGCTTCTCCACGCACAGCCACTCCGGGAAGGATCTGCTGCAGATCCTCGAGGCCTACCCGCGTGACGAGCTGTTCCAGAGCCACCCCGACCAGCTGTGGGCGGTCGCCGAGCAGGTCATGCACCTGGAGCAGCGCCGCCGGGCGCGCCTGTTCCTGCGCCGGGACGAGTTCGGCCGGTTCGTCTCGGTGCTCGTCTACCTGCCCCGGGACCGCTACAACACCACCGTGCGGCTGCGGGTGGAGTCGATCCTGCGGGAGGCGTTCGGCGCCGAGACGGTCGACTTCACCACCCGGGTGAGCGACTCGCCGCTGGCGCAGATGCACGTGGTGGTGCGGCTGCCGCGGGAGGCCAGCATCCCGGACGTGAGCGAGTCCGACCTGCAGCCGCGGCTGGTGGCCGCCACCCGCACCTGGGAGGAGGACCTGCTGGAGTCGTTGCAGGGCCAGCAGGGCTACGACGGCGAGGACGACGCCGTCGGCTATGTGCGCGGGTTCCCCGAGGCCTACAAGGAGGACGTGGACCCGGCTGATGCCGTGCATGACCTGACCCAGCTGGTCGATCTCGCCGGCGACAGCACCCGGGTGCGGTTGTACATCCCGCCGGCCGGCTCGCCGACGCACCGGCGGATGAAGGTCTACCGGGCGGCGCCCATCGTGCTGACCGACATCCTGCCGGCGTTCACCGATCTCGGGGTCGACGTCATCGACGAACGCCCGTACCGCATCGTCGGTGAGGGCGAGGAGGTGCGCTACCTGTACGACTTCGGGCTCCGGGTGCGGGGGCGCCAGGAGTGGCCCGAGGAGATCTCGGAGGCGTTCGAGGAGGCGTTCCTCGCCGTCCGGGACGGCCGGGCCGAGTCCGACGGACTCGGCGCACTCGTCCTGGCGGGCCTGCAGTGGCGCCAGGTCGCGGTGCTGCGGACCGTCGCGCGCTACCTGCGCCAGGTGGGGTCGACGTTCAGCGTGGAGTACATCGAAGAGGCGCTGGTGGCCAACCCCGCCACGGCGACGGCGCTGGTGGGCCTGTTCGAGGCACGCTTCGACCCGGACCGCAGCGGTGACCGGCAGGCCGCGCAGGAGGAGTACCTGACGCGTATCCGCGGCCAGCTGGAGGAGGTCGCCAGCCTCGACTCCGACCGGATCATCCGGGCGTTCATGGGGGTGATCTGTGCGGCCCTGCGCACCAACTACTACATCGATGACGCCGGCCCGCAGATCAGCCTGAAGTTGCGCTGCCGGGACGTCCCGGGCATCCCGGCGCCGGTGCCGATGGCCGAGATCTGGGTCTACGCACCCCGGGTGGAGGGTGTGCACATGCGATTCGGGCTGGTCGCACGCGGGGGGGTGCGCTGGAGCGACCGCCGCGAGGACTTCCGCACCGAGGTGCTCGGCCTGGTGAAGGCCCAGATGGTCAAGAACGCCGTGATCGTGCCGACCGGCTCCAAGGGTGGCTTCGTCGCCAAGCACCTGCCGGATCCGGCGGCTGACCGGGACGCGTGGCTGGCCGAGGGCAAGGCCGCCTACCGGCAGTTCATCCACGGCCTGCTCGACATCACCGACAACCGCGAGGCCGGTGAGGTGGTGCCGCCGGAGCGGGTGGTCCGCCATGACGGCGACGACCCGTACCTGGTGGTCGCCGCCGACAAGGGCACGGCCACCTTCTCCGACATGGCCAACGAGATCGCCGCCGAGCACGGGTTCTGGCTCGACGACGCCTTCGCCTCCGGCGGGTCGGCCGGCTATGACCACAAGGAGATGGGCATCACCGCCCGGGGCGCCTGGGAGTCCACCAAGCGCCACTTCGCCGAGATGGGCCGGGACAGCCAGACCGAGGACTTCACCTGCGTCGGCATCGGCGACATGAGCGGGGACGTCTTCGGCAACGGCATGCTCCTCTCGGAGCACATCCGGCTCGTAGCCGCCTTCGACCACCGGCACATCTTCCTCGACCCCGATCCCGACGCCGCAGCCTCCTTCGCCGAGCGCCGGCGCCTGTTCGACCTGCCCCGCTCCACCTGGGCCGATTACGACTCGGCGTGGATCAGCGAGGGCGGCGGGGTCCATCCGCGCACGGCGAAGTCGATCGAGATCACCCCGCAGGTGCGCGCCGCGCTCGGGCTGGCCGAGGACGTGGGCGAGCTGACGCCGTCGGAACTCATCCACGCGGCGCTGCAGGCGCCGGTGGACCTGCTGTTCAACGGGGGCATCGGCACCTATGTGAAGGCGTCCACCGAGTCCGACGCCGCCATCGGCGACCGCGCGAACGACGCCATCCGCGTCGACGGCGCCGACCTGCGCTGCCGGGTACTGGTCGAGGGCGGCAACCTCGGCGCCAGCCAGCTCGGCCGGATCGAGGCAGCTGCCCACGGGGTGCGGATCAACACCGACGCCATCGACAACTCCGCGGGTGTCGGCACCTCCGACCGCGAGGTCAACATCAAGATCCTGCTCACCGGGGAGGTGAAGGAGGAGCACCTCGCGCTCGCCGAGCGCAACGAGTTGCTGGCCTCGATGACCGAGGAGGTCGCCGCCCAGGTGCTGCGGGACAACTACGTGCAGAACGTGCTGCTGGGCAACAGCCGCGAGCAGGCGCACGCGATGCTCAGCGTCCACCAGCGCCTCATCCACTGGCTGGAGGAGCGCGGTGAGCTCGACCGCGCGCTGGAGTTCCTGCCCAGCGACGCCGAGATCGCCGAACGCGACGCCGACGGCACGGGGTTGACCAGGCCGGAGTTCGCCGTGCTGGTGGCCTACGCCAAGCTCGCTCTCAAGGCGGACCTGAGCGAGACCGACCTGCCCGAGGGCCCCTGGTTCTCCCGAACGGTGCGGGACTACTTCCCGGAGCCGCTGCGCGAGCGCTACGCCGACGCGATCGCCGAGCACCCGCTGCGGCGGGAGATCATCGTCAACGAGGTCGTCAACTCGATGGTCAACCGCGGCGGTATCACCTTCGCCTTCCGCGCCACCGACGAGACCGGCGCCGACAGCGAGCAGGTGGCGCGCGCGTTCGTGGCATGCCGGGAGATCTACGACCTGGACTCCTACGTGGAGGCCGTCGAGGCGCTCGACCACCAGGTGCCCAGCAGCGTCCAGACGCAGATGTACCTCGACTTCCGCCGCCTGCTCGACCGCAGCTCGCGGTGGCTGGTGACCCGTCGCTCGGAGCCGGTGGACGTGGCCGCGGAGGTGGAGCGGTTCGCCGCCCCGGTCCGCGAGCTCGTCGGCCGGCTGCCGCAGCTGTTGCGCGGCAGTCAGGAGCGGCGGTGTGCCGGCACGGCCGAGGAGCTGACCGAGGCGGGGGTACCGGCCGAGCTGGCGCAGCGGGCAGCCACGCTCCTGCCGTCCCTGGCGCTGCTGGACGTCGTCGAGCTCACCGACGGCGGACCGGAGCCGCTCGAGGACGTCGCCGCGCTCTACTTCTCGCTCTCCGAGCGCTTCGGCGTGGACGACCTGCTCACCCAGGTCGCCGCACTCGGCCTGGACGACCGATGGGACGCCCTGGCCCGCGCGAGCCTGCGCGACGATCTGATGGTCACGGTGCGTGACCTCACCCGGACCGTCCAGCAGGCCACCCCCGACGGCGGAGCGCCCGAGGCGCGCATCGACGCCTGGGAGCCGCAGGCCGGGGTCCGGCTGGAACGGGCCGAGCAGTCACTGCCGCAGGTCACCGCGATCGAGGATGCCGGTCTTGCGCCGCTCTCGGTGGCGGTACGGGTGCTGCGCTCGCTGGTGGGGTGAGCGGCGCCGCTCTGGACACGCCCGGTAGGTTGTCGCTGACGGCGTCGACACGCAGGGGGAATCGATGGGGGCCACCAAGCGGGTGCTCCGCCGCCTCGACGGGGTCCGCCTCGACCTCACCGTCGACGGCGTCGACACCATCACCGGCAGGCTTCCGGTGCTCGTGGTGAGCGGGCCCGGTGAGGTGGTGCCGGAGCTGGCCGAGGCGCTCGGGATCGAGGGGACGAGCCGCTTCGACCCGTCCGAGCCGCCGGTCTTCGCGCGCACGGTCAAGGAACGGTTCCGCATCGTCCCGTGCGAGGGGGTGGCCGGCCTCGAGCTCCATCACGCCCGGCGAGGGCCGCTGCAGGTCTGGCCGGCAGACCCGCGGGTGGTGGCCGAAGTGACCTTCAGCGGCCAGGCCCTGCTCGTGCTGCGTGTGGGCGAGGTGTCCGGGGCGGCCGGCGCCGGGGAGGTGGCGGGGACTCAGGTCCACGCGGCATGGATCGACGTGCTCGCCGAGCACCCCGGTCGGGACTGACGGCGTCGCTGCCGCGTGTCCGGGATGCGGCGCTCGGCGACGTGCGGGAGGATCCCCCCGTGGCACCGCTCCGGTGCCCGCGAAGGAGGACATCATGGGTATCGGTGGCGGAATCTTCTTGCTGGTGGTCGGCGCGATCCTCGCGTTCGCCGTCCGGGACAGCATCGACGCGGTCGACCTCACCACGATCGGTTACATCTGCATGGGCGCCGGGGCACTCGCGCTGATCCTCTCCCTCGTGATCAACGCCCAGCGCCGGCGCACCGCTCACACCGCGACCGTGGAGCACCACGAGACCGGCCTGCCGCCGCAGGACCAGCCCCCGCGGTACTGAAAGGCATCCGGGCGGATCACCCCGGGAGCAACGGCGCCGGGGCCACCCACAGCAGGTACTGCGTGAGCACGAACCCGACCACCGGGTTCAGCCACAGGAATCGGCGCCACCCCGCGGTCGCGCGCTCGGCCTCGGCGTCGGTGAGGCGCAGGTAGGGCACGGTCGAGACCAGGTACGGCACCACCAGCAGCGCCATCGGCGCCCACGGCCCGCCCCAGAGGGCGAGCAGGGCCCCGGCCAGGACATACAGCCCGACGGCGACGCGCACCGTGGCCGCCGCGCCGGCCCAGGTGGCGATGGAGGCGATCCCGCCCGCGCGGTCAGCCAGCACATCCTGCACGGCGCCGAAGGCGTGCGAGGCCATCGACCAGGCGAAGAACGCGACCAGCGAGGCCACCACCACCGCGGTGGGCTCGACGCCGGCGAGCGCCGCACCGAACACCGCCGGGCTGACGAAGTGCGTGGCGGAGGTGACCGAGTCGAGGACCGGCCGCTCCTTGAACCTCAGCCTCGGCGCGGAGTAGGCGACCACCGCGAACACGCTCACGGCGAGCACCGCCGTCGAGAGGGGCGAACCGAGCACCACGAGGGCTGCCACGAACGGCACCGAGGAGCCCACGGCCGCGAGCACGGTCGTGCGGTGCAGTGAGCGCTCGAGCACCACGCCGTGCACCCCGCCCTTGCGCGGGTTGTGGATGTCGGAGTCGTAGTCCCAGACGTCGTTGAGCCCGTACATCAGCAGGTTGTAGGGCACGAGGAAGAACACCGTGCCCAGCACCACCGTCAGGGCAGGGACGTCGCCGGCGAGCAGGCATGCCACCAGGAACGGGTAGGCGGTGTTGATCCAGCTGATCGGCCGGGACGAGGCGAGCACATGCCGCCACGGGACCACGGGGCCCGTCATTCGGCCGCCTCCGGTGCCTGGTCCGGCGGTGACCGGCGCGCGAGACGTCCGGTCAGTGACCACAGCGCCGGCACCAGCAGCGCGGCCACCAGTGGCCAGGCGAAGTCCTCGATCGGCGCCAGGCCGACGCTCACCCCGACCGTGTGCTGGTCGGCGTACCCGAACAGGTCGGCCGCGATCATCACGTTGTCGAACACGGCCGTCAGCACCACCAGCACCAGCGCCAGTAGCGCGATCCGCCGCCACGGCCCCCGGTAGGTGAGCACGGCCAGCACGGTCGCGGCGGCGAGCACGATCAGGGCCAGGGTCAGGTAGGTCATGGCGCGTCCTCCGAGCGTCGCATCCTGCCCAGCAACCGGAACACGATGAGGCTGAGGTAGCACAGGAACGTGATGAACACGAGCTCCTCCACCGGGAGCTCGGGCGCCACCTCGATCCCGGTCATCGCCGGGCTCTGGCCGCGGTGGTAGAAGCCGGCGCCGATCGCCACCAGGTCCCAGATGAGGAACACCACCCCAGCGCCGAGCACGGTGACCACGGCCCGCACCGGTGCGTACCAGAACGCCAGCCGCCAGCGCGCATCCATCACCACCAGGCACGCGAGCGGGACGAGCAGGCAGATCAGATAGATCCACGAGGTCATCGGCGCACCGGCTCCTCGTGCGGCTGCAACGGTTCAGCCAGCGGCCCGAGGCTCGTGTCACCACGCAGGCGCTTGAGCACCAGCTCGGCGCTGATCAGACACATCGGAAGACCCACGCCCGGAATCGTGCCAGACCCGGCGTACAGCAGCCCCTCGACACGGCGGGAGGCGTTGCGGGCGCGGAACATCGCGCTCTGACGCAGGGTGTGCGCCGGCCCCAGCATCGTCCCGCGCCAGGCGTTCAGATCGGAGGCGAAGTCCGCCGGGCCCACCGTCCGGCGCAGCACGACGCGCTCGCGGAGATCCTCCACCCCGGCCCGCTCACCGATCTCATCGAGCATCCGGTCCACCAGCTCCTCGACGGCGGGCGAGCCCTGGCCGTCGAGGCCGCCGTGGCCGATGGCCGGGTCCGCGCCGACCGGGATCAGCAGGAACAGGTTCTCGTCCCCGGCCGGTGCGACGTCGGGGTCGGTGGCCGAGGGGCGGCAGACGTAGGCCGAGGGGGTGCCCGGGATGCGGCCGGCGTCGATGTCGGCGAATGTGGTCGTCCAGTCCGCGGCGAAGAACAGCGAGTGGTGGGACAGCTCGGGCAGCTCGCCCCGGATCCCGAGGTAGGCCAGCACGGCGCCCGGGCCCGGGTCCCGCTTGCGCCACCACGCCTCCGGGTAGGTCTGCAGCCGCGGCGGCAGCAGGCGGGTCTCCACGTGGTGCAGGTCCGTGGCCCCCACGACGACGTCCGCCTCCAGGTGACGGCGCAGCCCGCGGCTGACGTAGTCCACGCCCGTGACGCGGGCGCGTGGGCCCAGGTGGCCCTGCCGACCCTTCCCACGCTGCCGGGCGGTGGTGGTGATCGCCGTCGCCTCCGCACCCAGGTGGATCGTCACGCCCTGGTCGATGGCCAGCTCGGCGACCACCTCGATCAGCCGCGCGAAGCCGCCCATCGGGTACTGCACGCCACCGGTGAGGTCCAGCGCGCTCATGAGGTGGTACATGCTCGGCGCCTTGCCGGGGGAGGTGCCGAGGAATACGGCGGGGTAGCCGAGGATCTGGCGTAGGGCGGTGTCGGAGAACCGGCCCGCGACCATCGACTCCAGCGACTGCAGCAGCAGCGGCGCCAGCCGGGGGAGCAGGCGCACCAGGTCCGGCGTGAGCAGGCTGCGCAGGTGCGCGAAGGTCGTGTAGAGGAACTTCTCCCGGGCCATTCTCTCGGTCACCGCGGCGGAGGAGAGGTGGGCGCGCAGCCGCTCGCCGGCTCCGGCCTCCCGGGCCTCGAACAGGGCGATATTGGCCTCGGTGTCCGCGGTGATCTCGACCGGCGCCGGATCGCCCTCCGCGAAGACCCGGTAGGCGGGGTCGAGCGTGCGCAGGTCCAGCTCGGCGTCGATGTCACGTCCGAGGAGGGAGAAGAAGTGCTCGAAGACCTCCGGCATCAGGTACCAGGAGGGCCCGGTGTCGAACCGGAAGCCGTCGCGTTCCCAGGAGCCGGCCCGCCCGCCGAGACTCTCCTGACGCTCGAGCAGGTGGACCTCGTGCCCGTCCGCCGCGAGCAGCGCCGCGGTGGCCAGGCCCGCGATGCCGCCGCCCACGATCGCGACCACCTGGGGCGCGCTCATCGGCGTGCTCCGACCGCGGTCATCACGATGCGAGCCTTAACCCGGTCCGGCACCCGCACACGTCGTCGTCCGATCTCGCTCGCCGGGGTGCGGCGCAGGCGCTGGGAGAGTTCGCCGAAGAGGCCGTGCGCCGCCAGCACCGCGCGCCGGCTGCGCACGGGCAGCGCCGCGATCGCCTCACGTGCGGCAGCCAGATCGGCGTCGATCTCGTCCAGCAGCACGTCGCGCTCGGCATCGGTCAGGTGCTCGGCATCGGTGCCGGGCAGGTAGTTGCGGCCACGATCGTCGCGGTCGGCGGCCAGGTCCCGCAGGAAGTTCACCTTCTGGAAGGCTGCTCCCAGCCGGATCGCCCCCGGGCTCAGGCGCCGGTAGGCGGCGTCGTCGCAGTCGGTGAACACCCGCAGGCACATCAACCCGACCACCTCGGCCGACCCGTGCACGTAGGAGTCCAGGCCCGGCTGGTCGTGGGTGCTGATGTGCAGGTCGGTGCGCATCGAGTCGAAGAACGGGTCGATCAGCTCGGCGGTGATGCCGTACCGGCGCGCGGTGGCGGCGAAGGCGTGCACGATCAGATTGGCACTGCGCCCGCACGCCAGCGCCGCGTGGACCTCCTGCTGCAGCCCGTCGAGCAGGCGGGCGCGGTCGTCGTCGGCGAACGTGGGGTCGGGATCGTCGACGAGCTCGTCCGCCACCCGCACCAGCGCGTAGACGGTGCGCACGTGCGTGCGGTCCGGCTCCCCCAGCAGCGCGGTGGCCCAGCCGAAGGAGGTCGAGTACTGCCGGATCACCACCTCGGCGCTCGCGTGGGCCACGGCGTCGTAGCGTTCGGCGTCGGACTGCGACTTCACAGGCTTCACGCGGCGCTCCAGGAGAGGTCGTGGGCGAGCCAGGCCGCACCGATCAGTTCGGTGCCGGCCTGCCCGAGCAGCACCGCGCGCTCGCGGGCTGCCCGCTCGTGCTGTTCGGCCAACTCTTCCACGCGCGCACGTGCGCCGCACTCGACCAGCAGCTCGCGCACCGTGGCCAGCGCCGCCGGCCCCACCGCGGGGTCGCCGACGTGCGGGCGGACCTGCTCCCACACGCCCGTGGTCGCGGCGTGGGCCAGCAGCGCGGTGCGCTTGCCCTCACGCAGGTCCGAGAGCGGGCTCTTTCCGGTGCTGGCCTCGTCGCCGAACATCCCGCCCAGGTCGTCCCGCAGCTGGTAGGCGATCCCGAGCAGCCGGCCGACCTCGCCGATCTCGTGGACGAGCTCGTCGGCCGCGCCGGCGAGGACTGCACCGGCCCGCAGCGGCAGCGCGAAGGAATACGCGGCGGTCTTGAGTTCCTCCATCCGCAGGATCTCACTGACCTCGGCGGAGTCGTCCAGCACGGCGCGCACATCGGCGAGCTCACCCGCGGCGCTGTCCAGCAGGGCATCGTCCATGAGGGCCAGTAGCCGGGTGACCCGCGCCGGGGTGGCGCCGCACCCGGCCACCAGCCCCATCGCACCGACCAGCGCGAGATCGCCGGCGAGGATCCCCGCGGCCTCGCCGTAGCGGCGCGAGACCTCGCTGCCGGCGCCGGCGGCCTGTGCCGTCCGGGCGAACGAGCCGGAGACGTTCAGCCGGCCGCGCCGGCTCTGGTCGCCGTCGATGACGTCGTCGTGCACCACGAACGCCGTGTGCAGCAGCTCGACCGCGGCCCCGATCGTCGCGGTGTGATCGCCATCGGCGCCGCCGCACGCGTTCGCGCCGGCGCGCACCAGGCGCGGGCGGAGCCGCTTGCCGCCGTCGCTCGCCGCGCGCAGCGCCACCCAGAGGTCCCCGGCGCCGCGGGCGGCCATCCGGGGCGCCCGGGAGGCGAAGTAGGCATCGAGCCGAGCCTGCACGGCGAGGTCGTGCTCGTCGTCGCTGGTCATGGCGCCAGCTCCCGGTCCAGGATCGGCACCTGCTCGGCCATCCACGGGCTCACCGCCCACGGGGTCAGGCGCACCAGGTCGACCACTGCCGACCATTCGACCCAGCGCCAGGAGACGACCTCGGCCGGGTCGGGGACCGGATCGGCCTCGACGGCGGCGGTGTAGACCGGGCAGACCTCGTTCTCGACCACGCCGGAGTCGTCCACGGCGCGGTAGCGGAACTCCGGGATCTTCGGTGTCACGGCGCCCACGCCCAGTCCGAGCTCCTGGCCGGCGCGGCGGCGGACCGCATCCTCGAGGTCCTCTCCGGGGCGTGGGTGCCCGCACCAGGAGTTGGTCCAGACGCCTGGCCACGCGCGCTTGGTCAGCGCCCGCCGCGTGAGGAGCACCCGGCCGGCCGGGTCGAAGGCGTAGCACGAGAAGGCCTGGTGCAGGGGCGTGGCGCGATGATGAGTCGCCTCCCGTGGGGCGGTCCCGCTGGGCCGCCCGGCCTCGTCGAGAAGGATCACGAGGTCCTCGGAATCCATGGGGCTCCTTCCGTCCGTGCTCATCGCTAGGTAATCTAGCAATAAGCCTGCTGAGTAAAAAAGGGATGCGTGCATGAGCCGAGCTGTGATCGACGCCCCGGACGACGGGTACTGGTTCGACCGGAGTACCGAGGGCCGGGAGATCCTGGCCGCGCTCCGGCGCTTCCGCGAGGCCGACGATGCCTTCCGCCGGTCGCTGGTGCGCTCCATGGGAATGAATGTGACGGATGTGCAGGCGATCCGCCACGTGATCGCCGCCGACCGGGACCAGCAGCCGCTCAGCCCGCGCGAGCTCGCCGGCCGGCTGGGCATCTCCACTGCCTCGACCACCACGCTGCTGGACCGGCTCGCCGCGCACGGTCACATCGAGCGGATCCCGCACGCCAGCGACCGTCGGCGCATCGTCGTCCACGCCACGGCCTACGCGCACGAGCAGGTGCGCTCACACCTCGCCACGATGCACGCGGAGATGGCCCGGATCGCGGGCGAGGTGCCTGCCCACTGCCGCGGCGCCGTCGTGGGCTTCCTGCACCGAATGGCCGAGCACGTGGAGGACGTCACCGAGCACGCCGGCGAGGAGGCTGTGCTCGGCGACGGCTGAACTCAGCCGAGCGAGGCCCCGAGCGTCTCCAGCAGCCCGATCCGGGCGGCGGCGTCGCGCAGCAGCAGGAAGCCGGCGATCCCCATCACCCACGCGATCGTCTCCCCGGAGGACCTCGCCATCCATGCGGACAGCCGCCGCAGCGCGGGTTCGACCACCCGGCGGGCGGCGATCCGCGCCCCCAGCAGCACCAGCGCGGGCAGCACCATGATCATGCAATAGCCGGTCAGCAGCAGCACCCGCTGCGCCGGCGCCACCTCGGCCGCGGTGAGCATCCCGACGGCGCCCAGGTAGGGGAGCATCGTGGCCACCTCGAGGGCGGCCGCCGCGAGCGCCAGGCCCACCAGCGCCGGCCAGCCACCGCGCCCCTCGGCCGAGACCGTCCGCTCCCGCCACCGGGCCAGCCGCCCCGGCGGTGCGGGAGCCGCCGAGGCGTCCTTGCGCCCCCGGCCCACGAAGAACGACCCCGCGAAGAGTGCCGCCCCCAGCGCCAGCTGCCCGTAGGTCAGCACCGGGGAGTCCTCCTCCAGTGCGGTCAGCAGCGACTCGGCGCCGGCCAGCAGCAGCAGGCCGACCAGCCAGTAGAACAGGGCCACGGTCAGCAGGAACGCCAGCACCCGCCCGGGGCGCAGCCGGCCGGCGGAGAGCATCAACCAGATCGGGATGAGCAAGGTGCCGAAGCTGGTCGAGTCCACCAACGCCAGCACGGCGAGCGTTCCGAGCAGGGTCGCGGTCATGCCCACCAGGCTGGGCCCTGCCCCTCCCGGGCGGCATCGGCCGGGAGGAGCGTGCCGATCTCATCCTTTCGTCGCATCGGTGCACCGTGCGCGCGGGCGCGAGAATGGAGCGATGCAGCGGTGGATGGAGGTGTGGCGCGGGCGGCTGCGCGGGACGCCGCGCCGGCAGGTGATCACCGAGGCGGTGGCGGTGACCGTGGTGGGCCTCGCGCTGCACGCACTCGGCGTGGGCCCAGTGCTCAGCGACGCCCCGCTCACGGCCGCCCCGCACTGGCACCTGCCCCTGCTGCTCACCGGCGGGCTGATCCTGCTGGCCAAGCGCCAGCGCCCCGTCGCAGCCCTCGGTGCCGGCGCGGCGGTCTTCGTCCTCGACCTGCTGATCGGCGGCAGCCTCGGCGTCACACTCGTGCTCATCGACCTGCTGTACACCCTCGCCCTGCACGGATCGGCGCTCGCCGTGCGCCGGCTCGTGGCCGGCACCGCGATGCTCCTCGCGGCCGTGACGGTGCTCGGCTGGGCGCTGCTGCAAGACCTGCGCGCCGGCCTGCTGCTGGGCCTGCAGGCCTTCGCCGTGCTCGCGACCCCCACCTGGTGGGGGACCTCGGTGCGGCGGCAGGCCGAGTTGGCGGGGCTCGCCTCGGCCCGTGCTACCGACCGCGAACGGCTGGCACGGATGGAGCACGAGGAGGCGCTGCGCGACGAACGCGAGCAGATGGCGCGCGACCTGCACGATGCCGTGGCCGGGAACCTCTCGGCCATCGCCCTGCATGCCGAGGCGGGCCTGGCGCGGCCGGCCGGGGACCCGGCCACCCATCAGGCGCTGGGCGCCGTGCGATCCTCCAGCCGGTCCGCGCTCGCCGAGATGCGGACCATGATCCACCTGCTGCGTGGCGGCAGCCCGGAGCGATCGGCCACCGGTCTCAGCGATCGGCGCGGCGTCGAGGAGCTGGTCGCCGCTCACCGCGGCACGGTGTCCCTTCCCGATCTGCCCCGGCTCCCGACGGCGGTCGACCAGACCGCGTTCCGGCTCCTGCAGGAGGCACTGACGAACGCCACGAAGCACGGCACGGGCTCGCCCGAGGCGCAGGTCGCCCTCGCCCGGGGCTGCCTCGAACTGGTGGTGCGCAACGAGGCCCGCCGGGTCGAGCCGGAGGCGGGCGGTCTGGGGCTGGAGATCATGGCCGAGCGAGCCTGCGCCGTCGGGGGCTCGTGCACGGCTGGGCTCGAGGGGCCCGGCGGCACGGTCTGGACCGTGCGGGCGCGGTTACCGATCGAGGAGGAGACATGACGGTGCGGGTGCTGCTTGCCGATGATCACGCAGCGGTGCGGGCAGGGCTGCGGATGGTGCTCGAGACCGATCCGCAGATCGTGGTGGTCGGGGAGGCAGCCGATGGGGAGAGCGCCGTGACGAACGCTCGCGCCCTCGCCCCGGACGTGGTGCTGATGGACATCCGGATGCCGCGGATGGACGGGGTGGAGGCGACCACCCGCGTCGTGGCAGCGGGGACGGCGCAGGTGCTGGTGCTCACCACCTTCGACCTGGACGAGTACGTGGTGGCGGCCCTGCGGGCCGGTGCGGCCGGCTTCCTGCTCAAGACCGCCGACGGCCCAGCCCTGGTCGACGCGGTGCACCGGGTTGCCGCCGGGGAGGGGGTGGTCGCGCCGGAGGTCACCCGCACGCTGTTGGCGGCCTTCGTCTCCTCACGGCCGGGGCCGGGGGAGGTGCCGGGGCCGTCGGCAGACGAGCCGTTCCCGGGGCTCACCGCGCGTGAGCGGGAGGTGCTCGACTGCCTCGGGCAGGGCCTGTCGAACCAGGAGATCAGCCGCACGCTCCACATCACCGAGGCGACGACGAAGTCGCACGTCTCCCGGGTACTGACCAAGCTGGGGTGCCGTTCGCGGGTGCAGGCGGCGATCCTGGCGCGGGAGGCAGGGAGGTCGTGAAAATCTCGCGGGTCAGCGCTCGGCGACCACCGCGGAGCCGTGCGCGGGCACGCGCAGCTCCCCCTCGACCGTGGCGCCGGTGATCAGCTCGGTGCCGGAGGCGGGGACGGAGGCCTCGCCGTCGGTGTGGTTGAGCACGAACAGGAAGCTCCGTCCTTCGTCGTCGCCCTCACGCACGCGGCGCACCACCTCGACGCCCCGAGGTGCGGGCGCCACGGGCGCCACGCCCGCCTGGCCCAGGACCTGCTCGATCAGCGCCGCGGTGCCGGCCTCGTCCTGACGTGTCGCCACATACCAGGCAGCCCCCTCGCCGACGGCGTTGCGCGTGAGGGCCGGGCCGCCGGGCAGCGGGCCGTCGGTGAAGGTGCGGAGCACCTCGGCCGTGGTGACCTCCAGGCGCTCGGTCCACACGTCCGCCGTCGTGCCGTCGTCCAGGGTGACCTGCTCGTCGGCGAGGAGGGGGAAGAACTCGTCCGTGCGCATGCCGAGCAGCTCCCGGAAGGCGCCGGGGTAGCCGCCCAGGCGGATGTGGTCGCGCTCGTCGACGATGCCGGAGAAGTAGGTGATGACCACGTGTGCGCCGCGCTCGGCGGCCGCGGCGATCGCGGCGGCGTGCTCGTCGGTGACCAGGTAGAGCGAGGGCACCAGGACGACGTCGTAGCCGTCCAGGTCCTCACCCGGGTGGACCACGTCCACGGTGACGTTGCGGTACCAGAGCTCGCGGTAGAGCGCCCGGATGCGGTCGCCGTAGGTCACGTCCACGCTCGGGTGCGAGTCGAGCTCGATCGCCCACCAGGCGTGATAGTCGAAGAGCATCGCCACCCGGGCCGGGACGCGGGCGCCGGCGACGTCGCCGAGGGCTGCCAGCGTTTCGCCCAGGCGCACGCTCTCGCGCCAGCCGCTCGAGTTCCGGCCGGCGTGCGGCACCAGCGCCGAGTGGAACTTCTCCGCGCCCGCCTTGGACTGGCGGAACTGGAAGAACATCACCGAGTCGGCCCCACGGGCCACGTGGGCGAGGGAGTTGCGGATCATCTCGCCCGGCCCCTTGGCGCGGTTGCGCGGCTGCCAGTTGACGGCGCCGCTGGAGTGCTCCATCAGGATCCACGGTTTGCCGCCCGCCACCCCGCGGGTCATGTCGGCGGCCAGGGCCAGATCGATCTCGCGCTCGGGATCGTCGGCGATCGTGTAGTGGTCGGTGGCCACCACATCGACCTCCCGCGCCCAGCGGTGGTAGTCCATCCACTTGGTGCTCAGACTGACCATGAAGTTCGTGGTGGCCGGCACGTGCGGGGTGATCGGCCGGACGGCGTCACGCAGCTTCTTGTAGTACTCCAGCAGGGTGTCGGAGGAGAAGCGCGCGAAGTCGAGCTGCTGGGTGGGGTTGGCGTAGGTCGGCGCCGCCCACGGGGGAAGGACGTCCTTGAAGGCGCTGTAGCGTTGGGACCAGAATGCGGTGCCCCAGGCCTCGTTCAGCTTGTCGATCATCCGGTAGCGGCGCCGCAGCCAGGTACGGAAGGCCCGCTCGGCCGACTCGGAGTAGTCGTGGGGGACGTGACAACCGATCTCGTTGTCGATGTGCCACAGCGCCAGGGCCGGGTGCGTGGCGTAGCGCTCGGCGATCGCGGCGGCCATCTTCACCGCGTAGTCGCGGTAGACGGGGGAGGAGGGTGCGTAGGCCTGGCGGCCACCCTGGTGGAGCACCACGCCCTCGGCGGTGCGCGGCAGGATCTCCGGGTGGTTCGCCGTCAGCCACGGCGGGGGAGAGGCGGTGGCGGTCGCGAGGGCGACCCGTACGCCCGCCGCCTGCAGCCGGTCCATGATGTTGTCCAGCCACGACCAGTCGTAGCGCCCCTCCCGCGGCTCGATGCTGGCCCACGAGAAGATCGCGAGGCTGATGAGGTTCACCCCGGCCTCGCGCATGAGCTCGATGTCCTCGAGGCGCACCTCCATCGGCCACTGCTCGGGGTTGTAGTCACCGCCGTAGCCGAGCGCGTGCAGGCCGATCGGCCAGTCCGGCACGGTCGCCTTCTCGGCGTCGTCCCCGGAGCTGCTGGTCGGCTCGGTCTCGGGCGCGGGCTGCGCCTCATCCTCAGTCGTCGACTCGCGATCGGAGGTCGCCTCGGGGCGGGGCTCGGTCTCGGGGGAGGTGACATCGTCGGCCATGACGAGAGCGTATTGACCAGGTGTGAATCGGTCCAATCGCGCGGATCCCGGTCGGAGATGGGCGACGTTGCTCGCACCGGTGTGGCCGTGACCCAATCGTTGCCGGGTTGTGATCGCGATGCGATCTACGCGGGACCGATCGGGGTCACGATGGAGGCAGGTCCGGGCGCCCGCCGCTCAGACCGGCGCAATGGGGCGTCGCTGGGGTCGAGGTCGGCCCATCCCCTGCCTGACCTCGACCCCGCCTCTCGTGTGGAGGCGGCGGCGGGTGGGCCCGGACCGTAGCCCTCATGGGTGCCGCTCTTCCCGTGCCAAACCTGCCGTGCCGCCTCGAGGACTGTCCCGCGGGTCGTCGTGTGGGCCGACGCGGAGGTGGGCCCGTCGGCAGCGAGCCTCCCCGACGGGTGGGCCCGGGTGAATACGGGTGGCTCTGGACGCCTCTGAGGGCCTCCGACCGGAGGCGATTCCGCCGTGCTGGTCTCGACGGGCGCCCCGATGCGGGTCCGACGACGTCGCCCGTCGAGTTGGGGCGTCGAGCCTGGTCAGCGGGCCGGAGGGTGAGGTCGTCTCACCCTCGATTCACCCGGTAGTTCACCCTTCAATCACCCTTTGTCACCCCGTTCTCACCCCCGATTCGGGCTCGTAGTTCACCCCCTTGATTTCGCATCGGCGCAGGTCAGAGCGCTTTACGCCTGTTAGAAATGCAGTCGTACGTCTGGCCAATGGGTCGGGGGTCGGTCCATTTGTCTGGTCGAGGGAGCGCAGGGTGAGTTACAGCTACCGGCACGGTCGCGCACAGCGTCGTCGCGGTTCGATCGGCACCGGGATGTCCGCTCTCCTGGCCGCAGTGCTCGTCGCCGGGCTGAGCGCGAGCTCGCTTCCCGCGGATGCGGAACCGCTCGAGACGACGTCGGCCACCGAGGGTGCGTCGACCTCGGCGCTGCAGTCGACGGAGCCGGAGCAGCCGGCCGAGACGCCCGAGCCCGAGCAGCCCCCCGCCTCCGAGCCGACGGTCTCCGAGGATGCCGACGATGCCGCCTCCACCGAGGACGTGACCGAGGAGCCGGCCGAGTCTGCCGGCGAGGACACCGAGCAGGGCGAGAGCGACTCCTCCCCGACCGAGCAGGTCGAGTCCGGCGAGGACGAGACCGCGGAGTCGCTCCAGTCCGGTCGTCAAGCCTCACGGCAGGCCACGACGGAGGATGCTCCTATCGGCGTGATGTCCGTGCCATCTCCGACCAACACCACGGCCGTCATCAACGTCAACGTCGGTGGCAGCCGGACCGGCAACACCGCGGTGGCCCCGCTTGCCGGGGTCACGCTGCGGCTATACACGGGTGGGTCCGCTGGACCGAGCGCCCCGGTGACCGCGAGCTGGGCCACCTGCGTCTCGGACTCCGACGGCGACTGCTCGTTCTCGGTGCCGCAAACGCAGCCTCTAGAGCGGTACCGCGATTGCTTCCTCTTCTTCTGCGGTGACTGGATCGTGACCCAGCCGGCCGGAGAGAACAACGGTGCTCAGTTCTGGGTGAAGCAGGAGGGTGCCCCGGCCGGCTGGTACGCGAACACCGCTCTCGTGACCGGATCCGCCGCGAACAACAACGCCCGCGACTACACCTTCCGGGCCCCGGCTCTCACGGCCGGCCAGACGTATGAGTCCGGCGCCCAGTTCATGAACAGCAACAGCAGTTCCCCGCAGAGCCCCTCAACCGGGATCTGGCAGAACGGCCGGGCCAATCCGCAGCTGCCGCAGACCTGCGAGGCCGGCCTCCGGGTCGCGCTGGTCCTGGACCTGTCCGGTTCGGTGAACGACGCCGGCGCGGTGGGCGACCTGCGCAACTCCGCCAAGGGTTTCGTCGACGCACTTGCCGGCACCGGTTCCTCGATCGGCCTCTACACCTTCGCGACCACCGCACCCCGCAACGGCGAGAACAGCGGCCGCAACTATGACCCCCTGCCGATCGACTCCGGTAGCAACCAGCAGACGATCAAGGACCGGATCGACCGGTACGACGCCGGCGGCGGCACGAACTGGGACCGCGGTATCTGGCAGGTCGCCAACGACTCCGACCAGTACGACCTGGCGATCATCGTCACCGACGGCCTGGCCACCTTCTACGGTTCCGGCAGCAACCCCGCCGGTCCCGGCAACAACACCCGCTTCATCGAGACCGAGCAGGCGATCTACTCCGCCAACGCGCTCAAGGCCGAAGGCACCCGGGTTCTCGCCGTCGGCGTCGGCGACGGGATCAGCGGGAACGCAGCCAACCTCGCGGCCGTCTCCGGACCCACGCCCTACCAGCAGGGCAGCTCGGCGAACAACGCCGACTACTTCCAGGCCGGCTGGCAGCAGCTGGGCCCGTTGCTCAGCGAGCTCGCCCGCGGCGCCACCTGTCAGGCGACTGTCTCGGTGACCAAGTTGGCGCAGGAGTACGGGGACCCCACGGCCGACCCGGCCGCGGGATGGACCTTCGCGGCCGCCCGCACCGCGGGCTCGGGCACGATCACCCCGTCCGCCACGCAGACCACGGGCGCCACCGGCACCGTCGACTACCGGATCGCGTTCGCCTCCACCAGCGCGACCGCCACCGTTCGCCTCACCGAGCTGCCCACCGCGGCCCAGCAGGCCGAGGGATGGGCCCTCGAGAACGTGACGTGCACCGTCAACGGCTCCAGCCGCGCGGTCACGCCCACCGGGAACGCCGTCTCACTGACCGGCATCACCCGGGGCGACACGGTGGCCTGCACCTTCGTCAATGTCCAGCAGCTCGTGCCCGACATCGAGATCGTCAAGCGCGCCTGGGACACCCCCAGCGCGCCCGTCCCGGCCGGCACCCCCGAGGTCCAGCCCGGCGCCGATGTCGTCAGCGGCAAGGTCCTGACCTGGACGTACCTGGTCACCAACACCGGTGAGACCCCGTTGACCGGCATCTCGGTCACCGATGACCAGCTGCCCGGCGGCGTCACCTGCCCCGGGACCACGCTCGCGGTCGGGGCCTCCATGACCTGCACCGCGTCCGGGCCTGTCACGGCGCTAGCTCCGTAGGCACCCGAGTCCGTAGACCCCCGACCCCATAGACCTCCAACTTTCCACAACCGCCCACGAGGGCAACCACCAAGGGAGAAAGCAATGAAGAAGACCACCACTGGCCTGCTGGCCGGAGCCGCAGGCGCAGCGCTGTTGCTGGGCGGTACCACCTTCGCACTGTGGAGCGACAGCGAGGACATCGACGGCGGCACCATCACCGCCGGTACCCTCGACGTCGCCCTGCTCGGCGACCCGGTCTGGGAGGACATCTCCGAGGACCGCACCGACGCCGGCCACGAGATCGACCTGTCGACCTTCCGCATCGTCCCCGGTGACGTCATCCAGGGCCGTTACGCCGTGGACGTCGCCCTCCAGGGCGAGAACATGGTGGCCGCCTTCGGCATCACCGGTGACGAGGGCCAGACGGGCACCCTGCTGGACGGCCTCGAGGTCGTCGTCGAGGTCGAGGACGAGACCGGCACCGTCGTGGCCTCCGGCACCGGTGCGGGCGTCGACCTGAACGTCAACCTTGCCTCGGATGACAACGGCAACAACGACCCGGCCCTGCCGACCGTGCCCGTCGCGCTCGACGGCACCGCCAACCACACCGTCGTCGTCACCGTGACCTTCGACGAGGACACCGACGAGCAGGAGCTCGCGCTGGCCACCGCCACGCTCGAGGGCCTCTCCGTCACCCTCGACCAGGTCCGCGACGCGGGCGCCGGCGGCGGTTTCTGATCCCCTCGAGGCGGCGGTAGGGCTCCCCGAACCACCGCCGCCTCGACGGCCTCGTTGTACCCGCACCACCGCCTCAACCGCACCACCCGGGAGGTGTGACTCCCCCGCACATCTCCCACCGAAGGAGCACCACCGTGACCGCCACCGCCGAACCCGCCGTGACCGCGGCAGCACCGCGCGGTGGCGTGTGGCGGTCGGTGGGCACCGGCGTCACCACGGTGCTGCTGCTGGGACTGCTCGTCCTGGCGCTCGCGGTGGCGGTCGTCCCCCGCCTGATGGGCGGGTCGGCACTGACGGTCCTGACCGGATCGATGGAGCCGACCCACGCACCCGGAGACATGGTCGTCGCGGTGCCGCAGGAGAGCTATCAGGTGGGGGACGTGGTCACCTTCCAGCCGGTCTCGGACGATCCGACCCTGATCACCCACCGCATCGTCGGCACCCAGGTCGGCGCGGACGGCACCCGGTATGTCACCCGCGGGGACGCCAACGGCGCCGACGACGACCCCATCCAGGGCGAGCAGATCATGGGCGAGGTCGTCTACGCGGTGCCCTATGTCGGGCACCTGAGCAACGCCGTCGGGAACCACCGGCCGGCGGTCGTCGCGGGCGTCGCGATCATCCTGCTCGGCTACAGCGCCTACGCCATCACCTCCGCCGCCATCGGGCGCCGGCGGAACAGCACATCTCAGTACGAGGGAGTCAGCACGTGAGGAAGACATGGCGAGTACCACTGCTCGCCGGGGCCGCCCTGATGGCGGGCCTGGTATCGGCAGGCGGTACGTTCGCGCTCTGGAACGGATCCGGCACGAGCGCAGCCGGAGCGATCACCTCTGGCAACCTCGACATCGAGATCCTCGGCGAGAGCTGGACCGAGACGTCTCCGGACGTCGACGCCGCACCCCAGGAGATCGATCCCGACACTTTCCTGGTGCGCCAGGGCGATACCTTCCTCGTCAGCTACGAGGTCCGCACCGAGCTGCAGGGTGAGAACATGCTCGGCGAACTCAGCGTCGGCTGGGACCAGGCGGCCGACCTGCCGGCCGGAGTGAGCGGTGAGTACCTGCTCCTCGATGGTGACGACGCCCCGCTGATGACGGCGCCCGCGCCGCTGGGAACGGCCACCACCATCGCCGACGCCCTCGACACCGACGATGCCGGCCGCACCGACACGTTCACGCTCCAGGTCGAGCTCGACACCGCCGGCCTGGACGACCGCTTCGGTCCCGGCAGCACCCAGGTCCTGACCGATCTGGGCCAGATCACCGTCGCCCTCGACCAGGTGCGTACCGGGGAGGGGTTCCAGTGACCGCCACCACCAGCCGGCTGCGCTCCGCGGCCATCGTCGCCGGATCCGGCCTCGTCGGCGCCATGCTCGGCGTCGGAGGAGCCTCGCTCGCCCTCTGGCACGACGAGGTGACCCTCACCGGCGCGATCGGCGACGGCTACGAGTACTTCGCCGCCGGGGACCCCGGCTCGCCCGTTCCGGCGCCCTCGGGCTCGGTGGCCGCGACCGTCGGCTCCGCCGAGGCGACCACGCTCGTGCAGGACGGTGAGCTGGCCGTCGTCTTCCAGACCGACTCCCTCAGCCAGGGCAACAAGGGCCTGGCCTACGAGCTCACCGCACCCGACTGGGGCGCCGGCGTGCTCGGCTCCGCCGATGTCGAGATCTACTGGGTCGACTCCCCGGAGTCCTGCAGCCCGGACCTCGCCGCACCGGCGCCGCCGGCCACCGTGAGTGGTCTCACGTCCACCCCGGTGAGCGCCGGCTACTCCGACACCACCACCCCGGTCACCGAGTTCTGGTGCCTGGTGGCCACCCTCGACGGCCTGCCCGGCGAGGGGGAGTACGAGAACGAGGCGAGCGTCACCGCCCTCGACCCGGACCAGAGCGAGGTCAGCGACTCCGACACCTGGAACGCGGACGTCCTCTCCGACATCGACCCGGCCGACGAGCCCGACCACTCGATCACCTTCAGCTACGAGACGTTCCGTCCGGGGGAGACACCGTGAGCATCAGCCCGACCCCGCGCCGCTATCTGGCTGCCGGAGCCTTGACCCTCGCAGGCGTGGCCGCCATGGCCCTCCCGGCATCCGCGGACACCTACGACGACGCCATCCAGCTCTCCTGGGACGGCACCTCCTACGCCGACTCCACCACCGAGTCCTTCGTCGGCACCCCTGTCACCGTGCCGGGCGACACCGCCGAGCGCACCCTCCTGGTCCGCAACGACGGGCCCACCGACGCCACCCTGCGCGCCAGCATCATCGACATCGAGCTCAACGAGCCGGATGCGGCCGACGTGCACCACAACCCCGACCACGTCGCCCCCGCGGGCGAGTACGCCGGGGCCGGGGACCAGGGCAACTACTACGACGACGTCCACCTGGTCTGGGACGGCGGTGAGGCCTCGTTCACCGATCTCGACGCCGAGGGCACCACGGTCATCCTGGAGATCCCGCTCGCCCAGGGCGAGGAGGTCCCGGTGACGATCGGCTACGACTACCCGGTCGGCGCCACCTCCGGCAACCACGCCAACGTGGCCGAGCGTCTCGCCAGCTTCGACGTGCTGCTGGAGCTGGGCGGGGAACTTCCCGCCGAGCCGACCCCCACCCCCGACCTGCCCGAGACCGGGGCCGATCTCGGCCTCGCCGGGCTCGCCGCGGTCCTGGCGGTCGGGGTCGGTGCGGCGCTCCTCAGAGGCCGAGCTCTGGCAGCTCGGTCCACGCGCTGAATCGCGGGCGCGCCAGCAGTCCCAGGTTCTCGCGCACCTCGGTCTCGGTCTGCATCCCCAGCACCACCGAGGCCACGCACTCCTGCCGCAGCGGTAGCTCCACCGCCAGCTGCGGCAGAGTCGCGCCGTGCCGGGCGGCCATCGCCGCGATCTCGCGCGCCCGGTCCAGCTGTGCCCGTGGCGCCGGCTCGTAGTCGAAGGTGGCCGCCTCCGGGACCTGCGGGCGCGCGAGGATGCCGGAGTTGAACACCCCCGCCAGCACCACCCTCCGGTCACCGGCCGCCGCACGCACCCGGTCGAACCCGTCGTTGCGCAGCAGCGTGTACTGGCCGGCCAGCATCACGGTGTCGATGTCGTAGCGTTCGAGCGCCACCGCTGCGGTGACCGCATCGTTGGTGCCCACCCCCACGGCCCGGACCACACCCTCGGCGCGCAGCGCCAGGAGCGCCTCCAGGCCGCGCTCCAGCGCATCCGGCTCGCCACTGACGTCGGGGTCGTGCACGAGCGCGATGTCCAGGTAGCCCAGGCCGGTCCGCTCCAGGCTCTCCTCGACCGAGCGCCGGACCGCGCCGGGCTCGAAGCCCCACTCGCGCGTCAGGTCCCCGGGCACCTCGAACATCTCGTCGTCACGATCCCGCGGCGGCACCCGCGGCACCAGCAGCCGTCCCACCTTGGTGGAGACGACGAACTCCTCCCGCGGCCGCCCGGCGAGCGCGGCTCCGAGCCGGCGCTCCGACAGCCCCAGCCCGTAGTGCGGCGCCGTGTCGAAGTAGCGGATCCCGCCCTCCCAGGCGGCGTCCACGCACCGCTGGGAGGTCTCGTCGTCGATCGCCCGGTACAGGTTGCCGAGCCCGGCGGCCCCGAACCCGATCTCGGTCAGCGCCAGGCCCGCGAGATCGCGCGTGCGCATCACGTGTGCTGTCACTGCGGCCGCAGCCGCAGCTCGTGCATGCCACCGTCGACGGCCAGGCTCACGCCGACGGTCGAATGACTGCGTGGATGCGCCAGATACGCGACGGCGTCCGCCACCTCCGCCGGGTCCACCAGCCGCCCGTGCGGCTGGCGCGCGCGCAGCGCAGCCCGTTCGCCCTCGGGATCGTCCGCGGCGTCCAGCAACCGCCCGATCCACGGGGTGTCCGCGGTGCCCGGGCTGACGCAGTTCACCCGGATGCCCTCGCGGACGTGGTCGGCGGCCATCGCCCGGGTCAGCGCCAGCACCGCGCCCTTGGAGGCGCTGTACAGCGCGCGCTGCGGGAGCCCTGCGGTGGCAGCGATCGAGCTGGTGTTCACGATCGCCGCATGCTCGGAGGCGCGCAGGTGCGGCAGGCAGGCCCGGCTGACCCGGGCGATCCCGACCACGTTCACGTCCAGCACCCGGGTCCACTCGGCATCGTCGTTGCCGGCCACGTCGCCCTGGGCGCCGATCCCGGCGTTGTTGACCAGGATGTCGATCCCGCCGTGCGTAGCGACCACCTGCTCGACGGCGGAGCTCACCTGTGCGCTGTCCGTCACGTCCGCGCGGACTCCGAGGACGCCGTCGGGAAGCCCCATGACGGGAGCCGGCTCGCCCTCGGGAAGGTCGCGGTCGAGCACGACCACGCGGGCGCCGTCGGCGTGCAGGCGGGTCGCGACAGCGGCGCCGATCCCGGACGCGCCACCGGTGACCACCGCCACCAGGCCGCCGAAGGCGGTCATACGGACGCGCCCATGACCGTGCGCTGACGGCCGAGGCCCTCGATCTCGACCTCGACCACGTCGCCGGCGCTCAGGTACGGGAACCGCCCGGAGACGGCCACGCCCTCGGGGGTGCCGGTGAGGATCACATCGCCCGGGTCGAGCGCGAGGTACTGGCTCAGGTGCCACACGATGTGGTCGACGTCGAAGATCATGTCGGCGGTGGTCGAGTCCTGCCGCGGCTCGCCGTTGACCCAGCTGCGCAGGAAGAGGTTCGTCGGGTCGACCTCGTCGGCGGTGACCAGCCACGGGCCGAGCGGGGAGAAGTCCGGAGCGCACTTGCCCTTGCTCCACTGGCCACCGGACTCCACGAGCTGGAACTCGCGCTCGGAGAGGTCATCGGCGGTGACGAAGCCGGCGATGTGCGCGCGGGCGTCGGCGGGGGAGTCCAGGTAGAGCGCGCGGGAGCCGATCACGATCCCCAGCTCCACCTCCCAGTCGGTCCTTGCGGCCCGGCGCGGGATGGCCACCGGATCGTTCGGGCCGGTGAGGGTGTTGGCGGCCTTGAAGAACAGGATCGGCATCTCCGGCGGCTCCGCCCCGGACTCGGCGGCATGGGCGGCGTAGTTCTGGCCGATGCACAGGATCGAGCCGGCGCGGGCGAGAGGGGAACCCGTCCGCAGCTCGCCGGCGCCCTCGAGCACCGGCAGTGCGCCGTCGTTGGCGGCCTGCTGGATCCGCTCCAGCGAGTCCGGCCCCAGGTGCTCCCCGGTGAGGTCGGGCACCACCGAGCGCAGGTCGAACGCAGTACCGGACTCGTCGAGCAGCACCGGGACCTCCTGGCCGGGCGCTCCGAGGCGTGCGAGCTTCATGGATCCTCCATTGGTGACTGGCGCATTGACCAGGCAAACATCCGATGTCTAGGCTCGGCCACCGTACCTACGGGAGGCAGCCATGAGCAAGATCGTCGCCATCGACGTCACCGACATCCGATTTCCCACGTCCACCCAGCTGGACGGCTCCGACGCGATGAACCCCGATCCGGACTACTCGGCTGCCTACCTGCGCCTCGACACCGACGGCTCCGGTGATGCTGCGGCCCGGTCCGGCTACGGCTTCGTGTTCACCATCGGCCGCGGCAACGACGTGCAGGCCGGTGCGGTACGAGCGCTGGCCGAGCGCCTGATCGGCCGCGACGTCGAGGAGCTGCTCGCCGATCTGGGCGGGGTGTGGCGAGAGCTCGTCTACGACTCCCAGTGGCGCTGGCTCGGCCCGGAGAAGGGCGTCGCGCACATGGCGGTGGGCGCCGTCGTCAATGCGCTCTGGGACCTGCGCGCCAAGCGCGCCGGGATGCCGCTGTGGCAGCTGCTGGCGAGCCTGAGCCCGGAGGAGATCGTCGACCTCGTCGACTTCCGCTACCTCACCGACGCCCTCACCCGCGAGGAGGCGCTGGAGATCCTCGCCGCCGCCCAGGCCGGGCGCGCCGAGCGGGAGGCCACCCTCCTGGCCGAGGGCTACCCCGCCTACACCACCACGCCGGGCTGGCTCGGCTACTCCGACGAGAAGCTCGAGCGGCTCAGCAAGGAGGCCGTGGCGGACGGGTTCACCCAGATCAAGCTCAAGGTCGGCGGCGACCTCACCGATGACGTGCGCCGGCTACGGATCGCACGCGCCGCCGTCGGGCCGGACATCCGGATCGCGATCGATGCCAACCAGCGGTGGGACACCGCCGAGGCGATCGCGTGGGTGAACGCGCTCGCCGAGTTCGACATCGCCTGGATCGAGGAGCCCACCAGCCCCGACGACGTGCTCGCCCACGCGGCCATCGCCCGCGGGGTGGCGCCGATCCCGGTGGCCACCGGCGAGCACGCCGCCAACCGGGTGATGTTCAAGCAGCTGCTGCAGGCCGGCGGCGCGCAGGTGGTGCAGATCGACGCCACCCGGGTGGCCGGCGTCAACGAGAACATCGCCATCCTGCTGCTCGCCGCCAAGTTCGGAGTGCGGGTGTGCCCGCACGCCGGTGGCGTGGGGCTGTGCGAGGCGGTGCAGCACCTGTCGATGTTCGACTACGTGGCGGTCTCGGGCACGCGCGAGGATCGGATGATCGAGTTCGTCGACCACCTGCACGAGCACTTCGTGGACCCGGTGCGGGTGAGCGGCGGGGTGTTCCAGGCGCCGCGGCTGCCCGGTGCGGGGATGCAGATGCACGAGGCCTCGGTGCACCAGTACACCTGGGGCGGCTGAGCAGAGAGAACTGAGCCGAGAGAGAGGATGACTCGTGGCCGTCACCGATACCGCGATCGAGACCATCAAGGCGATGATCGTCTCCGGCGAGCTCGAGCCCGGTCAGCGCCTCCCCCCGGAGAAGGAGCTCAGTGAGCGCCTCGGCCTGTCCCGGAACTCGTTGCGGGAGGCCGTGAAGTCCCTCGCCCTGATCCGGGTGCTCGACGTGCGCCGCGGGGACGGCACCTACGTCACCTCGCTCGAACCTCGTCTGCTGCTGGAGGCGATGAGCTTCGTGGTGGACCTCCACCGGGACGACTCGGTGCTGGAGATCTTCGAGGTGCGGCGACTGCTGGAGCCGCACGCCGCGGCCCGGGCGGCCGTGCGGGTCACCGAGAGCGAGCTCGCGGCGCTGCAGGCCGAGGTCGACGGCGTCTCCCCGGAGGCGAGTGTGGAGGACCTCGTGGCCCACGACATGCGCTTCCACGCCGCGATCACCGAGGCCGGCGGGAACGACTACCTCGCGAGCCTGCTGGAGGCGCTCTCCAGCGCCACCGTGCGGGCACGGGTGTGGCGCGGGATCACCCAGGACCGGGTGGCCGACCGGACCCTGTCGGAGCACCGGGCGATCCTGGCGGCGCTGCGCCGCCGGGACTCGGAGATGGTGCGGGCCGCGCTGACGGTGCACATCGGGGGAGTGGAGACGTGGCTGCGCCAGGCGGCCGAGGAGGCGGCCGGCCCGGCCCAGCCCGGCTGACTACTCCCCCAGTGCGGCGAGCGGCACGACGTCCTCGACCGCGCGGCGGGCGGCGTCGGCCTCGGCGTCGGTCATCGTGCCCAGGGCGGCCTCCTCCGCAGCGGCCATCTCCGCGTAGGCGCTGATCTCGTGGCGGGTGGTCTTCTCGTCCCAGCCCAGCAGCGGCCCGGCGATCTGCGCCATCTCCTCCAGGGCGCTCACGCCCCGGTCACGCTGCTCGAAGAACAGCCGGATCCGGCGCATCAGGATGTCCTCCAGGTGCAGCGCCCCCTCGTACTCGACCGCCATCACCACCTCGGCGCGCAGATAGGCCGGCGCGGACTCGAGCGGCTTGCCGAGCTCGGGGTCCTCGTCCACCAGCGCGAGCAGGGTCTGCAGGTCGGAGCCGTACCGGCCCAGCAGGTGCTCCAGCCGGGCCTTGTCCCAGCCGTAGCGGGCGGCGATCTGTGGCGCCTGCCGGGTGATCGCCTTCAGCCTGGGTGCCCCGATGAGCGGGGTGTCGGGGGTGACCGAGCGGCGCTTGCGGGCCTCGGCCTCGCCGAGGGCGTGGTCGACGGCGTGCTCGGCCATCAGTCGGTACGAGGTGAGCTTGCCCCCGGAGATGATCGTCAGGCCCGGCGCCGACTCGACCACGGTGTGGTCGCGGGAGACCTTCGTGGAGGCCTCCCCGCCGTCCTTGGTGCCGGGCTGGACCAGGGGGCGAAGCCCCGCGTAGACCCCGACGACGTCCTCGAACGTGAGGTTCGAGGAGAGGACGTCGTTGGCGTGGTCGAGGATGTAGTCGATGTCGGCGCGGGTGGCCACGGGGTGCAGGCGGCCCTCGTCCCAGGGCGTGTCGGTGGTGCCGATGATCCAGTACCGGGCCCACGGGATGATGAACAGCACCGACTTCTCCGTACGCAGGAACAGCCCGACGTCACCGGAGATGCGCTCCTTGGGGATGACCACGTGGGCACCCTTGGAGGCCAGCACCTCCAGGCCGCCGTCGGTGCCGCCGAGCGCCTCGGTCTCCTCGGTCCACACCCCCGTGGCGTTGATGACGCGCTTGGCGCGGATCGTGTGGCGGGTGCCGGTCTCCAGGTCGACGACCTCGGCGCCCTCGACCCGGCCGCCCGGCCCCTTGACGTAGTCGACCACCTGGGTGCGGGCGGCGGCGTGGGCCCCGAACGAGGCGGCGGTGCGGATGAGGGTCATGACCAGCCGGGCGTCGTCGACCCGCGCGTCGTAGAAGCGGATGCCGCCCACGAGCTTGTCGCTGCGCACGTCCGGGAAGAGCTTCTCCACCCCGGCGCGGGAGTAGTGCTTCTGCACCGGCACGGCCATGCCGCGGTGCCCGATCACGGCCATCGCGTCGTAGAGGCCGATGCCGAGAGCGCTGTAGGCCCGCTCGATCACCGGCTGCTTCAGCGGCCACAGGAACGGCTGGGCCTTGACCAGGTGCGGGGCCGTCCTGGTCAGCAGCAGCCCCCGCTCCCGCAGGCCCTCGGCGACCAGCTTGAAGTCGAGGTTGTACAGGTAGCGCACGCCGCCGTGCACCAGCTTGGACGACCACGACGACGTCCCCGCGGCCCAGTCCTGCATCTCCACCACGCCGGTGCTCAGGCCGCGCGTGACGGCGTCGAGCGCGACGCCCGCCCCGGTGATCCCGCCGCCGACGACCAGGACGTCGAGCGGCTCGCCGCTGGTCATGGCCTCCAGGGCGGCGGCCCGGCTGTGCTTCGTCAACGCTGAACGTGTCACGACATCTCCTGTGGGCTCCGAGGTCTGGACTGACGCTCCGATCGTGGCGCGGTCCCGCACTGATGTGCAAACGGTTCACACAAACGTGCACGGTGGTCGGAGGTCCGCGCACGAACCGGTGTGCTCGACCCTACGGCGCCACCGGCCCGCCCGGCGACCGGAACGGCACGGCTGCGTCGGTCTGCGGCAGCATCCGTCCGCAGACCGACGTATGCGTGTCCGTGCGGTCAGCGCGTAGGCTCGCGGTGGACGATCGTTCGGCCTTCGGGAGGCGTGGTGGCGGGTGTGCAGCGCAGCGCCGGTGCTCGCAAGGGCCGCGCTCCCGCGGAGGTGAGTGCCCGGCGCCGGAACCGGATCGTCGACCTGGTCCAGCGCGACGGCTCGGTCACCATCGACGAGCTCGGCGCCACCTTCGGCGTCTCCACCGTGACGATCTACCGCGACCTGGCCGACCTGGAGTCCCTCGGCATGATCGTGCGCCAGCGCGGGGTCGTCACGGCGGCCGGCTCGAACCTGCAGGAGGCCCCGGCTCGCTTCCGCCTCGGGCAGCAGGAGCCGGCCAAGCTCGCCATCGCCCGCCATGCCGCGGCCTCGGTGCCGCGCGGCAGCGCGGTGATGCTGGACGACTCCACCACCGGCGTGCTCACCGCCCGCGCCCTGGCCGCTCGCGCCCCGCTGACCGTGGTGACCAACTCGCTCCTGGTGGCCGAGGAGGTCCGGGCCGGCGCCGGCATGCGCCTGGTGCTCACCGGGGGCGAGTACGAGGCCTGGGCGGAGGCGCTGCTGGGCCCGGTCACCGCCACGGTGGTCGCCTCCCTGGCTGCCGATGTGTGCATGGTCTCGGTCTCCGGTATCACCGACGGCGTGACGTACCACCCCTACGCCGAGGTCGCCGCGGTGAAGAAGGCGATGATGCGCGCCTCGGCCCGCAGCGTCGCGCTCGTCGACCACACCAAGTTCCGCCGCCGCGCCCTGCACGAGGTGGCCCCGCTGACGGCATTCGACACCGTGATCACCGACGCCGGCACCGACCCCGAGGTGCTGGAGCGCCTGCGAGGGGCAGGTGTCACCGTGGAGGTGGCGGAGAGCCTCGCCAGCCCGTCGTAGCCCTTCTCACAAACTATGGAGTTTTCTGCACTGCGCTTGATAATCTGGTCACAGTCGACGGCGCCGCCGAGCGCCGGGAAGCAGGGAGATCATGGGACTTCGCATCATCGTCGGCGCTGACAGCGCCGGGTACGACTACAAGGAGAAGATCAAGGCCGACTTCGAGGCCGACGACCGGGTCGACTCGGTCGTCGATGTCGGCGTGGGATCCGGCGAGGACGTCGACTACCCGCATGTCGCGGTCGACGCCGCCCGCAAGGTCGCCGCCGGCGAGGCCGACCGGGCCCTGCTGATCTGCGGCACCGGGATGGGGGTGGCGATCGCGGCCAACAAGGTGCCCGGCATCCGCGCCTCCGTCGCGCACGACAGCTTCTCGGTGGAGCGCCTGGTCAAGTCCAACAACGCCCAGGTCCTCACCTTCGGCCAGCGCGTGATCGGCCTCGAGCTCGCTCGCAAGCTCGCCGGGGAATGGCTGGAGCACGTCTTCGATCCGACCTCACCCTCGAAGCAGAAGGTGGACGCCATCTGCTCCTACGAGCCCGAGGGCTGAGCGTGCCTGACCTGCCCGAGCGGCTCTACGACGCCTACGTCTTCGACCTCGACGGCACGATCTACCTCGGCGAGGAGTTCCTCCCGGGCGCCGAGCGCCTGGTGCGCGAGCTGCGCCGCCGGGAGATCCCGGTCCGGTTCCTGTCCAACAACCCCACCAAGGACCCGGCCCAGTACGCCGAGAAGCTGGACCGCCTCGGCCTGCCCACCCCGGTGGACGAGATCGCCAACACCGTGGTGGTGATGGTGCGCTGGCTGCTCGAGCACCACCCGGGCAAGACGGTCTACCCGATCGCCGAGGAACCGCTGGTCCGGGCCCTCGCCGAGGCCGGTATCGCGATGAGCGAGGATCCGGCCGAGATCGACATCGTCATCGCCAGCTACGACCGGGCCTTCGAGTACCGCAAGTTGCAGATCGCCTTCGACGCCATCTGGTTCCACCAGCGCGCGATCCTCGTCACCACCAACCCGGACCGTTACTGCCCCTTCCCGGGCGGTCGCGGTGAGCCCGACGCCGCCGCCATCGTGGCCGCGATCGAGGCCTGCACGGGCGCCACGCTGGCCAAGAACGTCGGCAAACCCGATCCGGACATGCTCACCGCGGCGCTCGCGGGCGTGGACGTCGACCCCCGCCGGGCCATGATGATCGGCGACCGGCTCGGCACCGACATCCAGATGGCGGTCAACACGCAGATGTCCTCCACGCTCGTGCTCACCGGCGATTCCACCCGCGCCGAGGCCGAGGCGCTGCCGGCGGCGAACCAGCCCACCTTCATCCTCGAGCGCGTCGACCACCTGATCCCGGCGCCGCTGCGCGCCGAGCTCGGCTGGACCGACTGAGCACATGAGCACCTGCCTGCTCGGCATCGACGTCGGCACCGAGAGCGTGCGCGTGGCCGTCGTCGATCCGGACGGCAGCGTGCGCGGCGTGGCGAGCCGGCGGCACGCCACGCGCCACCCGCACCCGGGTTGGGCCACCCAGGATCCCGGCGACTGGTGGACCGGCCTGCGGGCCGCCGTCGGTGAGGTGCTGGCGCAGACCGGGACCAGCGCACAGCAGGTCGCCGGGGTCGGGTACGCCGCCACGACGATGACCGTGGTCCCGATGGCGGCCACCGGCGAGCATCTGGCCGACGCGCTGCTGTGGATGGACGTGCGCGCGGTGGACCAGGCCGCCCGCGCGGCCACCTCCTCCTCGAGCGCCCTGCGCTACATCGGCGACGGCGCAGCCCCCGCCAGCGCCGAGTGGTTCCCCTTCAAGGCGGCCTGGCTCGCCGAGCACGAGCCGGAGCTGTTCGCCCGCACCGACCGGCTGGTGGATGCCGCCGACTGGCTCACCCACCGGCTGACGGGGACCTGGACGCAGAACATCAACACCGCCGCCCTGCGGATGTTCCACAACCGCGACACCGGCGGCTGGCCGGCCGACTTCTACCAGCACGTCGGCGCCGGTGCCGCGCTGGCCAAGGTGCCCGAGCAGGTGCTCGACCTGGGGGCGCCGGTCGGCGGCCTCACCCACGCGGCGGCCACCGAGCTCGGACTGGTCGCAGGCACCCCGGTGGCGCAGGGCTGCGGGGACGCCTGGGCCGGGCAGATCGGCCTCGATGTGCTCGCCCCGGGCCGGATGGCGCTGATCACCGGGTCCTCGCACGTGCTCACCGGGCAGACCCACGCCGCCGTCAGCGGCGCCGGCTTCTTCGGCGCCTACACCGACGCCGTGCTGCCCGGGCAGTACACGGTCGAGGCCGGCCAGGCCTCCACCGGCTCGGTGCTGCGGTGGTTCGTGGAGAACTTCGCCCGCGACGTGGTCGCCGAAGCGGAGAAGCGAACGACCCAGAGCGCATTCGACCTCCTCAACGCACGCTCGGCCCACCTGCCGCCCGGCGCCGACGGCCTGGTGATGAACGAGTACTTCCAGGGCAACCGCACGCCCTACACCGACGCCCGCGCCCGCGGCAGCCTGTGGGGACTGAGTCTGGGCCACACCCGCGAGCACGTGTACCGGGCCATCCAGGAGGCCATCTGCTACGGCACCGCCCACAACCTGCGCGTGCTCTCTGCCGCGGGCTCGCCGGTGGAGCGGATGGTGGCCTGCGGCGGCGCCACCCGGAGCCGGGACTTCATCCAGCGGCACGCCGATGTCACCGGCATCCCGATCGAGCTGACCGAGGTGCCCGACGCCGTCGTGCTCGGCTCGGCGATCCTCGCGGCCACCGGCGCAGGCCTGTACCCGAGCGTGAGCGAGGCCGCCGCTGCCATGGTGCGCACCGCCGTCGTGCTCGACCCCGATCCCGGACGCCACGAGGCCTACCGGCCCTTTGTGGACGCCTACACCCAGACCTACCCGCTGCTGCGCGGCCCGATGCACGCGCTCGCTGACCAAGGAGAACGATGAGCCTGATCGAGACCGCCCTCGCCGACGCCACCGACACCCGCGCCATCGCGATCGGCACGGACGTGCTCACGCGCACCGGCGATGTGTACACCGAGCTGTTCGGCACCCGGATGGCGATCGTGGTCGCCGACGAGAACACCTGGGCCGTGGCGGGTGAGCAGGTGACGGCCTCCCTGACGGTGGCCGGTGTGCCGCTCGCCGAGCCGTTCGTCTTCCCCGGCGTGCCCACCCTGTACGCCAGCTACGAGAACGTGGAGACCCTGCGCGAGCACCTGCGCCCGCTGGACGCGATCGCGGTCTCCATCGCCTCGGGCACCCTGAACGACCTCACCAAGCTGGCTTCGGGTGAGCTGGAGCGCGAGTACCTGAACGTGGCCACCGCTGCCTCGATGGACGGGTACACCGCCTATGGCTCCTCGATCACCAAGGACGGTTTCAAGCAGACCATCTTCTGCCCGGCGCCGGCCGGTCTGGTGGCCGACCACCGCGTCCTCGCCGCGGCGCCGGCGCGACTGACCGCCACCGGGGTGGGCGACCTGATCGAGAAGGTGCCCGCCGGCGCCGACTGGATCATCGCCGACGAGCTGGGGATCGAACCGATCGACACCAGTGTGTGGGACCTCGTCCAAGGACCGCTGCGCGCCTCGCTGAGCAATCCCGAAGGCCTGCGCGACGGCGAACCGGACGCGATCTCCGGCCTCACCGAGGGCCTGATCATGTCCGGGCTGAGCATGCAGGCCTACCAGTCCTCCCGGCCCGCCTCCGGTGCCGGGCACCAGTTCTCCCACCTGTGGGAGATGGAGAAGCTCGGCATGGACGACGAGCCGCCGCTCTCGCACGGGATGAAGGTCGGGCTCGGGACCATCTCCCTGTGCGCCCTGTACGAGGTGGTGCTCCGGCGCGACCTGAGCGCGGTCGACATCGAGGCCGTCGTGGCCGGCTGGCCCAGCTGGGCGGAGCGCGAGGCGCAGATCCGGGCCACCTTCCCCGGCGACCTGGTCGAGGCGACCGTTGCCCAGAGCAAGGCCAAGCACCTGACTCCGGAGCAGCTACGGGAGCGGCTGACCCTGGTGCGGCAGACGTGGCCGCGCATCGCCGAGCGGGTGCGCGAGCAGCTGCTGCCCGCCGCCGAGATCGAGCACATCCTGGAGGTGGTGGGGGCGGTGACGCATCCGGCGCAGATCCGGGTGGACCGGGACCGATTCCGGGCGACCTACCTGCGCGCCCAGGCCATCCGCAGCCGCTACACCCTGCTGGACCTGCTGTTCGAGACCGGGCTGCTGACCGAGTGCGTGGACGAGCTCTTCACCGAGGGCGGTTTCTGGGGTCAGCGCCCCTGGTCCTGACGACGCCGGGAATCTCCCTCCCGGGGTGATGGTTGGCCACGGTGGCGGGTGATCACCCGCCGGTCGTCACAGAAGGGCTACGCATGTCACCGGTTCTGTCGTTGCTGGACCTCGCCGTCGTCGGACGGGAGCAGACCACCCGGGAGAGCCTGGAGGGCACGGTGGCCCTGGCCCGGGCGGCCGAGCAGGCCGGGTACGCGCGCGTCTGGTACGCCGAGCACCACAACAACCCGGCCATCGCCTCCTCGGCCACGAGCGTGCTGATCGCGCACGTGGCGGCCCACACGCGCTCGATCCGGCTCGGCGCGGGCGGGGTGATGCTGCCCAATCACGCGCCGCTGGTGATCGCCGAGCAGTTCGGCACCCTCGCCACCCTGCACCCGGGCCGCATCGACCTGGGCCTGGGGCGAGCACCTGGGACCGACCAGAACACCATGCACGCCCTGCGGCGGGACGCGCGCGCGGCGGAGACGTTCCCGGCGGACGTGGCCGAGCTGAACGGGTACCTGCGCGGGCGCACCACGATCGAGGGCGTGAACGCTTACCCCGGGCACGGCACCGAGGTGCCGCTGTACATCCTCGGTTCGTCGCTGTTCGGGGCCCAGCTCGCGGCCGGTCTCGGTCTGCCGTACGCCTTCGCCTCGCACTTCGCCCCGGCGGCGCTGGAGCAGGCGGTGGCCACCTATCGGGCGGAGTTCACGCCGTCGGAGCAGCTGGCCGAGCCGTATGTGATCGCCGCCGTCGGGGTGGTGGCCGCCGACTCCTCGGCCGAGGCGGCCGATCAGCTCCTGACGGCGCAGCGCCGCCGCGTGGGCCTGCTGCTGCCGCCGGGGCGCACCGTCACCGATGAAGAGGCCGACATGGTGCTCGCCTCACCGCAGGGCCGGCAGCTGCTGGAGATGATGCGCTACACCGCCGTCGGCACGAAGGGCGAGGTGGCCGAGTACCTGCGCTCCTTCGCTTCGCATGCCGACGCGGACGAGCTGATGGTGGCGCTGCACGCCGACGGCGTCAGCGAGCGGGTGCGGGCGGCGGAGATCGTCGCCGAGGCGATGGCCTGATCCGCCGCCGGGCTCATCGCGGCGCCGGGAGCGGCCCGCGATCCACGGCCGCACCGGTGCTCGGGCTCGCCTCCCGCCGTCGCTCCTTCGCCAGTAGGACCACGGTGACCGTCACGCCGGCGATCCCGAGGAACGGGGCCACCAGACCGGCGTAGGGGAGGCTCGAGGAGAACGTCGAGAAGTCCCACAGGCCATGCAGCAGCATCGCCGGGACCAGGGACCCCGTCGAGCGGAACGCCAGGTAGTAGACCGATCCCAGGCCGAACTGGATGACGACCTGGAGGAACGCGAGCGAGCCGATGCCGAAGAAGTAGTTGGGCAGGTGCAGCAGCGAGAACAGCAGCGTGGACAGGAGCCAGACGCCCACCTCGCCGAAGCGGCTGCGCAGCACCACGAAGAGCTGGCCGCGCGCGATCACCTCCTCGTTGAACCCCACCAGGACGCTGCCGAGGACGAGCAGGATCCACATGAGGCCGGTCACCCGGGAGAACTCGCCGAACGCGAGGTTCCCGACGGCGACGGCGGCCATGATCACCGGCACGACGACGCCCGCTCTCGGGAGTCGTCGCCGCTCCGTCAAGGACGCACGCCACCACCCGAAGATCGAGATGAGGACCACCAGGACGACGAGACCACCCGAGAGGGGCGCCACGTACCACCTCAGCAGCGTCTCCTCGCTCTCCCCGACCCGGGCGTAGTCGATTCCGTTGACGATCCAGATGGCGTAGAAGACCGCGAGGTAGGCGATGAATGCGCTCAGGCCCAGCCAGACGCGGGGGCGGACGCGAAAGGCGGTGGCGCCGGAGTTCGTGCTCATGGCGGTAGTGGACACCGTGTGGCCAGGACACGGTCAAGAGGGCGGGCGTCTTGACCCTGTGCCGGGAACAGGGTCTTGACTGGTCTCGACCACGGTCACGTGACGAGAACGGATGCGCAGATGACTGAACGGCATGAGGTTCCAGGTCCTGAGCGCGCGACGTCGGAGGACGCCGCCGCAGGGGAGCCGACGCTGGCGGAGGATCTGCTGCTGCTGTTCCAGCCCGATTCGGGGACTATCGCCGGTGAGGGGACCCTCTACTACGTGCTGGCCGGAGCGGTGCTGGCCGACCTCGGGCTCGCAGGGCAGGTGCGGACCGGCACCGGGCGGTTGGGATCGGTGACCGTGGCGGCCGTGGCCGAGGACCCGCCGACGGACCGCCTCTTTCGCGCGAGCTGGGAGTACGTCGCGGAGCGGGCGCGGGGCGTGCAGACCGTCCTCGCCGCGACCGGACCGACGTTGCGCGAACCACTGCTGGCCCGGCTCGTCGAACGCGGGGATGTCGTCCGCCGCTCGTACAAGGCGCTCGGACTGTTCCCGGCCACGGCGTTGAAAGGCGGCGACAACGGTCGCCGGGACGGACTGCTCGCGCAGGTGCGCGCCGTGCTCGTCGACGGCGTGGAGCCGACGCCGCGCCTCGCTGCGCTCGCGGCGCTGGTCTACGGCAGCGGCACGCTGCCGCAGTTCCACCGCGACATCCCGTGGACCTCCGCGGTGATCGCGCGCGCGGAGGAGCTGAAGGAGGGCAACTGGGGAGCCGGTGCCGCGGCGAAGGCGGTCACGCGAACCATCACCGCGACCATCGTCAACAACGTCGTCGTCGCGGCGGCGGTGCTCCCACGGAGCTGAGCGATCAGGACGGCTCGAGCACGAGACTGAACTCGACCTGTCCCTCGTCCTCGACCGTGACGAACCCGAGGTCCGGCGCGACCACGTCGTAGTCGGAGAAGCTGATCGGGACGATGCCCACCACCTGGAGCTCGTCCTCGGACGTCGCGATCTCGGCGTCCACGGTGACCTCCTGGGTGACGCCGTGGATGGTCATCTCACCCTCAAGGTCGACCTCGGTGGTGTCGGTCAGGGTGACAGGGCTGGTCAGCTCGAAGGTCGCCGTCGGATAGGTGTCGGTCTCGAGCGCGGTTCCGCGGAAGTAGGCGTCCCGCTGGGATTCGTCGGTGGCGATCGAGGCCATGTCCACCTCGAGGCCCGCCTCGGTGAGGTCGTCGCCGTCGATGGTGATCTCGCCGGTGACCGACTCGGTGCGGCCGGTGACCGTGATGTCCTCTCCGCTGAGCACCTCGTCCACCCGGTACCCGGCGTAGGAGCCGTCGGCGACGGTCCAGCGTCCGGACAGAGTGGACTCTGACTCGGCCTCCGCCGTGTTGCCGGTGTCGCTGGTCTCGTTGCCGGAGGTGGTCGGGCTGCTCGGCGCGGCCAGGCTGGGCTCCTCGTCGGCGCCCGCGTTGACCCAGTCCGCGTACAGGCCCGGGCCCACCAGCGCACCGGTACCGCCGAGCACCAGCACCCCCGTGGCCGTCCCGATCAGAACCTTCGTGCGTGTCTTCATCCGGTCTCCATGAGTAGGTGGTGCAGGCGAACAGGCGTCACGTCGTGTTCGTAGCCGGACCGATGGCGGATGGTGATGGCATGCTGGAGCGCGTGACTGCCGCGCCGCCCCTGCCCGACCTGCACCGCCAGGACTCGATGCCCTCGATGGCCACGCTACTGCCCGCCGTCGGCGTCGCCCTCTCGGCGTTCGTGCTGTTCGGACTGATGATTCCCGGCTGGGGGCACGCGCTGCTGGCGGTGAGCCTCGCAGGCGCCTGGTGGGTCTCACGCGAGCTCGGCAAGGACCTGAGCCTCATCGGCGCCGGGATCGCGATCGTCACCCTCACCTCGGTGGAGGCCGACGTGCACTGGGACCGGTTCTTCACGATCGGCATCGTGCTCATCGCGGCGGTCCTGGCGCCCTCGCTGATCGACCGGCTGGTCTACAAGCGCCACACCATCCGCTTCCCCTGGCGCACCGGGCAGAAGTGGACGCCGGTGGAGAAGGGCTACATCGTCGCGGTGCCGGTGCTCGGCTGGTTGATCCTGCCGTTCTACTTCATCACCTCGGGCACCTACCTGAACTGGCCGGAGGTGACCGAGGCCGGTGAGCTGGCGCGGTTCTTCATCGGCGTGAACTTCGTGGGCACGTGGGACGAGCTGTTCTTCATCTGCACCTGCTTCGCGCTGCTGCGCCGGCACTTCCCGGTGTGGCTGGCGAACCTGCTGCAGGCGACGATCTTCGTCTCGTTCCTGTGGGAGCTCGGCTACCGGGAGTGGGGGCCCTTCCTCACCGCCCCGTTCGCGCTGCTGCAGGGGTGGATCTTCACCAAGACCGGCTCGCTGACCTACGTGCTGATCGTGCATCTGCTCTTCGACGTGGTGGTCTTCCTCGCCATCGTGCACGCCCACAACCCCGGGGTGATGGGCTTCTTCCTGGTGGGGTGAGGAGCGTCTACGGTGGGTCCATGGTTCGCCCTGTTCCCACCCTGATCCTGACCGAGCAGGAGGTGCTGCTCGCGCTGAGCGGCGGACTCGCCGAACTCGGAGCGCTCGGCGGATCACTGGCCGGTCCGGCCGGTGCGGTGGGGGGTGCCTCAGGGGCGCGGGCCGGCGCGCGGGTGGCCAAGCTCGACGGGCGCCGCCGCGACTGGTCCTCGCCGCTGCCGGAGACCGTGCTCGACAGGCTCCGGCTGGCCCTCGGCGAGCCGCACGAGTGGAGGACCGAGACCCCGGAGGGTGAGCGGACCGCGCTGGTCGGGGTGGTGGGCTCCGGCGCGATGTCGATGAACCCATGTGTGATCGAGGTGCTGCATCATCCCCTGGGCGTCCAGCTCGCCGCGCATGCGCGCGAGGGCTTGATCAAGCAGCGCACGTGTGAGAAGGCGTTGGAGCGGATCGAGCGGGAAGTCCTCGGGCCCACGCCGTGAGGTGAGGGGCGAGGCCCCCTTGGCGGGCACGCCGGAGGCTGCCTACGATCGAGTAGTCGATCGCGGTGATGTGCCGCTGCCCCGACACGTGAGGATCCGAACCGTGCATCTCCCCGACATCGCGGCACTGGGCACCACCGTCACCCGCTCGATCAGCCCGGAGAACCCCACCGGAGCCAAGGCCGGTGGCGGCCGGGCCACCGAGGGCACCGGGGCACGCTTTGCCACCGATCTCGGCCGGGGGTGGAAGATCTCGCCCAGCGTGGACCTCCCACCCGGTGGCACCCACGTGCTCGCCGACCTCTCGGGCCCCGGCCGGATCACCCACATCTGGCTGACCACCGATCCGGGAAGCTGGCGCCGGCTACTGCTGCGCGCATCCTGGGACGGCAGTGCCGAGCCCGCGATCGAGGTGCCGGTGGGGGACTTCTTCGGCCAGGGCTGGGGGCAGTTCGCCCAGCTCTCCTCGCAGATGGTGGCGGTCAACCCGCACGGTGGGTTCAACTCCTACTGGCCGATGCCGTTCTCGGACGGCGCGCTGCTCACCCTGGAGAACCTCGCCGAGCAGCCGGTCACGGTCTACTACCAGGTGACCTACGACGTCGGGCCGGATGTGGTGGCCGATGGCCGCCTGCACGCGCAGTGGTGCCGCTCCAACCCGCTCGAGACCGGCCGCACGCACGTGCTGCTGGACGAGGTGCGGGGCCGCGGTCACTACGCCGGTACCTACCTGGCCTGGGGCGTGAACGCGCGCGGCTGGTGGGGCGAGGGGGAGATCAAGTTCTACCTCGACGGCGACCGTGACTCCACCGAGCCCGGCGGCCCGTTCGCCACCATCGTGGGCACCGGTACCGAGGACTACCTCGGTGGGGCGTGGGACTTCTCCGTGCCGGGGCAGGGGTACACCTCCTACTCCACCCCCTATCTCGGGCTGCACCAGATCATCCGGCCGGACGGTCAGTACGAGTCCCAGCAACGGTTCGGGATGTACCGCTGGCACGTGCTGGACCCGATCCGGTTCGAGCGCGATCTCACCGCCGACATCCAGGCGCTCGGGTGGCGTAGCGATCGCAAGGACGGCCGCCGCTATCTGCAGCGCCACGACGACATCGCCTCGACGGCCTTCTTCTACCTCGATGCTCCGAGCACCAACCGCCCGGCGACCCCGACCCACGACGAGCTCGAGACGCTCTGAGCGGACCGGCTCAGAGGGCGTCGAGCACCTGCGGGTCCTCGCACCCGGCCGCGAAGCCGGCGAGCCGGCGGCGCACGTCCCGGCCGAGCACCCAGGCCCCGACCCGTTCGGCCACGGGGGCCAGCCACCGCGGCCGGCAGCGGAAGCTGTACTTCCAGGTGGCCAGGGTCCTGCCCTCGCCCATGTCCTCGAACCGCCAGCCGCCGGCCAGCATCTCGAAGAACCACGGCCCGGTGACCATCCGCATCCCGACGTTGCGCGGCGGCGCGTAGGAGACGTACTCGCTCACCATCCGCAGTCCGCTGCGGTGCACGGTGGCGGTGCGTACGCCCTTGCCGGGCTCGGGGGCGCCGTCCAGGAACCACTGACGGCGGATGAACGGGTCCCAGCGCAGCCGCGCCGCTCCCGTGGTCTGGGAGACGGCGAAGGCGGTGGCGGCCGGGACCGGGACCTCGGCCTGCGCCTGGACGATCGGCATGGCAGGAGTCTGCCACCCGCCGCCGGCGCGATCGACACGCCGGCGTGGTCTGCGGCGCCATGATGCCGCAGACCGACGTATTCCGGTCTCTGTGGTCAGCGGGGACCTCGTAAGGTGCCGGGGTGAATGAACCGCCTCCGTTCGTGCTGCACCGGGTCCGCCGGCCCGGGCGCCGCGAGCTCGTGGACGTCTCGGTCCGCGCCGGCCGTATCGACGCCATCGCCCCCGTCGCCGCCACGCCGCCATCCGCCGGGGAGCGGATCGACGCCGACGGCGCCGTCCTGCTGCCGGGCCTGTGGGACTCCCACGTGCACTTCCGGCAGTGGGCGCTGCGCCGTGAACGCCTGGACCTGACCGCGGCGGACTCGGCCGGCGAAGCGCTGCACACGGTACGGGCGGCGATGGCGGGTGCGCCCGGCACCGAGGCGATCGTGGGCTACGGGTTCCGGGACGCGACCTGGCCCGAACCGCCCACGCAGGAGGCCATCGACGACGCGGCCGCCGGCCGCCGGGTCGTCCTCATCGCCTGGGACCTGCACTGCGCGTGGCTGTCCACCCCCGCCGCCCGATGGCTCGAGGTTCATCCCGACCCCGACGGCGTGGTCCGCGAGGCACAGTGGTTCGCCGCCTCCCGGCGCCTGGACGAGCGCACCGACGGCGAGGATGCGGGCGCCCTGCGCCGGGCCGCCGACGCCGCCGCGCGTCAGGGCGTGGTCGGCATCCTCGATCTCGAGATGGCCGACAACCTCGCCACCTGGCCCGGGCGGGTGGCGGCCGGTGTGCGGTCGCTGCGGGTGCGGGCCGGCTTCTACCCCGACCGTCTCGACGCCGTGCTCGCCGCCGGTCTGCGCAGCGGCGACGCCCTGCCCGGGACCGACGGGCTCGTGACGGTCGGGCCGCTGAAGATCATCGCCGACGGCTCCCTCAACACCCGGACGGCGTACTGCCGCCACGCCTACGCCGCCGCCAGCGAGCCCGGGGCCGGCGAGCACGGTCATCAGGAGCACGGTCATCTCGAGTACGACACGGCGACCCTCACCGCGATGCTCGTCCGCGCCCGCCGCGCCGGGCTCGGCACCGCCGTGCACGCGATCGGGGACGCCGCCGTGACCGTGGCGCTGGACGCCTACGCCGGCGCACGGACCGCCGTCGGGGACGTGGGCCTGCCGACGAGCATCGAGCACGCCCAGCTGGTCCACCCGGACGACCTGCCCCGGTTCGCCGGCCTCGGCGTCACCGCCGGCGTGCAGCCGGAGCACGCGATGGACGATCGCGACATCGCCGAGGAGTACTGGCCCGGGCGCACCGGTGAGGCGTTCGCGCTGCGCGGGCTGCTCGACGCCGGTGCGCGGCTACGGCTCGGATCCGACGCCCCCGTCGCGCCACTGGATCCGTGGGCCGCCATCGCCGCGGCGGTCACCCGGAGCCGGGACGGCCGGCAGCCGTGGCATCCCGAGCAAGGCCTCACGGTGGTCGAGGCCCTGGCTGCGAGCGTCGACGGCGCGGCGCTCGAGGTCGGCGCCGGTGACCGGGGCGACCTGGTGCTCGTGGCCGAGGACCCGCTCGCCGTGCCGCCCGGGGCGCTGCGGGGCATGGAGGTCCTGGGCACCGTGCTCGGCGGCCGGTGGACGCACCGCTCGCTCTGATCGCCGCCTTCGCTACCCTCGAGGACGAGCGAGGAACGGGAGAGGACCGACGTGGGCGAGCTGTTGCTGATCACACCGACGGAGGCGCTCGCGGTGGTGGCCGGCACGGTCGGCATGTACCTCGCGATGGTGCTGCTGGTGAAGATCCTCGGCCAGCGCATGCTCGCCACGATGTCCAGCTACGACCTCGCCGCCGTGGTGGCCTTCGGCGCGATCATCGGCCGCGCCAGCCTGGGGGAGGTGCCGCGGCTCGCAGCCGGGATCCTCGCGCTCACCACCCTGATCCTGCTGCAGGCCGTCGCCGGCCGGCTGCGGGTGACGCGTGCGGGCAACCACGCCGTGGCCGTGCCCCCGGTGGTGCTGATGGCGGGCTCGAGCGTCATCGAGGAGAACATGAAGCGTTGCCACGTGGTCCAGCACGAGCTCGCCTCGCGGCTGCGCCAGGCGGGCATCCGTCACCGCGGCGAGGTGGCGGCCGTCATCTTCGAGCCCTCCGGTGCGATCAGTGTGCTGCGCCGCGGGGACGGTATCGAGGCCCAGCTGCTCGAGGGCGTGCGCGGGGCGGAGCTGGTGCCGCGCGAACTGCTCCGCTGATCTGCTCGTCCACGGTCCTTCGGCTCCTGTCGGCCCGGCGTTCGCCCACCGATCACAGGCCGTTCACCTCTCGCTGGTCGGATGTGCAACGTCCCGTTCCGGTCCTCGGGGCCGACGTATGCCAGAAGAACGGCAGTGGCGTCGGCCGGTTGGAGAGCTCGTTCACCCATGTCCTCAGTTCCTGTCCGTCCGCCGCGTCGTCGCGCGCGGCTGCTCGCCTCCGCGCTCGCGGCCACTCTCCTCGCCGGCCTCGGCTCGGCTGCTGTCACAGCGCCGGCGTCCGCCGACACCCGCACGCCGTTCGAGGCGGTCGACCCGTTCATCGGCACCGAGCTCGATCTGAGCGAGAACAAGAGCAACGACGCCTACGGCAACACCTTCCCCAGCGGCGCGCTGCCGTTCGGGATGGTCCAGCCCAGCCCGACGACGTACAACACCGATCCTGACGCCCACCACCTGGTGCGGGAGAAGGGTGGCTACGAGTACACCGCGGACCAGATCCGCGGCTTCGGGATGACCCGCTACTCCGGGACCGGCTGCCACGAACGCTTCGGCGGGTACGAGTTCCCGACGACGCCCTACACCGGCGCCCTGGACGAGGACGTGCTGCCGGTGAGCCCGGCGGTGGATCACCGCAGCTACTTCCTGGACTTCAGCCACGACGCCGAGGTCGCCGAGCCCGGTTACTACGCGGTCGAGACCGACAACGGCGTGCTGACCGAGCTGACCTCCACCACCCGCACCGCGGTCAGCCGGTTCGCCTTCCCGGAGGGCGCCGACAGCGCCACCCTGGTGCTGGACGCCGCGGGTGCGAACAACCGCATCCACGATGTGGTGCTGGACATCGATCCGGAGACCCGGACCGTCAGCGGATGGACCTACGGGGCCGACGTCTGTGACGACGGCACCCACTACCGCGCTCACTTCTCGACCACCTACGACCAGCCGTTCGAGTCGTGGGGGACCTGGGAGGGCGCCACGATGACCGCCGACGGTGTATCCGCCGAACGCCTCAGCGGCGACGAGGGCATCGACTTCCGGCACCAGGTCGGCGGATGGCTGACCTTCGCCGACGGCGCCGAGGTGACCGCGCGCACCGGCTTCAGCTATGTCAGCATCGAGGGCGCCGAGCAGAACCGGCAGAGCGAGACCGCCGATCTGAGCTTCGACCAGACCCGGACCCAGGCGCAATCCGCCTGGGAGGACGCGCTTGGCGTCATCGACGCCGCGGGCGGCACCGCCGACCAGCGGACCCAGTTGTACACCGCGCTCTACCACTCGCTCCTGCACCCCAACGTGCACCAGGACGTCACCGGCGAGTACCGCGGCAAGGACGGCGAGATCCACACCGTCGAGGACGGCCGCGACCACTACAAGATTTTCGCCGGGGGTGGCTGGGACATGGTGCGCAGCCACGCTCAGCTGCTCGCGATGCTCTACCCCGAGGTGGCCGAGGACCTCACCCGGACCATCGTCGACCAGGTCCGACAGCGCGGGTCCTGGGAGGCGTTCCGCGGTGTGGACAGCTACCAGAACCTCATCGCCACGCTGGACGCCTTCGGTGCCACCGATTACGACCGCCAGTGGGTGCTCGACTCCATCGCCTCCACCCAGGGCCTGCCCTCGGGCGACTCCGGACGCTTCCAGGCGTTCCAGTACTTCGCCACCGGGATGATCGAGAACGGCAAGGGCGGGGACGCCACCTCCCGCGTTCTCGATCACGCCGTCACCGACTTCTCCGTGGCCCAGCTGGCGGCCCGGCTGGGTGAGGACGAGGTCCACGACACCTTCATGGCGCGCGCGCAGAACTGGCGGATGGTCTTCGACCCCGAGACGCAGGAGATCCGCCCGCGCTCGCGCAACAGCTTCGACCGCGGCTTCAACCTGGCCGAGCGCGGCAACCAGTTCCACCAGTCCACCGGCCACCAGTGGAACTGGCACGTGCAGCACAACCTCGGATCGCTGATCGAGATGCGTGGCGGAGCACAGGCCTCCGAGGCGGTGCTCGACCGTCTGATGGCCGACCTCGACGCCGGCGCCTACGACCAGACCGGCAACTACCTGTCCAACCAGCCCGCCCTGAGCACGCCGTGGGTCTACCACTGGCTCGGCAAGCCGCACGAGACCACCGACGTGCTGTACCGGGCCATGGATCAGATGTACGGCACCGACCCCGCCGGCCTGCCGGGCAACGACGACCAGGGTTCGCTCAGCTCCTGGGTCGTCTTCTCCCACCTGGGTCTCTACCCGGCCATCTACGGCACCGCGAACCTGCTCGTCACCGCCCCGATGTTCGACGCCATCACGATCTCTAGCGCCGGCTCCGAGCGCGTCTACGAGATCGAGGCACCGGGCGTCTCCGACGGTGCTCGCTACACCACCGGGCTGAGCGTGAACGGGGCCCCGCAGTCCGCCTCCTGGATCGGGGAGGATTTCGCCCGCGACGGCGGAGACCTCACCTTCGAGATGTCCGCCACCCCGGGCGACTGGGGCGCCGGCGAGGCCGACGTGCCGCCCTCGTACACGGAGGGGACGAACGCCCGCAACAACGTCGGCACCGTGCCGCACGGCGCCGCGCTGATGGGGTCGATGGACCTGAGCAACTGGGCGTTCTCCCGGGCGGGTCTGGAGAGTTCCGGTGCCGCTCCGGGAGCCGAGCTGGAGCACCCGGTGCACGAGAGCCTGGTCTTCACCTGGCCCGACGCCGAACCCGGTGAGCCCGACAATTGGATCCCGCACGGTCAGCGGATCGAGGTGGAGCCTCAGCAGGCGGCCACCATCTCCTTCCTGGGCCTGGCCACCAACGGCCCCTCACAGGGTGAGGCGACCGTGGAGTACACCGACGGCTCCACCCAGCAGGTGCCGGTCCACATGACCGACTGGGCGCAGAGCCCGGGCGGCGGTAACTCCACCGTCTTCGAGGTGGGTAACCGGGTCAGCAGCAACGGCGGCATCGGGGGAGGGACCTTCCGGGTCTTCGCCACCCGGCCGGCTGCGCTGGACCCGGACAGGACCGTCGAGGCGGTCACCCTCCCGGGCGCCGACCACGGCGGACTGATGCACCTGTTCGACGTGGCGCTCTCCCCGGAGGGCTGGACGGACCCCGATGCCCCCCTCGGGGACCCCGAGCGCATCGTCCTCAACCCCAGCGAGGATCCGTCCAGCTCGCAGTACGTGACGTGGCGCTCGCGCAGCCAGGGCCCCCTCGCGGGGTCGGTCGAGGTGCGCCCGGCCGCCGGTGGCGAGACCGTGACCGTGGCCGCGGAGCAGAAGCCCGAGCGCTCCGTGGGCGGCTACCCCTCCCGCAGCCACAGCGCGCTGCTGACGGACCTGACGCCGCAGACGGCCTACGAGTACCGGGTGGCCTCCGGGGACCGCTGGAGCGAGTGGCTGAGCTTCACCACCGCTGCCGACGCGTTCGAGCCCTACACCTTCCTCTACTTCGGTGACGCGCAGAACGGGATCCCGACGATCTTCCCGCGTGCCATCGACGCGGCCGTGGCCGATCACCCGGACGCTGAGCTCGGACTGTACGCGGGCGACCTGATCGACCACGCACCGAACGACCAGCAGTGGACCGACTGGTTCGATGCCACCGAGCCGCTGCGCACCGACCGGCAGGTGCTGACCACGCTCGGCAACCACGAGATCGGCGGCCAGCCGTTCATCGAGGCGTTCACCGACAGCTTCGAGTACGCCGCGAACGGGCCGGTGCCCTCGGACGCACGCGAGTACGCCGCCACCCACGGCGAGCACCTCGCGCAGGTGCTGCAGGACACGGCGTACGTGACCGACTACCAGGGTGTGCGGTACATCTCCGTCAACGCCAACCACGACGACATCTGCCCCATCTCCCGGCCGCCGGGCCAGCCCGACGACTGTGAGGTCAACCGCCAGGCGTGGTTCACGGCGCAGGCGCACTGGCTCGAGCGGGTGCTGCAGGAGAACCCGCACGACTGGTCGGTGGTGCTGGCTCACCAGCCGATCTTCTCGGTGGGGGTCTCCGGCGGCGGACTGCGGGATGAGGTCATGTACCGCGAGCACATCGTGCCCGTGCTCGAGCGCAACGACGTGGACCTGGTCCTGCAGGGCCACGACCACACCTACGGCCGGGGTGTGCACAACTCCTCGACCACCGACATCGACGGCGTCAGCGCCGGTCCGGTCTACGTGGTCTCCAACGCCGGGGAGAAGATGTACGACCTTCCCTCGGACGAGGACAACCGCTGGACGCAGAACCACGCCGACCTGCAGGTGCGGGTGCAGGACGTGGCGACGTATCAGTCGATCCGGGTCGAGGAGGACACCCTGACCTACGAGTCGGTCGCGACCTGGGTGGCGCCCCGCGGTGCGGGCGGCCCGGTGGCCGAGGGTGACGTGGTGGACTCCTTCACGGTGACCCGCTACGACGACGGCACCAAGTGGGTGACCGATGACGGCGTGCAGGTCCCGGGTGAGGACGAGCCGGCGCAGAACCTGCCGCTGCCCACGCCCGAGGCCTTCGACGACGACACCTACGGGGAGGTCGCCTGGGAGGACGACTTCTCCGAGGATCTGCTCGAGGAGTACACCGTCCACGGTGCCGGGTCGGAGCCGGCGGCGCAGGTGTCGGTCGACACCGACGCCGGCCTGCTGACGACGTCGGCCGACGGCCGGGCGTGGACGCAGCTCGCGCTTCCGGCGGAGGTGGGCGAGCAGTTCGCCCTCGTCGTCGAGCCCGAGTCGTTCCTCGACTCCGATGTGGAGGAGGACAGCCTGTTCCTGGGGCTGACGGCCGGTCCGGACGAGCGGGTGCACTCCTGGTACAACCACAGCCGCGGGGAGCACGGTATCGACGTGCGACTCGACGGTGGCAACGATGGCCTCGCCGCCGGCCCGGGCCGTCCCTACCCGCTCGGGTGGGAGCCCGGCGACCGGTTCGCCGTCCGGGTCGACCACGGCGAGCTGACCGTCTGGCTCGAGCAGGGCGAGGAGTGGGAGCTGGTCCGGCGCGGGCTGCTCGATCTCACGATCGACGCCGAGGCCTATGCCGACTGGGCGCCGTCGGTGGCCATGCGCCAGGACGGGGGCGAGCTGAGCCTCGATCGGATCACCCTGTTGCGGCCCGCCGACGAGACGGACCCGACGGACCCCACGGACCCGACGGATCCGACGGACCCGACTGATCCGACCGATCCCACGGACCCGACTGATCCCACGGACCCGACGGATCCGACCGATCCCACGGACCCGACCGATCCGACGGACCCGAATGATCCCACGGACCCGACGGATCCGACGGACCCGACCGACCCGGGCGAGCAGCCGGGCGGCGACCCCTCCGAGTCCGATCTGGTCGACTCGCTACGCGGCGCCATCGAGGTGCCGGCCACGATCGTCCGCGGTGACGACGTCACCGTCGGCCTTGGGCAGGACGTCACCGGTGAGGTGAGCGGTTACCTCTTCTCCCACGCGGTCTCGCTCGGCACACAGCCGGTCGCGGATGCCTCGGTCACCTTCGCGGTCCCGGCCGACGTCGCGCTGGGGGAGCACCGCCTAGCGGTGTACGGCGCCGACGGTGAGCTCATCGGGTGGGCCCCGACCACGGTGATCGACGCCGTCGAGGACGAGCCGGGCCTCGACCTCCCGGCCACGGGCGCGAGCCTGGGCCTGGCGGCCGTGGCGCTGCTGTTGCTCGCCCTCGGGGTGCTGCTGGCCCTGCGCCGCCGGACGATGGCGGGAGGCCTCGGACACTGAGGCCGGCTGCCGTGCGCGCACGATGCGCGCACGGCAGCCGATCTGTCCTAGGCTCTCCGATATGCACGGACGGTGGAGGGGCGCTGCGGCCGCAGCCACGGTTCTCGGCTCGGCACTCGCCCTCGGTGGATGCTCGGTGATCGGCGTCGAGCAGCAGGAGCCGCTGGTGTGCGAGGGCGAGTCGCCACCGAGCACCTCGCCCGGTGAGTCCTCCCCCTTGCTGACGCTCGCCGAGGGCGAGAGCCCGTGGGACCTGGTCACCGTCGTCTACGCCGACGGCGTCGTGGTCCACGCCGACGGCGGTTCCACCCTCGCCCCGCCTCGGGGCCCGGGCGTCGAGACCCCGGCCGAGACCGACGGCGCGCAGACCCCGTGGCGCAGTGGCTACGTCTTGCCCTGCGTGGTGACCGAGCTGCGCGAGCGTGCCGAGCAGGCACTGTTCGGCAACCCCGACTTCGGCCGGATCAGTCGCCCCGACCTGGAGACGACCTACCTGCGCTATGACGACGGCGTCTCGACGGCGGCCGCCGAGGCGCACGGGCACGGCACGGGCTACTCCGACGGCCTGACCTGGTCGCAGCGGCGCGCCCGCGACGACCTGCGCGGGCTCACCGACCTGCTGCGCGTGAACCTGGTGGTGACCGGGGAGGAGGTGCCCGTCGAGGCCGTCCAGCTGGACGGTGAGATCCCCGACGGTGCCACTCTTGCGTCCACCTGGCCCGGACCGCCGGCGGCCGAGGTACTCGGCGAGGAGGGCTGCGGGGTCCTGGCCGAGGAGGTCACCGACGAGGCGGTGCAGTACGGACTCGAGCGGGGCCTGGGCAGTGCCGGCGAGGACCTCCGCCTCCGCGCGCTCCCGCCGGCGGTCTCCGGCTGCGGGTAGCACGGGCACGGGTAGCGCTGCCCATCGTCACCGCGCGACGGTCGGCCTAGGTTCGTCCCGAGAGCCGGGGAGGTCCCGGCACCGAGGGAGAAGACCGTTGAAGGCCGTCACCACGATCCGGGTTCGTCAGGCTGCCGCTGCGGCCGCGATGGGCATGCTGCTGACGCTGACCGCGTGCAGCCAGTCCGATGTTGAGGGCGATGCCCCGGCAGCGACCGGGACCGAGGACGTGCAGGAGGAGAGCCCGGCGGCCGAGGAGGTGGCAGAGCCTGCTGAGGAAGAGACCACCGAGGAGGAGGCCCCTGAGGAGGAACCGGCCGCCGCGGGTGATGTCGTCGTGCCGGCCGAGGACTTCGACCCGTGCGGTGCCGTCACCGCCGAACAGGTCGGCGAGGCGGCCGGTTTCGCCGTCGGCGAGGGATCGGCCGAGGAGTTGATGGGCTCCCAGACCTGCACCTTCGCCTCCAGCGAGGGCCTGGCGGCGAGCGTGCTGCTGCAGTGGATCCCGGTGGAGGGCGATCTGGACGCCACCGTCGAGTCCGCCACCAGCGCCTACGAGAACGTCAGCGAGCCCGAGGACGTGACGGTTCCCGGTACCGCCCGGTCGGTGGCCGTCACCGGCGAGACGATGAGCATGCCGGCCGCCGTCGTGATCTCTCAGGTCGAGGGCGGCTTCTTCCAGGTGATGGTGATCGGTGAGGACGGGGACGTGGCCCAGGCCGCTGCCCTGACCGAGGTCACGATCGCCTCGCTCAGGACTGCTTGATCACCTGGTAGGCGTCGAGGGCCGCGCGCCGGCTCTCCTTCACGTCCACCACCGGCTCCGGGTAGTCGTCGGTGCCTGCCTCCGGTACCCACCGCCGGATGTAGGCGCCGTCGGGGTCGAACTTCTTCTCCTGGGTGATCGGGTTGAAGATCCGGAAATAGGGGGCGGCGTCGGCGCCCGAGCCGGCCACCCACTGCCAGTTGCCCGGGTTGTTGGCCTCGTCGGCGTCCACCAGGGTGTCCCAGAACCACCGTTCCCCCACCCGCCAGTCCACGAGCAGGTTCTTGATCAGGAATGAGGCGGTGACCATCCGCACCCGGTTGTGCATGGATCCGGTCTCCCAGAGCTCGCGCATACCCGCGTCCACCATCGGGACGCCGGTGCGGCCGTAGCGCCACTGGTCCAGGACCTCCTCGGGCGGGTCGCCCCAGGGGAACTCGTCGAACTGGCGGCGGATGTTCACCTCCGCCAGATCCTCGGCGTGGAAGGCCACGTGATGGTGGAACTCCCGCCAGCCGACCTCGCTGAGGAACTTGCCCTGGTTCCTGCGGGCATCCTCGGGCAGGTCCCGGTGGAGCCGGTCCCAGATCTGGAACGGGCTGATCTCCCCGAACGCCAGGGACGGGGACAGCAGCGAGGTCACCTGGGCCGCGGGCTCGTCGCGGCGGTGGTACTCGGCCAGGGCCTCGGTGGCGAAGTCCTCGAGCCGGCGCGCGGCGTCCAGCTCCCCCGGTTCCCACGTCTCGCGCAGACCGCCGGCCCAGTCCGGCTTCGTGGGCAGCAGCTCCCAGTCCGCCAGGCGGTCGGAGTCCGGGAGCGAGGAGGGGGCCGGGATCTTCCTCGTCTCCGGCAGCGGACCGCGGGGCTCGGGCCCGGCCAGGAATGCCTTCCAGAACGGCGTGAACACCTGGTACGGGTCGCCCTGACCGGTCCGGAGGGTCCACGGCTCGCTCAGCAGGTTCGCGGCGAAGCTCTCCACCTCCACGCCGTCCTCGCGCAGCCTCTCCTTCAGCTCGGCATCGGCGTGGCGCCCGTGGCTGTAGCGGCGGTTCCACACCACCCGCCCGGCTCCGGTCGCGGCGACGACGTCACGCACCTGCTCCGGGCCGTGCCCGCGCCGCAGCACCAGCGCGCCACCTCGGTCACCGACGCGACCGGCGAGCTGGTCCAGGCTGTGGTGGAGCCACCACCGCGCGGCACCGCCCAGTGGGCGTACCCCGGGCGTGTCCTCCTCCAGCACATACAGGAGGATGACCGGCGCGTCATCGTCGACGGCACTGCGCAGCGCGGGGTTGTCGGTCAGCCGTAGGTCACGGCGCAGCCAGACGAGAGTGGGTGCGGTCATCACCTCAGTCTGCACCGGCGCGCGGGGAGTTGTCTCCACTGACGTCCGGCCCTCGGCGCCCTACGGTGGGGGCAACACAGCCGCCAGGAGGCACCGTTGCGACGCCATGCACCTCTCGCCCTCGCCGTGCTGGTGGCTGTGCTCACGTCGTCCGGGTGCACCGACGGCGGCAGCGGTGGGCCGGTCACGGTCGAGCCCTGTGACCGGGGGACCCCACCACCGACGGAGCCAGGAGAGCGTGACCCCCTGCTGACGATCGCCGTCGGGCAGGGACCCTACGATCTCACCCGGGTGGTGTACGAGGACGGGTGGGTGCTCTCGCTCGCCGATGCCGCTCCCGAGGCACTGGCCGCGATGCAGCTGCCACGCTCTGTGCCCTCCCCCTATGACGACGGTCCGATGGCGTGGCAGATCGGCTACCTGGGGGAGTGCGCCCTGACCCAACTGACCGACCTCGCCGAGCGTGCGGTGAGTGAGGACGTCACTGTCGGCTCCCCGATGATCACCGATCAACCGACGACGTACCTCACCCGATACGGCGAGCCGGAGCCGGTGACGGTGGCGGCGTACGCGCTCGACCGGGGGCAGGACGTCGGCGGGCTCGACCCGGGCCAGCAGGCAGCGCGGGAAGAACTGCGCGCGGTCGAGCGGCTCGCCGGTACTGCGATCGACAGCGGCGAGGTGCTGGCGGTCACCTCCGTGCGGATCTGGGGGCGCGTGGGCGCGGATTTGCCCGCTGACTGGCCGGGGCCGCCACTGGCGGACATCGTCGGTGACGGAGCGTGCGGTGAGCTGACCGGTGAGCAGGCACGCGCCGTGTACGAGTACCTGAGTGCTGAACCGGACGGGTGGGGAGGCCTCTACGGTGCTGTCGTGCCGCCGGGCCTCCCGGCGTGCTGACCGCCCGGGAATGCGGTGGTCCCGCCTGAGGTTGTGCGGGCCATGAGACTTCACGGCGAGTACGAACCCAGTCCCAGCGCGTGGGTACGCGACCAGGTCGAGACCTACGAGGCGAGCGGCGGGCAGGAGGCGAACACGCTGATGGGCCGCCCCGAGTGGCCGATCGTGGTCCTCACCTCGACGGGCGCGCAGTCGGGCAAGCTGCGCAAGAACCCGGTGATGCGGGTGGAGTCCGGCGGTGCCTACGCCGCCGTCGCGTCCAAGGGCGGGGCCCCGGAACACCCGGTCTGGTACTACAACTTCCTCGCCCACCCGGTGGTCCAGCTCCAGGACGGGCCCGAGCCGTCGCTGTACCGGGCACGGCTGGTCGAGGGCGCCGAGCGGGAGGAGTGGTGGCAGCGCTCGGTGCAGGTGTACGCCCCCTACGCCGAGTACCAGGAGAAGACCGACCGGCTCATCCCGGTCTTCGTACTGGAGCCGGTGGAGCAGCAGGACTCCTGAGTCGCGTCGACCCGGTCAGCCGGCTGCGGTGCGCACCACCAGCGCGAGCGAGATCGCCCCGGGGTCCGGGTGCCCGACGCTGCGTTCGGCCAGCGGTCTGGCGCGCCCGATCCGGGGGGTGAGGTCCGCCGTCGCGTCCGCCTCGGTGGTGGCGATCTCGGCCGCGGCCGGCCAGGCCTGCGCGAGGTCACGCGAGTCCTGCTCCAGCGCCTCGGTGAACGGGATGAGCGCGTCGAGCATCGTCTTGTCGCCGCGCTCGGCCTTGCCGTAGGACAGGATGTGGTCCAGTCCGGCGCGCACGGCCGCCCGCACTTGCGCCCCGGTGACGGCGGAGGAGTCCTCGAGCGCACCGGCCGCGGCCCGTAGGCCCGCCCCCCACAGCGCACCGGAGGTGCCGCCCGCACGGTCGCCCCAGGCGTCCCCGGCGGCCGCCAGGGCCGAGGCGACCCCGGCGCCGGCGTTGACGGCCTCCCCCAGGGCGGCCAGCGCCGCGTCGGCTCCGCTGGTCATCCCGCGGCCGTGGTCGCCGTCACCGGCGATCGAGTCGAGCTTGCCCAGCTCGGCCTCGTGCTCGTGCAGTGCCTGGGTGATCCGCTGTCCGATCGCGACCAGCTCCCGGGCGCTCGCCTGCGACTGCGGCGAGGCGGGGCCGTAGGTGGTGGCGACGGCCTCCTCGATCTCGGCCGGGTCGCGGCGGGTGGTGGCGATGGCGCTGCCACGCCGGAAGGCCGGGGTCTGTGCGGGGGCGAGCCAGAGGTCCTCCAGTTCGGCGTCCAGCCAGAACAGGGTGAGGGAAACGCCCGCCATGTCCAGGCTGGTGATGAGCTCGCCGACCTCGGGCGCCACGATCTCCACGCCGGCCTGCTCCAGCAGCGGGGCGATGTCGTTCCAGAGGACGAACATCTCCTCGTACTTGATGCCGCCGAGACCATTCACGAGCACGGCCGCGCGGCTCGCGCCCTCGGGGCGCTCGTCGAGCAGCTTCTCGACCAGCATCCGCGCCAGGTCTGCCGAGGGCAGCACGTCCTGCTCGCCGATGCCCGGCTCGCCATGCACCCCCATGCCCACCGCCATGCGTCCCTTCGGCACGGTGAACAGCGGCTCCGCATCGCCCGGCAGTGTGCACCCGGCGAACGCGACCGCGAAGGAGTAGGTGGCGTCATTGGCCCGCTGGGCCACGTCCACCACGCCGTCGAGGTCGTACCCGGCCTCGGCGGCGGCGCCGGCGATCTTGAACACCACGAGGTCACCGGTGGTACCGCGGCGCTTGTGTCGCTCCTCGGGGGAGGCGGAGGTGACGTCGTCGGCCACCACGACGGTGCGCGTCGGGATACCTTCGGCGTTCAGTCGCTCCTGAGCGAGGTCGAAGTTGAGCACGTCCCCGGCGTAGTTGCCGTACGAGAGGAAGACCCCGCCGCCACGCTGGGCGGACTTGGCCACGGCGTGCACCTGCTGGGCGGAGGGGGAGGCGAAGATGTTCCCGACCACGGCGCCGTCGGCCATCCCCGGTCCCACCCACCCGGCGAAGGCCGGGTAGTGGCCGGAACCGCCGCCGATCACCACGGCCACCTTGCCCTCGGGTGTGTCGGTCGCGCGCACGCACCCGCCGGAGACCGGCTGGACGGCGTCGGCGTGCAGCCGACAGAAGCCGGCGAGCATGTCGTGGGCGAACTGGGTCGGATCGTTGAACACCGTTGTCATCGCAGACTCCTCGAGGTCACGCCGGCTTCGATCGTGGCCGCGTCGGGGTGGCGACGACGCCACGGCTCGGTCGTTCGTGTGAACGCTCTCAATCCTGCCGCGTCCAGGCCCTGATCCGCCAGGTGGTACTCATGCTGAGACAACGGGGGAGGGCGGGCCGGAGAATCGCGACGCCTGCCCCGGCGCGGGCTCCGCCGTCGTCAGATCACGGCGGTGAGCGCGGTCATCAGCAGCGACAGCAGCGTGGTGGCCGCGGCCGAGAGGCCCAGGGCCAGTCCGGCGGCGGCCGCCAGCCGGGGCGCAGCGGCGCGGCGGATACCGATCGCTCCCGCGATCGTCGCTGTCACGGCGAGCAGCCCCAGGACGACGTTCAACGGGCCGTACACCAGGCTCAGCATGCTGGAGACGCTCAGATCCAGCGACACCGCCAGGGTCGGGAGGAAGTAACTCATGCCCTGCTGCACCAGCCCGAGCACCACGATCGCGATGCCTGCGGCGAGCGCGATCCGCCCCGGCGGGTTCGTGGATGCCTGAGGGTGTGGCGAGTACCCGTACGCGCCCGGCCCCGCGGCTCGGGCGGGCGCTCCCGGAGCGGAGTAGCTCCCGCCGTCCGGCGCGTCATAGGGCTGGGGCGAGGGTGGCGTCGACATGGCCATAGTCTGCTCGCCCCGGCGCACCCGGTCGAGGGGCGCGCCGGGGCAGAGGTCCCCGTCAGACCTGCGGCACCCGCCGCGTCGGCTCACGCCCGGCCGGGTGGGTCACCGGGAGCACCCCCGTGGGAGCGGGGATCGAGTGACGGACCGGCTCGGTGCCGACGAGGTCGACCGGTTCCCCGTGGTGGCTGGTATGCATCGACTCGCCCTCGACCAGCCGGTAGGCGGCACTCTCCTCACCGTCCTCGCGGCGTACGTCCACCTCCACCACGCACCCGTCCCAGCGCACGCGGAAGCGCAGCCTCGTCAGTGCCTCGGGCAGGCGCGGAGCGAAGGAGATCTGCCCGCCGTGGTCGCGCATCCCCCCGAAGCCCGAGACGGCGACCTGCCAGGAGCCGCCCATGGAGGCGATGTGCAGGCCGTCGTCGACGTTGCCGTGCAGGTCGCCCAGGTCCACCAGGGCCACCTCGGCCCAGTAGTCGTAGGCGAGCTCCAGGTGACCGGTCTCGGCGGCCAGCACGGCCTGCGTGGCGGCCGAGAGTGAGGAGTCGCGCACCGTTCGCGCCTCGTAGTAGGCGAAGTTACGCGCCTTTTCCTGCGCACTGAACAGATCGCCGCGCAGCTGCATCGCCAGCACCAGGTCCGCCTGCTTGATGACCTGCTTGCGGTAGATCTGGAAGTAGGGGTAGTTCAGCAGCAGCGGGTAGAAGTCGGGTGAGGTGCCCTCGAAGTCCCACTCGTCCCGGCGGGTGAACCCCTCGGACTGGGCGTGCACCTGTAGTTCGTCGTCGTAGGGGATGGCCATCGCGGTGGCGGCCCGGCGCCAGCCGGCGATCTCGTCGGCAGTGACCTGCAGGGCGTTGGCGCTCTCGGGATTGCGCTCGCACGCGGCTGCGGCTGCGGCGAGGTTGGCCTGCGCCATGACGTTCGTGTAGAGGTTGTCGTCCACGATGGCGGTGTACTCGTCGGGCCCGGTGACACCGTCGATGTGGAAGCTACCGTCGGTGTTGAAGTGCCCGAGCGAGGCCCACAGCCGGGCAGTCTCGGTCAGCAGCTCAGTACCCGGTCCACGGTCGAACTCGGTGTCGCCGGTGGCGGCCACGTACCGGGCGGTGGCGTCGGCCACGGCCGAGTTGACGTGGAAGGCGGCGGTCCCGGCCGGCCAGTAGCCCGAGCACTCCTTGCCGGTGATCGTCCGCCAGGGGAAGGCCGCTCCGCGCAGGCCGAGCTCGGTGGCGCGCTCTCGCGCCTGGGGCAGGGTGTCGCGCCGCCAGACCAGATGGTCACGTGCGGCCTGAGGCATCGTGTAGGTGAGCATCGGCAGCGCGAACAGGTCGGCGTCCCAGAACGTGTGTCCGTCGTAGCCGATCCCGCTCAGGCCCTTGGCGCCCAGGCCCTGGCCCTCGGCACGGGCCGAGCACTGCAGCACGTGGAACATGGAGACGCGCACGGCCTGCTGAAGCCCGGGATCGCCGTCGAACTCGACGTCGGAATGCTGCCAGAAATCGTCCAGGTAGGCCCGCTGCTTGGCGGCCAGCTCGTCCCAGCCGATCAGCTTGCCGACGGCCAGTGCGGCTTCGACCTGGTCCCGCAATGCCGGCCCCGAGCGGCGGTGGGACCAGCCGTAGGCGAGATACTTGACCATCGTCAGCTTCGAGCCTTTGGGTAGCTGTGCGGTCACGGTGTAGCGGGCGAGGTCCTTATCGGCCTCGATCGTGGTCTGAGCGCCTTGGGGGACCTCGAGGACGTGATCCATCCCGACCGCCATGCGCAGCTTGCTGCGACGGGTGCGATGGACGAGTACGGCTTGATGATCGCGTGCACCGGAGGCCTCGGCCTTGAGCGGCCGGTCCAGCACGGCCGCGTCGCGCGGGTCCGAGGAGGGCGCGGCGTTCTGCTCGTTGGCGAGCAGGTCCGAGTAGAGCGCCACGTAGACGTTGTCGTCCAGCGCCTCGACCTCATAGTGGATCGCGGCGAGCGAACGGTGCGCGAAGGAGACCAGGCGCCGGGAGGTGACGCGTACCGACTGTCCGTTCGGGGAGGTCCACTCGGTGGAGCGGTCCAGGGTCCCGCTGCGCAGGTCGAGGGTGCGCTCATGGGAACGGGTGGTGCCGTAGCGCAGATCGAACGGGGAGTCGCCGACGAACAACCGGATGAGCTTGCCGTCGGTGACGTTGACGACCGTCTCACCGGACTCGGGGAAGCCGTAGCCGGACTCGGCGTGGGGAAGCGGGCGCTCCTCGTAGAAGCCGTTGATGTAGGTGCCGGGGACGGCGCGTGGCTCGCCTTCCTCGAGGCTGCCGCGCATCCCGAAATGGCCGTTGGACAGGGTAAAGAGCGTTTCACTCGCCGCGACCTCGTCCGGCATCAAGCCACTGCGGGTCAGCCGCCAGGGGTGGATGGCGTAGCCGCGGCGCGACCCCGCGTAGGTGGTGGAGTCGCCGCTCTCGGCGGCGTCGTGCTGGCCGTGTCCGTTGGTCATCGGGTCTCCTCGACGGTCGACGCAGCGGGTGCGGTGGGCGGCTGCTCGAGTGAGGACCGGTCGGGCATCAGCTCGGCCAGGTCGGCCACGACGATGTCGGCCCCGGCCTCGGCGAGGGCGTCGGCATGCCCGAGGCGGTCCACTCCGATGACGTACCCGAACTCGCCGGCGCGGCCGGCCTGGACGCCGGCGATCGCATCCTCGATCACCACGGCGGCGCCGGGGGAGACGTCGAGCGCCTCGGCGCCGGCGAGGAAGGTGTCGGGGGCGGGCTTGCCGGGTAGCGAGCGCTCGGCCGCGACCACGCCGTCGATCCGGTGATCGAACAGGTCGATCAGTCCGGCAGCGGTCAGCACCGCCACGGCGTTGGCGGACGCGGTGACCACGGCAGCCGGGATCCCGGCGGCCCGGACGGCCTCGAGATAGGCCACCGAGCCGGGGAAGGTCTCCACGCCGCGCTCCTCGAGGATGCGGCGCACGTCGGCGTCCTTGCGGTTGCCGATCCCGCAGACGGTCCCGGCCTCGGGCGGGTCCTGCGGGGTGCCCTCCCCGGGGTGGATGTCGCGGGAGGCGAGGAAGGTGCGGACGCCGTCGTAGCGCCGGCGCCCGTCCACGTAGGCGGCGTAGTCGGCCTCGGTGAACTCGGGCAGCCCGCGCTCGGAGAGGATCGCGTCGAAGGTGGTCTTCCACGCGGCGAAGTGCAGGGTGGCGGTCCGGGTGAGGACGCCGTCGAGGTCGAACAGGCACGCGCGCACGTGTGCGGGCAGGCCCAGGTCGGCAAGGGTCTGGGGGGAGGGGGAGGCCATGTCCCCCGACGCTAGTCCGAACAGGTGGGGGGCTGTCGAGCCGGTGGGTGGAGTTTCGCGGATCGTTGCGCTCCCGCAACATGGCGACCACGGAACGCTGGCGGTGGTCCCGCCCGGCCCAGGGGCCGAAAAATTGACCCCTTCGGCGGGTTGACCCGGAGTTTCGGGCCCCCTCGTGCTGGGCCGGGCGCGGGAGCGTCCCTCAGCCGCGCCGGATCACTTCGGGCGCCGCCGCAGCGCGGGCCGTGCCGGCGCGCGAGCCGGTTCGGTGACCCGCTCCGCCTTGGCCGACTCCTGAACCCCCCGGAACAGCGCGAAGGCCATCACGAAGACCAGGATGAAGATGGGCAGGCCCACCACGGTGATGACTTCCTGCAGCGCCGTCAGCCCGGCCTCACCGGCGACGACGATGAGCGAGGCGGCCAGCATGCCCTCGGCCACACCCCAGAAGACCCGCTGGCGGACCGGGCCCGAGCCGGCGTCGCCGGTGCAGAGCATGTCCACCACCAGTGAGGCCGAGTCGGAGGAGGTGGCGAAGAAGATGGCCACGATCACCACGGCCAGGCCCTGGACCAGCGTTGCGGCGGGGAAGTTGGCGAAGAACTCGAACATCGCCCCGGGGATGTTCTCCTCGCCCACCACCAGTTGCGAGAGGTCGCCGCCGCTGCCGCCGATCCCGTCGATGTCCATCGCGGACCAGCCGAAGATCGAGAACCACACCACGGTGAACAGGGTCGGCGCCACCAGCACCCCAACCACGAACTGCCGGATCGTGCGGCCCTTGGAGATGCGGGCCAGGAAGATCCCCATGAACGGCGCCCAGGTCACGGTCCAGGCCCAGTAGAAGACCGTCCAGCTGGCCTGCCAGCCCCACCCCTCGGGGTCGGTGTACTGGGCCATCGCGTCGTTCCAGAAGGACAGCGGGATGATCGAGGTGGCGTAGATGCCGACGGACTCGATGATCTGCCGCAGCAGGAAGACGGTGGACCCGGTCACCAGCACGAACACCATCAGCCCGACTGCGGCTCCGATGTTGATGTTCGACAGGCGCTTGATGCCGTTGTCCAGGCCCGCCACGATCGAGGTGACGGCGACCGCGGTCAGGACCGCGATGATGATCACCTTCACCAGCACCGAGTCCGGGGCTCCGATCAGCTCGGCGAGCCCGGCATTGATCTGCTGGGTTCCCAGGCCCACCGAGACCGCGACCCCGAACAACGTGCCGAGGATGGCGAAGATGTCGATCGTCTTGCCGATCGGGCCGTAGATCCGGTCCCGCAGGATCGGGTAGAACACCGAGCTCACCCGCATCGGGAGCTTGTACCGGTAGACGAAGAACGCGAACGCCAGCCCCGGCAGCGTGAAGATCGTCCAGGTGTGCAGTCCGAAGTGGAAGATCGAGAAGCCCATCGCGTCCTCGGCGGCCTCGGGCGAGTAGGGCACCACGTCCGCCCGCGGCGGCTCGGTGAAGTGCGAGATCGGCTCGGCGACGCCCCAGAACATCAGGATGGTGCCGATGCCGCCGGCGAAGAGCATCGCGAACCAGGAGAGGTTGCGGTACTCGGGCTTGTCGTCGTCACTGCCGAGGCGCATCCTCCCGAATCGGCTGACGGCGAGCCCGACGAGGAAGATCAGCCAGACCGAGACACCGAGGATGAAGAACCAGCCGAGGTTGGTGACCACCCACTCACGCCCGGCGGTGAAGACCCGCCCGGTCTGGTCGGGAAAGGCCAGCAGCAGCGCGAGGAAGAGCACCATGAGCCCGGCCGAGACGAAGAAGATCGTCGGGTTGGTGCGAAGGCCGAGAGCGCGCGCCCAGCGGTCGAGCGTTCCTGAAGATTCGCGGGTCTCCTCGGTCATGGTGCGCCTTCCGTTCGGCCGTTCGCAGCGGCGACGGCTCAGGCGGTGGAGTCGCTGCGCCCACGCACCCCGAGCCGATCGATCGCACCACTGTGGTCCACATCACCCGTCGAGGCAAGCGGCCACCCCGGGCGCGGCACGGGTCGATGTTCAGTTGCGTTCAGTTTCGTGCGCATCGTCTGCCGCGGTGCGAGAGTCGTCCCACCCCGCCCGATCCGGCAAGGAGCTTCCATGACATCGACGTCCATGCGCCCACGGGCGCGTTCCATGGCTGCGGTCCTGGTCGCCGCCCTGATCGCCGCCGCCGCCGTGATCGGCGCGCCCGCTGCGCACGCCGCCGGGACGCCCGCGCTCACCAACCCCACCTTCGCCGAGGTCGGGGCCAACGGGGTCCCAGCGGGCTGGGGGACCTGGGCACCGGCGGGCGCCGCCACGGTCACCGTGGACCAGAGCGCCGGCCCCGAGGGTGGCCCTGCGGTCGCGATCGCCTCGGACTCCGGCCCCGACGCCCGCCTCGCCCTCACCCAGCGGGTCGACGTCGGCCCCTCGCATGCCCGCGAGCTCACCCTGACCGGATGGGTCCGGGGCGAGGGCCTCACCGGCGGCTTCAGCATGCTGCGGATCCAGGCCTACGACGCGGCCGGCAAGGTCGTCGTTCCCGTCAGATCCGGGCCCTACCTGACAGGGACCTTCGACTGGCGCACCTACTCCACCGACATCGTGCTGCCCGAGAACGCGGCCCGGATCTCGGTCGAACCTATCCTCGACCGGGCCGGCGGCACCATCTGGTTCGCCGACCTCTCGATCACCGAGACCGTCGACGAGGGCGCCACCCTCACCGCCTCGCCGAACGAGCGCGGCCCGGTCGAGCTCTCCTGGGCATTCGAGGAGGTCGAGGCCGACCGCTATGCGGTCCACCGCACCGAGGGGACCACCCCGCCGACGGCGTCCCCCGAGACCCGCCTCAAGGTCGCCCTGGCACCGACCACCGCCGACGCCACGGCCGAGCCCGCGACCACCTACACCTACCTCGTGACCGCGCTCGATGCCGAGGGCGAGGTGCTCGCGACCAGCCCGCCCGCCACCACCACCACGGCCGGCACCTTCGCCGACCGGACCGTGCTGAGCCTGGTCACCGCCCTGGCGGGCGAGGACGGCACCCACGTCAGCTGGGCGGTGGCCGACGGTGACCCCACCACTGATCTGACCATCCAGGTCGGCTCGTCCAGCCCGACGGCGGTCTCCGGCTACGAGGGCAGCGCCCAGGTGGCTGCCGCGAGCCCGGGCACCGAGGTGGCACTGCGCTCGGGCGACACCGAGCTGGCGCGCGCCGAGGTGGGCGCCTCCCAGCACCCCCGCTCGCTCGTGGATGCCGACGTCGCCACCCGTATCCAGGCCGATCTCGCGGCCGGGGAGCCGACCGTCACCGGCGCGTGGGAGGCCCTCGCCGCCCGCCTCGACGGCACCGGATCCGCCTACCCGGGCTCGGCCACCGAGCTCTACCGGGCCCGGGACGCGGCCTTCGCCTACGCCGTGACCGGCGAGGAGTCCTACGCGCAGACCGCTTACGACGCCGTCATGGCCGGCGCCGACTGGATCGTGGCCCGGGACCTCAACATGGGCCTCGAGCTCGGACGCGGGGCGCTGAACCTCGCCCCCGCCTACGACCTCGCCCACGCCGGCTGGACCGAGGACCAGCGCGCCGACGTACGCGACCTCATGACCCGCACCACCGACCTGCTCTCGACCTATCACCACGACACCCTCGACGGTGCCGACCGCGCCTCCAACTGGGTGGCCGTGACCCACGGCACCGAGCTCGCGCTGCTGCTCGCCGCCCGTGGCGACGGTGACTTCGGTACCCATGACGAGCGCATCACCTACCTCATCAACCAGGTGGCGCGGCACCTGCAGGACGGCTACACCGAGACGGGCTGGACGCAGGAGGGCTGGGACTACTTCCACTACGCCCAGCTCTACCTCTTCCCCTCGCTGTTCATGGCCCAGGACTCCGGCGTGCACGCCCTGGACCCGGTGCTGGCCGAGGTCGACTTCTGGAACCTCGCCCTGCACACGGTCTCCTCGCGCACCGACGGCGACGTCTCCCAGTTCGGCGTCTCCGGTCCCGCGAACCAGGTCAGCGGCACCTTCCCGCTGCTGTTCCCGACCGCCCCCGAGGGCGTGCTGCCGGGCCTGAAGCACCTGTACGACCACGTGCAAGGGGTGGACGCGGCCGAGCCGCGATTCGACGACGTGCACAGCATGTTCGCCGTCCTGTACTACCCCTCGGAGGTGAGCAGCGACCCGGCCGAGATGAGTGGCGAGGCCGCGCAGCAGGCCCAGCAGGCCCTGCTCGACGACGAGGCGGGCTTCTACGCCTTCCGCTCCGACGTGGCCGGCGTCGAGGACGCGCTCCTTTCGATCTCCAACCGCAACACCCAGCACAAGGGCTGGGCCGCGGCGGAGACCTTCGCCCTCTCCTGGATGGGGCACGACACCACCTGGGCAACCCAGGGCGGCAAGAACCAGGACCCGCTGCTGTGGAGCAAACCGCTCGTCGACGGCGAGCTGGAGCCCTTCGAGAACCAGTACAACACCGTGCGCGGGGAGGGCGTGAGCCTGGCCTCCCGGGCCTTCGAGGAGCAGGGCGGCGGGTACGTCCACCTCGACGGCTCGGCCAACTTCGAGGTCGCCACCGCCGAGCGCGAGCAGGTCGTCGATCTCGCCCCCGGTGAGGAGGCCGACGCGATCGTGGCCATCCGCGACACCTTCGCCGACACCACCTCCCACCGCTGGGACTGGCAGCTGCGCCCGGACGAGTCCGTCACCATCGCCACCTTCCCCGACGGCGCCGCGCACGAACCGCTGTTCACCTTCACCGGTGCTGACGGCGCGACGTTGTCCGGGTTCGTGCCCGACCGGGACGGCCTGACGGTCGAGGTCATCGACCGGACCCTGCGGCTGAGCCGGACGGGCACCGATGCCGAGTTCGGGATCGTGCTCGCCACCTCCGCCGACGGCCCGCTCGAGGCCGAGCTCCTCGACGGCGACCTCATCCTCGACGGGCGCACCGTCGACCTGGACGACCTCGGCTCGGTCGAAGCCGGATTCCCGACGGAGGCCGACGACGCGACGCAAGCCCCCGCCGTCGGGACGCTCAGCTCGGACAACGGCTGGGACACCGGCCTGCGCGACGGCGACTACACGATCACCATGACCCTGTGGTGGGGCAGCAACGCCAGCCGGGTGCACCTGTACGAGAACGGCACTCTCATCGCCTCCGAGCGGGTGCAGGCGGCCAGCCCGGGCGCCCAGGAGGTCGAGTTCGCGATCTCGGGCCGCACCGACGGTGAGTACGTCTACACCGCCGACCTGGTCAACAGCGCCGGCACCACCACGACCGCGCCGCTGACCGTCACCGTGACCGACGCCGCGCCCGGGGTCCCCGTGCTCAGCCACGACAACTGGGACGGCGACGGCTCCTTCACGCTCACCGGCAACCTGTGGTGGGGGACCAACGCCGACCGCTACCGGCTCTACCAGGGTGAGGAACTCCTCGCCGAGGGCGGTCTCGAGGCGGCCACCCCCGGTCACCAGCGGATGACCCACGAGGTCAACGCGCTCGAGCCGGGACGCCACGTCTACCGCGTGGAGTGGATCAATGACGCGGGGTCCACCTCCTCGCGGGAGCTGACCGTGCGCGTGCGCTGACGGGAACTGGCGGCGGGGCACAATGGGCGTCATGCTCCCGACCGAGCGTCGTGCCCAGCTGCTACGGGAGCTGCGTGTGCACGGGGCCGTGCGCACCGAGGAGTTCGCGATGCGGGTCGGCTCCTCCGGGATGACGGTCCGGCGTGATCTCGCCGACCTCGAGCAGGCGGGCCTGCTGCGGCGCGTCCACGGTGGCGCCGAGGCGCCCGGCGAGCCGTCCGCTCCGCGCGGGAGTGCGCCGGTGGCGACGATCGGGATGGTGGTGCCCTCGGCCACGTACTACTTCCCGGACGTGATCCGCGGGGCCCGGGCGGCGGTCGCCGCCGCCGGCAGCCGGATGATCCTCGCCGTCTCGGACTACTCCCAGGCGCGCGAGCGCGAACAGATCGGGCGTCTGCTCGCCCGCGGCGTGGACGGGCTGCTCGTCGCGCCCGCCTCCCACGCCACCGCCGACCCGGAGACCTACGAGCTGCTCGCCGGGGCACCCGCCGCCGTCGTGGTGCTCGAGCGCAGCCTCGAGGCCTCTCCCTGGGAGGGCGAGCTCGACGTGGTCCGCTGCGACCACGACGTCGGCGGTCGGCTGTCGGCCACGCACCTGCTGCAGACCGGCTGCACCCGGCTGCTGGTGGCCACCCGGGCCGGCCCGACGGCACCGCTGGTCCGGGCGGGTGTACGCCGCGTGGTCGAGGAGGCCGGGCTGGGTATGGAGACGGTGACGCTCCCCCCGGCGGATGCCCCCGGGTCGGTGGTGGCCGAGGCGATGGCGGATCTGGTCGGGCGGGCCCGCTCCGGCGCGATCGACGGAGTGGTGGTGGTCCCGGACGAGGTGGCCATCGGCCTGGTGGACCTCGCCGAGGACGCCGGCGTCCGGGTGCCGCAGGACCTGGCCGTGATCGCCTACGACGACGAGGTGGCCGCGCTCTGCGCGACCCCGCTCACGGCCATCGCCCCGCCTCGCCACGACGCCGGGGAGGCCGGTGCCCAGTTGTGCCTGCGCCGGGTGCTCTCCCGGCTGCGCTCCGGCGAGCCCCGGGCCTGGTCGAGCCTGGCGCTCTCGCCGACGTTGCGGGTACGGGCGACGACACGGGGGTAGGGCTCAGGGTTCGGTGTCGTCCGTTCTTCGACGTCGATTGCGAGCGATGGCAACGAAAATGAGCGATGTCGGTGGTCGGGTGCAGGATGTGGTTGTCGGAACGCATCGGAGCAGCGAATCGCGGGGGAGGTGAACCATGGGCACGGAATCGACACCGCTCGACGCGGCTACCGATGATGTGCTCATCCTCGTCCGGCGTGCGCGCACGCAGCTGGCAGAAGCGGCAGTCGGAAGGCATCACGCCGGCGCCCTCGACCATCTCGATGACTCCGCCCGGATAGATCTGCTGCGCGAGCTGGAGCAGCTCGTGGGGGCCGTCAGCGCGACGCAGGCTCGGTTGGCAGCCGACCTGGACGCCTCGGTGCGGGGCGCGCGGGCCGAGCGTGGCGTCCCCGCCGAGGCCCGCGGAGCCGGCGTCGCCGCCCAGGTCGCCCTGGCGCGCCGGGTCTCACCGGTGCGCGGCTCCCAGCTGCTGGGGCTGGGGAAGGTGCTCGTCCACGAGATGCCGCACACGAGGGCCGCCCTGGCGTCGGGCGCGATGAGCGAGTGGCGAGCGACGCTGCTCGCGCGGGAGTCCGCCTGCCTGACCCTGGCGGATCGCAGGGCCTTCGACGTCCGGATGTGCGCGGATCCCGCTCGGTTCGACGGCTGGGGCGATCGCCGGCTTATCGCTGAAGCGCGTGCACTCACCGCCAGGCTGGACCAGGAAGCAGTGGTCCGACGGAACGCCCGGGCAACGGCCGATCGCCGAGTGACGATCCGACCGGTCCCGGACGTGATGACGCAGGTGACGGCACTGCTTCCGGTGGCGCACGGAGTGGCCGTGTACGGGGCGCTCACCCGGCGTGCTGACGAACTCCGCAGCCAGGGCGATGACCGGACCAGGGGCCAGATCATGGCTGACACGCTCGTGGAGCGCGTCACGGGCCGGGCCCGTGCCGAGGAGGTGCCGGTGGGGGTACAGATCATCATGACCGATCGTGCGCTGCTCGACGGGGCTGACGATCCGGCCTGGGTACCCGGTCACGGAGTCGTTCGCGCGCAGTGGGCACGAGAGCTGGTCGCGCGGGCACATCGCCACGGTTCGGTGGTCGGCAATTGGATGCTGCGGTTGTTCACTGGTCCGGACGGCAGCGAGCTGGTCGCCATGGACTCCCGTGCCCGCCGCGCGCCCTCGGGGCTCGCCAGGTTCATCACCGCGCGTGACCGGACATGCCGCACACCGTGGTGCGACGCCCCGATCCGCCACATCGATCACGTCCTCGACCATGCTGCCGGCGGGCCCACCAGTGCGGACAATCTGCAGGGCTTGTGCGAGCGGTGCAACTACGCCAAACAAGCGCCCGGGTGGTCGGCTGCGACGGTGCCGGGTCATGCGTCGGGGGGTGGCGCCCACGCGGTGCGGACGCGGACCCCGAGTGGTCACAGCTACCTCTCCCGCGCCCCACAGCCGATGGGGGTGCCGCCGCCGGACGCCGAGCCTGACCCGCTGCAGCGGTTGCGAGAACAGGGATACTCGGTGGACATCGTGCGCCCGGACCCCGACGATCCGCGCGTGTGGAGGAGAGCCGCGTGAGTGACGGTCGGCGACGCTGACCGGTCGCAGCATTCGCACGATGCCCAGCTTTCGATAGGCGACACGCACATCACGAGGAGGAACCGATGTCATTACCCACCGAGCCCGACGAGCAGCACGAGGACATTCCGCGGTTGGAGGAGGACGAGTCCGTCCCGCCCCGGCCGGAGGAGGAGGCCGCTGATCTGGGCCGGTCCGAGCCGGACCGGCACTGACCCGGGCTCAGCCCTGGAGCCGCGCCGCCCGGGTGAGCAGGTGCATCCGCTCCGCCTGGCTCGTGGCCTCCTCGGCCGCGCCGGCATAGAGCGAAGCCGCGACGACGGCGTCTCCGGCGCGCTCGTGCACCCAGGCGGCGACGGCGGTGCGGCGTGGGACGCCGTCGGGAACCTGATCGAGTGCACCCAGGCCCGCGTGCGGGCCCGCGACATGGGTGAGCGCCACCGCCCGGTTCATCAGCACCACCGGGTTCGAGGGTTGTAGCCCGACCAACTCGTCGTACCAGGACAGGATCTGCGGCCAGTCGGTCTCGGCGGCGCTCGCGGCGTCGTCGTGCAGGGCCGCGATCGCCGCCTGCACCTGGTACTCACCCAGCCGGTCCTGGGCGAGTGCGCCCTGCAGGATGGCGACACCCTCGGCGATCATCACCGTGTCCCAGCGGGTGCGGTCCTGCTCGTCCAGGGGCACCAGCGTGCCGGCATCGGTGAACCGCGCCCGCCGGCGCGCATGGTGCAGCAGCATCAGCGCCAGCAGCCCGTCGATCTCCGGATCCCGATCGGCGGCGGCCAGCTGCCGGGTGAGACGGATCGCCTCCTGCGCCACGTCCACCGGCCCGGTGAAGCCGTGATCGAACATCAGGTAGAGCACGCGCAGCACGGTGCCCATGTCGCCGACGCCGTCCAGGCGCGCTCCCCGCAACGTCCGTTTCGCGCGGCTGATGCGCTGGGCCATCGTCGCCTCCGGCACCAGGTAGGCGCGGGCGATCTGCGCCGTCGTGAGGCCCGCCACCGCCCGCAGTGTCAGGGCGATCGCCGAGGCCGGGCTCAGCTCGGGGTGGCAGCACCGGGTGAGCAGCAGCAGCGTGTCGTCCTCGTTCTCGGTGGCCCCGGCAGCCGGCTCGACGGCGGCCCTCTCCTCCCGCCGGCGTCGCGCCTGCTCCGCACGCACCTGGTCCAGGAACTTGCGCCACGCCACCCGCACCAGCCAGCCGGCCGGATCGCCGGGCATGCGCTCGGGCCAGTGCGCGAGTGCCGCGATCATCGCCTCCTGCACCGCGTCCTCGGCGGCCGTGAGCTCGGCCCCGCGGCGCACCAGCACTGCCAGTGTCCGGGGGCCGAGCTCGCGCAGCAGCTCCTCCATCAGTCGACGGCCGGCGGTTCGGACAGGAACGGCCGCACCTCGATCCACTCCTTGATGGGGCGACCGCCGTGCCCGGGGGCGGCGGAGAGGAATGCCGCCGCTTCATAGGCCCGTTCGGTCGACTCGACGTCGATGATCATCCAGCCCGCGATCAGATCCTTCGACTCCGCGAACGGACCGTCGGTCAACGGCGGCTTCCCGTCGCCGTCGAAGCGGACGAACGTCCCCTCGGGTGAGAGGGCCTGGGCATCGACGAACTCGCCCCGCTCCCGAAGCGTGTCCGCGACGTGGTTCATGAAGGCGATGTGCGCCTCGAGCTCCTCGGGCTTCCACTGGTCCATCGGGACGAAGTCCTCGTCCCCCGGGGCGGGGGCGCCACGGTAGTGCTTGAGCAACAGGTACTTGGCCATGAGTTCCTCTCCTCGCTGTGTGCCGGCCCTCTGCCGGCCTCGACCAGGAGACGGAGCCGATCCGCTCGTCTCGACATCGCGTCGATTCTTGCGCCTCATCCTCTCGCGCGGGGGAGTTCGCGGCCCACCCGGTGGCACCCGGACGGGCCCGGTGCCACGCTGGGGCCGTGTCCGGACCAGGGCACGGCCCAGCCCGGGTCCCACAGGCCCCACGCCCAGGGGTCGGCCACCGAAAGGGCGAGTGCGGATGCGCATCGGCGTCGTCACCGAGGTCAAGAACAACGAGAACCGTGTGGCCGCCACGCCTGCCGGCGTCCACGAGCTGGTGGGTCGAGGTCACCGGGTACGGGTCCAGGCCGGCGCCGGGTCAGGTTCCTCCTTCGAGGACGAGACCTACGCCCGCGCCGGTGGCGAGATCACCGACTCGGCGAGCGAGGTGTGGGACTGGGCCGAGCTCGTGCTCAAGGTGAAGGAGCCCGTGTCCTCGGAGTACGGCCACCTGCGTGAGGGCCTGACGCTGTTCACCTATCTCCACCTTGCCGCTGATGAGGACCTCACCCGCGCACTGCTGAGCTCGGGTGCGACCGCGATCGCCTACGAGACGGTCCAACGACCTGACGGCTCGTTGCCGTTGCTGGCCCCGATGAGTGAGGTCGCCGGCCGGCTCGCCACCCAGGTCGGGGCCCATCATCTGATGCGCCCCTACCGCGGGCGCGGTCAGCTGCTCGGCGGCGTGCCCGGCTCCCCACGCGGGCGGGTGCTGATCATCGGCGGCGGCGTCGCCGGGGAGCAGGCCGCCACGATCGCCGTCGGGATGCAGGCGGAGGTGACCATCCTCGACCTCTCGCTGCCTCGCCTGCGTGAGCTGGACGCGCGCTTCGGCACGCGGATCAGCACCGCCCGCTCCAGCCCGTACGTCATCGCCGAGCAGGTCAGGGAAGCCGACCTCGTCATCGGTGCTGCCCTCGTCCCCGGTGCCCACGCGCCGACGCTGGTCACCGACGCGATGGTCGCCACCATGCGGCCGGGGTCGGTCCTGGTGGACATCGCCATCGACCAGGGTGGTTGCTTCGAGGGCTCGCGCCCGACCACCCACGACGATCCGGTGTTCGCCGTGCACGAGTGCCTCTACTACTGCGTGGCGAACATGCCGGGCGCGGTGCCGGTCACCTCCACGATCGCCCTGACGAACGCCACGCTCCCGTACGTGGCCGCCATCGCGGACGCGGGTTGGGGCGAGGCCGTCCGCGAGGACCCCGCGCTCGCGGCCGGGGTGAACGTGAGCGGCGGCAGGCTCGTCAACGCTGCGGTCGGGCAGGCGCACGACCTGCCGGCCGCACCGCTCTGAGCCGGCCGTCAGTCGTGCACGGCCGCCTCATGGCGAAGGTGGCCGACCGGTTCGATCTGGAACGTGCAGTGCCCGACGTCGAAGTGCCCCTCCAGGCACTCGGCCAGGCCGTCCAGGACCCGGCACTCGAGCTCGCGGTCGAGGTCGCCACCGGCCGCGACCACCACGTGCGCGGACAGCACCGGCACCCCGCTGGTGATCGTCCACGCGTGCAGGTCGTGCACGTCGACCACCTCCTCGACGGACGTGATGTGCTCGCGCACCCGGTCCAGATCGATCCCGCGCGGCGTGGACTCCAGCAGCACGTCGGCCACGTCCTTGAGCAGGGACAGGGCGCGCGGAAGGATCAGCAACCCGATGGCGAACGAGGCGAGCGCGTCGGCTCGGGCCCAGCCGGTGGTCATGATGATCACGCCCGCGACGATGACCGCGATCGAGCCGATCAGGTCGCCGAAGACCTCCAGGTAGGCGCCGCGCAGGTTCAGACTCTCACCCCGCGCCCGCACGAGCAGCAGCAGTGAGACCAGGTTCGCCGCGCCGCCGACGACGGCGGCGATGAGCATGGGGGTGGTCTGGATCTCCGGCGCGCTTCCCCAGCGCAGGAAGGCCTCCCGGATCACCAGCACCCCGACGGCGCACAGCACCATCGCATTGACCATCGCCGCGAGCACCTCCGCCCGCTGCCATCCGAACGTCCGCGCAGGGGTGGCGGGCCGTGCCGCCAGGTGGGCCGCGACGAGCGCGATCCCCACCCCGGCGGAATCGGTGAGCATGTGCCCTGCGTCGGCGAGCAGGGCGAGCGACCCCGAGACCCAGGCCCCGGCCGCCTGGGCGAGCATGGCGGTCAGGGTGATCGCGAGCACCAGCTGCAGGCGCCGCCGGTTCGCGCGGGTCGCGGTCACGCGGTGATCGTGGCTGCGGTGGCCCTCACCGGGCCGGTCTGCCGATGTCACGCGGTCCTCCCACACGGGGTCGATGGCTTGCCCATCATACGGCCCGGGGGTATGGTTTCGATACCCCCTAGAGGTATGGAAGCGGAGCGGTGATGAGCATGACGGACCAGACGCGCAGTGATCTCCAGCGCACCGAGCTGGAGATCGGCGGGATGACCTGCGCCTCCTGCGCGGCCCGGGTGGAGAAGCGCCTCAACAGGCTTGAGGGAGCCACTGCCAGCGTCAACTACGCCACCGAGAAGGCCCGCATCTTCGCGCCGCCGACCCTGAGCGTGCCGGAACTGATCGCCGCGGTCGAGCAGGCCGGTTACAGCGCCCAGGAGCTGCGCCCAGCCGGCAGCCGGCCAGAGAGTGCGGCGCCCGCTTCGGCTGTGCCCGAGTCGCCCGAGGACGCCCGCGACCCCTCAGCAGCCCACGGTCTCGCCGCGATGCGCCAGCGGCTGGTCGTCAGTGCCCTGCTCTCGGCGCCAGTGATCGTGCTGGCGATGGTGCCGGCCCTGCAGTTCACCTTCTGGCAGTGGCTTTCCCTCACCCTGGCAGCGCCGGTGGTGGTGTGGGGCGCGGCTCCCTTCCACCGCGCCGCCTGGACCAACCTCAGGCACGGCGCGGCCACCATGGACACCCTCATCTCCATGGGGACGATCGCGGCGTTCACCTGGTCGCTGTGGGCGCTCTTCCTCGGCAGCGCCGGAAGGCCCGGCATGAGCCACCCGTTCTCCCTCACCCTGGGTTCGGCGGACCCCTCCGGTGCCCTCTACCTCGAGGTCGCCGCCGGCGTCACCACGTTCATCCTCGCCGGCCGGTACTTCGAGCTGCGGGCCCGGCGCAACGCCGGCGCCGCGCTGCGCGCCCTGCTCGACCTCGGGGCCAAGGACGTCACGATCCTGCACGGCGGACAGGAGATCCGCCGCCCCGTCTCCGAGCTGGCTGTGGGCGAGGAGTTCGTGCTGCGCCCCGGCGAGACCGTCGCCACCGACGGTGAGGTGATCGAGGGGCGCTCCGCCGTCGACGTCTCGATGCTCACCGGCGAGCCGGTGCCGGCCGAGGTCGAGGTGGGGGACGCCGTCGTCGGGGGTGCGGTGAACGTCGGCGGACGGCTGGTGGTGCGCGCCACCCGCGTCGGGGCCGACACCCAGCTGGCCAGGATCGCCGCACTGGTGGAGGAGGCGCAGAACGGCAAGGCGGCCGCACAGCGGCTCGCCGACCGTATCTCGGCGGTCTTCGTCCCGATCGTCATCCTCCTCGCGCTGGCCACGCTGATCGCGTGGTGGGCGCTCACCGGCGAACCGGCGAGTGCGTTCACCGCGGCCGTCGCCGTGCTGATCATCGCCTGCCCGTGCGCGCTCGGCCTGGCCACCCCGACGGCGCTGCTCGTCGGCACCGGACGGGGCGCCCAGCTCGGCATCCTCATCCGCGGGCCCGAGGTGCTGGAGTCCACGCGCGCGGTCGACACGGTGGTGCTGGACAAGACCGGCACGGTGACCACCGGCGCCATGTCGGTCCGCGCCGTGCACCCGCTGCACGGGACCGACGAGGCCGAGCTGCTGCGCCTGGCCGGGGCGGTCGAGCACGCCTCCGAGCACCCGATCGGGGCCGCCGTCGCCCGGGCCGCGCGGGAGCGGCTCGACGTGCTGCCGGCCGTCACCGGCTTCGAGAACCTTGCCGGCCGTGGGGTGCGCGGCAGCGTCGAGGGTGTGCCGGTGCTCGTCGGCCGGCCGGACGTGCTGCGTGAGCAGGGGTGGGACGTCACCGGCCTCGAGGACCTGCTCGCGGCCTGCCAGGGTGGCACCGTGATCGCCGTCGGGGCCGAGGGCCGGTTGCTCGGGGCGATCGAGGTCGGCGACACCGTCAAGGCCACCTCCGCCGAGGCCGTGCGGATGCTGCGGGCCCTCGGGCTCACCCCGGTGCTGCTCACGGGCGACTCCCGGCGCGCCGCCGAGCAGGTGGCCCGCGAGGTGGGGATCGAGGAGGTCATCGCCGAGGTGCTGCCGGCCGAGAAGGTGGCCCACGTGCGCCGGCTGCAGGAGTCCGGCCGGGTGGTGGCCATGGTCGGTGACGGCGTGAACGACGCCGCCGCCCTGGCCGCCGCCGATCTGGGCCTGGCCATGGGCACCGGTACCGACGCCGCGATCGAGGCCAGCGACCTCACCCTCGTGCGCGGGGACCTGCGCGCCGCCGCCGACGCGGTGCGCCTGTCCCGCCGCACCCTCGGCACCATCAAGGGCAACCTGTTCTGGGCGTTCGCCTACAACGTGGCCGCGATCCCGGTGGCCGCCCTCGGTCTGCTCAACCCGATGATCGCCGGTGCCGCGATGGCGCTGTCCTCCGTGTTCGTGGTGACCAACAGCCTGCGGCTGCGCCGGTTCCGCTCGGCCCTGCGCTGAGCCTCACGTGGTGCAGATCGTCAGCGACGCCCGCTGCACCTGCGCCCGCAGCGCCACCACCTCACCCAGATATTCGCCGTCGACCTGGAAGTGCTCACCCCGGCGCAGCACCACGCGCACGTCCCGGGTGCGGCGCAGCTGCACCGCCTCCCCGGTGCGCAGCGGCCGGCGGCGGCCGGTGCGGCGCCGGATCTGACGCACCAGCGAGTTCTCCTGCACGAACCACGACGCCACCTCGCTCCAGGTGCGGGCGTCATCGGCATGCAGCATCAGCACGTCCAGCTCGCCGTCGTCGACCTCCGCGTCCGGCAGCAGCACCAGCCCGGCCGGCAGGGCGCCGCCGTTCGCGATCGCCAGCGTGAGCAGGCGGGCCTCTTGCACGGGGGCGCCGTCGAGGGAGTAGGTGACATCCAGGCGGTCCGGTCGGGTGATGCCGCGCGTGACCCCCGCCACGTAGGCGAGCCAGCCGAGATGGTCCTTGGCCTGGGTGGAGGTGTGCACCACCATCTGGGCATCCACCCCGAAACCGGCGAGCACCAGGAACACCTCGCTGCGCCGCGTGCCGTCGGCGAGATCCACACTGACCCGGCCGGTGTCGACCCGCCGCCGTGACCCCGTGAACGCCGCCCGCAGCGCGGCCACCTGGTCCAGCACGGGCAGGCCGACGTTGCGGGCGAACAGATTCGTCGAGCCCACCGGCCACACCCCGAGCGGGCGGTCGGAGCCGATCAGGATCTCGGCGGTGGCCCGCACCGTCCCGTCGCCTCCCGCTGCGATGACCACGTCCGCCTCGTCCGCACCGGCCTCGGTGAGGCGGGCGCTCAGCGCGGCGGCGTCGTCGTCGGCCCGGGTGGGCACCCACACCGATGCGCCCCACCCCGCGCGCCGTTCCTCCCGCGCGACGATCCGCCGCCAGCGCTCGCCGGTCAGCTTCTCCGGGTGGTAGACGACGGCAGCCCTCGGTGACGTCATCGCGTCTGCCTCCCGTGCCCCATGGCTCCAGTATCGCCCCTTCCGGCGGGGTCGTAGGCTGCGGGCACCAACACCTCGCGCACGAGAAGGAGACCGGATGGGCGTCGTCGTGGTCGGTTCGGCCAACATGGACGTGGTGGCGCGGGTGCCACGCATCCCCGGGCCGGGCGAGACCCTGCTGGCGAGCTCCTTCACCCGCGGTGGCGGCGGCAAGGGCGCCAACCAGGCGGTCGCGGCGGCACGGGCCGGCGGTGCCGCCACGGCCTTCGTCGGTGCGCTCGGCCAGGACGCCGACGGCGAGGCGTTGCGGCACTCCCTCACCGGCGCCGGGGTGGACACCGGGGCCGTGCGCACCTCCGGCGAGCCCACGGGCACGGCACTGATCTCGGTGGCCGACGACGGCGAGAACGCGATCGTGGTGGTGGGCGGGGCCAATGCCGACCTCACCGACCTCGACTCCCGTCAGCGCGAGGCGATCGAGGGCGCCGACGTGCTGCTCGCCCAGCTGGAGATCGACCCACAGGTGGTGCTCGCCGCGGCACGGGCTCGCCGGCCCGGAGCGGTATTCGTGCTCAACGCGGCACCCTCGCAGGAGCTCGCCGACGACCTCTGGGCCGAGGTGGACGTCCTGGTCGTGAATGAGCACGAGGCCGCCGACCAGGCCGCCTGGCTCGGCGCACCGGATCGCGGGCTTGAGGGTGCAGTGGAGCTGCTGGCCGCCCGGGTCGGCTCGCTGGTGGTCACCCTCGGCGGGAAGGGCGCCCTGGTGATCGCCGACGGCGCCCGCACCGAGGTGCCGGCCGTGCCCGTGACGCCGGTGGACACCACTGGCGCCGGCGACACCTTCGTCGGGGTGCTCGGCGCCCGTCTGGCCCTGGGGGACGATCTCGTGGAGGCGGCGCGGTGGGGCTCGGTGGCTGCCGCTCTCGCGGTGCAGCGGCCGGGCGCCCAGAGCGGGGTGCCACCGGCCGAGGAGGTGCGCGCCGCGCGCTGACGGCCCTGCCCTCACCCCAGCCAGCTCGGCGCGGGTAGCTCGTAGGGGTGGCCCTCCCAGGCCCGCCACCAGCCGTCCGCCTCCGGCGGCAGCAGGTGCGCGTCGCCGGTCACGACGGCGTCCCGCAGCTCGCGCTTCAACCGCGCGACCAGGTGCAGGTCGGGGGTGAGCGTCTTCCCGGCGTCGGTGCGCAGCGCGTCGGAGTGCCCCTCCGCCGACTCCGGCCGCAGCACTGCGTCCTCGACCGCCCAGATGCGGCGCCGCAGCTCGACGATCGCGCGGGTGCGCTCGCGCTGGGCGCCGGTGGCGCCGGTGCACTCCTCGGCCGCGCGGATCCAGCCGTAGTCCATGGAGATCCGCACCAGCCCCGGATCGACGGTGAGGATGTCGTGGATGTCGAGCTCGGGCTGGATCACCATCGCCCCGGCGGCGCGGGCCCGTCGTACCTCATCGGTCTGGATCTCGTCGGTCATCACCCCGAAGCCGGCGCGCATCACGATCTCCAGCATGTCCTTGCCGGCGAAGCTGGAGGCGGGGCTGAGGCCGGGCGGCGAGGCCACCACCGCGAAACAGCGGGTGACCCCCAGGTGCTCGGTGGCCACCTCCACGGGCAGGGACTCACGGGCTCCGCCGTCGACGTAGTGCTCCGAACCCAGGCGCACCGGGGCGAAGACGCCCGGGATGGCGCACGAGGCGTGGATGGCGGCGACGAGGTCGACCACCGGCGCCTCGAGCACCGGCTGGTCGAGACGGTCGCGCAGCTCGCCGGACTCGGTGACGTAGCGCAGCTCACCGCTCTCCAGCGAGACGGTTGCGATCCGCAGGCGCACGCCCGAGCCGGCGACGCGGGCGGGATCGAACAGCTCGGGATCGGTGAGCCGCTCCACCAGCGGCCCGGGGCGGAACGCGGCCCGCTCGGTCTGGGCGCCCGCCAGGATGAGATCGACATCGGTGCTGGTGCGGCCTGCCTCCCACAGTGTGGCCATGGTGTCGAGCACGTTCGTCACCGACCAGTTCTGCGCCTGGAGCGGGCTCGGGTCGGCGGCGTCCGGCGGACGGCGGCGCCCGCGGTGATCGTTCTCGCGGCGCAGCGGCGACGCCCCGGTGGCGCGGGTGGTGCGTGCTGTGCGCGCACGACTGCCGGCCTGGGCCTCCCGGGCATCCCGGTGGCGCAGCGCCATCACCTTGCGCCAGGTAGGCATGTGTTCGTTCAGCTTGGTGAACCACTCCAGCTCGGTGAACATGTCGGCCGAGCTCTGCATCGTCAGCCACAGGCGCCGCAGATCGGAGACCGCCCGGTGCTGTCCGCTGCGCGTGCGGTGCTGGGCGATGACGGCCGCGAGGATCGCACCGGCGGAGGTGCCGGTGATGACCTCCGGGCTGATGCCCTCGTGGGTGTACAGGTAGTCCAGCGCGCCCAGCTCGAAGCTGGAGCGGGCTCCGCCACCGGCGATCACGAGACCGACGACCTCGGCCCGGGGCGGGTCCGGCGGGGCGGGGACCTGCCCGCCGAGGGCTTCGATGAGACGGTGGCGCAGGTGGGCGAGCGGACCGGACGGGCCTGGCATGGTCACAGCGTAGGCGACGCCGCGGTGGCCCACCCCGGCCGGAAGCACCGCGGGACGAGGGCACGCGCTCGCTCGTCCGGCATGTGAGCAGCATCGTCTTGCAGAGCGGAACCAGCGCTTGCGGCCACCCCCCGGGGAGTGTTTCGGTGGAACGGTCCGAAGGCGCAACGCGTGTAGTGAGCACGACTGCTCGTCAGCGTCTCTGCCGAAGGAACGAGAGGGAGCGTCATGCTCACCCTGACCGAGAACGCCCAGACCGCGATCAAGTCGATCACCGAGCAGGCCGGGCTGCCGGCCGAGGGTGGTGTGCGGATCGCGATGGCCGAGAGCGGCACCGAGCTGCAGCTCTCGCTGGTACCCGAGCCCCAGAACGAGGACCAGATCATCGAGGACGAGGGTGCCCGCGTGTTCGTGGCCACCGAGACCTCCGACCTGCTCGAGACCCAGCAGCTCGACGCCAACCAGAGCGCCGAGGGCACCGGCTTCACCCTCACCAGCAAGGAGGACTGAGGCCGACCAGCCGAACGCCCGCCGGACCCGCTGTGCGCAGCGGGTCGGCGGGCGTTCGTGCGTTCAGGCGGTGGTCAGCGAGCGGCGCAGGTCGGCCACCGAGGTGACCGGCAGGTCGCACACACGTCCGCGGCACACATAGGCCGCGGACTGGCCCGCCACCGTGGGGCGGTCGGCCAGCAGCGGGTGGCCGGGGGTGTACGCGAGGACCAGTCCGGGGGAGGTCGAGGCCCGGGCCTGCGCGATCATCGCCGCGGCGCTCGCATCCTCGCCGGCCACGGCCACCTGCACCGGCCCACCGAGTGCGGCCTCGGCCACCGTGAGGAACCATCCGGCGAACCGCGGGTCGGCGCCGATCGTGGCCGAGCCCGCGGCGATCGCCCGTTCGGCCTCGCCCCGCCGCTCGCCCGTCAGGGCCGAGAACGTCAGCAACGCCCCCGCCAACGACGACGTCCCGCACGGTTCGGCGTTGTCGCTGACTCCTCGCAGTCGCAGCACCAGGCGCTCGGCATCGGCGGCGGTGTCGTAGAAACCCCCGCCCGGGGCGGAGAACTGGTCGACGGCGGAACTCAGGATCTCCCCGGCCACGTCCAACCAGCGCAGGTGGCCGGTCGCCTGGTGCAACGCCAGCAGGCCCTCGGCGAGGTTGCCGTAGTCGTCGGCCACCCCGGCCGGTTCACCCGCCCGGCCGTCGCGGGAGGCGCGCAGTACCCGGATCGGACCCTGCGCCGTCGTGGTGTGGGTGGCGAGCAGCAGGTCGGCGCAGGTGACGGCGACCTCCACCCACTCCGCCTGCTCGAGCACGGCGCCGGCCTCGGCGAGGGCGGCGATCGCCAGGCCGTTCCAGGAGGTGACCACCTTGTCGTCGCGGGCCGGCTGCGGGCGCCGGGACCGGGCGGCGAGGAGATGCTCGCGCCAGACCGGCCACTCCGGCGGCGGATCGCCGAGCATCCGCAGCGTGGAGGCGCCCTCCTCGAACGTGCCGGACTCGGTGACCCCCAGTAGCTCGGCCGCGCGGGCGGCGTCGCCGGCTCCCAGCACCTCCGCCAGCTGCGCCGGGGTCCAGACGTACGTCAGGCCCTCCACACCGTCGGTGTCGGCGTCCAGGGAGGCCGCGAACCCGCCCTCGGGGGTGCGCAGGTCCCGCAGCAGGAATTGCGCCGTCTCGGTCACCACCCGGCGCGCCAGCGGCTCCCCGGTGGCTTTGTACCAGTGCAGGTAGGCGCGCAGCAGCAGGGCGTTGTCGTAGAGCATCTTCTCGAAGTGCGGGACCACCCACGCCTCGTCCACGCTGTAGCGGGCGAACCCGCCGGCGAGCTGGTCGTAGATCCCGCCGCGGGCCATCGCCTCGCAGGTCCGTTCCACCAGGTCCAGGGCTGCGGTGCTCCCGGTGCGGGCGTGGTGGCGCAGCAGGTGCTGCACCGTCATCGAGGGCGGGAACTTCGGCGCCGTACCGAACCCGCCGTGGCGGGTGTCGGCCTGCGCGGCCAGGCGCCCGACGGCGGAGGCCAGCATCGCCTCGTCCGGCACCCGGGCCTCGTCGGGGGACGCAGTCGCGGTGGCCTCGAGCAATCGTCGCGTGATCTGGTCCGCGCCGGTCAGCACCTCCTCACGGCGTTCGTCCCAGACCTCGGTGATGGCCTGCAGCAGGCTGAGGAACTGGGTGCGCGGGAAGTAGGTACCGCAGTAGAAGGGTTGCCCGGTGGGGGTGAGCAGGCAGGTCATCGGCCAGCCGCCGTGACCGGTCATCGCTTGCGTGGCCTGCATGTAGACGGCGTCGACGTCCGGGCGCTCCTCCCGGTCCACCTTCACCGCCACGAAGCCCCGGTTCATCAGGGCGGCCACCTGCTCGTCCTCGAAGGATTCGTGGGCCATCACATGGCACCAGTGGCAGGCGGCGTAGCCGACAGAGAGCAGGATCGGCACGTCCCGTTCGCGCGCTTCGGCGAAGGCCGCCTCACCCCACTCGTACCAGTCGACCGGGTTGTCGGCGTGCTGGAGCAGGTAGGGGCTGGTGGCCTGGGCGAGGCGGTTGGACATGAATCCAGCGTGTCACGCCTGCGTGCCACCGGCGCGGCGGCGCCGCAGCACGTACCGGCGCGGCTTGGCTCAGGCCCTCGGCTTGCGCGCCACGATCGACCACGCCACCGGGACCTGCTCGCGCCACGGCGTCGGCAGGACGAAGGCGTCCGCCTCGGCCACCATCACCGGCAGCGCCTGCCAGGGCAACGTCTCGTGCTCACCGACCGCGACCACGTGCAGCCCCGCATCGAGCAAGGCCTGGAGGGTCTGGGAGACCGGGTGTGGCCACTCGAAGTTGCGGGTGGCGGTGATGCGGGTGTGATCGCCGTCGACGTAGGTGGTGCCCTCGGCGTAGGTGAACGCCCGGCCCGGCGGTAGGGACCAGTACCGGTGGCCCAGCCGGACGTCGTCGGGCACCAGGTCATCCATCGAGGCCAGCATCGGGTGCTGGTCGCGGAAGAAGAAGGTGCCACCGGGGCGCAGCAGCGCGGCGATGGTCTGTGCCCAGGCCTGCAGGTCCTGCACCCAGCAGATCGTCCCGATCGAGGTGTGCACGTGGTCGAAGGCGCCACCGACGGTGATGCTCGCCTGCGTCACCTCGCTCTCCACCCACCGGGCCGGCAGCCCGCACCGGGCGGCGAGGTCGCGGGCCACCTGCAGGGAGGCAGGGGACAGGTCGACGCCGGTGACGCGGGCGCCGAGCCGTGCCATGGACAGGGTGTCGGTGCCGATGTGGCACTGCAGGTGGCACACGTCCAGGCCCTCGAGCAGACGCGCCGGGTCGGTACCGGTATCGCCGAGGTGGGGGGCGAGGAGCGCCATCTCCTCGCTGATCACCGAGGAGATCCGGTGCGGGTCGGCCACGAAGCCGTCCAGGTCGTAGGCGGCGCTGGCGGCGTGCACGGCCGCGCGGTCGTCCCAGTTCTCCCGGTTCGCGGCGTAGGCCTCGGCGGTGGTCGCCTCGGTCTCGAGGATCGGCTCTGAGGGCAGGGTCATGGATCCAGCCTGGCACGGACCGGGCGGGGGCACACCCGGACATTCGCCCGGCGGCGGGACCGAACTGACGCCCTCCGGTCCCTCCATGCCACATCTGGCACGGAGGCGCTCGGGCCCGTCAGTTGCGTCCCGGCCTACTCGCCCAGCGCCCGCGAGACGAGTTCCTTGGCCGCCTCCTGCACCTGCTCCAGGTGGTCGGCGGAGACGAAGGACTCGGCGTAGATCTTGTAGACGTCCTCGGTGCCGGAGGGTCGGGCCGCGAACCACGCGTCCGCGGTGGTGACCTTCAGCCCGCCGATCGCCGCGCCGTTGCCCGGCGCCTCGACCAGCGTGGCGGTGATCGGCTGCCCGGCCAGCTCGGTGCTGGTGACGTCCTCGGGTGAGAGGGCGGCGAGCTTGGCCTTCTGCTCCCGGGACGCCGGGGCGTCCACCCGGGCGTACCAGCTCTCACCGAACTCGGCCACCTGCTCCTCGTGCAGCTGGCTGGGGGAGCGGCCGGTGACCGCGAGGATCTCCGCCGCGAGCAGTGCCAGCACGATGCCGTCCTTGTCCGTGGTCCACACCGACCCGTCCCGGCGCAGCAGCGAGGCCCCGGCCGACTCCTCGCCCCCGAACCCGAGGGAGCCCTCCAGCAGCCCCGGGACGAAGTGCTTGAAGCCCACCGGCACCTCCACCAGCGGCCGGCCGGTGGCACCCACCACGCGGTCGATCAGCGCCGAGGAGACCAGCGTCTTGCCGACCCCGGCCGATGCGGACCACTCGGGTCGGTGCCGCAGGAGGTAGTCGATGGCCACGGCCAGGTAGTGGTTGGGGTTCATCAGCCCGCCGTCACCGGTGACGATCCCGTGCCGGTCGGCGTCGGCATCGTTGCCGGTGGCGATGTCGAACGGCGGGGCGCCCTCGCCCTCGCGCATCGTCTCCACCAGGGAGGCCATCGCCGAGGGCGAGGAGCAGTCCATCCGGATCTTGCCGTCCCAGTCCAGGGTCATGAACGACCAGGTGGGGTCCACCCGCGGGTTCACGACCGTCAGGTCCAGGTTGTGGCGCTCGGCGATCTCGGCCCAGTACTCGACGGCGGCACCACCGAGGGGGTCGGCGCCGATCCGCACCCCCGCCTCGCGGATCGCGTCGAGGTCGAGCACGGACTCCAGATCGTCGACGTAGGTGAGCAGGTAGTCGTGCCGCCGCACGTTCGGCGCCTCGAGCGCCTGCTCGTACGGCAGCCGGGCCACGCCGGAGACCCCGGTGCGCAGCAGCTCGTTGGCCCGTGCCGCGATCGCCGACGTCGCCTCGGACCCGGCCGGACCCCCGTGCGGCGGGTTGTACTTGAAGCCGCCGTCGCGGGGCGGGTTGTGCGAGGGCGTGACGACGATGCCGTCCGCCAGGCCCGGGCCCCGGGTGCGCACGCCCTCGCTCGATCCCGCGCCGTTGTGACGCAGGATCGAGTGGGAGATCGCCGGCGTCGGGGTGAAGGAGTCGCGGGCATCGATGTGGACCTCCACCCCGGCCGCGGCCAGCACCTCCAGCGCGGTGCGCTGCGCCGGGTCGGACAGGGCGTGGGTGTCGCGGCCCAGGTAGAGCGGACCGTCGGTGCCCTGGGAGGTGCGGTACTCCACGATCGCCTGGGTGATCGCCACGATGTGGGCCTCGTTGAAGGCCGAGTCCAGGCTGGAGCCGCGGTGCCCCGAGGTCCCGAACACCACCTGCTGGGCGGGGTCATCCACGTCCGGACTCCGGTCGTAGTAGGCGGAGACGACCGCCTCGACGTCGATCAGGTCCTCGGGGAGGGCCACGTGCCCTGCGCGGGAGTGCATGACGCCATCGTGCCACCCGCGTTGCCGGGAGTCGATTGCGCCCGACGTCGATTGTGCAGGCCACACGCCGGTCTCGATAGGGTGAAGCCATGGCAAAGCGCAAGAAGCAAGGCCCGGTCAACGAGAAGGTCGCCGCCCGGCGTGCCGCCAGCAAGGCGGCCCGGGAGGCAGGTGGCTCCCTCGCCCCCCGGCGCTCCTTCGACGGACTGCCCGGTGAGGCCGACTGGGTGGCGATGCGTGAGGTCGTCCCCGCGGCCAGCGCCACCGCCCGCACCAACGCCGAGTACGGTGCGCGGGAGATCACCGTGGTGACCGTGCTGCCGGGCCTGCTGCCGGCCATGCATCGCGAGGACGGGACAGTGCTCGTCGCGCTGCAGAACGTCACCTCCAGCGGTGACCCGAGCAGGGACGTCGCGGCCGCGCTGCTGGAGGTGCTCGAGACCGAGCCGGGCACCAGCCTGACCCACCTCGACCTGCCCGGCCCGGGGCCACGGCTGCAGGATGTGCTCGATCTGGACGCCCCGTTCGAGGTCACCCTGCACGAGACCTTCGACTTCGTCCTCCCGCCCGACGCCGAGCCGAGCGCTGAGGTGAACGAGGCCATGGAGGAGTTCGCAGGTGCGATCGTGCCCACCGTCAAGCTCTCCTCGGTCGAGGGCGCGTACTGGTGCCGCATGGGAGCCCGGGAGTTCCTGCGCTGGTCGCGCACCGAGGAGGAGGAGGAGCTGCTCGACGCCCTCGCCCGGCTGCACGCCGACCGTCGCTCCGCCGTCGACGAGGGGTCCCGGTTCATTGGGGCGTTCCGCTCGTGCGGGCTGGTGGTTCCGGTGTGGGAGCTCGAGGCGGGCACCGAGGCGGATGAGCTGGAGAAGCCGGCCCCCGGGTTCGAGGCCCGGCTGGCCGAGGCGCTCGCCGTGACCGATCCACTGACCGCACAGGAGCGACGGGCGCGCGCAGGGATCGTGTCGCGCCAGGTCACGCTGCGCTGACGACGTTAGGCTGAAGGGTGTGAGCCGGGTGCCGGGCGAAGGGATCAACCCCCTACGGATCATCCGTCGTCGTGTGCCCGATACCGGCCCGATCCCCGTCCCGGCGGCTGATCCGGACCATCAGCGGGTGGCAGCGGTGATCCCCGCCAAGGACGAGGCCGCCCGCATCGCCTCGACCGTGCGCGCGGTGCGCGCGATCCCCTACGTGGACCTCGTGCTCGTGGTCGACGACGGCAGCGAGGACGACACCCAGCACCTCGCGCGAGCGGCCGGCGCGGTGGTGGTCCGCCACTCCCACAACCGGGGCAAGTCCTCGGCGATGGAGACCGGCGCCGCGGTGGTGGCCATGCGCGACCTGGACGCCGGCCCCGCCCGCCTGTTGCTGTTCGTCGACGCCGATCTCGGCGCCACCGCCGTCAACGCCGCCCCGCTGGTGCCGCCGGTCGTCACCGGCCGCGCGGACCTGTCCATCGCGGTGCTGCCCAAGCAGTCGGGGGCCGGCGGGCGCGGCATCGTCACCGGTCTCGCTCGCCGCGCCATCCAGCGCGGCACGGGGTGGGCCCCGACCCAGCCGCTCTCGGGCCAGCGCTGCATGACGCGCGCCGCGTTCGACTCCGCCACCCCGCTCGCGCACGGGTGGGGGGTCGAGACGGGGATGACCATGGACGTGCTGATGCAGGGTTTCGCCGTGGTCGAGGTGCCGTGCGACCTGCGCCACCGTGCCACCGGCAACGACCTCGCCGGGCAGCTGCACCGCGCGGCGCAGTACCGCGACGTCGCGATGGCGATCGCGGCGCGCCGCTTCCGGCACTACAAGCAGAAGGTCTCCCGGGACGCTGCCGAGGGGGAGGCCGGCGCGGCGGCTGCGCTGCCTCAGCAGGGCGCGCCGGAGGAGGCCTCTCCGGCCGCCCAGGCCGGAGACGTCCCGGCCGGGAGCCGCCCGCCCGCGCCGGAGTCCCAGCGCCGCCGAGGCATGCTCAGGAAGGCGGTCGAGGCGTCCCGGCAGCGGAGGTCACGCCGTCGGTAGCGCGTCCGTCCCGTAGCCCGAGCATCCAGGTGGCGCAGGCGGCGATCAGCAGCGGCACCCCGTGCGCCACTCCGAGCGCAGGGATCGCGATGCCGGAGTCGTTCACTGCCAGACCCAGCCCGAGGGCGATCGCCAGCGCGAGCAGGCCCGGCCGCAGCATCGGCGCCTGCCGGCCCATCAGCGAGATCGGGTTCCCGCCCGAGAGCCAGGCGAAGTCGCCGCCACCGGGCGAGCTGAGGGCCACCCGGATCGGTCGCGCGAGCACGAACAGCACCGTGAGCACCCCGCAGATCGCCAGGATGGTCAGCGGCCGGTTGCCGAACAGGATCGAGATGTTCTGGTCCAGCTTGCGCCAGATCACGTCCCACAGGCCGCCGTCGAGCATGGTCTGGAAGAACCGCCCGAGATGGGTGGGGTCGGGGCGCAGCCAGTCCACGAAGGCGATCGCCATGGTCGCCACGCCCGCGCCGATGAGTACCATCAGCGCGCGCACCCACGTCAGCCGCACCCCGAGCGCCAGCAGCGCCAGCACCGTGAAGGCCGGCAGCAGGGCGGGCGGGCCGCCGAAGTCGGCACCCAGGCCGGGTGCGCCGTCGAGCACCACCACCGCCGCCCCGATGGCGAGGGTCACCACCGCGGCGAGCCGGCGACGGCCGGTGCGTACCAGCGGGTTGGTGAGCGCGATGGTCACCAGCAGGGACGCCGTCGTGAAGAGGGCGAAGGTGGTGTTGTTCATCCCGTAGAACCGGCCGGCCACCAGGGTCGGCACGCCCATGACGGCCGAGAGCTGCAGCGTGGCGCCGGTGGCGACGTCGACGGCGAGCACCAGGGCCGTCAGGCCCGCCACCACGGCGACCGGCCCGAACAGGTGCCGGCGCCACGGCCCGGCCAGTGCGAGCGCCACCACGAGCACCGCGATCGCGGCCGTGATCGCGAGCAGCGCCGGCAGCGGCGCGCCGGCGCGCCACCACGGCGCCAGGTTCGCCAGGTAGGAGGCCACCGGGATGCTCGCGATCGCGAGCGCCACGGCGCGCAGCACACCCAGCGCGGCCTCGGGGTGCGCCAGCACCCGGCGCAGCGCCTGTGACCCCGGCAGGCGAACCAGCCGGTGCGCGGTCCAGGCGCGCAGGCGGGTGACCGCGGGGCGTTTGAGGGCCACGGCCACGACGGCGAAGAGCAGCAGGTTCAGCACCACCAGCCCGGCGTAGAACACCGGGACGATAGGGCGCACGGCGTCGGCGTGGAGGGCGTCGTCGCGGAGCACGTCGCGCCGCTCGGTGGCCGAGTCGCCCCCTGACCCGGGTAGCTGCTGGGCGGCGGCGCCGATGGCCGAGCCGGTCGGCCCCGCGTCCTCGACCCCCAGCAGCCGCAGCAGGGTGGGCAGCAGGTCGGTGGTCAGGACGAATCCGTCCTGACGGGTGGAGGGGGAGGTGAGCAGCCCCGGCTCGGCCTGGGCTCCGCTGAGAGCCAGCACCCGGAGCCCGGGGGCGTAGCCGGAGTCGGCGACGCCGGCGAGCAGCACGGCCGGTTCACCCGGCGCCTGCGCCAGCCCGGCGACGATCTCCTCGACGCGCGCGTCGATCACCTGCAGCTGGTCCTCGCGGTAGGTCTGCCGGCTGGTGGCGAGGGTGTGGCCGTCCTCGCCCTCGCGCAGCGACCCGGCGTCGATCACCAGGAGCTGGGCGTCCGCGGCGGCCTCGGCGGCCCACGACCCGAGGTCGCTGCCGGCGCGTTCGGTGTGGGTGGCGACCTGCCCGGCCTCGTCCGCCAGGGCGATCGCCGCCCCCGGGCCGAGGCCCGCGGTCGTGACGCCGCCCGTCTCGAGCAGCTCGGCCAGCAGGCCCGGCCGGGCCTGGAAGTTCTGGCCGGCGAGCGCGTCGGTGTAGTCCTGCCAGCCGCGGACCTGTGGACCCTCGGGCTCGAGCAGGAACCGGCACCGGCCCTCGTCGTCGGAGGAGGCGGCGGTGTCGGCGGCGCGGGTTCCCGTGCTTAGCGCCAGCCACCCGTCCGCGGGGCAGGTGAAGGAGCGGACGCTGCGCACCACCAGCGAGCCGACGGCCTCCTCGGTGAGGGAGGCGAGGGCCGGGGTGGTCACCGGGTCGATGTCCGACCACGCCAGACCGCTGACGCCGATCATCACGACCGGCCCGTCGGCCCCGGTCACCGGCTCCGGGGCGGCATGGCCGGGTGCGGCCGCGCCCAGCACGGTCAGCGCCGCGGCCAGGAGAGCCAGCACGGCCCGCCGGAACGAGGGGAACAGTCGAGCGCTCCCGGTGGCGCGGGGCTCGTGGAGGGCGGTGGTCCTGGACATCGGTCCTCAGCCTACGGGCGCAGGTGTGGAGGAACCGTGAGGGCCCAGGGGAGAGATCGGCGGGCCCTGGCGCGGACCATCACCGGGTCCGCACGTGCAAACCGCCCGCCTGTAGCCGGGCGCTGGCCCCGGTCGCCTCACCGATGAGGTCGCCGTCGATCTGGATGTGCTCGGGTCGCTCGAAGGAGACCGACGCCTCCCGCCCGCGCCAGAACTGGATCGAGCTCGCCGCGGCGGGCATGTCCCGGCGGAAGCCCAGGCCCTGGGCGATGACCTTGCCGAACAGCGACACCCACCCGAACAGCCCGCCGCGGGTGTCCAGGGCGGCGATGTCGAGCCAGCCGTCGTTGAGCTCGGCGTCGGGCAGCAGCACGATGCCGCCGGGCAGACGCCCGCAGTTGGCGAACAGCAGGCTGCGGACCTTCAGCTGGTGCACCTCGCCCTCGCCGACCCGCATCCGCAGCCTGAGCTTCTTGCCGTGCAGGTGGCGTACCCCGGCGAGGAAGTAGGCGAACCAGCCGACCCGGGACTTGAGCTCGTCGTCGGCCCCGGCCACCATGGCGGCGTCGAAGCCGATCCCGGCGATCACCAGGAACAGGTGTTCGTCCTCCTCGGTGGCCAGATCGGGACCGTCGTCCTCGGCGGGCTCGAGCCGGTGGGGGCGGATCCAGCCGATGTCGATGGGGTGGTCGGTCCCGCCGAGAGCGGTCCGGATCAGCGAGGCCGTCCCGTCCAGCGGGATGTCGAGGTTGCGGGCGAGCAGATTGCCGGTGCCCATCGGCAGCAGCGCCATCGGGGTCTGCGAGCCCGCGAGCGCCGTTGCCACCGCGCGGACGGTGCCGTCCCCGCCGGCCGCGACCACCACGCACGCGCCGGCGGCCAGTGCCTCGCGTGCCTGGCCCAACCCGGGATCCTCCGGGGTGGTCTCGAACCAGAGTGGCTCGGGCAGGGCGAGCTCCTCGGCGATCTCGGTGGCCATGGTGCGCAGCGCCTGCACATCGTGCGCCTTCGCCGGATTGACCACGAACGCCGGTGGCCCCACGGAGGGCTCGCGCTCGGGACCGGGCGGGCTGATCAGCGGGTCCACCCGGGCACCGCGCTGCCGGATCCGCTGCAGCACCCACAGGCCCACCACCAGGGCTGCGATCGCGACGGCCAGCGCCACCAGACTCACCGTCTGCTCCCACGTCATGCCCTGAACCGTAGCCCCTCCCGCTGCCACGGGCCGATAGTCTCGGGGGGTGATCGACCTGAAGAGCCTGCGTGAGGATCCCGACGTCGCCCGAGCCAGCCAGCGGGCACGGGGGGAGGACCCCGGGCTCGTGGACCGGGTGCTGGCAGCGGACGAGCGCCGTCGGAGACTGTTGACGGCGTTCGAGCAGCAGCGCGCCGAGCAGAAGGAGATCTCCCGTTCCGTGGGCAAGGCCTCGCCCGAGGAGCGCCCGCAGATCCTGGCGACGGCGAAGGCACTCGCGGAGGAGGTCAAGGCTGCCGAAGCGCAGGCCCAGGCGGCGCAGACCGAGCTGGACGAGCTACTGACGCAGCTGCCCAACCTCGTCCTCGACGGCGTCCCGCCCGGCGGCGAGGACGACTACGTCGTCCTCAAGGAGGTCGGCACGCCGCGCGACTTCGCGGCCGAGGGCTTCACACCGGCCGACCACCTCGACCTCGGGCAGGGACTGGGCGCGATCGACACCGAGCGAGGGGCGAAGGTCTCCGGTGCCCGGTTCTACTACCTCACCGGGGTCGGCGCGCGGCTGGAGCTGGCGCTGCTCAACGCCGCGATGGACACCGCCCTGGCCGCCGGGTTCACGCCCGTGATCACCCCCACCCTGGTCAAGCCGGAGATCATGGCCGGCACCGGCTTCCTCGGCGCGCACGCGGACGAGATCTACCGGCTCGAGGCCGACGACCTGTACCTGGTGGGCACCTCCGAGGTGGCCCTGGCCGGTTACCACGCCGGGGAGATCCTTGACCTGACCGACGGCCCCAAGCGCTACGCCGGCTGGTCGGCCTGCTACCGGCGCGAGGCCGGCTCCTACGGCAAGGACACCCGCGGCATCATCCGGGTGCACCAGTTCCACAAGGTGGAGATGTTCTCCTACGCGCGCCTCGCCGATGCCGAGGCCGAGCACCAGCGGCTGCTCGGCTGGGAGGAGCAGATGCTCGCCCTGGCCGACCTCCCGTACCGCGTGATCGACACCGCTGCCGGGGACCTGGGCTCCAGTGCCGCCCGCAAGTTCGACTGTGAGGCGTGGCTGCCCACCCAGGAGCGCTACCTGGAGCTGACCTCCACCTCGAACTGCACCAGCTTCCAGGCCCGGCGTCTGGGGGTGCGCGAGCGCGGGGAGAGGGCCACCCACCCGGTGGCCACGCTCAACGGCACCCTCGGCACCACCCGCTGGATCGTCGCGATCCTGGAGAACCACCAGCAGCAGGACGGCTCGGTCCGGGTGCCCGAGGGCCTGCGGCCCTACCTGGGTGGCCTCGAGGTGCTGGCACCGGTCGGCCGATGAGGGGCACCGGCCCGGCGGTGAGCGACCTGCAGCCCGTGACCGAGGCCGCGGGGCTGGCGGCGCTCGCCGACCTGCGCGACGCACCGGAACGCCTGGTGGCGCTCGACATCGACGGCACCATCCTCGGCCACGACCAGAGCCTGACCGCCACGGTGATCGACGCCGTCCGGGGGCTGCGGGACTCGGGTGCACACGTGGTGCTCTCCACGGGCCGCTCCATCCAGGCGGTCCTGCCGGTGGCGCAGGCGCTCGGGATCGCCGACGCGTGGGCGGTGTGCTCCAACGGCGCGGTCACGGTGCGCCTGACCGAGGGCGGGTTCGAGATCGAGGACGTCGTCACCTTCGATCCGGAGCCGACGCTGCGACTGCTGCGCGAGCACCTGCCGGAGGGGATCTTCGCCGTCGAGGACCTGGGCCGCGGCTTCCTACTCTCGGCGCCCTTCCCCGAGGGGGAGCTGACCGGGGAGCTACGGGTGGTCGGCTTCGAGGAGCTGTGCGCCACCCCTGCCTCCCGGGTGACGCTACGCGCTCCCGACCTGGGCGCGGACGACTTCCACGACCTCGTGGACCGTTCGGGCCTGCACGGGGTGAGCTACGCCGTCGGGTGGACGGCCTGGCTGGACATCGCCCCGGACGGGGTCTCCAAGGCCTCTGCGCTGGAGCGGGTGCGCGAGCGTCTGGGCGTGCCGGCGACGGCGACCCTCGCCGCGGGCGATGGCCGCAACGACATCGAGATGCTCACCTGGGCGCAGGTGGGGGTGGCGATGGGTGGCGCGGATGCCGACACCCGGGCCGCGGCGGACTTCGGCGCCGCGGCGGTCAGCGAGGACGGCCTGGTGCCGGTGCTCATCGCGCTGGTGCCCGGGTCCTGAGCCGGCCCGGTCGTCCTCGGCCGGAGGGGTCAGCCGTGGTGACAGTGGTGGCCTCGCCGGCCAGCTGCTCGGACCAGTGGGCCGAGGTGGCCATCGCGCCACGCCGCGTCAGAGATACTGTCCGGTGCCCCGGTGCGGCTGGTCACCGTGCTGCAGCCCGAGCGCCTGGGCGGGATTTGCCGGGTTCGCGCCCGGTGGGAGGGCCTTGCGCATCTGGGCGAGCTGGTTCTGGCTGGCCATCTGCTGGGCCACCAGCGCGGTCTGGATCCCGTGGAAGAGTCCCTCGAGCCAGCCCACCAGCTGGGCCTGGGCGATCCGCAGCTCGCCGTCGGAGGGGGCACGGTCATCGGTGAAGGGCAGCGTGATCCGGCGCAGCTCGGCGATCAGGTCCTCGCTGAGGCCGTCCTCGAGCTCGTGCAGCGACCGCTCGTGGATCTGGGCCATCCGCTCGCGTGCGGCGTCATCGAGGGGAGCGCTGCGGACCTCCTCCAGCAGCTGCTTGACCATGGTGCCGATGCGCATCACCTTGGCCGGCTCCTCGACCATCGCGGAGGGATCGCGCCCCTCTTTCCCGGTGGCCACCCCCAGCCCGGTCGAGGAGGCGAGGACCACCCGTGGGCTCGTCTCCTCGGGCGCGTCCTCGGCCGAGGCCGCGGTCTCGGCTGCGGTGCTCTCGTTCGCTGTGCTCTCGTCCGGACCCGTGGATGCCATGACCCCATCTTGCCCGGCCACCCGGTCACCCGGCATCCCGCCCGCCCCCACCCGCCCGGTCAGTGCCGGGCCGGTCAGGTGCCCGGGCCCCCAGGGGCCGAAGAATTGACCCCTTCTGCCGCTCGACCCCGAGTTTCGGGCCCCTGGTCCGTCAGGGACTAGCCTGCAGGTATGAATTGGCTGATCAATCCTGCTCACACCCGCTGGCTCGAGAGCGAGACCGACGCCCTGCTGGACTTCGCCTCGGGGTCGATGGTGCAGGAGGGGTTCGCCTACCTCAGCAACGAGGGAGACCCGGTCCCGGCGCAGGGGTCGCCGCTGTGGCTGACGTGCCGGATGATCCACTGCTTCGCGCTCGGAGCGCTGCTGGGACGCCCGGGCTCGGCGACGATGGTCGACCACGGGCTGCGGGCGCTGTCCGCGCACTTCCGAGACGAGGTCCACGGCGGCTGGTACGCCCAGGTCGGGCACGACGGGCCGATGGACGAGACCAAGGCCGCGTACGCGCACGCCTTCGTCATCCTCGCCGGCGCCAGTGCGGCGTCGGCGGCGCGCCCTGGCGGCAAGGAACTGCTCGAGGAAGCGCTCACGGTGTCGCTGCAGCGGTTCTGGCGCGAGGACGAGGGCATGGTGGTCGAGTCCTACGACCGCAGCTTCACCGAGCTGGAGGACTACCGCGGCGTCAACGCGAACATGCACACCGTGGAGGCCTACCTCGCCGCCGCCGACGTCACCGGTGACGACGCCTGGCTGGAGCGGGCCACCCGCATCACCCGCCGCGTGGTCAACGACTTCGCCCGCGCCCAGTCCTGGCGGATCCCCGAGCACTTCGACTCCGCCTGGCGCCCGCTGCTGGACTACAACATGGACTCGCCCTCGGACCCGTTCCGGCCCGCCGGCGCGACCATCGGGCACTGGTTCGAGTGGTCCCGGCTGACCCTGCACGTGCGCGCCGCCTGGGCTTCCCGGGGGGTCTCGGCTGAGGACTGGATGCTCGAGGGCGCCCAGGCACTGTTCGACCTCGGCGTCACCGAAGGCTGGGACGTCGACGGCGCGGACGGGTTCGTCTACACCGTCGACTGGGACGGCAAGCCACTGGTGCGCGAGCGCATGCACTGGGTGGTCACCGAGGCGCTCGCGGCGGCCGCCGCGCTGTACCGGGTGACCGGGGATGCCAACCTCGCGGCCTGGTACCAGCTGTGGTGGGAGTACGCCGCGGTGCACCTCATCGACACCGAGCTCGGATCCTGGGTGCACGAGCTGGCCCCCGACAACGGGCTCAGCACGACCGTCTGGGAGGGCAAACCGGACGTCTACCACGCCGTCCAGGCCACGCTCATCCCGCGGTTGCCTCTCACCCCGGTGCTGGCGCCCGCGCTGGCGCAGGGCATGCTCGACACCCGCTGACGGCGCCCTCTCCTCAGGGCAGGAGTAGCACCTTCCCGAACACCTCGCCGTCGGCCATCATGCGGTGCGCCTCGGGCGCCTGGGCGAGCGGCACGCGTGCGTGCACGACCGGACGCACCTCCCCGCGCGCCACCAGCGGCCAGGCGCGCTCGCGCACGTCGGCCAGGATGGCCGCCTTCTGCTCGCGGGGCCGTTGGCGCAGCACCGTGCCGTGGACGGAGAGCCAGCGGGTCAGCAGGCCGGCGAGGTTCATCTCACCGGTCGCGCCCTTCTGCAGGCCGAGGATCACGAGGTGGCCGAAGGGAGCCAGGGCGTCGAGGTTGCGCTGGAGGTACTTGGCCCCGACGACGTCCACCACCACGTCCGCTCCGCGCCCGTCGGTCTCGGCCCGGGTGAGCTCGACGAAGTCCTCGCTGCGATGGTCGATGCCCCGGTGCGCGCCGAGCTCGACGCAGCGTGCGACGCGCTCGGGACCTCCGGCCGTGGTGAGCGCGCGGGCGCCGAGCGCGCTCAGCAGCTGGATGGCGATCGTCCCCACGCCCCCGGAGCCGCCGTGCACGAGCACGGTGGCGCCGGCTATGGCCTCCGGCTCGATCCCGGCGGCCGGCGGCAGCCCGGGCACGTCGATCAGGTTGGACCAGACAGTGGTGAGCGCCTCCGGGAGGGCGGCTGCGTCGACCAGGTCGAGGCCGTCGGGCACGGGCAGCAGATGTTCGGCCCGGGCCAGGGCCTGCTCGGCGTAGCCGCCGCCGTCGATCAGGGCGCAGACCCGGTCCCCGACCTGCGGTCCGGTGACCCCCTCGCCGAGTGCGGCGATGGTGCCCGAGACCTCCAGCCCGGGCCACTCGGGCGCTCCGGCCGGCGGCGGGTGCAGGCCCTTGAGCTGGAGCAAGTCGGCGCGGTTGACGCCGGCGGCGGCCACATCGAGCAGGACCTCCCCGGGCCCGGGGGAGAGATCGGGCACCTCACCGGGGGTGAGGGCGTCGTCGGAGCCGGGATGTGAGGTGAGGACCATCGCGCGCATACCGCCACTGTACGAACGCACGGCCCCGGCCGTCTCGCCAAAGAGTAGATCTCGACGGCGGCCGGTTTGGGCCTGCCCATAGCCGTGGGCCAGAATGTCCTCACCAGGAGGGTTGACAGAGCGGCCGAATGTGACGGTCTTGAAAACCGTTGTGCCTCAACAGCACCAAGGGTTCGAATCCCTTACCCTCCGCTCAACGCCCGGCCTCACTCCGGCCGGGGGTCCCCGGCGAACCGGGCCAGCTCCCGGCGCAACAGCCCGAGCAGCTCGGGGTCGATCAGGGCGCGGAAGTGACCGGGTGTGGCGAGGCGGACGTTGCGCGCGCCCGGCAGTTCGCTGCCCGCAGGGATGTGCGGGTCGAAGCACGTCCCGACCGAGACGATGCGGGAATGATCCGCGCGCTGTGCCGCCAGGGCCGTGATCACCTCGTCGTCGGGGAGGAATGCACGCACGCTGCGCAAGGGGAGCCAACGGGCGTAGGGCGAGCCGGAGAACGGGGTGTTCACCGCGACCATACCGAGCACGCGTCCACCCACGTCGCTGCGGCCCATGAGGCTCTTGCCGATGAGGCCGCCCTTGCTGTGGGCGACGACCACCACCCCGGTGAGGTCGAGGTCGGTCAGGCAGGTGGCCGCGATCTCGGCCATGTCCGGGACGCTGCCGCGGTTCCAGCCCAGCGGGGCCACCACGTGCACCGGATGGCCGTGGTCGTACAGTGCGCGGGCCAGGGGCTCGAGGAAGCGCCAGCTCTCGAAGACCCCCGGCAGCATCAGCACCGGTGGGTTCCGGACGTGGCGAGGGCTGGTGTAGGTCTCGGCAGTGGTGCGGGAGAGGAGCCCGGCGGCCTGGCGCCGGACGGCGTAGGCGTAGTCGGCGGCGCGCCAACGGACCTGGCGCCAGAGGCCGCTCATCGAACCTGGCCATCAGGGACCGCGGCGGGGCCGCTCTCGCGGACCCAGCGCGCCACGACGCCGGGATGAGTGGCCATGGCGGCGTGCGCCGCACCAGCCACCTCTCGCCAGGCGCCGCGAGGGGCGGCACCGGCGAGCTCGCGCGCCCAGGGCCGGGGGCAGACGCGATCGTGCTGCCCGCGGACCACCAGGACCGGTCCTCGCACGCGGGCGGTAGCGGCACGGATGTCGAAGGCGAACATGCGGGGCAGGACGGCGGAGTACCAGCGCGGACCCGCCCGCAGGTAGTCGTGCAGGGCAGCCGCGTTGACGCCCGCCGGTTCGTGCACGGCGGACCGGGCGAGGCGGGCCGCCTGCCGGGCGGCGGAGGCTGCCGCGGGATCCACCACCGGGCCGACCAGCACCGCCGACCGGGCCAGCTGGGGTGCCTGGGTCATCATCGCCACGGCCACCTGTGCGCCCATCGAGTGCCCCACGAGGGTGGCTGACTCGATCCCCCGGGCCTCGAGCAGCCGCAGGAGTGTCTGCGCGGCGTGCTCGACGCTGGGCGGCGAGTCGGGCTGCGGGCTCCGGCCGAACCCTGGTAGGTCCGGCACGATGACGTGGTGGTCCGTTGCGAGCTCGGTGGCCAGCGGGCGCAGGTAGCGCTCGGACATCCCGATCCCGTGCAGCAGGGCGACGGCGGGCGCATCCCGGTCGCCGAACTCGGCCACCGACAGATCGGAGCTAGGGTCCACGGTTCCCCGGCCCTGCCCGGACAGCGAGCTCGCGCGCGGGCCGGGCGTCAGCGGTCGGTCGGTGGTGGCCATGTCCTCCAGTCTGAGGGACGTCGCGGCGCTCGCGACCTGATCCGCTGACAGCTCTGTTCTGCGCCGACGGTCGGGGCGTACGGTGATCTGCGGGGGAAGGAGGGACCATGCCGCAGGGATGGGAATGGCTCAGGGTCGCCGGGCTGCCCGCCGGGCTGCTCGGCGTGACTGGTTCGAGCCGGCACAGGTGGGGTTCGTGGTGATCGCCGTGGCCGGGGCGGGGCTCGTCGGCGGGGTGCGAGTGCGCCTGAGCCGCCTGGAAACGACGGCGTAGCCACCCCGTAGCGTCGCTCGTCACCGAGTGGTTCGCATCATCGCCGTCGCCCCGTTATCCTGGTGGGCGTCCAGGAGACGTCGCATAGTCTGGTCTAGTGCGCATCCCTGCTAAGGATGTGAAGGGGCAACCCTTCCGTGGGTTCAAATCCCACCGTCTCCGCGTTTGTGATGTCGCAAGACATCGGAATAGCCCGAACCCACGGATTGTGGGTTCGGGCTAGTTCTTCGTGGGGGCTGGTCCTGGGGGGCGTCCGGTGGGTTGGTAGCGCTTGGTGGGGTCGAGGGTGAGCTCGCGCAGGATCTCGCCGGTGGCGGCATTGATGATGGTGATGTCGAGGTCGGCGATGAGGAGGATCACGGGGGTTCGGGCGTGGGTTCGTCCGATGCCGATGTGGTGGAGGGTGCCGCCGTGGCGGAGGGTGACTTTGCCGGCGGTATCGACGCGGTCGTGGCGCACGCGGTGGTGAGGTTCGCCGGGTGTGGTGGCGGGGGTGGCCTTGGGGCGGGTGGTGTAGGCGGTGGCCGGGGTTGCCCGGTGGGGTAGGGACCGGTGGGGGCGTCGGTGGTTGTACTCGGTGGTGAACTCATCGAGCAGCGCTTGCAGGGCGGTGATGGTGGTGGGCTGGTCGGGGCGGGCGCGTAGCCACTTCTTGAGGGTCTGCTGGAAGCGCTCGACTTTGCCCTGGGTGGTGGGGTGGCCAGGCTTGCCGTTCTTCTGGATGATGCCGCGTCGGTGCAGGTCGGTCTCCAGTGCGGTGCGTCCACCGCGGCGCTTCTTGCTGGCCAGGCGCACGGTGTAGACCAGGCCGTTGTCGGTCAGGGTGGAGGCGGGGTAGCCGTGTTCGCGGGCGGTCTGGGCGAAGGTGGCGGCCACGATGGTGGAGGTGATCGCTTTGTGGGCGCTCAGGTGCAGCACGGCGCGGGAGTGGTCATCGAGCCAGGTGATGATCTCGGTGTCGGCGCCGGCGCGTCCGCTGGGGCGGGTGAGGCGGTAGTGGGTGAAGTCCGATTGCCAGCACTCGTTCGGCTGCGCGGCTTCGAAACGCACGTAGGAGGACTTCGGTCGCTTCTTCGGCTCGGCGGTGATGAGCCCGGCGCGGGTCAGGATCCGGTGGATCGTGGCCCGGTGGACCTCGATGTGGTGGGTGTGGCCCAGGTGCCAGGCGATCGTTTCGGCGCCGCAGTCCAGGCCAGCACGCGACAGGCGGGCGCGGATGGCCACGATCAGCTCCACGACCTCGGCATCGGTGGCCCTCGGCGTGGTGTGGGGGCGCCGCGAGCGTGGGACGAATGCGGCCTCGCCCTCGAGCCGATAGCGGGCCATCAACTTGGAGATCCAACTCTGGGATACGCCGTAGCGGCGAGCGATGGCGGACTGAGACTGGCCCGAGTTCACCGCGGTCACCACCAGGCGTCGCTTGTTGTCCATAGACCACGAGCCTGGCCACAGCGGCTATACCGATCTCGTGCGACACCCCTATTCCCATGACCCGCGACACCCTATTCCGATGTCCTGCACCAGCACACCACCGCTACCGCCATGTGAGAACGGCCTGGTCCACGTCTGTCGGACGAGGCCGTTCTCACATATCTGGCTTGTGGGATTTGGGAGGAGCTCGCCCTGGCGAGCGACGGTTCCCACCGCTACCGCCGTCTCTCCGTGTGGGGCCCTCTCACCCCTGCAACAGCGACTGCGCGCCGTCGATCCACACCTCGGTCCCGCTGATGTGGGAGGCGGAGTCGCTGGCGAGGAAGGTGACCAGGTCGGCCACCTGCTGTGAGCTGCCCGGGGTGTTGCCGGTGAGCGGGATCGGGCCGTCGGGGAACTCCACCGGGATGATCACGTCCTGGTTCTCGGCATCGGTGTTGTCGTCGATCTCGGTGTCGATCGCACCAGGGCAGATGACGTTGACGCGGATCCCCCGGGGGCCGAGCTCGACGGCCAGCATCTTGGTGAGCGCGATCTGGCCGGCCTTGGACGCCGAGTAGGCCGAGGCGCCGCTGTTGGAGAAGATCCTGCTCCCGTTGACCGAGGAGACCACCACGACCGACCCGCCGCGGCGCAGGTGGGGGACCGCGTGCTTGATCGTCACGAAGGTGCCGACGAGGTTGATGTCCAGCGTCGAGCGGAAGTCCTCGACGGTCAGCTTCTCGATGCCCGCCCAGGTGCCGTTCACGCCGGCGTTGGCGACCACCACGTCGAGTCCTCCGAGATGGTCCAGCGTGGTCTGCACCGCTGCGGCCATCGCCTCACTGTCGCTGACGTCGGCCAGCGCGGTGATCGCCTCGCCGCCGCCGGCACGGATCGCCTCCGCCACCTCGTCGAGTTCGGACTGCGTCCTGCCCACGAGCGCGACCTTGGCTCCACGCTCGGCGAGCAACCGCGCCGACGCCTGCCCGATCCCCGAACCCGCGCCGGTCACCAGCGCCACCTTGCCCTGCATCATCGTCATCTCCTTGAAGGTCGGCCCATCCTGCCGCCTCCAACCTACGCGCGGGCGGGCGGTCGCGCCTGGGCAGCGCAGCCCCTGCCGTGACCGCGGGGACACGCACCCGTGGAGTGCCGCAGCATGCTGCCGCAGACCGACGCAGACGTGTCGTTCCGGTCACGCCGGGACGGTCAGCACTACCCGCGCCCCGCCGAGCGGGGAGTCCTCGATGACGACGTCCCCGCCCTGGGCGCGGGCCACCTCTCTAGCGATCGCCAGGCCCAGCCCGGCACCACCGGCCTCCCGCTCGCGTGCCTCGTCCAGCCGGACGAAGCGTTCGAACACCCGCTCCCGGTCAGCCACGGGAACACCACGGCCGTCGTCCTCCACCAGCACCTCACCGTCGCCGATGAACACCCGAACCCTCGAGTCCGCATGGCGCACCGCGTTCTCCACCAGGTTGCGCAGCACTCTGGTCAGGGCCGCGGGCTCCCCGCGGCCCAACCCGCCGCCCTCGACGACGACCCCGGCGCCGGACCGCGCATCGCGCACGGCCTCGTCCACCAGTGCTCGCAGGTCCACCTCCACCGGCCTCGACGGTGCCGACCCCACCCGGGAGAGCAGCAGCAGATCCTCGACCAGCGCCTGCATCCGAGCGACCTCCCGGCCCAGCTCCGACACCAGTTCGGCCTGGGTGTAGCTGTCCGGGTGAGCGGCGGCGACGTCCAGGCTCGTCCGCAACGAGGCGAGGGGGGAGCGCAGCTCGTGCGCGGCGTCGGCCACGAACGCCCGCTGCCGCGCTGCCGCGGCATCGAGGGCGTCCAGCATCTCGTTCAGGGTCCGGGCCAAGGCGGCGAGCTCGTCGTCGGCTCGGGGCACCGGGAGGGTGCCGCCGCCGCCGTGGCGAGCGACACGCTCGGCTCCGCCGCGCAGCTCCTCCACCGGTCGCAGCGCCCGGCCCAGCACGATCCAGATCGCGATCGCGAGCAGTGCCGTCAGCACCGGCACGATCGCCACCAGCGAGACCGTCAGGGCTCGCAGCAGTCCCCGCACCTCCGCCAGCGGCATCGTGACCACCACTGTCGCCGGTTCCCCGCGGTACTGCGTGCCGAGCACCGCCATCCGGACCTCGTCGTCGTAGGCGGACGCCGTGGTCGCCACCGTCACCTCGGCGCCGGATCGGCCCGCGAGCTCATCCGCAGCGACCAGCGGCAGCGTGCGGCTGGCGTTGGGCGAGGTCGCCAGTACCCGCCCCTGGGCGTCGAGCAGCTGAGCGATCTCGCCCGGCTCACCCACGGGCAAGGTCGCGGCGACCCGATCCTGCTCGGCCAGCGCGGCCACCGTGCGCGCCCGCTCCGTGGTGATCTCGTCCAGCGTTGCCACCCGCCCGGCCGAGAGCACCGTCGTCAGGGCCACAGCGCCGAGCGTCAGCGTCAGGCAGAGCAGACCCGCCGTCAGGACGGTCAGCCGGACGCGGAGCGGTCGCCGGGCCCAACGCCGGCCCGGCTCAGGGCGCTCAGTCACGCGCACCGGTCACCCGGTAGCCGGCGCCGCGCACGGTGACGATCGCCGCCCGGCCCAGCTTGCGCCGCAGGTAGCCGACGTACTGCTCGACCACGTTGAGATCGTCACCGTCGCCGTCCCAGACGTGATCGCGCAGCTCCACCTTGCCGACCGGCCGCTCGGGGTGGCGCATGAGGTACTCCAGCAGCGCCAGCTCCCGGGTCGTCAGCTCCATCTCCGCTCCGGCGAGCATGACCCGGCGCGCCGACGGGTCCAGCTGCAGCTGCCCCACGGTCAGCGTCGGTGGCGCGCTCTGCACCGGCCGCCGCAGCAGCGCCCGCAGCCGGGCCACCAGCACCACGAACGCGAACGGCTTGGTCAGGTAGTCGTCGGCGCCCACGTCCAGCCCGTCGGCCACGTCGTGCTCACCATCCTTGGCCGAGAGCAGCAGCACCGGCGTCCACACCTGCGCCTCACGCAGCGCACTCACCACGTCGTAGCCGTTGCGGCGCGGCAGCATGATGTCGAGCACGATCACGTCGTGATCACCGAAGAGCGCCGCCTGCAGCCCGCTCTCGCCGTCATAGGCGACGTCGACGGCGAATCCCTCCGCCGTCAGGCCGCGTTGCAGTGCGCTCACCAGGGAGCGTTCGTCGTCGACCACCAGCACGCGCACGCCTCCAGTATCCCGTCCGCCCCAGGCGGGACGGGCCGCTCTCAGCCACGTCTCAGGGACCGCGGCGCACAGTGGAGCCATGACCACACGACGCACGCTCTCCCCCCGCGCCCGGTGGGCGGTGCCCGCCGTCGCCGCCCTCGCCGTGGCGGCCGCGCTCGGTGCCCCGCCGTTGCTCGCCTCCGCCGACGATGCCGACCTGCCCGAGACCTCCGCACAGGAGCTGCTCACCCGGATGGCCGAGGCCGAGCCGCAGGCGCTGTCCGGCACCGTGGTGCACACCGCACGCCTCGGCCTGCCGATGGCTGCGATGCAGGAGCTCACCGGCGCCGACCCCATCGGCCTGCTCGACGGCAGCTCGACCCTGCGCGTGTGGACCGATGGCGAGGAGCGCTCGCGCGTGTCCCTGCTCGGCTCCACCTCCGAGTACTCGATGGTCCACGACGGCGCCGAGGCCTGGTCCTACTCCAGCACCGACGACGCCGTCACCCACTACACCCTCGACCCGGCCGACCAGGCCCGCTACGACGAGCTGGCTGCCGACGCGCGCGCCGGGGAGCTGCCCGAAGGCGCGCCCGAGATGCCCACCCCCGAGGCTGCGGCCGAGCAGGCGCTCGCCCACGTCGAGGAGTTCTCCAGCGTGCAGGTGCTCGAGGACGTCACGGTGGCCGGCCGCGATGCCTACGCGTTGCAGATCACCCCCGACACCGAGGGCACGCTCGTGGAGCGGATCGAGATCGCGGTCGACGGCGAGACCGCCACCCCGCTGCAGGTGCAGGTCTGGAGCAGTAGTGACGGTGAGACCACGCCGGCGCTCGACGTCGGCTTCACCGACATCTCCTTCACCGCCCCGGCCGAGGACGTGCTCACCTTCAGCGCACCCGCCGGTGCCGAGGTCGTCGAGGAGGTCGTCCCGCTGCCCGAGCACCCGGGCGAGCACCCCGACGGTGACACCGCACCCGAGGTGCTGGGCGAGGGCTGGGAGTCTGTCGCCGTCCTGGACGAGGTCGACATCGACGGGCTCCTCGCCGGCGATCCGCAGGCGATGGCCGACATGGCCGATGCTGCGCCGATGCCCGGTTCGGACACCGGACAGCAGCTGATGGAGGAGTTCATGGCCACCGACTCCGACGGCCGCCCCGGCCCGCCGAGCCTGGACGCCGCCGCCCTGTTCGAGCAGTTCACCACCGAGGTCCCCGAGGGCCGGGTGCTCAGTACGACCCTGCTGACCGTCCTCATCACCGACGATGGGCGCATCCTGGCAGGGTCCGTGCCGCTCGAGACGCTGCAAGCGATGGCGTGACCGAGCAGCACGCGGCGCCACCGGTCTCGCCCGACTTCCCTCCGGCGGGCGAGGCCGGTGCCGTTGATCGCCCGGAAGGGCGGCCGGTCGAGGATCGGGCCGTGACGCAGGACGAGAGCACCGACCTCGCGATCCGGACCCAGGGCCTGACCAAACGCTTCCGCTCGGGGCAGGTCGCCGTCGACGGCGTGGACCTGCAGGTGCCACGCGGCGCCGTCTACGGCTTCCTGGGCCCGAACGGGTCCGGCAAGACCACCACGATCCGGATGCTGCTCGGCCTGGTCTCCCCGAGCGAGGGTCAGGCCTGGCTGCTCGGGGAACGCATGCCCGACGCCGGCCCGCAGGTCCTGGCACGGGTGGGTGCCCTCGTGGAGGGCCCGGCCTTCCAGCCCTACCTCAGCGGGCGGGCGAACCTCGTGCGCCTGGACGCCTGCGACTCCACCGCCCCGACTGGCCGGGACCGGCGCATCGACGCAGCGCTGGAGCGCGTGGGCCTGGGCGCGGCCGCCGGCAAGCGCTACCGGCAGTACAGCCTCGGCATGAAGCAGCGACTCGGGCTGGCGGCCGCACTGTTGCGCCCTCGGGATCTGCTCGTGCTCGATGAGCCCACCAACGGGCTGGACCCGCAGGGCACGCGGGAGGTGCGCCGGCTCATCGGCGAGCTCGCCGAGGCCGGCACCACCGTACTGGTGTCCTCGCACCTGCTGGCCGAGATCGAGAACGTCTGCAGTCATATCGGGATCATGAGCGCCGGCCGCCTGGTCCTGCAGGGCGAGCGCACAAGGCTGACGGGCATGGCCGATCGCGGCCTGTGGGTCCGTACCGAGAGTGAGCACCTCGCGGCCGCGCAGCGCGTGCTGGCCGGGCTCGGTCTGGACGATGGGCAGATCAGCACCGATCCCGGCCCCGGGGCCTCGCCCGGCGACGCCGTAGAGCTGGTGGCCCCCTTGGGCGCGGTCCGGCTGCCGGAGGTCGTGCGGGCCCTCGTCGCCGCCCAGGTGCCGGTACTGGGTATCGCCGAGCGCACACCGACGCTGGAGGACGTGTTCGTCCAGCTCACCGGGGAGGGCTTCGATGTCGCACGCTGAGACCGCCGCCGCGCCCGCACCGGAGCAGGCCGCCGCCGGCGGCGCCTGGCGGCGCCTGCTCGGCAGCGAGCTGCGGCTGACCTTCGGGCGCCGGCGTAACCTCGTGCTGCTGCTCGGCCTGGCCGCCGTCCCGATCCTGCTGGGTGTGGTGCTGTTCGTCACCCAGGACACCGCCGTCGGCTCGCAGGGGCCCGGCTTCATCGGGAGGGTGACCGGGAACGGGCTGTTCCTGGTGGTGGCGGCCCTGTTCACCTGCCTGCCGTTCCTGCTGCCGCTGACCATCGGCATCGTCGCGGGCGACACCATCGCCGGCGAGGCCGCGACCGGCACGCTGCGCTACCTGATCACGCTGCCGGTGGCCCGCACCCGGTTGCTGCTGGCCAAAGCCGTGGTGGCGCTGTGCTTCGCCGCCGCGGCGGTGGCCACGATCGCCGTCGTGGGACTGCTCACGGGGTGGGTGCTGTTCGGCCTCTCGGACCTCGTGCTGCTCTCCGGTGACACCATCGGCCAGGGCCCGGCGCTGCTGCGGATGCTGGGCGTGGCCGGCTACGTGGCGATGTCGATGAGCGGGCTGGTGATGGTGGGTGTGCTGCTGTCCACCCTCACCGAGACGCCGGTGGCGGCGATGGCGGGCACCGTGACCGTGGCGGTGGTCTCGGCCGTGCTGGACAGCCTGCCGCAGCTGTCGGCGATCCATCCGGGGCTGCTGACCCACCACTGGTTCGACTTCGCGGAGCTGTTGCGTCTGGAGGTCTCCCCGGAGGCCCTGGTGCCCGGGCTGATCGTGCAGGCGGTGTGGGTGCTGCTGGCGGGCACGCTCGCCTGGAGCCGGTTCACGTCGGCCGACGTCACCTCCTGAGGGCGTTCAACCCGGCGGCTTCACCGCGCGCACCGCGGTGCTGACCGCCTCGATCATCGCCAGCGCCTCGTCGTAGCGGGGGAGGTCCGGCGCCGGTGACCACAGCGCATCGGCGTCGGTGACCGGTTGCGCCTGCCCGGCGATCTCGTCCAGCTCGGTCAGCAGCACGCCCTTGGAGGGGTCACCCGCCAGCTGGGACCTGATCCCCTCGGCGTCGAGCGGGGCGTCGGAGGCGATGAGCGTGGCGTTGCCGAAGCGGGCACCGTGCAGCACCGATCCCTGGATGATCATCGCGACGTGGGCGAACGTCTCCCGGAGCGTGGCGAGCTCGCGCCGCGTGAACTCCAGCTGCGGGCCGGCCACCGAGTTGATCACCAGCACCCCCGCCGGTCCGAGCGTGCGCCGGATCGCGGTGAAGCACTCGCGGGAGGTGAAGGCGGGCGGGATCCGGTTCCCCGCGAAGATGTCGAGCACGACGGCGTCCAGCTCGCCCGTCGTGGGCGCCTCCAGCCAGGCCCTGGCGTCGCCCAGGATCACCTGGATGCCCGGGGGCGGCGGGAAACGGGACTCCACCAGGTCCACCAGCGCGGGCTCGAGCTCGACCACCACCTGCTCGCTGCCAGGGCGTCGCGCAGCGATCGCCCGCGGCAACGTCAGCAGGCTGCCGCCCAGGTGCGCCGACCGGGCCGGGAGTGCGCGGCCGAGGGCGGCCAGCATCCACCGCACGGACGCCAGCGCCGGCGGTTCGCCGTCGGGCCCGATGTGGGCCTGGCGGACGTCATCGATACGCAGCGACCACCCGGTGCCGTCGTTCGCGAGGTCGGCCCGGGTGCCGTCGGAGAACGTGACCTGCTCACCCGATGGGGACATGTCCCCGATCCTGCCAGACCCGGATGTCCTCGCCTGTCGGTACGGTGTGGGCTGAGCAGCGAGTGGGAGGAGCCCGGTGGCGATCTGGGAGGTCGGGGACGACGACCGGCGTGTGGAGGGTCTGGACGAGAACGGCCGGCCGGATCCGCACTATGCCGCTGCCCTCGGGCTGGTGCCGGCACCGCTTCCACGTCGGGCGGCGGGGGCCGTCATCGATGCTGCCTTCTACCTGCTGCTGCAGGTGCCGTACTGGATCTTCACCCTCCCGTTGCTGCTGAAGTTCCTCGACGCCCGCATCAGTTGGTACGGGCTGGTCAACCACCCGCAGTTCCTGCTGGCGGTGGTGATCCTCGGTGTCTCGTTCGTGCTCAGCCTGGCCTACTGCATCGTCCAGCTGGTCTTCCACGGCCGCAAGGGGATCACCATCGGCAAGGCGATGACGGGCCTGCGCTCGATCAACGTCGCGACCCTGGAGCGCCCCGGTGTCTTCCGGGTGCTGCTGCGGGTGCTCGTGCTCTGGGCGTCCGGACTGGTGCTGATCGGGCCGATCCTGTTCCTCCTCTCACCGCTGGTCGATCCGGAGAAGCGGGGCCGCGGCTGGCACGACCGGGTGGGCCGGCTGTGGCTGGTCGACATCCGGCACGGCCTGCAGCCCTACGACGGCAAGCGGATGCGGATCGCACGCAAGACCGTCACGGCCGAGCCGGTCGCGCAGTCGCGACCGCTGCCCTCGCTGGCCACCCCGGTCGACCCGGGCGCCGAGCAGGCCTATCGCCCTGGCGCCCGGGTCAGCGCGGGTGTGCTCGGGGTCGCCCGCCCGCACGGCGACGGCCCTCGGCCGGTCGTCGGCCTCTCCGGCACCGAGCGCCCCGACCAGGGCCACGGGCCGGCTCCCGCCGTCCCGGGCCGCCCGGTGCTCGGCGCCTACCGGCGCCCCACCGACGAGGAGCACGACGGCGCCCCCGCCGAGGGGCCGTCGTCCCAGGCCGAGGTGAGTGGGCCCGCGGGTCCACCGAGCCCTGCGGGGCCGGCGAGCCCTGCGGGGCCGGCAGGCCCGGGCGCCGCAGCGCGGGAGCACGACGGCGCAGCTCCCGCCCCCGGTCCGGTCGTGACCGGGACGCCGTGGTCCGCCTCGCCACCTCCCGGCCCGGCCCCTGCGCCGGACTCGCAGCCGCAGCCGCAGCACAGCGGGCAGGCGCACGCTCCGGTGCCCTCTCGTCCGGCGACGGACGCCCCGGGCGGGGCCGCGGCGGTACTGGCGCTCCGACTGGACTCCGGAGAGCTCGTCGAGGTGGCCGGCCCGGTCGTGATCGGGCGCAACCCCGTTCCCCCGCACACGGCACCGGAAGCGCGGCGCCAGCCGTTGCCGGACGACACCCGCTCGGTGTCCAAGACGCATCTGCTGGTGCGGCCCGCGCCGCACGGCCTGGAGGTCATCGATCAGGGATCGACGAACGGGACCGCGATCGTGCACGCCGGCGCGGAGCGCGAGCTCGCGCCCGGGGCCCCGGCGGTCGCCGCCGCGGGTGACATGCTGAGGATCGGGGAGCGGACCGCCGTGGTGGTGTCCGGATGAGCGGCCCCGCCACCGTGCCGCCGAGAGGGGCCCACACATGAAGGTCAAGCTGACGTTGCACCGCGAGGGTCTGGCCCCGGCGGACATCGTGGTCACCGCCGACTCCACCGCGACCGCGGCCGACGTCGCGCGCTACATCGCCGACTCCGACCCGGCGCGCTCGATCATCGCCGGGGAGCACGACCTGCTCACGCTCGCGGTTGCGCCGCCGACGGCGGACCGGCTCGAACCGCTCCAGCCCGACGTCCCCATCGGCGAGGCCTCGATCGGCTCGGGCTTCGCCGCCGCGGTGCTCAACCTGGGCGAGCGCGCAGTGCCGTCGGCGCCCACCGGTGCCCGCAGCGTCGGCGTGCTGCGCGCCACCGACGGGCCGTTGCGTGGCCAGGAGTTCCCACTCGCGATGGGGCACACCTCGATCGGTCGCGATCCCGGCAACGGGCTCGTGCTCGCCGACCCGTTGGTGTCCAAGCGGCACGCCCGGATCGAGGTCAGCGGCTACGTCGAGCTGGTCGACCTCAACTCCGCCAACGGCGTTCTCGTCGACGGCGAGCTGGTGCAGCGGGTGCGGCTCGTGCCCGGCAAACCGTTCGTCATCGGGGGCACCACCCTCGTGCTCTACCTCGCCAGCGACTTCGACGGCACCGGCGAGGACCCGGTGCTCGAGCGCGGCGGCGGACTGCTGTTCAACCGCAGCCCTCGGGTGGAGGTGCGCTACCCGGGCACCGAGTTCCCCCCGCCACGCCTGCCCACCGAGGCGGTACAGAAGCTCTTCCCGTGGGTGATGCTGGTCGCACCGGTGATCATGGCGCTGTCGATCTACTTCATCACCGACCGCCCCCGGGCATTGCTGCTGGTGGTGATGACACCGCTGATGGCCCTCGGCAACTTCATCAACCAGCGCAACCAGACCGGCAACAAGCGCAACCACGAACTGTTGCTGTTCGAGCGGCAGTTCGAGGAGCTGGAGGAGAAGTTCTACCGGTCCAAGCCCGAGGAGGAGCGCGCACGCAACGACGAGGTCCCGCCGGTGGCCGAGGTCTTCGAGCACGCGATGCGCCTGGGCCCGTTGCTGTGGACCCGGCGACCCGAGCACTGGAACTTCCTGGCGCTGCGCCTGGGGATCGGCCGTGCGCCCTCGCGCAACTCGATCGCCCCGCGCGACTCCCAGGACGGTCTACCGGAGTACATCGAACGTCTCGAGCGGCTCAAGGAGCGCTATCGCTTCGTCGACGGCGTCCCGGTGATGGACACCCTGCGGGACCTGGGCTCGATCGGCGTGGCCGGGCCCACCGGCCCGGCCTCGGACGCGATGCGTGGGCTCGCCGTGCAGATCTTCGGCCTGCACGCCCCCAACGAGGTGGTCTCGGTCGCGTTCACCGACGCCGAGTGGGCGGGCGAGCTGGAATGGATCAAGTGGCTCCCGCACACGACCAGCGAGACCAGCCCATTCAAGAGCCTGCCGTTGGCCGACTCCGCCCCCGCCGCCAACTCACTGCTGAACGCGCTCGAGGAGTACGTGCTCCGCGGCGGTTCCCGGCCCGACCCCCGGGGCCCGTTCGCCGAGCGCTGGACGCCGATGAACTACGGCACCGATGTCAACCGTGCCTCGGAACAGATGAAACGCCCGCACCCGATCAACGTGGTCGTCTTCGTCACCAACGACGCTCCCGTGGACCGCGCGCGCCTGGTGCAGGTCCTCGAACGCGGGGCCGATGTCGGCGTCCATGCGGTGTTCGTCTCCCCGACCGTGGAATCGCTGCCGGCCGCCTGCCGCGGCTACCTCGACGTGGCCGGGGGTCTCGACGACGTCACGGTCGGCCTGGTGCGCAGCGGCGCCGCCTACGACGGCGTCAAGGTCGAGGGCGTCTCCAACTCCTACATGCACACCTTCACCAAGCGGCTGGCGCCGGTGGTGGACGCCAGCACCGTGGTGCACGACTCCTCCGACATCCCGAACTCGGTGATGTTCCTGTCCCTCGTGGGCGAGGAGGTGGCGCGCGAGCCGCAGGCCGTGGTGGACCGGTGGCAGCAGAACAACACCATCATCGATCGCTCCGACTCGCCGCGCCCGCGGTTGAAGAAGGCGGGGAACCTGCGCGCGATCATCGGCCAGGGTGCCAGCGACGCGATGACCCTGGACCTGCGTACGCAGGGGCCGCACGCGCTGGTGGGTGGCACCACCGGTGCCGGCAAGTCCGAGTTCCTGCAGGCATGGGTGCTCGGCATCGCCTCGGCGCACAGTCCCGACCGGGTCACGTTCCTGTTCGTCGACTACAAGGGTGGGTCGGCGTTCGCCGACTGTGTGGAGCTGCCGCACTGCGTGGGCCTGGTGACCGACCTCAGTCAGCACCTGGTGCGCCGTGCCCTGACCAGCCTCCGGGCCGAGCTGCACTACCGCGAGCACCTGTTCAACCGGAAGAAGGCCAAGGACCTCCTCGAGCTGGAGAAGCGGCAGGATCCGGAGTGTCCGCCGGCGTTGGTGCTGGTGATCGACGAGTTCGCGGCGCTGGCCGGTGAGGTGCCGGAGTTCGTGGACGGTGTGGTCGACATCGCCCAGCGGGGTCGCTCGCTGGGCATCCACCTCATCATGGCGACCCAGCGACCCGCCGGCGTCATCAAGGACAACCTCCGCGCCAACACCAATCTGCGGGTGGCGCTGCGGATGGCCGACGAGGCCGACTCCAAGGACGTGGTGGACGATCCGATCGCCGCCACCTTCCCGCCCTCGATCCCCGGGCGCGGGATCGCGAAGACCGGACCCGGCCGCCTCATCCCCTTCCAGTCCGCCTATGCGGGCGGCTGGACCTCTGAGAATGAGGTGGTCTCGGCGGAGGTGCGGGTGGCGGAGCTGCGGTTCGGGTCCATGGCCGAGTGGGAGCCGGACCGGCCGCCGGAATCGGACTCCCACGAGAAGGATCTCGGGCCCAACGACCAGCGCCGGGTGGTCAACACCCTCATCCGTGCCGCGGACCTGGCGAACCTGCCCATCCCACGCCGGCCCTGGCTCGACGACCTCGCGCCGGTGGTCGACCTGCGTGATCTTCCCGCCGAGGGCGACTCGCGTGTGCTGCTCGGCCGCGCCGACCTGCCGGCGCACCAGCGGCAGGATCCGGTGTACTTCACCCCGGACCGCGATGGCTCGCTGCTGATCTTCGGCACCTCCGGATCCGGCAAGTCCACGGTGCTCAAAACCATCGCCACCGCCGCCGGGATGCGCCCGGACCTGGGACGGACCGAGGTGTACGGGCTCGACTTCGCCTCGGGTGCGCTCGGTGTGCTCGAACGGCTGCCGCACGTGGGATCGATCATCGACGGTGACGACGCCGAACGGCTGCAGCGGCTGCTGCGCACTCTCGACGGCGAGCTGAGCCGGCGATCGGAGGCGTTCTCGGCCGCCAACGCCGCGAACCTGACCGAGTACCGCGACCTCGTCGACCCCTCGATGCCGCGGATCCTCCTGCTCATCGACAACTACCCGGAGTTCAAGAAGGAGTGGGAGATCTCCTCCGCGCGCGCTCCCTTCTACCGGATGTTCATGCGCATCCTCGGCGAAGGGCGGCCGCTGGGGGTCCACGCGGTGCTCACCGCCGACCGGGGCGGCGCCGTCCCGACAGCGGTGGTCTCCAACATCTCCCGCCGGGTCATCCTGCGCCTGGCCGACCCGAACCAGTACTTCATGCTCGGAGCGCCGAAGGACATCCTCGACGACCAGTCGCCCCCCGGACGGGCCGTGGTGGACAAGAACGAGGTCCAGACGGCCGTGCTCGGCGGTTCGACCAACGTGGCCGAGCAGTCCAAGGTGCTGGCGGAGCTGGCGCATCAGCTGCGCCAGCACGGTGCGCCCGAGGCACCACAGATCCGGTCCCTGCCGGTGCGCCTGAGCGTGGCCGACCTGCCCGACCACGTGGACGGTCTGCCCGTGATCGGTATCGCCGACGACACGCTGGCTCCCCGTGGATTCGACCCGGTCGGATCCTTCACGATCACCGGTCCGCCCCAGTCGGGCAAGACGAACGCCCTGCGTGCCTTCGTCACGGCGATCGAGCGGATCGATCCCGAGGTGAAGCTGTTCCACTTCGGCAGCCGCCGGGCCCAGTTGACCGAGTTCCGGGAGTGGGTGCGCAGTGCGACCCGCCCCGAGGACGAGAAGGAGCTCGCGAGCGAGCTGGCCGAGATCCTCGCCGACGAGACGGTGCCGGGGCGGATCATGGTGGTGATCGAGGACATCCCCCACCTGGCCGACGGACCGGCGGACCGCGCCGTGCGCGGGATGCTGCAGGCGTTGAACAACAGCGACCACCTGCTCGTCGGGGAGGCGGACGTGACCCGTGCCGGCGGCGGATCCGGTGTACTCGGCGAGTGGAAGTCCGCGCGCCAGGGGATCGCCCTGAAGCCGGACACCTACGACGGCGACACGTTGTTCAAGGTGCCGTTCGGGCGCGTCAAGCGCACCGATTTCCCGGACGGACGGGGGATCTTCGTCCAGGCGGGGCGGGCGGTGACCATGCACCTGCCGCTCGTGGACGGCGAGGGGGAGGGCCGCCGTCGTGAACCCCGCGCGGAGCGGTCCCGCGCCGGCGGGTGAAGCCATGGGGAGCGGTCCCCATTGAGCGGGTGGGGCGCTGACCCTACAGTCACACCTGGGTGATCCAAGCAGGGGCCCGAATCCGATACGTAGGAAGGTTGGGATCGATGACCGACTTCGGTGCAACGTACGACGAGATGGACTCGTGCGCCGACAAGCTGGACGACGGCAAGGACAGCATCGACACGGCGCTCGAGGAGTGCCAGGGGTATGTCGACGAGCTCGTCGAGGACGGTTTCAAGACCGAGAAGGCGTCCGGCAAGTTCAAGGACGGCTACGACGAGATGACCTCGGGCCTCAAGGACGCGTCCGAAGGTGTGAGCGAGATGGCGCAGGCGCTGCGCGACATGGCTCAGGCGATCCGCGACCTGGACGACCAGCTCGCCGGCGGCTGAGGCGGCCAGGCTGTGGGACCGGCGATCGCGCCGGTCCCACAGCCTTCTCGTCACCCTGCGGGGTTGGACGACCAGACGGAAGCGGTGGCGTGACATGGCGCCACCGGAGGCGGATCGAGGCGTGAGGAACCGGGGCCGTGGCTGACATCTACATCTCACTGGACGAGTTGCGCGAGGTGAGTACCCAGCTGGGCGACATCGTCGCGGAGTTCGAGAACGCCACCAGCAACTCCGAGGCGCTGGAGGCCGCGATCGGGACCCCGTTCGATGAGGGGAAGCTGCGATCCGAGGCGCGGGAGTTCGAGGAGCGCTGGGATGACAAGCGCAACGACCTCAAGGACGCGCTCGCGAAGGTCCAGGAGCACGTCGACGGGGTGATCGAGGGTGTCGAGCAGTGGGACACCGAGACCGCGATCGCCCTCGAGGCGGAAGAGTGAGACCCATGACCAGGGGAAACGAAGGTAGACGTCGATGACACAGTCGCCACGCGGCCGGACGATCATGCATGTGCAGGGGCAGCCGCAGGAGATCATCGACCGGGGGACCGCGATCGAGACCCTCGGCGGGCAGATGCGCGAGAGCGCGGCCGTGCTCGGCAGCATCAAGGACCGTGCTGCGGACCAGCAGGGGCAGGCGATCGACGCGCTGCGGGAATCGATCGGCGAGTCCCACGAGGTCCTGGCCGAGGCTGCCGACCTCTACGAACCGGTCGGCCCGGTGATCCGTTCCTACGGCGAGGCCCTCTCCGACGTCAAGCCGAAGCTGGACGCGCACGCGGACGAGTGCGAGACGCTCTGGAGCACCTTCGTGGCGCTGCCTCCGCACGGGACCTACGTGGCCGAGCGCGGCACCGGCGGCTTGTTCCAGCCCGAGGAGGGGAGCCCCGAGGCGGACCAGCAGGCCGAGGAGGACCAGGCCAAGCGGGACGCCTACGAGGCGTGGGAGGCGGAGGCGGTCGCCTTCGACAACGACTACGACACCTGGGAGAGCGCCTACGACGAAGCCGTCCAGAGCATCGGCGAGGAGATGGCCGGCTCCATCAAGGACGGCTTCTGGGACAACTGGGGCGACATCATCAAGGGGGTCCTGAGCTGGGCCTCACTCATCCTCGGGATCGCCGCACTCATCATCGGCGGTCCGCTCCTCGCGGCTCTGGCGCTGATCGCCGGGCTCGCCTATCTCGCGGTCACGGTCTACGAGTACTCGGAGGGGGACGCCAGCCTGCTGGACGTGGGCTTGGCGGCACTGGGCGTGCTGCCCGTGGGCAAGCTCGCCAACCTCACCAAGGGCTTGCACCTGAACAAGCTCGGCTTCAAGGCCATGGGCAAGGGCATGCTGGGCAACTTCGGCAAGCTCAAGGGGCTGACGACCAAGCCGTTCGGCGGTGGCCTCTACTCGACGTTCAAGAACAAGGGCACGGCAGCCGGACTGAATCAGCTGTTCCTGGGCTCGCCCTCCTTCCGCAGCGTCCACCGCACCCACAAGAGCATGTGGGAGGGCTCGGGGCGCTGGCTCGCCTCGATGCGGTCGTCCACCACGGTGCGCAACATCGCGATCGTCGACTATGGGCTCGGCGTCGCCTCGAACGGCCTCGGGCACTACGGTCGCGTCGCCTCGGCCACCGGGGTGCCGCTGCCCTTCGGTCTGGACATCCCCGACCTGCCGAAGGCGCCCGGCGGCGTCGGCGTGGTCCTGTAGTGCGGGCGGGGACGATGAGCGCGGCCGCGGAGCCGGTGGCCTGGACTCTCGACGTCGTCGAGGACGTGCAGGTACCGGGCTGGTTCTTCGTGCCGGCCGGGCTGGCCGCCGCCGAGCAGGAGCAATGGCTCGCCGAGTGCCGCGAGGCACTCGTGGAGATCACCGAGGCTCAGGGCCTCGACGCCGGCGAGCTCGACAGCCAGCGCCTGCGCTCGGAGCTGCTGGGCGGTCTCGAGGCGCGGGCCGCCTCGCCCTCGCTCGCGCTGTTCCAGGTGTGGCCGGCCGGGGCGCTCGGCTCTGTCCTGTGTCACGTCAGTGTCCTGGCCAGTTCCGACCTGCCCGACTGGACCGGGATCGGCGCGGCCGTCCATCCGATCGAGGCCGCCCACCTCGGTCCGGGCCTGCAGTGCTCGATCCGCCGGACCGTCGAGGTGGACAAGGAGCCGGTCGAGCTGGCGTCGGTGCACCTCGTCTTCGACGACGGCGAGACCACCCTGATGCTGAGCCTGACCGAGGCGCTGGCGCCCGTCGTGGCCTACGCCCTCCCGGGTTTCCTCACGCTGATGGAGTCGATCCGGATGGTGGCCGACGACGGACGACCGTTCCGGTCGCTGCCCCCGTCCGGCCTGGTGGCAGAGGAGCCGTGGCAGCTGGAGGAGGAGCAGCGATGAGCACAGCGAGCCTGCGCGAGGACCTCGGTGTCCAGCCCGATCCCGAGTTCGAACTGGACCTGCCTGCCGGCTGGGCCCGCCATGAACCGGACGACGCCACGCTGGCGAGCATGCTCGCCTCGATGAGGCAGCGGTTGATGGAGGCGCACCGCCCGGACCTGTACGCCCAGATGCGACCGATGCTCGAGCAGGCCTTCGCCGACATGCGCAGCGGTGGGGTGTTCGCCTTCTTCTCGGCCACCGACCCCGGTCCGCACACGCTCTTCCTGCCCACGTCCCTGAACGCCTCCATCATGCGGCCCGAGGCCGGCCGGTCGCTGGACGACGTGGCCAGGACACTGTTCCGCGACCATGGGGCGACGCCGCTGTTCGAGGACAAGCGGATGCTGCGGGCGGAGAAGGAGAAGACCCTCCGCATCGGGTCCGACACCCTGGTCAACCACTCCGTGGTCTACCTCACCCCGGTGCCGGGCTCGAAGCGTCGGCGTGCACTCCAGCTGGTGGCCGGCTTCGCGCGCCGGCCGGAGACGCCGGCGGAGGACCCGTGGGTGGAATCGATGCGCGCGCTGTTCGACTCGCTCGTCACCACGCTACGTTGGCGGCGCCCGACACCTTCGTGATGTCATGGCCGCGAAAGGTGAGGGATGCACGTTGAAGACGCCGGAACAGTCGCTGGAGCGCTGGGCGAGGACTGAGGACTTCCCCGTCCCGCCGTCGTGGGGGGAGATCGAGTCGGTCATCCTGGCCGAGCCGATCGGGCAGGACGAACTCGACCAGGCCGCCCGCACGGCCGGGCCGGGCGCCCGCATCCTCGGTGGGCTGGTCCGGCTCCTCGTCGGTGTCCTCGCCGCCGTCATGTACCTCTCCTCGCTCATCGGCCTGGCGATCGTGCTGGTGCGGGCGGGCGAGGGCGACGTGCTCGCCGAACCCGCCTGGGTGCAGGTGGCGCGGATCGCGTTCGGGCTGGCGGTCGCCGTCTCGGGCACCACGCTCGGGATCTGGTTCGACACCAGGCGGCGCGGTGTCCTGGGGCCGATCGCGACGGCGATCACCGGCCTGGCCTGCCTGGCAGCCGTCGGCGTGATGGTCGCCCGGCCGGAGGCGCTGGGCGATGTCGTCGCGCTCGTGCTGGCGGGACTGGCCGCCCTGCTCGGGCTGGTGGCGTGCCTGGTGCTGCTCCTCGCCTCCAAGCCGGGGGTGGCGCGGCGGCCGATGTTCACTCGCACCACCGTCACCCCGCAGGAGCAGATCCAGCGTGGCATGCGCGCACAGGTGCTGGAGATCCTCGTGCGCCGGGGTGTGGTCAGCGAGAAGGAGATCGACATCCCGGACATGGTCGAGCTGCCGATCGGGTCCTGGCACGAGCTCGATCCGCCGCGGGACGCGCGCCTGTGAACAGCGCCGCCGGCCGCCGGCGCGCAGGTGGTGTCGCCATGGTCGTGGCCGCACTCGCGGTCACCGCCTGTGGCGGGCCCACGCTGCCGAACAGCGTGATTGCCGGGACCACGGTGACCGTCGGCTGGTCCGGTGGGTTGGTCAGCACCAATGCCGCCACGACCGCGGCGACCTCCGGCGACCATGACGTCGCGGCGATGACCCGGTCACAGTTCGCCCGGACCGTCGAGGGTGTGCCCGTCATCGACGAGAGCTTCGGATCGGTCGAGATCGTCGACCCGGAAGGTTTCACCGTCCGCTACGACCTGGCCGAGCCGGAGTGGTCGGACGGCATCCCGGTGGACGCCGCCGATCTAATGCTGGCCTGGGCCGCCGGGTCGAACGCGCTGCTGCCGGACGACGTCGATCCCGCGAGCCTGGTGGCCGAGGACGGCAGCCTCGACGTGCCCGCGGGGGTGCCCTGGTTCGAGTCGATGCCCACGGGATTGACCGAGAGCCGGGAGGTGCCCGAGTACGACGAGTTCGGCCGCAGCATCGCGGTCACCTATCCCGAGCCGGTGGTGGACTGGCAGACGGCCCTGGACGTCGCCGTGCCCGCGCACGTCGTCGGGCGGCTCGCCTTCGATCTCGCCGATCCGATGGAGGCCAAGCAGGCCGTCATCGAGGCGATCGTGGGGGAGCAGACGAGCCGGCTGGCCACCATCGCGCGGACCTGGAACGAGGGGTTCGCACTCGGGGACGGGGACGGCAGCACGATCGCCCCCGAGCTGCTGCTCTCCTCCGGCCCGTTCCGGATCGAGGCGGTCGATCAGGCACGCCTCGATGCCCAGCAGGTCACGCTGGTCGCCAATCCGCGCTACGTCGGTAGTCCGACCCCGGAGTACGAGCGCGTCGAGCTGACCCGGACCACGGTCTCGGACCCGCTGACCTACATCGGCGAGACGCTCGACGTCGTCCAGGTCCCCCCGACCGCGCCCCACCGCGAGACCACCAGAGAGATGGAGCGTCTCGACTACCAGGTCTCGACCAGCGGCACCGGCGCCGTCTGGGCTCTGGTGCTGCGCACCGGCCGGGGAGAACTGGCCTGGCAGAGTGCGCGGGAGGCCTTCCTCGGCGCCGTGCCGCAGCGAGACATCGCCGAGGCAGGGGCCGGCCCGTGGGCGAACGAGCACGAGAACACCGACGTCACGCTGTTCCCGCCGGGTACCGACGGTCACCAGATCGTACGCGAGGACATCGACCCGGCCTCGCGCTTCGGCCTCTCGGAGGAGGAGGCGATCGCCGCCCGTGCCGAGGCCGGAGTCGAGGCGGGTGCCCGCGTCTGCGTGCTCTACGACACCGGCGAGCGCTTCGCCACCGACGCTTTCGCCGAGCTGCGCAGCGGGCTCGAACCTGCCGGCTGGGACGTCCGCGACTGTGGCACCGACAACCTGGCGGAGGGCCTGTCCGACGACGGGTGGCACGCCGTCCTCACCCGGGTGGACATCCCCGGCACGCCGGCTGAGATCGCGGCGCAGTGGGCGCTCGCCGGACCGGAGAACCTCAGCGGCAGCGAGGACGAGGAGCGCGCGGAGCTCATCGACAGCCTCGCCCACACGGCCGACCACTACGAGGCTCGCGACCTGCGCGTCGCGATCGAACGATCGATCGTCGAGGAGGCAGTGATCATGCCGCTCGTGGTGGACATCGTGGTGACGGTCTCCGACCGGGACGTCGAGGTGCCCGTTCCGCGGGCCGGATCTCGAGCGGCACTGACGTCGGAGATCGTGGAGTGGCACCTGGCCGACTGACGGGCGATTTCGCCTGCGACGAGCGGGCCGCGAGGAATATCATCATCTTTCACCGGTGTGCATCCGGGCGCGGGCAGGCGCATGGATGCACACCCATTCAGCAGGGGAGCAGTGACGTGGCACAGCACAACGAGCCAGATCCGCGCGACCGGGCAGCGATGACCCGGGCGCGGATCCTGCATGCGGCGATCGAGGTGTTCGCCGAGGAAGGGTTCGACGCCGGCCTGCGCTCCATCGCCTCCCGCGCCGGCGTGACAGCGGGCCTGATCACGCACTACTTCGGGTCCAAGACGCGGCTGCGGAGCGAGGGTGACGACTTCGTCATCGCGGCCCTCGCAGCCGGCCTCCCGGATCTGTTCGACAGCGGCAAGCTGGACGCCCACCTGGCCAACGACGCCGAAGCGGTGCTGCGCAGCATGCGTTACAGCATGCGCGGCCTGTCCGAAGGTGGCCCGCTGGCCGACCGGATCCTGGCAGTCACCATGGACCATGTGCACGCGACGATCCTGGACGGGATCGAGAAGGGGATCGTCGAACCGAGCGAGGACGAGAGGGAGCGGGCCCGGGTGGTGGTGCGCTACGCCGTCGGCGCCGCGATGCTGGACTTCGCGCTGGACCCCCCGACGAAACCGGACGAGGCGCGCGACGGACTTGTGCACTACGGGCGTGAGGTGGTGGTGCCCTTGATCCGCGTGACCGGGAAACGCCACTTCATCAGTTCGGCCGAGCACGGCGGGATGCTGGGTCGATCGGCGTTCGAGGCCCCGCGGGAGACGTAGCCGGCCGGCGGCGCCCGACCGTCAGGCGCCGGTCACCCAGAAGGAGACCAGCAGCGTCGTCCACCCGAGGGCCGCGATGCTGGAGATCACCAGGCCGGAGGTCGCCACACCGACACCCCCGGCGTTCGTGCGGCGGATGTGACGCAGGGCGAGCACCCCGCAGATGACGCCTGCGACGGCGGGCACGTAGGTCAGCACCCCGAGGCAGCCCAGCAGCAGCGCGGCGATCGCGAGCCCGGAGGTCCCGGGAGGAGAGGCGGCATAGCCGGGGCCCGCGAAGGTGTGCGCGGGGTCGGGCATCGGCAGCGTGTAGGAGTTGACGAACGGCGACGGGTCGTGGCCGGCTGCCATGCTCACTCCTCGGATGAGTCGGACTCGGAGGTGGGCTCCGCCGTCGAGAGGGGGGTGCAGCCCTGCGGAACGGGGATCTCCACCTCGGGGTCCACGTCGACCTCGTCCGCCGGCCGCAGCGAGTCGTAGGACGCGCCCAGGACGATGTCGATGGTCTGGTCGGCCCGGTCGTCGACGACGATCGCCGCATCGGGGATGAGCACCGCGGTGGTGAACGCCGCGGCGAGGCCGTCCTGGCCGCTGGTGATCTGCGCGGTACCGGCGAACTGGGAGGGCGCGTTGGCCGTCCGGCTCACGGCGATGCCGCGCTCGCCGAGCTCGTTCCCGACCTCGGAGGCCAGCCCGGAGGTGCTCGTGCCGTTGAGGACGCTCGCCGAGACCTCGGTCAGGGGCACGTAGGTGGCATCGGCGGGCGGGCACGGGCCGGCATCGGTCGTGGCCGTCGGCTCCGGGGCGTTGATCGCCACGTTCACCGGGGAGGGGAGTACCCCGACCCACACGGCACCGGCGCCCAGACCCACCAGCAGCATCGCCAGGATGAGCGCGCCGAAGATCACCGTCTGGCGCTGCTGCATGTGGCGCCGTCGGGCTGCTCGAGCCTTGGCGGGGGTGGTCACAGACAGAACCTAACGGAGATCGGCGGACCCGGGGCGCACGTGGCCGGGTCCGGAGGGTCACAGTTCGAGCACGCGGGCGTGCAGGATGTTGCGCTGCTGCAGGGCAGTGCGCAGGGCGCGATGGAGGCCGTCCTCGAGGTAGAGCACCCCGCGCCACTGCACCACATGGGCGAACAGGTCGCCGTAGAAGGTGGAGTCCTCCGCGAGCAGGCTGTGCAGGTCCAGCGTCGCCTTGGTGGTCACCAGCTCGTCCAGGTGCACCTGCCGAGGAGGGATCTCGGCCCAGTCCTTGGGTGTGCGCAGACCATGGTCCGGATAGGGCCGGTCATCACCGACGGACTTGAAGATCACGACATCGATCGTAGGTGAGGGCCAAGCGGCGGTCTTCAGCCCTGGGGCGGATCTCGGGAATCGGTCTGGGGGATGAGGGCGGCGGCCGGCGATGACCGCAGCGACACAGCGACGTCGGAGTGCGGGAGCATCCTGCCGCAGATCTGCGCAGCCGTGTCGTTCCGGTCACGTAGAGCAGGCCGCATGGATGCCACAGCGTCGAAGACATCTGGCGGAGGATGGGGGAGCCGTCGTCGCTCGTCCCTCGCTCCTCCTCCCGAATCCCACAGTGTCCAATACGGCGAAGAGCCCCCAGCCGACATGCGTGGCTGAGGGCTCTGCGCCGTGGCGGAGGATGGGGGAGCCGGCCTTCCTCGCTCCGCTGCGGAGGCCTCCCGAATCCGCAGTGTCCGATACATGTCTGAAGCCCCGACCGAAAAGCGTGGTCGGGGCTTCAGACATCTGGCGGAGGATGGGGGATTCGAACCCCCGAGGGCTTGCACCCAACACGCTTTCCAAGCGTGCGCCATAGGCCACTAGGCGAATCCTCCAAGGCGACCTCCAGGGTAGCGGTTCGGCAGCGGCAAGACGAACTCGCCCGGTGTGACGGGTACCACCGGCGAGCAGCGGCCGCTCCGGGCCCCCATTGCTCCGGCGTACGGGTGCTCCGGCACCGGCGCGTGGACGGTACAGTGGTGGCCGACCCCTCGTGCGGCGTCATCTCGCTGAACTCCCCCAGGGCCGGAAGGCAGCAAGGGCAGGTGAGCTCTGGCGGGTGTGCGGGGGGTCCTTTCATGCTCCGATCCACCCTGGTGGACGCGATGTCGGTGCCGCGGCCTATTGTGAGTCGGGTGAGCACTGCGTTGTACCGCCGGTACCGGCCCGAGACGTTCGCTGACGTGATCGGTCAGGAACACGTCACCGAGCCGCTGATGGCTGCGCTCGGCTCCGATCGCATCAACCACGCCTATCTGTTCTCCGGGCCCCGCGGGTGCGGAAAGACGACATCGGCCAGGATCCTGGCGCGGTGCCTCAACTGTGCGGAGGGGCCCACTCCCACGCCGTGCGGGCGGTGTGACAGCTGCACCGAGCTCGCCCGCGGAGGACCGGGCTCGCTGGACGTGGTGGAGATGGACGCTGCCTCCCACGGCGGCGTCGACGATGCGCGCGAGCTGCGGGAGCGGGCAGCGTTCGCCCCCGCCCGGGACCGTTTCAAGGTCTTCATCATCGACGAGGCGCACATGGTCACACCGCAGGGCTTCAACGCGCTGCTCAAGCTGGTGGAGGAACCGCCGCCGCACGTCATCTTCGTCTTCGCCACCACCGAACCGGAGAAGGTGATCGGGACGATCCGGTCCCGCACGCACCACTACCCCTTCCGGCTGGTCCCGCCCGACCGCCTCACCGCCTACCTGGAGAGCCTCGCCACTGCCGAGCACGTGCAGATCGACTCCGGCGTGCTCCCGCTCGTGGTGCGGGCCGGCGGCGGATCGGTGCGCGACTCTCTCTCGGTGCTCGACCAGTTGATCGCCGGGGCCGCCGACGGCGTCGTGGGCTACGAGCGCGCCGTCGCCCTGCTCGGATTCACCCACGGCACCCTCCTGGATGACACCGTGGAGGCGCTCGCCGCCCGGGACGGCGGGAGCCTGTTCCGTGTGATCGACCGCGTCATCGGGACCGGTCACGCGCCTCGACGCTTCGTCGAGGACCTGCTGGAGCGGCTGCGCGACCTGATCGTGGTCAGGGCGGCCGGTGAGCACGCCGCGTCCGTGCTGCGGGCCGTCCCGCAGGACCAGCTGCAGCGGATGCAGGCGCAGGCCGGCCATCTCGGCGCGGCCACCCTCTCCCGGAGCGCTGACCTGGTCAACGAGGCCCTGACGGAGATGACCGGCGCCACCTCCCCGCAGCTGCAGCTCGAACTGCTCTGCGCGCGGCTGCTGCTCCCGGCGGCCGACGACGGCACCGAGGGTTTCGGCGCCAGGCTCGACCGGGTCGAAGGTGCACTCGCGGGCGGAGTCGCTGCCGCGCCGGCCTCCCCGCCGGCCTCCCCGCCGGCCTCCGCGACGCCCCCCGCACGCGCCCCGGCTGAGGAGCAGCCTCGCCCACCGGTGCCCACGGCTTCGAGCACCCCACCCCCGGCGAACGGGGACGACTCGAGCCCGCAGACCCCTACCGATGAGCCCCCCGCCGACGCACCCGTCGCCGCGATTCCTGCTCCGGAGCAGCCTGCGACCCTCGCGCCCGCTCCCGTGAGCGAGGAGAAGACGCCCCTGACGACGCCCGGGGGCCAGGACGAGGAGCAGGCGGCTCGAACGGTCACCGCACCGGCCGAGGAGTCGACCGCGGCCGGGATGACGGCGGATGGGGTCCGCCGCCGGTGGCCGGAGGTCCTCGAGACACTGGCACGTCTCAAGCGCATCAGCTGGGCGCTGATCTCGCAGGACGCCCAGGTGGTCGACCTCACGTCGAGCACCCTGACCCTCGGGTTCTCGACCTCCGGGCTGGCCTCGACCTTCCGCAACGGTCCCCACGCGGACTTCGTGGCCCGGTCCCTGCAGGAGACCCTCGGACTCGAGGTGCGCATCGACGCGGTGGTCACGGACAGTGCTGCGCCCGCCGCCGGCGGCGGAGCATCGACCCCGCCCGCCCCGACCTCCAGCGACTGGGGCACGCCCGCAGCGGAGCAGGCACCGACCGGGCAGGGACCGACAGGGCAGGCACCGACCGGGCCGCCCGCCGAGCGGCAGCCCCGTGCGGGCGTGACGCCACCCGCCGGCGCCTCCCGCGCCGACGATGCGCCCCCCTGGGACGTGCCCGAGCAGAGCGGGCGTGAACCGCGGGCCGGGCATGGCTCCTCGTCTGAGTCCGACGATGCCGCCGATGCGGAGGCCGACCCAGGGCCTGCACCGGCCGACGGCTGGCCCGACCTCCCGCCTGCTCCGCCGAGCTGGGACGAGGAACCGCCGCCACCGGAGGAGGAGCCGCCCAGCCAGTACGCCGGCCCTCGGCCCACGCCGGAGGCGGCCGGAACGTCCTCGCCCGCCCCCTCACCGGTGGACGCCGGGGCGTCACCGCGCGACCAGGCGTTCGCCGCGGCGCGCCAGGCAGCCACGACCGGCGCGCACCCGCCGGGAGCCGATGCCCTCGCCGGGGCGCACAGTCCACCCTCGGAACTCGAGGAGGACTCCCCGAGCCCGGATGATCCCGACATCGAGTCCACCGGTCTCGTGGGAGCGCCGCTCGTGGCGCGACTGCTGGGCGGTACTGTCATCGACGAGATCGTCGAACACCCGGATGGGAGTGAGCAGTGAGCGCGTACGACGGTGTCGTCCAGGAGCTGATCGACGAGCTCGGCCAGCTCCCCGGGGTCGGCCCCAAGAGCGCACAACGCATCGCCTTCCACATCCTCGCCGCCGACACCGAACGCGTCCACCGCCTGGCCACTGCCCTCACCGAGGTCAAGGCCCGGGTGCGGTTCTGCGAGATCTGCGGCAATGTCTCCGAGGAGGACCGCTGCCGCATCTGCCGCGACCCGCGCCGCAACGGTGCGCTGCTGTGTGTGGTGGAGGAGGCCAAGGACGTGGTGGCGATCGAGCGCACGCGCGAGTACCGGGGTCGCTATCACGTGCTCGGGGGCGCCATCAATCCGATCGACGGCGTCGGCCCGGACGACCTGCGCATCCGCGAGCTGATGACACGCCTCGCCGACGGGGAGGTGACCGAGGTCATCATCGCCACCGACCCCAACGTCGAGGGTGAGGCCACCGCCACCTACCTCACGCGGATGCTGCGGCCGATGGGTATCGTGGTCTCCCGGCTCGCCTCCGGACTGCCTGTCGGAGGAGACCTGGAGTATGCCGACGAGATCACGCTCGGCCGGGCGTTCGAGGGCCGGAGGAGTATCGATGTCTGATCAGCTGGAGCTCGACTCCGACCTGCAGGCCCTCGGTGGGGCCACGGCCGCCGCCGCGGAGCGGTACATCGAGACGGTGCGCCAGGTGGCCTCCGGCGCCACCCCCGATGCGGCCATCCCGTTGCTGCTGCTGGCCACCTCCGACCTCACCGCCGCCGGGGCGCGCCTCGGCGCGATCGTCGATGTGGTCCCGGCCAGCAGATTCGAGCCCGACGACGGCCCGGATCCCGACGTCGAGCCGTTGCGGCTGTCCCTGGTGAACCTGCTCGAGGGGATCGACGACTACCACGAGGTCTCCGACCCGCTGGTCAGCGGTGAGGTGAGCGAGGGAAGTCTGAGCAACGACCTCACCGACATCGCCCAGGCCCTCCTGGTCGGCCTCAACCACCAGCGGGCCGGGAACCTCTCCGAGGCGCTGTGGTGGTGGCAGTTCTCTTATCTCTCCGACTGGGGCGAGCGCGCCGCGGCCGCGACCCGGGTGTTGCTCGGGCTGATCTCCCACCTGCGCCTGGACGTCGACCCCGACGTCGCCGGCGAGGCCAAGTTCGAGGCCCTGCACGCGGCCGACGACGCTGCCGGCACGGTCGACCCCTCCCGCGGATGACCGGTTGACCCGGATGACCCGATGAGTGGTCTGGCCGAGCTGGCCGATGCGACGATCTCGCTGCCGGGGTCGGGTGGGCTGGAGATCACCGTCTGGGTGCTGTTCCTGCTGGTCCTCGCCGGCCTCGCCGCCGGATTCGTCGACGCCGTCGTGGGTGGCGGTGGCCTGATCCAGCTGCCGGCGCTGTTGCTGGTCCCCGGGATCAGCCCGGTCCAGGCGCTCGCGACGAACAAGGTCGGCTCCATCATGGGCACCTCCACCAGTTCGATCACCTACTACCGGCGGGTCCATCCGGACATGCGGACCGCGGCTCCGACGGCCCTGGCGGCACTGCTCGCCGCCATCGGGGGAGCGGCGTTGGCGGCGAACATCCCGGCGGAGGCGTTCAAACCCATCATCATCGTCGTGCTGGTCGCCGTCGCGGTCTACACGGTGCTGCGGCCCCAGGTGGGGGTGTCCACCGAGCTGCGCTGGAGCGGCAACCACCACTACGGCGCGGCGATGCTGCTCGGAGCAGGAATCGGCGCCTACGACGGTCTGCTCGGTCCCGGTACCGGCTCGTTCCTGGTCATCGGGCTGGTCAGCGTGCTCGGGTACGCGTTCCTGCCTGCCACCGCGCTGGCGAAGATCGTGAACTTCGCCACGAACCTCGGCGCACTGATCTTCTTCGTCCCCCACGGCGCCGTGCTGTGGGGGATCGGGCTCGCCCTCGGGCTGGCGAACATGCTCGGTGCCTACGTCGGCGCCCGCACGGCTGTGGCACGAGGAAGCCGATTCATCCGGATCGCCTTCGTGCTCGTCGTGAGCGTGCTGATCGTCAAACTCGGGTGGGACGTGGCGCACGGGCGATGACCTCCGTCGGGCGCCCGGCCGGGCCCGACCTGGGTCGGGCGAGGTATCGGGATCCGGACGAGCACGGAGCCGGCCGGTGCGGCCCGGGTATCATGAACCGTTTGCTTTTGCCTCTGATCCCAACCCCCCGGAGCGCCCAGTGGCACTCATCGTCCAGAAGTTCGGTGGTTCATCCGTCTCGGATGCCGACAGCATCAAGCGCGTGGCGAGACGGATCACCGAGACGAAGCAGGCCGGGAACGACGTAGTGGTGGTGGTCTCCGCCATGGGCGACACCACCGATGAGCTGCTCGACCTGGCCGATCAGGTTTCCTCTGCGCCCCCCTCTCGGGAGATGGACATCCTGCTCACCGCGGGTGAGCGGATCTCGATGGCCCTGCTCTCGATGGCCATCCACGAGCTGGGCGTCGACGCGCAGGCGTTCACCGGCCAGCAGGCCGGGATGATCACCGACACCTCGCACGGCAACGCGCGCATCGTCACAGTCAACCCGAGCCGTATCCTCGAGACGCTCGACTCCGGCGCCGTCGCCATCGTGGCCGGCTTCCAAGGGGTCACCGAGGAGACGAACGACGTCACCACGCTGGGGCGTGGCGGCTCGGACACGACCGCCGTGGCCCTGGCCGCCGCGATGAACGCCTCGGTCTGCGAGATCTTCACCGATGTGGACGGCCTGTTCACGGCCGATCCGCGGATCGTGCCCTCCGCACGGCGCATCGACCGCATCAGCATGGAGGAGACGCTCGAGATGGCCGCGCACGGTGCCAAGATCCTGCACCTACGCGCCGTGGAGTTCGCCCGCCGCCACGGCGTGCCGATCCATGTCCGCTCCTCGTTCTCCCAGCACAACGGGACGCTCGTCACCGACCAGGAAGAAGGATCCATGGAACAACCGCTCATCTCCGGCGTCGCTCACGACCGTTCCCAGGCCAAGATCACGGTCCTGGGCGTGCCCGACGTGCTCGGCAGCGCCGCTCAGCTGTTCGAGGCCGTCGCGGCTGCCGGCGTGAACATCGACATGATCGTGCAGAACGTCTCGGCGCACCGCTCCGGCGTCACCGACATCTCCTTCACCCTCCCGCACGAGCAGGGCGAGCAGGCCCGCGCCGCGCTGCAGGCGCTCGCCGCAGAGTACGGCTACCAGGAGGTCCAGTACGACGAGGGCGTGGGCAAGATCTCGCTCGTCGGCGCCGGCATGCGCTCCCACCCGGGCGTCTCCGCCAAGCTCTTCGGCGCGCTGCGTGACGCCGGGATCAACATCGAGATGATCTCCACCTCCGAGATCCGGATCTCCGTGGTCACCCGGAGCGAGCACGTCGACGAGGCGGTGCGCGCGGTGCACACCGCGTTCGGGCTGGACGCGGACAAGGTCGAGGCCGTGGTCTACGGCGGGTCGGGCCGCTGATGGGCGTCAACGTCGCCGTCGTCGGCGCCACCGGTCAGGTCGGGGCAGTCATGCGCCGGCTCCTCGACGAGCGCGACTTCCCCGTCGACTCGCTCCGGTTCTTCGCCTCCGCGCGCTCGGCCGGCACCACCCTGGAGTGGCGTGGCCGGCAGATCGTCGTCGAGGACACCGCCACCGCGGACCTGAGCGGCATCGACATCGCGCTCTTCTCCGCGGGCGGATCCACTTCCAAGGCGCAGGCCCCCCGCTTCGCCGAGGCGGGTGCCGTCGTGGTGGACAACTCCTCCGCCTGGCGGATGGATCCGGACGTGCCGCTCGTGGTCTCGGAGGTCAACCCCGAGGCCATCGATGAGGCCCGCAAGGGCATCATCGCCAACCCGAACTGCACCACCATGGCCGCGATGCCGGCGCTGAAGGTGCTGCACGCCGAAGCCGGGCTGCAACGGCTGATCGTCTCCACCTATCAGGCAGTCTCGGGGAGCGGGCTCGCCGGGGTGGAGGAGCTCGACAGCCAGGTGCGTGGCACCGCCGACCAGGACACCACCGCCCTGACCTACGACGGGTCGGCCGTCAGCTTCCCCGATCCGGTCAAGTACGTCGCCCCCATCGCCTACAACGTGGTCGCCCTCGCCGGCAGCCTCGTCGACGACGGGTCCGGCGAGACCGACGAGGACCAGAAGCTGCGCAACGAGTCCCGCAAGATCCTCGGTCTGCCCGAGCTGCTGGTCTCCGGCACCTGTGTGCGGGTTCCGGTCTTCACCGGTCACGCTCTCTCGGTCAACGCCGAGTTCGAGCGCCCGCTCAGCCCGCAGCGCGCCGAGGAGCTATTGGCCGGCGCACCGGGGGTGCAGCTGGCCGACGTCCCGACGCCGCTGCTCGCCGCGGGTCAGGACGACACCTTCGTGGGACGCCTGCGCCAGGATCCGGGCGTGCCGGACGGACGTGGTCTCGCCCTGTTCATCGCCGGGGACAACCTGCGCAAGGGCGCCGCGCTGAACGCGATCCAGGTGGCCGAGCTGGTGGCCGCCAAGCAGGGCGCTCCCGCCTGAGCACACGCGGAACCCGCATCTCCACGCGATGAACGCTCGTCGATCGAGTCGCTGACAGCGGCCCGATCGGCGGGCGTTCTGCGTTGCAGCTCACGCCTCCGGTGCGCGCTCGGTCAGGGCTCGCGCCGGGTCGACCAGGCGACGCATCCCCGCGTTGAACAGGTCGGGATCCGGCGCGATGTCGCCGGCCAGCAGGATCAGGCCGGCACCCTGATCCAGCGCCGCCAGGAGCGTGCCCACCTCCGAGACAGTCAGCGTCTCGTCATCGGCGCGGCCCTTCTGCGCGATCGCACTGTAGTAGGCGAGAACCGCCGCGAGGCGCTCATGCAACTGCGCTGCGACCGTCTCGTCGCGCGCTGCGCTGGCGATGAACTCCAGCGTGGCCAGCGCGAAGCCCTGGGTGGCCCCTGGTGGGTAGCCCTCGCGCTCCGCGACGTCCTTTCCGGTGGAGGCCGGGTTCGACGTCCGCTCGAACGGATCGTCCAGATCGGCTTCCGCGAGTTCGAGATTCGCGTCCATGACGGCCAGGAACAGGCCGGACTTCCCCTCGAAGTTCGAGTACACGGCCCCCTTCGAGAAGCCGGCCTCGCGCGCGATCCGGTCCAGACTCGCCGCATGAAATCCGTCCTCGGCGAACACGCTGCGGGCCGCGAAGATCAATGCCTCGCGCGTCTGCCGCTGCCGGTCCCGGCGGGAGAGAGGATCCGGAAGCTGGGTCATGTTTCCAGGGTAGAGGAGCCACGATCTTGATGTACCGACAGTATCCAGATACTGTCGGTACATGAATACCAACGGTATCCGGGATGGTGGTTCGGGTCGCGACGTGCTGAGCGTCGCCGGCCTGACCCGCCGCTACGGAGATGTTCTCGCCAATGACGGCATCTCGCTGCGCGTCCGTGCCGGCGAGGTCGTCGGGCTGCTGGGTCACAACGGGGCAGGAAAGACCACGCTGGTCTCCCAGGTGGTGGGCCTGCTGAAGCCTGACGCCGGTGAGATCCGGGTGGGGCGCGCCGACGCCGTGCGGTATCCGGCCACGGCGCGTCGCCACGTCGCCCTTCAGCCGCAGGCACAAGCCCCCATCGACGGACTCACCCCGCGTGCAGCCATCGAGATCGCCGGCCGTCTGCGCGGGCTCTCCTCCCGCGATGCTCGTGCGGCGGCCGCGAACGTGGCCGACGAGCTCGACATCGGCCCCTGGCTGGACCGGCGCGCTCTGCCGGAGGGCGGAGGCCTCTCCGGTGGGATCCGACGGCTCACGGGTTTCGCCATGGCCGTGGCGGCTCCCACCCCGTTGCTCATCCTGGACGAGCCCACCAACGACATCGATGCCTCCCGGCGCCGCCTGCTCTGGGATGCCGTGCGCCGCCGCGGGGATCGGGGTAGTGGCGTGCTGCTCGTCACCCACAACGTCGCCGAGGCTGAGCGGATCGTGGACGAGCTGGTCATTCTCGATCGGGGCCGGCTCCTCGCCCACGGATCGCCTGCCCGGCTGCGAGGGACCCAGGACAGCGACCTGCGCCTGGAACTCCAGCTTCCGCCTGATGGTGTGGACCCGTCCGAGGATGGTCTGGGCCCTGCGGTGCTGCGCCGCGTCAGAACCGGACGGCGCACCCTGCTGACGGTCGCGGCCGGCGAGGCCGCAGCCGCCGTGTCCTGGGCCACCGCCGAGCACGCCGAGGACCGGATCGAGGGCTTCTCGCTCGCGCCGGCGACGCTCGAGGACGCCTACCTGGCTCTCACCGAGGACGCTGCCCCCGCCCCATCGACCAGTCAGGAGAGTACCGATGCCTGAATCCCCAGCTACCGCGCCCGTATCCCCCGACGTGAGACTCGAGCCGATCGCGCCGGTCCAGGTGGGCCTGTGGAGCAGCTTCGCCACCCTGCTGCGCTGGTCGCTGGCGACGATCGGCGCGATGCTGCCGCTCATCGTCGTCGTCCAGGCCATGCTGGCCGCCGGGGTGATCCTCGGGTTCGGATTCCTGATCCCGGACATCACGCCGGACAGTGCCCTCCTGCTGTCCTCCGGCACGCCGACCATCCTGCTCCTGACCATCGGTCTTGTCATCGTCCCCCAGGGGGTCTCCCGCGCCCGGGCGTCCGGTGCGCTGGACTACCAGCGCGCACTGCCCGTGTCGCGGCCGTTACTGCTGCTGGTGGACCTCGTGGTGTGGACGCTCATCGCGCTGCCGGGGGTGGCCATCGGCCTCCTCGTGGCGTGGCTGCGCTACGGCCTGACGTTCTCCTTCGACTGGCCGCTGCTCATCCTCGCCTCGCTGCTGGTGACGACGATGGCGACCAGCGTCGGATACGCGATCGCAGTGACCCTGCCGGCGATGGTGGCCCAACTGGTCTCGCAGGTCCTGGTGTTCCTCGTGCTGTTGTTCTCGCCGATCACCTTCCCGGCGAGTGAGCTGCCGGACTGGTTCCAGACCCTGCACGCGATCCTGCCCATCCAGCCCGCGGGGGATCTCATACGTGCGAGCATCGCGTCCGACGTCTTCACCGCCGACGGGCGCGATCTGCTGGTGCTGGCGCTCTGGACTGCGCTGGGCCTGCTGATTACCACCCGTGCGCTGGTCCATCGGAAGTGACCCGAGCACCGGGGCCGCTATCCATCGCCCTGGCGCGCCAGACTCCCAGGTAGCCCGAGCGGGTCGGCGCGCACGAGCGCGATCGCTCGCTGGAGTGCACCCGTCCGAACGACGTCCGCCCCGAGCGTGGACGCGGTGATCGTGGGGTGCGGCGGATGGGTGTACTCCCGTAGCAGCTCCGTGGCCTGGGCGACCACCGGCTCTGCCGCCGGTGCGATCGCGCCGGCCACCACCACGCGGTCGAGGTCGAGCATGGTCGCCATCACGGCGCACACCCGCGCCAGCCGGTCCGCGAGGCGGGCCACGATGGCGGTGGCGAGCGGGTCGCCGTTCAGTGCGGCCGCGAACACGTGCTCGGCGTCGGGGCCCTGGGAACCGGCCCTCAGCAACGCCGAATCGACCGGGACCGTGCCGGCCGCGATGGCGTCTCGCGCCATCTCCCGAGCGACGTGTGCCAGCCCTTCCGGTCCGCCGACTCCCTCCACCAGGCTGAGCAGGCGCAGCTCTCCGGCGCCACCGCCGCGTCCGCGCAGGAGCTCGCCGTCCACGATGAGGCCGGCGCCGAACCGCTCGCCGGAGAGAAGCACGGCGAAGGAGTCCAGGCCGGAACCGGCCCCGATCGCTCCCTCGGCGACGGCCGCCAGGTTGGCATCGTTCTCGATGACCATCGAGCGTCCGGGACGGGCGAGCGCGTCGGCGAGCCCGGGGTTCATCCGGTGCCAGAAGTCGTGGCCGGCGGGCGTGGCGCCGTGGGAGTCGATCGGGGCGGGAACCCCGGTGACGACGATGAGCACCTGGTCCTGGCCGATGCCGGCACGCTCCAGTGCCTGGTCCAACGCCGCCACCACTGCCTCGCGGCGCGGCGCCGCCGCGGTCTCGTCCATCTGGATCTCGGCGTCGCCGCAGTGCGTTCCCCCGAGATCGGCCACTGCCGCCGTGATCCGGTGCACCCCGGCATCCACCCCGACGACGTAGCCGGCGCGAGGGGCGAACGCGTAGCGTCGTGCCGGCCGCCCCTTGCGGTAGGTGCCTGCGCTGCGGGCGTCCTCGAGCTCGGTGATCCAGCCACGCTCGACCAGCTCGTCGCACAGACCCAGGACAGTCGATCTCGTCAACCCGGTGGTGGCGATGACGTCGCTCGCGGTGAACGCGGTTCCGTGCCAGACGCTGCGCAGCACCGTGGCCGCATTGCTGCGGCGCCAGTGCTGCGAGGCCGAGACCGGAGGGAGCATTCTGCGACTGTAGTGGACCTCCGGGCCATGATCCGCTGGATAAATCTAGGTGCTAGATTTTCTCGTACGGCGACTCTCGGCCATGCCAGGCGACCCAGCCGAACCGACTAGAAGGTAGAGCACCACCCTCATGACGCACACCCAGTCCAGCGACCTCACCCCCTCGGCCCTGTCCGCCGATGCCACGTGGTGGCGGCAGGCCGCGGTCTACCAGATCTACCCACGGGCCTTCGCCGACTCCGACGGCAGCGGCCTGGGCGATCTGCGCGGGGTGACCGAGAAGGTCGGCTACCTCAGTGCGCTGGGGATCGACGCCGTCTGGCTGAGCCCGTTCTACCCCTCGGCGCTGGCCGATGGTGGCTATGACGTGGACGACTATCGCGACGTCGACCCGAAGCTGGGCACGCTGGCGGACTTCGACGAGATGGTCGCTGCCCTCCACGGTGCCGGGATCCGGCTGATCGTGGACCTGGTGCCCAATCACACCTCCGACCGGCACGAGTGGTTCAAGGCCGCCCTGGCCGCCCCGAAGGGCTCGCCCGAGCGCGACCGCTACATCTTCCGGGACGGCACGGGCCCCGACGGCGCAGAGCCGCCCTCGGACTGGGGCTCCACCTTCGGTGGGCCCGCCTGGCACCAGGTGGCCGACGGGCAGTGGTACCACCACTTCTTCGCCAAGGAGCAGCCGGACCTGAACTGGGACAACCCGCAGGTACGCGCCGACTTCCTGCACACGCTGCGGTTCTGGTCCGAACGCGGGGTGGACGGCTTCCGCGTGGACGTCGCGCACGGGCTCGCCAAGGACCTGCCCGCCGAGCTGCCGAGCCAGCAGGCACTGGATGCGATGCCGCAGGACGGCACCCACCCGATGTGGGACCGCGACGAGGTGCACGAGATCTACGCCGAGTGGCGCGAGGTGTTCAACTCCTACGACCCGCCCCGCATCGCGGTGGCCGAGGCGTGGGTGCCGGCCGACCGGCGCTGGCGGTACGCGAGCGCGCACGGCTTGGGCCAGGCCTTCAACTTCGACCTGCTCGAGGCCGACTTCGACGCCGCGCAGTTCCGCGAGATCATCACCTTCAACCTCGAGCTCGCCACCGAGTCCGGCTCCTCGACCACCTGGGTCTTCTCCAACCACGACGTCGTCCGTCACGCCACTCGGTACGGTCTGCCGCCGCGGGCGGGGGACGAGCGCAAGGCCGGCTCGGCCTGGTTGCGCACCGGCGGGACCGATCCGGTGCTCGACCACGAGCTCGGGCTACGCCGCGCCCGCGCGGCCACCCTGCTCGAGCTGGCGCTCCCCGGATCGGCCTACCTCTACCAGGGGGAGGAGCTCGGGCTGCACGAGGTGCCCGACATCCCCGCGGGCCGCCGTCAGGACCCGACGTTCTTCCGCACCGAGGGCGCGGAGATCGGCCGCGACGGATGCCGGGTGCCGCTGCCCTGGACCACCGACGGCGTCTCTTTCGGCTTCGGCTCCGCCGAGCCCGACCTGCCGCAGCCGCAGTGGTTCGGCAGCTACTCCGTGCAGGCGCAGGACGGTGTGCCCGGATCCACCCTGACGATGTACCGGGAGGCGCTCGCACTGCGCAGCCGGCTACAGTCCGAGGAGACCCTGGAGTGGCTGGACACGGGTGAGGACCAGGTGCTCGCCTTCACCCGGCCCAACGGCTGGATGAGCGTGACGAACTTCGGAGCGGACGCCGTCGTGCTCCCGGCCGGTGAGGTGCTGCTGACCAGCAGCCCGCTGACGGCGGAGGGCCATCTCCCCGGCTCCACCACCGCCTGGCTCCGCCGCTAGCAGCCGCGCCGGGATCAGGCGAGGCGCCGCAGCACGAACTCCAGCTCGGCCCGCATCTGACGGACCCGCTCGTCGTCGACGACCGACCCGTGCCCGGCGTCGTAGAGGTAGGTCTCCACCTCGCCGCCGTGCGAGCGGAGCATCTCGACGTAGTTCTCGATCTGCCGGAACGGGCAGCGCGGGTCGTTCCGGCCCGCCAGGATCAGCACCGGCGCGCGAACCTTGCCCACGTACGAGATCGGCGAGGCATCCGCGTAGGCCTGGGGGACCTCGGTGGGCGAGCCGCCGAACAGTGACCGGTCGAACGCCTGCAGCCCATCCATCTCGTCCTCGTAGGCGGCGACGTAGTCGGCCACCGGCACACCCGCCACCCCGAGCGCCCACCGCTCGGGCTGAGTGCCCAGGCCAAGCAGCGTCAGGTACCCGCCCCACGAGGCGCCCGCGAGCACCGACCGCTGCGGGTCCACCACCCCGGCCTGCACCAGCGCCTCGTGCACCGCTGCGACGTCCTCGAGCTCGGTGTGCCCGACGCGGCCCTCCAGCGCGTCCCGCCAGGCGTTGCCGTATCCGGTCGAGCCGCGGTAGTTCACGCTCAGCACCGCGAACCCGTGATCGATCCAGGCGGCCGCGTACGGGCTGAACGAGTCGGACTCGTGCCACGTCGGCCCGCCGTGCACCTCCACCACCACCGGATAGGGCTCCTCGACGCCCTCGGGCCGCCGCAGCAGGGCGTGCACGAGCCCACCCGGTCCGTCGGCCCAGACGTCCTCCACCGGTACCGACCCCGGGACGTGCTTGCCGCCCAGATCCACCAGGCTCGCGCCCGTCGAGGCCGCGATCACGTCCCTGGGCTCCGCAGCCGAGGACCGGGCCAGCCACACCTCACCGTCCGGACGCGCCGTGGCGCCCGAGACCGTCCCGACGGCGGCCCCCACCTGCCGTACGGTCCCGTCCACCACGTCGTAGCGGTAGGTGAGCGTCCTGGCCTCGTGGTCGACGGCCACCAGCAACCCGCGCGCGTCCGGGTACCACTGCGCATCCGCCACCTCCCCGGGCAGGCCCAGGTCGATCGGGCGCACCACGGACGTGGCGACGTCCCAGACCAGCAGCTGGCCCAGGTCGGTGCGCTCGTGCCGCACGAGCAGCCGCGTGTCGCCGGCCAGCGGGGCGAACCCGAGCGCGGACAGCCCGTGGCCGGGGCCGTCGTCGAGGTCGGCCACCGCGCCGCCGGTGTCCACCCGCAGCACGCGCAGGGCCGGGTGGCGGGCGTCGCCGCGCTCGGAGTGCTCGATCGCCACCAGGTTCCCGTCCCGGCTCAGCGCCGCGGCCTCGGCGGACTCCGGATGGGCGTACAGCAACCGGGGGTCGGTGCCGGCGGCGGCCGGTCCGACGTAGAGGGTGTGGATCTGGGTGCCGAAGTCACCGCTGCGCCCGATGACGACGGTCCCGTCCTCGGCGAGCAGCAGGCCGGCGTCGTAGCCGTCCGGCAGCGGGATCGGTCGTTCGGCGTCGCGGGTGGGGGTGGTCCCGAATCGCTGCCGCCGCCACCGGCCGAACTCGTCGCCGTCGGAGTCGTCGAACCACCAGATCCACCGCCCGGCCGGATCGATGGTGGCATCGGTGGTGCCGTTGCGACGCTCGGTGGCGCGCACCAGCGAGCCGGTCGAGGGTGTCCAGGAGTGCACCTCGAGCGTGCCACCGACACTGGCGACCACCACCGCCCGATCGGGGGCGAGCATCGCCCACTCGGGCAACCCGAAGCGGCGGGACCGGAACCGGCGCTCCCAGTCCGGGCGCGGCCATTGTTCGGCCTGGCCGATCGGGGCGGTGCGCATGCTCAGCCCTGGCGCCGGAAGCGGATCAGCAGAATCGCGACGCCGCCGATCACGGCGAGCGCGATCACCACGAAGAGCGCGATCTGCCCGGCGCCGGGGCCCTCGTCCTGCTCACCCTCCGCGCCGTCCGCGCCCGCAACGGCCGGGTCCTCATCCGGGGCCGCGGTCGTGGTCGCCGACTCCTCACCGGAGGGGTCGCCGTCGGCGCCGGTGGGGTCCTCGGTGGGCGTGGCGGCTTCGGACGTCTGCTCGCCGTCGGCCGGTTCGGTCTCGCCGTCGCTGCCCTCGGGCGGCTCCTCGCCTGCCCCGGCGGTGGCGGTGAAGGTGAGTTCGCCGTCGATCGGGTGCCCGTCGGCGGAGACCACCCGCCAGACCACCGAGTACTCTCCGGCCGGCAGGTCCGAGGTGAGCGGCTGGGTGACCGCGGGCCCGTCCAGCTGGGGGTCGCCGTCGGAGGCCTCCGCCCCGTCGGGACCGGTGACCTCGATGCTGGTGCCCATCTCGAGCACGTCCTCGTTGAACGTGAGCACCAGCTCGGCCGGCGGGCTCTCCAGGGTGGTGCCGTCCTCCGGGTCGGAGGAGATCAGCGCGCTGTGCGCGGCGGCCGGAGCCGCCGGGAGGGCCAGGGCGGCGATCACGGTGACGAGAACAGCCAGGACCGGAAGACGGTCGAGCGGTGAGCGCATGCCCTCAGGGTAAGCCCGCGCAAGGGCGGGGTGGCGTCGGCGATCACCGGGCGGGCAGGCGTCCGATGTGGATACATTGCAGGGGGTGCGTGCCGCGCGCCAGGCCGAGCCCGCCGTCGGAAGGACCATCGATGCCGATCACCCACGAGGTGGGGGTCCACCCCAGCAGCGAGAACCTGCCGCGACGCGAGCAGCTCGCCTGGAAGATGGCCGAGGTGGCCACCGACCCGGCCGACGTGCCCGGCGAGGTGGTGGACATGGTGATCAACCGCATCATCGACAACGCTGCCGTCGCGGCCGCCTCGCTGTTGCGTGAACCGGTGGTCGCCGCCCGCGGGCAGGCGCTCGCCCACCCCTACCACCCGGGGGCGTGCGTGTTCGGCCGCAGCTCCGAGCTGCGCGTCAGCCCGGAGTGGGCCGCGTGGGCGAACGGCGTCGCGGTGCGCGAGCTCGACTTCCACGACACCTATCTCGCGGCCGACTACTCCCACCCGGGGGACAACATCCCTCCGATCCTCGCCGTGGCCCAGCACACCGGAGCCGACGGTGCAGCGCTGGTGCGTGGGATCGCGACCGGGTACCAGATCCAGGTCGACCTGGTCACCGGCATCAGCCTGCACCGGCACAAGATCGACCACATCGCCCATCTCGGTCCGAGCGCCGCCGCGGGGATCGGCACCCTGCTGGGCCTGGACACCACCACGATCTTCCACGCGATCGGGCAGGCGCTGCACACCACCACCGCCACCCGGCAGTCCCGCAAGGGCGAGATCTCCACCTGGAAGGCCTACGCCCCCGCCTTCGCCGGGAAGGTCGCGGTGGAGGCCGTCGACCGGGCGATGCGCGGGCAGAGCTCGCCCGTGCCGATCTACGAGGGCGAGGACGGCGTCATCGCCTGGCTGCTGGACGGCGCCGAGGCCCGCTACCGGGTCAGCCTGCCGGCGCCGGGAGAGCCGAAGAACGGCATCCTGCGCACCTACACCAAGGAGCACTCGGCCGAGTACCAGTCGCAGGCGCTCATCGACCTCGCCCGCCGCCTGCACCGCACCCACCCCGAGCTGGCCGATCCAGCCAATGTCGAGCGGATCGTCATCCACACCAGCCACCACACCCATCACGTGATCGGCTCGGGGGCGAACGACCCGCAGAAGTACGACCCGCATGCCTCCCGCGAGACCCTCGACCACTCGATCCCCTACATCGTGGCCGTGGCGCTGCAGGACGGGGACTGGCACCACGAGCGCTCCTACGCCCCCGAGCGCGCCGCCCGCCCGGACACCGTGCAGCTCTGGCACCGGATCACCACCGCCGAGGATCCGCAGTGGACCCGCCGCTACCACAGCGAGGATCCCGCCGAGAAGGCGTTCGGTGGCCGCATGGAGATCACCCTGACCGACGGGCGTCATCTCACCGAGGAGATCGCCATGGCCGACGCCCACCCCCTGGGGGCGCGGCCGTTCGCCCGCGCCCAGTACATCGAGAAGTTCCGCACGCTCTCCGACGGCGTCCTGGAGCCGGCCGAGTCCGCGCGCTTCCTCGAGCTGGTCCAGCGGTTGCCGGACCTGACCGCCGAGGAAGTCGTCGGGCTCACGGTGGCCGCGAGCCCCGGCCTGCTCGGCACCGTCCGTACCCCGAAGGGGTTGTTCTAGGTGCTGTACTCGACGCTGACCCCGACGGCGAAGCGCACCCGCCTGCGGGAGGCACTCGCCAGCGGAGAGCTGTTGCGCTTCCCGGGCGCGATGAACCCGCTCTCGGCTCGGCTGATCGCCGAGAAGGGGTTCGAGGGGGTCTACGTCTCCGGGGCGGTGATCGCCGCCGATCTCGGCCTGCCGGACATCGGCCTGACCACCCAGTCGGAGGTGGCCACGCGGGCCGGGCAGGTGGCCCGGATGACCGATCTGCCCACCCTGGTCGATGCCGACACCGGCTTCGGGGAGGTGCTCAACCTCGCCCGCACCGTCCAGGCCCTCGAGGACGCCGGGGTGGCGGGCTGTCACATCGAGGATCAGGTCAACCCCAAGCGTTGTGGGCACCTGGACGGCAAGTCGGTCGTCGACCTCGCCACCGCGACCCAGCGGATCACCGCCGCCGCCGACGCCCGCCGCGACCCCGCCTTCCTCGTGATGGCCCGGACGGACGTGCGGGCGCTGGAGGGGGTGGGGGCCGCCGTCGCGCGTGCGAAGGCACTGGTGGACGCGGGAGCGGACGCCATCTTCCCCGAGGCCATGCGCGACCTGGCCGAGTTCGAGACCATCGCGAGCGCCGTGGACGTGCCGGTGCTGGCCAATATGACCGAGTTCGGCAAGTCCGAGCTGTTCACCACCGGTCAGCTCGCCGACGCCGGTGTGCAGATCGTCATCTACCCCGTGACGTTGCTGCGGCTGGCGATGGGCGCGGTGGAGGACGGGCTGGACCGGATCGCGTCCGACGGCACCCAGGAGGCGCTCGTGGAACGCATGCAGACCCGCTCACGGCTGTACGAGCTGGTCGACTACGACGGGTATGAGGAGTTCGACGCGACCGTCTACCGCGGCCGCTGAGCATCGACGTCAAGGAGGACCGATGAGCGACATCCACAAGGGTCTGGCCGGAGTGGTGGTCGACACCACCGCGATCTCCAAGGTCAATCCCGAGACTAACTCACTGCTCTACCGGGGCTACCCGGTGCAGGATCTTGCCGCGCGCTGCTCCTTCGAGGAGGTGGCGCACCTACTCCTTCACGGCGAGCTGCCGACGGCGGACGAGCTCGCCCAGGCGCAGCGCCTGGAGCGGTCGCTGCGGCCGCTGGACGAGCGCACCAAGGTGCTGATCGACTCCCTGCCCGCTACGGCGCACCCGATGGACGTGGTGCGCACTGCCGTCAGTCAGCTGGGCACGTTCGACGGCACCCTGGCCGGGCCGGACGGCCTCACCGACCGCCGGCTGGAGGAGGGCCGGGCGATGTACCTGTTCGCCCAGCTGCCCGCGATCGTCGCCTACGACCAGCGGCGCCGCCGCGGCGAGGAGCTCGTCGAACCGCGCGAGGAGCTGAGCTACGCCGCGAACTTCCTGTGGATGACATTCGGGACCGAGCCCGAGGCGGTGCTCGAGCGCGCCTTCAACGTCTCGATGATCCTCTACGCCGAGCACTCCTTCAACGCCTCCACCTTCACCGCCCGGGTGATCGCCTCCACGCTCGCGGACATGTACTCGGCGGTGACCGGGGCGATCGGTGCGCTGAAAGGGCCCCTGCACGGAGGTGCGAACGAGGCCGTGATGGCCGTCCTGGCGGAGATCGGGACCGCCGACCGCGCCGAGGCATGGCTGGAGGAGGCCCTCGGCCAGAAGCGCAAGGTCATGGGCTTCGGCCACCGGGTCTACAAGCACGGCGACTCCCGCGTGCCGACGATGAAGGCGGTGCTGGACGAGCTGGTCGAGCACTACGACCGCCGCGACCTCGGGGCGTTGTACGAGGCGCTCGAGTCCGCCATGACCGAGCGCAAGAACATCCTGCCCAACCTCGACTACCCGGCCGGGCCCGCCTACCACCTGATGGGGTTCGACACCGAGATCTTCACACCGCTGTTCGTCGCCTCCCGGGTGACGGGCTGGGCCGCGCACATCATGGAGCAGCGGGAGGCCAATGCGCTGATCCGGCCGCTGGGCGAGTACGTGGGCCCGGACCAGCGGGAGGTGCCGGGGGCCTGAGCACCGGCGGTCCCTGCTAGTCTCGGATCATGCACACGGTTCGTTGGTATTGGTTTGTGTCGGCTCCGGCCGCCGCATCCTGCTGACGCGCGCGACCGGAGCCGACCAAGGCGTGGACCACAAGGTCCGCGCCTTCGCCATATCAGGCGGGCGCTCCGGGACCAGCGGTGGGTCCGCCCCTGATCACGAGGGATGAGGACCAGATGACCGCTTCCGCCACCACCGCCGAACGCACCCACGACCTCCGGGTGCTGCGGATGGACCCGCTGCCCACCCCCGGCGAGGTACTCGCCGCACTGCCCCTGCCGGACGCCTCCGCCGCGCTGGTGGCCCGGACCCGCGCCGAGACTGCGCAGGTGCTGCGCGGTGAGGACGACCGCCTGCTGGTGGTCGTCGGCCCGTGCAGCGTGCACGACCCGGCCGCTGCGATCGAGTACGCCCACCGGCTCGCCGGCGCGGCTCAGCGGCACGCCGAGGACCTGCTGATCGTCATGCGGGTCTACTTCGAGAAGCCGCGCACCACCACTGGCTGGAAAGGTCTGATCAATGACCCGGGCCTGGACGGCAGCTACGACATCCCGCGCGGCCTGCGGCTGGCCCGGCAGGTGCTGCTGGACGTGCTCGCCGCCGGGGTGCCGGCGGGGTGTGAGTTCCTCGAGACCACCTCCCCGCAGTACATCTCCGACACCGTCAGCTACGGCGCGATCGGCGCGCGCACGGTCGAGTCCCAGGTGCACCGCCAGCTCGCCTCCGGGCTGTCGATGCCGGTGGGCTTCAAGAACTCCTCCGACGGCGACCTCCAGGTGGCCGTGGACGCATCCGTGGCCGCGGCCTCACCCCAGGCATTCCTGGGCGTGGACGCGCAGGGGCGGGCCGCCCTGGTGGAGACCGCCGGCAACCCGGAGTCGCACGTGATCCTGCGGGGCGGGCGGCGCGGTCCGAACTACGGCGCGGAGCACGTGCGCGACGCGGCCGGCCGGTTGGGGCGCGTCGGGCGCTCGGGTGTGGTGGTCGACGCCAGCCACGGCAACTCCGGCAAGGACCACGTGCGCCAGGCGCAGGTGGCCACGGAGATCGCGGGTGCCGTCGCGGCGGGGGAGCGTGACGTGGCCGGGGTGATGCTGGAGAGCTTCCTCGTCGAAGGGCGCCAGGAGCCAGCGCCGTCGGGGCTGACCTACGGGCAGTCGGTGACCGATGCCTGCATGTCCTGGGAGGTGACCGAGGGTGTGCTGGCCGAGCTCGCGGCGGCCGCTCGGGCGCGCCGGGCGGGCTCGATCAGCGGATGAACCGTGGCCCGGTCGCCGGGTCGTGGGCGAGCGCGTCGGCGATGCGCTCACGGGAGGTCTGCTGCAGATCCGCGGGTAGGGCCTCCGGTGCGAACCAGCCGACCTCGAGGGACTCGTCGTCGCCCACGTGCGCGGCGCCGTCGAGGTAGCGGCAACGGAACGTCAGGTCGAGGTAGCTCGCGCGGTCACCGTTGGGATAGGTGAGCTCCTGCCCGCTGATCACCGAGACCAGCGCCTCCACCTCGGCGCGCACGCCGGTCTCCTCGGCCACCTCGCGGATCGCGGCGACCGCGGGCTGCTCACCGGGGTCGAGGATGCCGCTGATCACCGCCCACCGCCCGGTGTCGGCGCGCCGGCCCAGCAGGACGCGGCCGGCGGGATCGAGCACCACGGCGCTGACGCCGGAGAGCCACAGGGGTGCCGTGCCCACATGGCGCCGCAGCTCGAGCACGAAGTCGGGGACCGGCATAGAGCGATCCTCGCACGCCCGTGGCGGGATTCCAGCGTGAGGGCAGCCGGCTACTACGCTCTGGCGTGGCCACGAGCGTGGCGCGACGACACGAGGGAGAACCGTGGGCAGCTGGACCCTGTACCGGGACGGAAAGACCATCGCACCGGGGGAGGTGGTGGCGCCGGGACAACGACTGAGCTGGCCGCGCACCCTCGGCATCGGTGCCCAGCACGTGGTGGCGATGTTCGGCGCCACCTTCCTGGTGCCGTTGCTCACCGGCTTCCCCCCGGCGACCACGCTGTTCTTCTCCGCGATCGGTACGGTCGGTTTCCTGCTTATCACCCGCGGCCGGGTGCCCAGCTATCTGGGCTCCTCGTTCGCCTTCATCGCCCCGATCGGCGCGGCGACCGCCTCGCAGGGCATGGCCTCGGCCCTCGGCGGCGTGCTGGTGGTGGGTCTGCTGCTCGCCGCGGTCGGCCTGGTGGTGCACCTGGCCGGGGCGCGATGGATCGACGTGGTGATGCCGCCGATCGTCACCGGAACGATCGTGGCGCTGATCGGGCTGAACCTGGCGCCGGCGGCGTGGGACAACGTCCAGCAGGCGCCCGTGACCGCGGTGGTCACCATCGCCGCGATCGTGCTGATCACCGTGCTCTTCCGAGGGCTGCTGGGCCGGTTGGCGATCCTGCTGGGTGTGGCGGTGGGCTACGCCGTCGCCGTCCTGCGCGGGGAGGTCGTGTTCGAGCAGGTCGCCGACGCCGGCTGGCTCGGCCTGCCGCAGTTCACCGCTCCCCAGTTCGACCTCGCGGTCATGGGGTTGTTCGTTCCGGTGGTGCTGGTGCTGATCGCGGAGAACGTCGGGCATGTGAAGTCGGTGGCCGCGATGACCGGGGAGAATCTGGACGACGTCATGGGCCGCGCGCTGCTGGCCGACGGTGTCGCGACCACGCTGGCCGGCGCCGGCGGCGGATCGGGGACGACCACCTACGCCGAGAACATCGGGGTGATGGCCGCGACGAAGGTCTACTCGACGGCTGCCTACTGGGTGGCGGCCGGTTTCGCGCTGCTGCTGAGCCTGTCGCCGAAGTTCGGTGAGCTGGTGGCCACCGTGCCGGTCGGTGTGCTCGGCGGGGCCGGCACCGTGCTCTACGGCATGATCGGGATCCTGGGTGCGCGCATCTGGGTGCAGAACAAGGTGGACTTCTCCGACCCGGTGAACCTGACGACCGCGGGGATCGCGCTCGTGGTCGGTATCGCGAACTTCACCTGGGTGGCCGGGCAGATGACTTTCGAAGGCATCGCCCTGGGGACCGCCGCCGCGCTCGGGATCTACCACCTGATGCGCGTGATCTCCCGGTGGCGGGGCACCAGCGCGGAGCCGGCCAGCCCGGCCTCGGTCACGACGCAGAAGTAGCGACGGGTCCGCACAGACAAAGAACGCTGGTAGTGGCCCCAGGCGGGGCCCTACCAGCGTTCCACGTGTCGGGGTGGCGGGATTCGAACCCACGACCTCTTCGTCCCGAACGAAGCGCGCTACCAAGCTGCGCCACACCCCGTGTGCGCCCGGCAAGCATAGCCGAGCGAGGGCGCCGGAGAGAAACTGGCGTTGTGTGCGCAGTCACACCGGCGGGCTGGGCTCGCTCAGTTCGCGGTGAGCGTCAGCACGGTCACGCTGGGCCGGCAGGCGAACCGCACCGGGGTGTACGGGCTGGTCCCGATGCCGTTGCTCACGTGGAGGGATGAGGACCCGACAGAGCCGGCGGCACCCGGCCAGCCACTCAGGCCGCTTGCCCTGCTCGTGTCGAGGTCGCAGTTCGTCACCAGGGCGCCGTAGCCGGGGATGCACAACTGGCCGCCGTGGGTGTGGCCGGCCAGGATCAGATCGCAGCCGTCGGCGTGCATGGCATCGAGGACGCGCCGATAGGGCGCGTGGGCGACGCCGAGTCGGAGGGTGGGGGAGCGGTCTGCGCCACCGGACGGGCCGTGTGGGTCGGGCATGCGGTCGCGGTCCAGGTGCGGGTCGTCCACGCCCACCAGCGCGATGCGGTGGCTGCCGAGGTCGATGCCGTCCCTGCGGTTGGTCAGGTCCCGCCATCCGGCCGCCGCGAAGGCGAGGCTGAGCTCGCGTGCCGGGAGATCCTCGGGCGAGGGCGCGTCGTCCTGGCGCCGCGGATCGGGGAGCAGGTAACGAGCGGGGTTCTTGGGCGTGGGGGCGTAGTAGTCGTTGGACCCCAGCACGAACGCCCCGGGGCGTTCCAGCAGCGGCTCCAGCGCCCGCAGTACCGTCGGTAGTGCATCACGGTGGGCCATGTTGTCACCGGTGTTGATGACCAGGTCCGGCTCCCAGGCCGCCAGGCCGCGCAGCCAGCTGACCGTGCGCCGCTGCCGGGGCAGCAGGTGCAGATCGGAGATGTGCAGGATGCGCAGGTCCGGTGAGCCCGCGGCAAGGACGGGCGCGGTGACCTCACGCACGGTGTAGGCCTTGGCCTCGAGGAGAGACCAGGCGAGTGCACCGGCGCCCAGGGCGGTGAGGCCGCCCGCCCATCGCCCGACGGTCGACAGGCCCGGACGGGCGTGCCCGGAACTCAGCATCCGCACGGACTAGTCGTCGTCGTCGTCGGAGTTGTCGTCCGATCCGCCGCCGTTGTCGTCATCGTCCTGGTCCGGCTCCGGCTCTGGCTCGGGTTGACGGCCCTCGCTGATCAGCAGCCCGACGGACGAACCGGGTCGCAACTGCGAACCGGCGCCGGGGCTGGTCCCGGCGACGTTGCCGGCGGGGACACTATCGCTGTAGATGGTCGCGCTGGTGCGCGCCCTGAAGCCCGCATCCTCCAGCGCGTCGGCTGCTGCGCCGGCATTCATGCCCACCACGTTCGGCACGGAACGCCGCTCGCCGAGGATCTCGCGGTCGTCGGCTTCCTCGAAGGTCTCGACGGGCATGCCGTTGACGGCCTGAGACATGTAGTCCTGCCAGATGGGCGCCGCGATATTGCCGCCGTACCAGTACTGGCGCTGCACGCCGTTGATGGTCTCGTTGAACAGCGACTCGCTGCCCTCGGAGTGGCCGACCCAGACGGCGGTGGCGAGCTGGGGGATGTAGCCCACGAACCAGGCGGCCGTGTCCTCATTCGCGGTCCCGGTCTTGCCCGCGATCGGTCGATCCGAGAGTCGCGCGTTCGCACCCGTCCCGCCCGGGCCGGCAACTTCCTGCAGGGCGTAGTTCATCGCGTTGGCGATCCGCGGTTCGAGCACCTGATCGCACTCGGCCTCGGGGACCTCCAGCTCCTCACCATCGGCGTTCACGACGCTTTCGATCGCGACCGGCGTGCAGTACTCCCCGCCGGAGGCGTAGGTGGCGAACGCCGCGGCCATCGTCAGGGGGGCCACCTCGTTGACGCCGAGCGCCATCGACGGCCTGATCGCCATCGAGTAGTCGCCGAACGGCTCGCCGGTTTCGGGATCGATGTACGGCTCGCCCGGGTCGACGGTGGCGTGATGGAAGCCCATCCGCTGCACGGTGTCGGCGATGTCGCACTGGTTGAGCTGGCTCGACATGTTGACATAAGCAGTGTTGACCGACTGCCGTGTCGCCTCCAGGACTGTCATCGGCCCGGTGCCGACGCCTTCGAGGTTCTGCGGCTCGTAGGGGTCGCTGGGTAACGGCAGGAATTGCGGCAGGCAGGAGTTCCAATCCGAGCGCGGGAAGGACTGGTTGCGGGAGCCGTCGACCCGTTCGCTGAGGGAATTCCCGTCGATCAGCCACTGCGTGAGCACGAACGCCTTGAACGCCGACCCGGTCTGGAAGCCGTTCGAGCCACCGTGGGAGTTGTCGGCGTTGTAGTTGACCTGCGTCGCCCGTGGATTCTCGTCCGAGGGCGCTCCGTACGGGGTGTTCTGTGCCATGGCCAGGATCCGGCCGGTGCCGGGCTCCACGGTTGAGGTGGCGGTGGCCACGCCCGAGGAGTCGTCCACCGGGATGTTCGCCACGAGCGCGTCGTAGGCCTGCTGCTGCATGTCCGGGTCGAGGGTGGTGCGGATGGTGAGTCCGCCGCGCACCAGCAGCTGGTAGCGGTCGGCCTGCGTCTCGCCGAATTCGGGGCTGGAGAGGATCTCGGAGCGGACGTAGTCGCAGAAGTAGGTGCTGATACCGGCGTCGCAGCCGTTGGGCGTCGGCGTCGGGTCGAGCATCTCCTCGACCGGGACCGCGACTGCTTCGTCGTGCTCCTCCTGGGTGATCTCGCCCTGCCGCAGCATCAGGCCCAGCACCGTGTCGCGACGGTTCTGACCGTTCTCCGGGTTGACCACCGGGTTGTGCGCGGCCGGGCTCTGTGTCTGACCCGCCAGCAGCGCCGCCTCCCCGATCGTCAGCTCGGCGGCGCTGTGTCCGAAGAAGTAGCGCGAGGCCGCCTCCACCCCGTACTGCGACGGTCCGAACTGGGCGATATTGAGGTAGCCCTCGAGGATCTGATCCTTGCTGCGGTGCTGTTCCAGCGAGATCGCCAGCTTCGCCTCGCGCAGCTTGCGGCCCAGCGTCGCGGCGGTCGCCGCCGTGATGGCGTCGGCGTCCTCGGCGCGCCGTCCGGCCTCGATCAGCACGTTCTTCACGTACTGCTGCGTGAGGGTGGAGCCGCCCTGGGTGTCCGGGCTGACCAGGTTCTGCACCGCCGCGCGCATCAGACCCTCGGGGTCGACGCCGCTGTGCTCGTAGAACCGGCGGTCCTCCACCGCGATCACGGCTGTCTGCATGTTCTCCGAGATCTGGTCCAGCGGCCGCACGATCCGGTTCTCCAGGTAGAACCGGGCCAGCACCGAGCCGTCGCTGGCCTGGATGACCGTCTGCTCGGAGAGCTCCTCGCTGCCGAGCTCGGTGGGCAGTTCGTCGAACATCTGGGAGGCCGCATCCGTCGTCGCGCCCACGGTCGCCACCGCGGGCATGATGAAGCCGGCCGAGAGCACGCCACCGACGCCGGCCACCATGAGGAAGGCCAGGAACATCGAGACCAGCTGCGCCACGTTGACGGTGCGGGAGGTCGACCCGGAGGGAGAAGCCATGGCCCAAGGGTACGATGCCGGGCTGACAGCGCCTACAGTCCACCCCCTGGAGTGGCCGGTCTCACGTGGCGTCGCCAGCGTTTCCCCGAGTGAGACACCCGAGCGGAGGGCTTCCGTCTATACCACATTCGGGTGTATAACTCACAGCAGTGGCTCCGTGCCACGAGCGATGACATCAGGTAGATCTCGGGGGAGATCTCCGCGGCCCGCCCGAGGCCGTCGGTGATGGATCCGCCACTCACAGTGGAGAGGTGGGCAATGAGTACCAACGTCGACGAAGACTGGACACTCCGGGCAGCGTGCGCGACCCGCTCACCGGATGAGCTGTTCGTCCAGGGCGCCGCGCAACGACAGGCGCGTGAGATCTGCTTCCGCTGTCCGGTGCGGCTGGAGTGCCTCGTGGACGCGCTGGACAACCGGATCCAGTTCGGGGTCTGGGGTGGCATGACTGAGCGCGAGCGCCGTGCGCTGCTGCGCAACGAACCGGACGTGCAGTCCTGGTGGGCGACCCTGGGTGAGCTCGACGCCGCCGAACTCGACGAGTTCGTCGGCGTCCGCCGCATCCGCCGCAGCTCACGAGCGGTGGGTGCACGCCCCTGAGCGAGTCCAGCCGGCGGCGCGAGGGAGGTCCGGATGCGTAGGATCGCCCCATGACACGCTGGGAGTACGCGACCGTTCCATTGATCATCCACGCCACCAAGCAGATCCTCGACCAGTGGGGCGAGGACGGCTGGGAGCTCGTCCAGGTCATCCAGGGCCCGGACAGCGGCCTGGTGGCCTACCTCAAGCGCGAGAAGCAGTGACGCCCTCGCAACGCCTCGCCGCGCTCGGCATCGAGCTGCCCGACGTCGTCCCGCCGGTGGCCTCCTACACCCCGGCGGTCCGCCAGGGGCAGGTCGTCTACACCGCCGGCCAGCTGCCGCTGGTGGAGGGCGAGCTACTGCACACCGGCAAGGTCGGCGAGGGTGAGGGCCTGGTCAGCGAGGCCGACGCGAAGGCCGCCGCGCGGGCGGCGGCCCTGAACGCCGTCGCCGCCGCTGCCTCCGTGGCCGGCGGCATCGACCACATCTCCGGAGTGGTCAAGGTCGTCGGCTTCGTGGCCTCCGAGGCGACCTTCACCGGCCAGCCGCGCGTCATCAACGGCGCCTCGGACCTGCTGCAGGAGATCTTTGGCGACGCGGGCGTGCACGCACGCTCCGCCGTCGGGGTCGCCGTGCTCCCGATGGACGCCCCGGTCGAGGTGGAACTGATCGTGGAGGTGGGTGCCTGAGGCTGAGCCTCAGCGTGCCCGGTGGGTGAGCCGGTCCAGGTCGACGAGGATCACGGTGCGGCCCTGCAGCTGGATCCAGCCACGGTTGGAGAACTCCGCCAGTGCCTTGTTCACCGTCTCGCGGGTGGCGCCCACCAGCTGGGCGAGCTCCTCCTGGGTGAGGTCGTGGGTGACGCGCAGACCGCCGTCGATCCGTTCGCCGAAGCGGCGGCCCAGGTCCAGCAGCGCCTTGGACACCCGGCCCGGCACGTCGGAGAAGATGAGGTCGGAGACTTTGTCGTTGGTCTGGCGCAGCCGCAGCGCGAGCGAGCGCAGCAGGTGCTGGGAGACCTCGGGACGCTGATCCAGGATCTGCAGCAGCCCCTGGTGGCTCAGCTCGACCAGCTCGGTGGTGGCTAGGGCGGTCGCGGTGGCGGTGCGCTTGCCGGGGTCGTACAGCGAGACCTCACCGAGGATCTCCCCGGGGCCGAGGATGGCGAGCAGGTGCTCGCGCCCGTCGGGAGCCATGTGCCCGAGCTTGACCTTCCCCGAGCCGAGGACGAACAGCCGGTCGCCGGCGGACCCCTCATGGAAGATCTCCTCGCCGCGGCGGAACGTGAGCTCGGCGGTGCGCTCGCGGACCGCGCGGTAGCTCTCGTCGCTCAGTTCGGCGAAGAGTGGGGCGGATCGGACCACGGCCTCGTCCATCAGAAGATTCCCTTCGTCTCGCTGTGAGGTCAGCCACAGTCTGCCACTGTCGTGGTCGCTGGTGCGCCACCGACCCAGCCTACGGCGGGATCGTTATCGGGTCGCGTCCTCACTTCAGCCGGTGCAGCCACTCGATCAGCAGCTCACCGACCTGCTCCGGTGCCTCCTCCGGCAGCCAGTGCCCGGCCCCGGTCACGCTCACCCGGGAGTATGCGCCGCGGACGTAGTCGCCGTCCCGCCGGAAGGACGACTCCGAGAACACCGGGTCGGCGGTGCCGCTCAGGGAGAGCACCGGCACGTCGATCGATGTGTTCACGGCCGAGCGGTAGCGCTGCCCGTCCATCCTCGGGGTCGAGCGCAGCGACCAGCGCAACTGCTCCATCGCGCTGTGCGCCACGAACGGCAGCCGCATCGCCTGGGTGTACAGGTCCACGCCGTCGGGCTCCCAGCCGGGGGCGCCCCAAGCGCGCAGGAGGCGGGCGACGCCGTCGGCGTGGGTGAAGGAGCGCTCGGGGAACCAGGGCACCTGGAACTTCGCCAGCGACTTCAGCGTGGACGCCGGCGCCACCCGTGCCATCGGGGTGTGCAGGGGTACGGGATGCGGGGCTGCGAGCACCCCGACGGCGCGGGTCACGTCCGGCGCGAGTGCCGGCATCGACCAGGCCACCTGCCCGCCCAGGCCGTGCCCGATCACGACGGCGGAGCTCGCCCCGAGCGAGCCGATCACCCCGCGTACGTCCGCCACCATCGAGGGGGTGTCGTGCCGCGAGGGCGGCTTGTCGGAGCCGCCGTAGCCTCGCAGGTCCATCGCCGCCACCCGGTAGCCGGCTTCGGCGAGCGCCGGGATCTGCGAGCGCCATGCCCACCACAGCTGCGGGAACGCGTGCAGCAACACCACCAGCGGCGCCCGGCCGTCGTCGGCGCCGGCCTGGGCCACGTGGAAGCGGCCGCCGTTCGCGGCCACCATCCGGTGGGTCCAGGGGCCGGGCTGCTGCACGAGGGCCGGGTCGGGTGTCACGAGAGGCGAGGCTACCCGCCTCCGACACAAGTTCCAGGCACCGACCGGGGGTGCACCACGGGTCGATGCCTGGAACCTGTGTCCGGGAGGTCTGGCGCGGGATCAGTCCTGGGCGGACGAACCCTGCATGCCCCCGCTGATCTGGTCCATCACCGAGCTGTCCGCCAGCGTGGTCACGTCCCCCACCTCGCGGTGCTCGGCCACGTCGCGCAGCAGCCGGCGCATGATCTTGCCGGAGCGGGTCTTCGGCAGCTCGGCCACCACCAGGATCGAGCGCGGCTTGGCGATCGGGCCGATCTCGGAGGCCACGTGGGCCCGCAGCGCAGCCACCACGTCCGCTCCCTCGCCGGCCTCGTCGGTCTTCTCCTTGGCGTCCCCGCGCAGGATGACGAACGCGACCACGGCCTGGCCGGTGGTGTCGTCACTGGCGCCGACCACCGCCGCCTCGGCGACCCACTCGTGGGAGACCAGGGCCGACTCGATCTCGGTGGTCGAGAGCCGGTGGCCGGAGATGTTCATGACGTCATCGACCCGGCCGAGCAGCCAGATGTCGCCGTCGGCGTCGTACTTGGCGCCGTCGCCGGCGAAGTAGGTGCCGGGGAAGCGGGACCAGTAGGTCTCGGAGAACCGCTTCTCATCACCCCAGATGCCGCGCAGCATGGACGGCCAGGGCTCGTCGAGCACCAGGTACCCGCCGCCCCCGGGGCCGACCGCCTCCCCGGCGTCGTCCCAGATGCCCACCGAGATCCCCGGCAGCGGCACCTGCGCGGACCCGGGCTTGGCGGCGGTGACCCCCGGCAGCGGGGAGATCATGATCGCGCCGGTCTCGGTCTGCCACCAGGTGTCCACGATCGGGGCCTTGTCCCCGCCGATCACGCGGCGGTACCACATCCACGCCTCGGGGTTGATGGGCTCGCCGACGCTGCCCAGCACCCGGAGCGTCGACAGGTCGAACTTGCCCGGGACCTCCTCGCCCCACTTCATGCAGGTGCGGATCGCCGTCGGGGCGGTGTAGAGCAGGGTGACGCCGTACTTCTCGACGATCTCCCACCAGCGGCCCTGGTGCGGGGTGTCCGGGGTGCCCTCGTAGAGCACCTGGGTGGCGCCGTTGATGAGCGGGCCGTAGGTGACGTAGGAGTGGCCGGTGACCCAGCCGACGTCGGCGGTGCACCAGTAGACGTCGGTCTCGGGCTTGAGGTCGAAGACGTTCCAGTGCGTGTAGGCGGTCTGGGTGAGGTAGCCGCCGGTGGTGTGCAGGATGCCCTTGGGCTTTCCGGTGGTGCCGGAGGTGTAGAGGATGAACAGCGGGTGCTCGGCCTCGACGGCGACCGGCGTGTGCTCCTCGGAGGCCTCGGCCAGCGCGTCGTGCCACCACACGTCGCGCCCCTGCGTCCAGGCCACGTCCTGCTCGGTGCGCCGCACCACGAGCACGTGCTTGACGCTGGTCTCGCCCTTGGCGAGCGCGTCGTCGACGGCGGGCTTGAGGGTGCTCGGCTTGCCCCGGCGGTAGCCACCGTCCGCGGTGATCACCGCGGTGGCATCGGCGTCGATGATGCGCGAGTACAGCGCCTCGGCGGAGAAACCGCCGAAGACGACCGAGTGCGCGGCGCCGATCCGGGCGCAGGCCAGCATCGCGATGACGGCCTCGGGGATCATCGGCAGGTAGATGGCCACCCTGTCACCCGTACGAACCCCCAGCGACTCCAGCGCGTTCGCGGCCTTGGACACCTCGCGCTTGAGGTCGGCGTAGGTGAGGGTGCGGGTGTCACCGGGCTCGCCCTCGAACAGGATGGCGGCCCGGTCCCCGTGACCGGCCTCGACGTGGCGGTCCACGGCGTTGTAGGCGGCGTTGAGGCGGCCGTCGGCGAACCAACGGGCCGTGGGGGCACCGGAGAAGTCGAGCACCTCGGTGAACGGGGTATCCCAGGTGAGGTGGTGGCGGGCCTGCTCGGCCCAGAACTCGAGCCGGTCGGCCTCGGCCTGGGCGTACAGGTCGCCCGTGGCGTTGGCGGCAGCGGCGAACTCCTCCGACGGCGCGAAGGCGCGCGTCTCGGTGAGGAGGTTCTCCAGGGCGGGATTGTGGTCGGTCACGATTCCTCCGGGCAACGGCGGTGGTGCATGGCTACGCGGGCCAGCCTATGCCCAACCGGCCCTGCCGTTGCAGGGGACCGGGCCCTACGCACAGCCCCCGACGACGGACGGCGGCCGGCCCGCAGGTGCAGGCCGGCCGCCGTCGGCAGCGGTGGGTGGGTCAGACCTCGGTGGCGATCTTGCGCCGCTCCTCGCGCCGCCCCTGCCGGCGCGCCCCGTGGGAGATCACGCCGAGGAAGATCAACACCACGCCGTAGAGCAGCAGCCGGCCGGCGTGCCCCTCGGCGACCAGGTGGTCGGAGACGTTCCGCCCGAACTGGCCGAGCCGGTCGAAGTTGCCCGCCTGATCGGTGAGGAAGTCGTTGACGATCGCCGGGACGGCGAGGAAGGCGGCGCCGATGAGCGCGCCGATCGATCCGACGATGATCGATCCGACGGAGGACCAGCGTGCGGCCAGCAGCAGCACGATCACGCAGATCAGGCCCCCGGCCAGCTCCACCAGGCCGGCCACGTTCACGGCGTCGAGGTTGTTCTCCAGCGAGAAGGCGATCCGCTCACCACCATCGGTGAGCAGGTACCAGGAGACCGGCGCGAAGATCAGGGCGATGAGGATGCCCCACCAGTGGGCCGCCGCACGGGAGCGAGGGCCGTCGTCCCAGTCGCTGAACGGATCGTCCTGAGCGGGCTCGGTCCGGACCGGCTCGGCGGCCACCGGCGCGGTGGCCGGCGCCGGGCCCGGGCCGGTGCCCGGCTCGTCCGCGGGTCGGCCGAACCGGCGCGCGCGCTCGTCCCGCAGAGCCGCATCCTCATCCTCGGTCGGAAGCTGGCGGGTGGCCGGCTGCCGGCCGGGGCCAGCGACCGGGGTGGTCGGTGGGGTGTGCGTGCTCGCCGGGGGAGTGGCAGGGGCCGGATCGGCCACGGGCTCACGATGGTCGGCGCCGGCCACGTGCTCGCCGTACGTGGTGCCGGTGCCGGCCGGCGTGCTCGTGTGGTCGGTGGTGCTGGGCTCGCTCAGGGTACCCGGTTCGCGCGGGCCGCCGGCGGTCTCGGGGGTGGTCCCGGTGGCCGTCGCCTCGTCGGGCGCGGCGGTCGGGTCGCGGTCGTCGCGGTCGTTCGGTGGGACGGTGCTCACGTGGTCCTCCAGTTGGCTGGTGCGCACACCGTATCGACGTCGCGGCCGCGCCGCGCGGTGGCACGCCGGGCGCGCCGGAGGGCTCGACGCCGGATCTGTCCACAGGGCGCTGCTCACTGCCACCCCGTCCACAGGCTGTCCTGCCCGGCGGTCGGGTGAGACGGCGTCCGGGGAGGCTGAGGTCGGCGAAGGGAGCAGCCATGAGTCAGGACGCGCCGATGGTGGCGTTGCGGTCGGCACGGGCCGATGTGATCGAGGCGGTCCGCGAGATCGTCGCCCTGGCCGGCCAGCCCGTCGTGGTGCACCCGCCGGGCGCCCCGGCCCCGTCGGTCCGGCTGCTCGTGGACAGCCTCGAGGAGTGCGCTCACGAGGACCCACCCTGGAGCCGGACCGGGTCGCGGTCGGTCACGGTCAGCACCCGTGCGCCGGCGGACCCGCCCGCCGCCGGTGCGCCGGGTCCGCTGCACCTGCCGATCGACGGTCAGGGTCTGCTCTCGCTGGTCCGCTCGGCCACACGCCGGCGTCGTGCCCGCACGATCGGCGTGCTCGGCGCTCGTGGGGGTGCCGGCGCCTCCTGTCTGTCCGCGGCGCTGGCACGGGTGGCCGCCGACCGCGGCTGGGGTGTGGCACTCGCCGATGTCGACGATCCCGGCGGGATGGACCTGTTGCTGGGCATCGAGCACGCGGGCGGGCTCCGCTGGGCGGACGTCGCCACCGGGGGGTCGCTGCCGCACGAACAGCTCTCGGCCGCGCTGCCCTCCTGGGACGGCGTCCGGGTGCTCACTGCGGACTGGCGTGGGGGTCCGCCGGTCGCGGAGGGTGGCGAGGCGCTCGCGGCCCTGGCGGCGGCACACGACGTGCTGGTACTCGACCTCCCGCGTGCCGGCAGCGCCTGGGCGCAGGTGTGCGACGTCGTCTACGTGGTGACCACGTGTGACGTGAGGAGCGCCGCGGCCACCCGGTCGGTCGCCGGCGGGTGGACCGGCTCCGACCTGCGCCTGGTGGTGCGGGGGCCGGCTCCGGGCGGTCTGACCGCCCGCGAGGTCGCCGAGGCCTGCGGGTTGCCGCTGGCGGTGAGCATGCGCGAGGAGCGCAGCCTCGCGCCCGCCCTCGAACGTGGCCTGGCCCCGGGGCAGAACCGCCGCGGCCCGCTGCGCCGGGGCGCTCTCGCGGTGCTGCGCGACCTGAATCTGGCCGACTGATGACCTCCGGTGTGTCGGCGGTCCGGCGCGCACTGCTCGACGGCGGTGCAGAGGTGGGGCCGGATCAGGTCAGCCGTGCCGTGCGCCGCTCTGCCGGGCTGCGGCCCGACGACCAGCTGCTGGCGCTGGATCGCGAGGCGCGCGCGGAGCTGCTCGGCGCCGGCCCCACCCTGCAGCCGCTGCTCGAGGACGAGGCGGTCAGCGACGTCATCGTCAACGGGGACGGGTCGGTGTGGGTGGACCGCGGCACCGGCCTCATCCGCCAGCCTGCTTTGGTGCGCGAACCGCGGGTGCTCGCCACCCGCCTGGCAGCGGCGGCCGGGCAGCGACTCGACGACGCCGCCCCCATCGCGGAGGGGAGACTGCCGGACGGGACGCGCCTGCACGCGATGCTCCCGCCACTGTGTGCGGAGGGAGCCGCGATCTCGTTGCGGACCATGCGCACCCGCGCCTTCGACCTGACACAGCTGCAGGCCTCCGGGATGCTGGGGCCTCGCGGCGCGCAGGTGCTGCAGCGGCTGATCCAGGTGCGGGCGAACGTGCTCGTCAGTGGCGCCACCGGCGCGGGCAAGACCACGCTCGTGGCCAGCGCCCTGTCGCTGGTTCCCCCGGGTGAGCGGATCGTGTGCATCGAGGAAGCCGCCGAGCTCGTCCCGGATCACCCGCACGTGATCCATCTGCAGGTGCGGCGTGCGAACGTGCAGGGTGCGGGCGAGGTGAGCCTGCCGGATCTGGTGCGCACCGCCATGCGGATGCGACCGGACCGCCTGGTGCTGGGGGAGTGCCGTGGGGCGGAGGTACGGGAGGTGCTGGGTGCGCTCAACACCGGCCACGACGGCGGATGGGCCACCATCCATGCCAACACCGCCCGCGATGTCCCGGCCCGGTTGGCCGCCCTCGGTGCGCTCGCCGGGATGAGCCCGTCGACCGTGGCGCTGCAGTCCAGGAGCGCGATCCACGCGGTGCTGCACGTGGTGCGGCGCGAGGGCCGGCGGATGCTGGCGGAGGTGGGGGTCCTGACGTCCGGCGGGAACGACCCGAGCGGTGGGCCCTGGAACGGCGCCGGTCTCACCTGTGAGCTGGCGCTGACGCTCGCGGCCGACGGCGATCTGACGGAGGCGGCTGCCTGGCCCGGATTGGCCCGGACCCTTGATGCGGGAGAGCTGCGATGATGCTCGCGGCCGGCGCCCTGATCGTGCTGGCGACGGCGGTGCTCACCGTGCCGGGGCGTCGCCTCCCACGGGAGTGTCGAGCGGCGGAGCCGGCGGCGGCTGCGGCGTCCGGGCACCGACGAGGCGCCGGTGTGCTCCGGGCCTGGCGGAGCGGGCGTCGGACGCCGACCCCGGTCGGGGCGATTCTGGTCGAGGTGGCGGCACGGCTGCGCACCGGCGCCGCCGTGCAGACCGCCTGGCAGGAGACGTCCCGTCGTCACGGTGACCTGCCCGGAGCGTTGCGGGAGCTGGCCGGGCCCTCCGGCGGTCGTCCGGAGCGCGAGCCCAGGGGTGAGGGTGGGCCGCGCGCGGACGCCGCTGCGGGTGCCCTGGCTGCCGTCCGGATGGCCGAACGCCTCGGGGCGCCACTGGCTGACGTGCTGGAGTCCTGTGCCCGCGGGGTGGCCGAGTCCGAGGAAGCGGCCGCCGGTCGCCGGACGGCCCTGGCCGCCCCGCGGGCCACGGCGCGGCTGCTGGGATGGCTCCCGCTGGCGGGGGTGCTGCTGGGCGTGGCCCTGGGTGTCGACCCGCTCCCGATCCTGCTCGACGGCGGGTGGGGGACCGCCTGCCTGCTGGGTGGCGTCGTGCTGATGGTGGTGGGCCACCGGTGGACCAAGGCATTGGTGGGCATCGCCGAGCGGACGGGGAGCTGAGGCCGTGCAGGCGGCGCTCGCGGTGGTCCTGGTGGCGCTGGCCGCTGTTCCCTGGGCACTGGTCCGGCCACCTCCGGTGGTGGATCAGTCGGGGTCGGCCCAGCGGAGGGCCCAGCGCACGGCCCAGGTCGACCCTGCCGTGCAGCTGGATCTGCTGCAGTGCGCCCTCGCCGCCGGAGCCTCGGTCCCGGCCGCGCTCGATGCCCTCGCCGCCGCGCTCGGGACGGCCCAGGGCGAGCCGTTGCGCCGGGTGGTCACGGCGTTGCGGCTCGGGGCGGACTGGGAGGAGGCCTGGACGCCTCGGGCCGCCGGCGTTCCCGCGTCTCAACGTCCGGGAACGGAGCAGCTCCGCGACTGCCTCGGACCGGCCTGGCAGGACGGGGTCGACCCGGAACCGCTGCTGCGGCAGGCGGCACTGACGATCCGGACCGGCCGCGCCACCCGGGCACGGGAGGCCGCCGCCCGGCTCGGTGTGCGCCTGGTCCTGCCGCTCGGTTGCTGCCTCCTCCCGGCCTTCGCGCTGCTGGGGCTGGTACCGGTGCTGCTGTCCACCGGCACGAGTCTGCTCGGATCCTGACCGAGGCCTGGAGCAGGAGCAGGACGCTCGGACGGGCCGACCCAACCGGGGGCGATGCGTGTGCGTCCACAGCCCGCCACCGGCCACCGGCAGGCGTGACCGGGATCGCAGCACCCTGATGCTCCCGGGGTCGATCGACCCCCGACACGAAGGAGAGCACCATGGGAGCAACCACGATTCACCGGACCCGGCCGGGCGGGCGGCGCAGGCAGGACCGCCAGGGCGCACAGGGGCGTCTCGCCCGTCGATGGGCCCTCGTGCGCGGGCGGGCCGAGGCGGGAATGGCGACGGCGGAGTACGCGATCGCCACCCTCGCGGCGGTAGCCTTCGCCGGTCTGCTGCTGACCATCATGGGCAGCGACCAGGTCCGCGGGATGCTGCTGGGCATCATCCAGCAGGCCCTCTCGATCGGCGGCTGAGGTGGCCGGCGTCCGTGCACCGCGCGAGCGCGGATCGGTGACGGCCGAGCTGGCCGTGCTGCTGCCGGCCGTGGTGCTCGTGCTCGTGATCGTGCTGACGGCGGCGGCCGCCGGGGCCGCCCACGTGCGGTGCGCGGACGCTGCCCGCGCCGGTGCCCGCGCCGCCGCACTCGGGGAATCCCCCGCGGAGGTGGAGGCGATTGCCGAGCGGCTCGCCGGCGGCCGGGCGCAGGTGCAGGTCTCGCACCAGGGGCAGTGGGTGCGGGTCGAGGTCCGCGCCACCCTGCCGCTGGGGCCGCTCGCCGGCTTGATCCCCATCTCCGCCCAGCTCAGCACCCCGGTCGAGCCCGGGCTGACCGGGGCGCTGCCATGACCTCGGTGATGGCGCCCGCCGCCCGGGACCGGGGATCGGCCACCGTGCTCGTGCTGGCGATCCTGGCGGCCGGACTCGTGCTGATGGTTCTTCTCGGCGCTCTCGTGCACGCGAGCGTGGCCCGCGGTACGGCACAGGCGGCTGCCGATCTCGCCGCGATCGCGGCCGCCGGGGAGGCCGCCTCCGGTGGGCCGGACCCGTGCGCGCTCGCCGAACGGGTCGCCGAGCGCAACGGCGGGCAGCTGAGCTCGTGCGCCGTGGGCGATGGTGCCCTGACCGACGTCGAGGTGCGGGTACCGGCCACGCCGCTGCCGGGCTGGGACCAGGTGGCGGTCGCGGCCGCCCGTGCCGGGCCCGTCGGGCTGTGACGGTGCCGGCCGTGCTCAGGGAGCACGGGTGCTTGAGAGACTGGGACCGTGACCGATCCGGAGGCCCAGTCGTCGATCCAGGCGGCGACCCAGGTCCCCGCCGCGCTGACCTCACTGCTCATCGCGCGGCGCCACCGGGCCGGTCTCGTGCATGTGGAGACGGTGCCGGCGCGCGCGGCCCGTCACGCCGCGTGGCCGGCATGGGCAGACCCGGACCTGGTCGCCGGATACGCCGCCCGTGGCGTCGAAGGTCCCTGGGAGCACCAGGTGGTGGCCGCCGACGCCGCCTGGTCGGGCCGGCATCTCGTGCTCGCCACCTCGACCGGATCGGGCAAGTCGCTCGCGGCGTGGCTGCCCGCCATCACGGCGGTCCGCCGCAGCGCCCGTGAGCAGGGCAGCAGCATCGCGGCCCTGAGCCGGCGGCCCACCACCCTCTACCTCAGCCCCACGAAGGCGCTCGCAGCTGACCAGCTGCACGGCCTGGAGACGCTGCTGCGCACCGCCGGCATCCGGGACGTGCGCGCCGCCACCTGCGACGGCGACACGGCGCTCAGCGAACGGGACTGGGTGCGCGACCACGCCGACCTGGTCCTGACCAACCCTGACTTCCTGCACTTCTCGCTGCTGCCTCGCCACCAGCGGTGGCAGCGGCTGCTGCGCGGGCTGCGCTACATCGTCGTGGACGAGTGCCATGCCTACCGCGGGGTGCTCGGCGCGCACGTCGCCCTCGTGCTGCGCCGGCTGCTGCGGCTCGCGGCGCACTACGGCGCCCGTCCGACGGCGATCCTCGCCTCCGCGACCACCGGGGACCCCGCCGCCTCGGCCGCGCGGCTGCTGGGCGCGCCCGCCGAGGAGATGACCGCGGTGGTCGAGGATGCCTCCCCGGCCGGGCGGCGCACGGTGGCCCTGTGGCAGCCACCGGAGTTGGAGGAGGGTGCGCCGCTCGAGGTGGAGGACGAGGGCGCGCAGGACCCCGGTGGGTCGCCGTGGCGGGCCAGCGGGATACCCAGCGGGACTCCGGCCGAGGCGCCTCGGAGATCCACCCTCGCCGAGACCGCCGACCTGCTCGCCGACCTGGTCCGCGACGGGCGTCGCAGCCTCGCCTTCGTTCGCTCACGTGTCGGCGCCGAGGCCATCGCCGACCAGACCCGGTCGATGCTGCGCGACCGTCCGGGGGCAGCCCTGGAGGCTGGAACTGGGTCTGCCGACCCTGCCGCACTCGTCGCGGCCTACCGCGGCGGCTACCTGCCGGAGGAGCGCCGCGAGCTGGAACGGGCGCTGCGCACCGGCGAGCTGCGGGCCCTGGCCACCACGAACGCGCTCGAGCTGGGTGTCGACATCTCCGGCCTGGACGCCGTGCTCATCGCCGGCTGGCCCGGTACCCGCGTGTCCTTCTGGCAGCAGGTCGGCCGCTCCGGGCGTGCCGGCGCGGAGGGGCTGGCCGTGCTCGTGGCCAGCGACAACCCGCTCGACACCTATCTGCTGCACCACCCCGAGGCCATCTTCGCCGCCGCCGTCGAGGCGACCGCCTTCGATCCCGGCAACCCGTACGTGCTGGCCCCGCACCTGTGTGCCGCGGCCGCCGAGACCCCGTTGACCGACGCGGACCTGGCGGTGTTCGGCCCGGCCGCGCCGGCCCTGATGGGTGAGCTGGTCGCCCGGGGGATGCTGCGCCGTCGCCGGGAGGGGTGGTACTGGAACTACTCCCGCCCCGAGGATCCGGCCACGCTGACCGACCTGCGAGGCGGTGGCGGTCCGCCGGTGCAGGTGATCGAGGCGGGCACCGGCCGGGTGCTGGGCACCGTGGACGCCGGGCGGGCCGACGCCACCGTGCACGCCGGGGCGATCTACGTCCACCAGGGCCGCACGCATCTGGTGCGCGAGTACGCCGACGACGTCGCGATCGTCACCGAGGCCGACGTCGGCTACCGCACCCGCAGCCGCAGCGAGAAGCACATCAGCGTGCTCGAGACCCGGGCCGAGCAGGACTGGGGGCCTGTGCGCTGGTGCTACGGCGCGCTCGAGGTCACCGAACAGGTGGTGGGCTACGACCGGCGCCGGCTGCCGTCCCTCGAGCTCGTCGGTTCCTACCCGCTCGACCTCCCTGAGCACACGCTGCGCACCACCGGCTGCTGGTGGACGGCGCCGCCGGAGGTCTTCACCGACCTCGGTCTCACCCTCGCCGATCTGCCCGGGGCGCTGCACGCGGCCGAGCACGCCGCGATCGGGTTGCTCGGTCTTGTAGCGACCTGCGATCGCTGGGACATCGGCGGACTGTCGGCCGCCGTGCACGCCGACACCTACCAGCCCACGGTGTTCGTCTATGACGGCTACCCCGGCGGGGCGGGTTTTGCCGAACGTGGTTTCGCCGTGGCACGGCAATGGCTCACCGCCACCCGCGACGCGGTCGCCGGCTGCGCCTGCGAGACCGGCTGCCCGGCCTGCATCCAGTCCCCCAAGTGCGGCAACAACAACTCCCCGCTGGACAAGGCCGGTGCGCTCGCGGTGCTCGGGCTGCTGACCGAGCTCGCGCCCGAGTGAGACGGGGGCTCCGACGGCCACCGATGCGGTGAGCCACGTCATGTTTCGCGGCTACACTCACCGGACACCCGCACCAACCTGCGGGACTTCGGTTTGTTCGTCGAGGAGGACGGATGCTGCAGCTCGGAACATCGAGCCTCGTGATCGTGTCGGTGATCGCTGTCGTCGCCGTGGCCGCACTGGTGATCGCCGTGTTCCTGCGGCGGCAGGTGCTGGCCGCCGGTGAGGGCACGCCGGCGATGCAGACGATCGCCACCGCCATCCAGGAAGGCGCGCAGGCGTACCTGAACCGGCAGTTCCGGACGCTGGCGATCTTCGTCGTCGTGGTCTTCGCCCTGCTGTTCCTGTTGCCGGGGGACGGGGGCGTCAAGCTCGGCCGCTCGATCGCCTTCCTCGTGGGGGCGGCGTTCTCGGCGGCGATCGGCTACCTCGGGATGTGGCTGGCCACCCGCGCGAACCTGCGCGTGGCCGCCGCCGCGACCGGCCCGAACGGTCGCCAGGAAGGGGCCCGGATCGCGTTCCGCACCGGCGGCGTCGTCGGCATGAGCGTGGTGGGCCTGGGCCTGCTGGGCGCGGCCGCCGTCGTGCTGGTCTACCGCGGCGACGCCCCGGCCGTGTTGGAGGGCTTCGGCTTCGGCGCCGCGCTGCTGGCGATGTTCATGCGGGTGGGTGGTGGCATCTTCACCAAGGCCGCCGACGTCGGCGCCGACCTGGTGGGCAAGGTCGAGCAGGGCATCCCCGAGGACGACCCGCGCAACGCCGCCACGATCGCCGACAACGTGGGCGACAACGTCGGTGACTGCGCCGGCATGGCGGCCGACCTGTTCGAGTCCTACGCCGTGACCCTCGTGGCCGCCCTCATCCTCGGCAAGGCCACCATGGGTGAGGCCGGCCTGGTGTTCCCGCTCATCGTCACCGCCATCGGTGCGCTGGTCGCGGTGCTCGGCGTGGTGGTCACCAAGGTGCGCGGCAGCGAGTCCGGGTTGCGCGCCATCTACCGCGGCTTCTATGTCTCCGCGCTCATCGGCGCAGCCCTGGCGGCGGTGGCCGCGTTCGTCTACCTGCCCTCCTCCTTCGCCGATCTCACCGGCGTCAGCGAGGCCCTCGCCGACCACACCGGTGACCCCCGCCTGGTGTCCGCGCTCGCCGTGCTGGTGGGCGTGGTGCTCGCCGGTGTCATCCTCGCCATCACCGGCTACTTCACCGGCACGACGGCGAAGCCCACCCGCACCGTGGCCGCCGCCTCCCGTACGGGGGCAGCCACCGTGGTCCTGTCCGGTATCGGCGTCGGCTTCGAGTCGGCCGTGTGGACCGCCGGGATCATCGCCGCCGCGCTGTGCGGGCTGTTCCTGCTCGCCGGCGGATCGATCTGGCTGGCGCTGTTCCTCATCGCCCTCGCCGGCTGCGGCCTGCTGACCACGGTCGGGGTGATCGTGGCCATGGACACCTTCGGACCGGTCAGCGACAACGCCCAGGGCATCGCGGAGATGTCCGGCGAGGTGGACGAGGAGGGGGCTCAGATCCTCACCGACCTCGACGCCGTCGGCAACACCACCAAGGCCATCACCAAGGGCATCGCGATCGCCACCGCCGTGCTGGCCGCCACGGCCCTGTTCGGCTCCTACGGTGACGCCGTCAACATGGCTCTCGCCGAGCTCGGCGAGGGGGCCGCGGCGGCAACCGACGGCACGGTCGCGGCGATGCTGAGCTACGAGATCATCAACCCGATCACCCTGGTCGGGGTGATCCTCGGCGGGTCGACCGTCTTCCTGTTCTCCGGGCTGGCGATCGACGCGGTCACCAGGGCCGCCGGGGCGATCGTGTTCGAGGTGCGCCGCCAGTTCCGCGACTACCCCGGCATCATGACCCGCGAGACCCGCCCCGACTACGCCCGCGTGGTCGACATCTGCACCAAGGACTCCCTGCGCGAGCTCGCCACCCCCGGGCTGCTGGCGGCCTTTGCGCCGATCGCGGTCGGATTCGGGCTCGGGGTCGGCCCGCTCGCCGGATTCCTCGGCGGCGCGATCGGGACCGGCGTGCTGATGGCGGTCTTCCTCGCCAACTCCGGCGGCGCGTGGGACAACGCGAAGAAGATCGTCGAGGACGGGCAGTTCGGGGGGAAGAACTCCGAGGCGCACGCCGCCACCGTCATCGGGGACACGATCGGCGACCCGTTCAAGGACACCGCCGGCCCGGCGATCAACCCGCTGCTGAAGGTGATGAACCTGGTCTCGGTGCTGATCGCACCCGCGGTGGTGATGCTCAGCGTCCCCGAGGACGCCAACCACATGCTGCGGATCGGGATCGCGCTCGGGGCAGCACTGATCGCGCTGGGCGCGATCGTGGCCGCGAAGCTGCGGGCCGGCAAGCTCGACATCACCGACGGGATCGACGAGAAGGAGTCCGTCCGCACCGGCTCCTGACCCGCTGCGTGACGGGAGCGACACGGATGCGTAGGTCTGCGGCAGCATGGGCCCGCAGACCACGTACTCGTGTCGCCACCGTCAGGCGCTCGGCTTAGCATCGTCAGATGGCTACCGCCCGCACCTACCCCGGCCCCGCCCGCACCGCACTGGTCACCGGCGCCTCCCGCGGCATCGGCCGCCACCTGGCTGTCGGCCTGGCCGCCGCGGGCCTGGACGTGGCCCTGCTCGCCCGCGACTCCGCCCTGCTGCAGGAGGTCGCCGGGGAGGTCACCGGCCACGGCCGCCGGGCGGTCGTCCTGACGGCGGACGTCACCGACGCCGAGGCTGTCACCGAGGCGGTCGCCACGGCCGAGCGTGAGCTCGGCTCGATCGACCTGCTCGTCAACAACGCCGGCCTGGCCGACGCCGAGGTGCCGCTGTGGGAGGCCGATCCCGAGCAGGTCAAGCAGGTCATCGACGTCAACGTCTACGGCGCGTTCCTGCTCGCCCGCGCCGTGGCCTCCGGGATGCTGGCCCGCGGCGGCGGCCGGGTCGTCGACATCAGTTCCGGGGCGGGAGTGCGCGACAAGGACGTGATGGCGGGCTACAACATCGCCAAGACGGCGCTGTTCCGCATCGGCGGCGGCCTGCACGAGGCCGGGTACGAGCGCGGACTGCGCGCCTTCGAGGTGGCCCCCGGAGTGGTCGCCACCGATATGACCGCCGGGATGGCCGCCCACGCCGACCGCACCGACTGGACGCCCCCGGAGGCCGTGACCGAGATCGTCGCCGAGGTGGCCACCGGCGGACTCGACCCCCTCTCCGGCTGCTACCTGCGCGCCGGCACCGACACCATCGAGGACCTGCGTGCCCGCGCCGCCGCGGCCGGTGACAGTGCCTCCACCGGCCGCCGGCTCATCGTCAGCGAGTGGGAGGTTCCGGCGCGCTGACCTGCTCCGCTGCGCCGCCGAGCACCGAATCGGCGTGGTCGTGCGGCTTCACCCGCCACAGCAGCGCCAGCCCCACCAGCAGCACCAGCACGATGCCGAGGATGCCCCAATACTGGGCCTGCGCCGCGGTGGCCACCCCGGTGACCGCCAGCCCCAGGGAGATGGCGAGGGTCCACATGCCGGGGGCGAGGAAGCTCACGGCCCGTCCGGTCGTGGCGTAGAGGCCGAACACCTCACCCTCGCGGCCGGCCGGGATGAGCCGGGCGAGGAAGGTGCGCGAGGCCGTCTGCGCCGGTCCGACGAAAGCGGCCAGCGCCAGGCCGCACGTCCAGAACACGGTGCGGCCGCCGTCGTGCAGGAAGAAGATGAGCAGGCCCATGATCACCATCGCGATCAGCGAGGCCATGATCACCCGCTTGGGGCCGACGGCATCGTCGATGCGGCCGGCGATGATCGTGGCGATCCCGGCGACCACGTTGGCGACCACCCCGAAGATGATCACGTCGCCGGCGGAGAAGCCGAAGGTGCCCGCCGCGATCACGCCCCCGAAGGTGAACACCCCGGCCAGGCCGTCCCGGAACACCGCCGAGGCCAGCAGGAAGTAGACCGTGTTGTGGTCGGCGCGCCACAGGTCGCGGATCGTGCCGAGGAGGAGCCGGTAGGACTCGATGAGCCCGGCGCGTGCTCCCTTCTGCTCACGCCGGGGCCCGTCCCGGACCGTCAGCAGCAGGGGGATCGAGAACAGCAGCGTCCAGCCTGCGCACAGCAACATGCTCACCCGGACGTCCATGCCGTTCTCGCCGGTGATCCCGAACAGGCCGACATCGGGCTGGATGAAACCGAGGTAGACCACGAGCAGCAGGACGATGCCGCCGAGGTAGCCCATGCCCCAGCCGATCCCGGAGACCCGGCCGACGGTGCGCGGCGTCGAGACGTCGGCGAGCATGGCGTTGTAGTTCACGCCGGCGAACTCGAAGGCGATGTTCCCGGCGGCGAGCAGCACCAGGCCCAGCCACAGGTACTCCGCGGAGGGCTGGACGAAGAACAGCGACGCCGAGGCGGCGATCACCAGGGCGGTGTTCACCCCGAGCCAGAGGGTGCGCCGACCGGAGCGGTCTGCGCGCTGGCCGGTCACCGGTGCCAGCACGGCGATCAGGAAGCCGGCGATCGCCAGCGCCGTGCCGAGGCTGCGGTCGGCCTCCGGCCCGAACGCGTCCGAGGTGAGATAGACGGTGAACACGAAGGTGGTGATCACCGCGTTGAACGCCGCCGACCCCCAGTCCCACAGCGACCACGCCAGCACCGGCCAGGTGAGGGTGCGGTCCGTCGTGGCCCGCGGCGAGGGAATGTTCGTCATGGCGGACACTCTGGCACTCCTGGGTGGCCAGTGGGTGGACAGACACTGAACCGATGATCGCGCCCGCCCACCGATAGGGTCGGCGACCATGCCCGATCACGCCCTCGCCGCACCCCTGCGGTTCGACCTGGACGCCGCCGACTACTCGGTGGACAGGCTGGCCGAGCTCCTCGGGCCGGTCCCGCTGGCGGCGCTGGCCCGGGGGCAGGTGGTGCCCGCGGTCCGTGCGGCGCGCGCGGCCGGCGCCGATCCCGCCGCACTGCTCGCCCGCCTGTTCATCCTGGGCGACGCCCTCTCGCCGGCGGAGGCGGACGCGGCGCTGCCACGGGTCGGCGTCGATCGCGGGCAGCGGGCCGGTCTCCTGCACGCCGGGGCGGGCGGTGTGCGCGGTGCCCTCGACCTGCGGCCCATCGACACCGCGGCGGGCGAGTTCCACCTGGCCGCCGACCTGGGGGAGTCGACCACCGGGCAGGCGGTCGAGGCCGGGCACGTGCTCGGGCTGGGCGGTGCCTCCCGCACGCTGGCCGAGCTCACCGTGCGCCGGCCGGTCGGCCGCGCGCTCGACCTGGGGACCGGGTGCGGGATCCAGGCGCTGAACGTCGCCCCGTTCGCCGATCGCGTCGTGGCCACCGATGTCTCCGCCCGCGCGCTGCAGTTCGCGCGGTTCAACGCGGCCCTGGGCGGCGTCGAGCTCGACCTGCGCGAGGGCTCGATGCTCGAACCGGTGGCCGGGGAGCGCTTCGACCTCGTGGTCTCCAACCCGCCGTTCGTCATCACCCCGCGCGGGGCCGGCCTGACCGAGTACACCTACCGCGACGGCGGGCGCCGCGGCGACGATCTGGTGCGCGAGCTGGTCACCGGGGTGGCAGACGTGCTGGCCCCCGGCGGGATCGCCCAGCTGCTCGGCAACTGGGAGGTCCACACCGGCGAGGAGCCGTTCGACCGGATCCAGCAGTGGCTCGCCGACTCCGGGCTGGACGGATGGGTGGTCCAGCGCGAGAGCGCCGACCCGGCCGAGTACGCCGAGACCTGGCTGCGCGACGGCGGCCTCACCCCCGACCGCGACCGTGCGGCCTGGGAGCGTGGGTACGCCGCCTGGCTGGCGGACTTCGAGGCCAGGGGGGTGGCCGCCGTCGGGTTCGGCTACCTCACCCTGCACCGCCCGCACGAGCCGGGCGAGCGGGCCTGGCACCGGGTGGAGGAGATCACCGGCACCCTGCCCGGGGCGAGCACCGGCGGGCTGTGGCCGGCGATCGCGGCCACGCTGGCAGCCAAGGACCGGCTCGCCGCGATGCCGGACGCCGACCTCGCCCACCAGGCGCTCACCGTGGCCGCCGACGTCACCGAGGAGCGGCACTACCGCCCCGGATCGGCCGACCCGCAGGTGATCGTGCTGCGCCAGGGCGGCGGGTTCGGACGGACCGTCCGCGCCGACACCGCGCTGGCCGCGATGGTGGGCACCAGCGACGGCGACCTCACCGTGGCCCAGATCGCAGCGGGTGTCGCAGCACTCACCGGCACCGACCGCGATGCGGTGCTGGACTCGGTGCTGCCGGACGTGCGTGGTCTGCTCACCGACGGCCTGCTGAGCCTGCCCGGGGTCTGACCGCTCCGGCGTGGCCTGCCAGCGATCTCCCAGCATCGCGGCCTACCGTGCACCATCATGACCACGATGACTCCCGCGCACCCGCCCCGGGCGGTGCCCCCGGCGCCGCGCCCCGGTCGTGCTCGCCTGCGTGGAGCCGCGGCGCCCCTGCTGGGCGCGGCGGTCAGCGCGGCGGCCGTGATCGCGTTGTGGCGGATCTTCGTGACGACCGCGCGCGGGCAGCAGCTCGATGACGTGGCCGCCCTCGGTGCGGCATTCGGGCGGGACACCCTCGAACCGCTGCTGACTCCGGTGCTGACCATCGTCTCGGTGCCCTTCGTCGCGCTGGCGGTGCTCGCCGCCGCGACCGGCGCGGTCCTGCAGCGACGGCCGGCGATCGCCGTCGGGGCGGCGGCCGTGCTGGGCGGGTCCAACCTCACCACCCAGGTGCTCAAGGAGCTGCTCGAGCGGCCCGACCTGGGCGTGACCTACGCCCTCGGCAACTCGCTGCCCTCGGGGCACACCACGGTCGCGGCGTCCGTGGCGGCAGCAGCCCTGCTGATCGCGCCGCGCCGCTGGCGGGGGCCGGTCGCCGTCGCGGGGGTGGGCTACGCCGCGTTGACGGGCCTGGCCACCCTGGTGGGTGGGTGGCACCGCCCCTCGGACGTGGTCGCCGCCTACCTGGTCGTGGCGCTCTGGTACTTCCTGGTGGAAGCCGCACGCCAGCTGCCCGCCCGGGCGGCGCTGCCGCGCGGCTACCGCCCCGCCCCGCGGGTGAATGCCGCGACCGTCCTTCTCGCACTGGCGGCGGCCGCCACGGTGCTGGCCCTCGTGCTCGGCGCCTGGGTGGCCAGCACGCTGCCGCCCGTGGGCACCGAGGTCGCATCGACGAGCCCGACGACCACCGCGGCCTACGCCGCGGGTAGTCTCGTGGTGATCTCGACCGCCTGCTTGACCACGGCTGGCATGCTCGTGATGCGTCCCTACCGCCGCGACTGACCGCTCCGGAAGGGCGCCCGTGCACCGCGCGGTGCGGCATCACGTCGGTGCACGTTGTACCGTCGCACCTCGAGAGCACCTGTGACCAGGGTGCGCACTCCGCCCCGAACGAAGGAAGGTCCGCGTGACCGCAACGGCCCGCAAGCTTGTGATCGTGGAGTCCCCGGCGAAGGCCCGCACGATCGCCGGGTACCTGGGGTCCGGCTTCGACGTCGAGGCCAGCGTGGGTCACATCCGCGATCTCGCCCAGCCCTCCGAGCTGCCGGCCGAGATGAAGAAGGGGCCGTACAAGAAGTTCGCCATCGACGTCGAGAACGGCTTCGACCCCTACTACGTGGTGGACGCGGACAAGAAGAAGAAGGTCACCGAGCTCAAGAAGCTGCTCAAGGAGGCCGACGAGCTCTATCTGGCCACCGATGAGGACCGCGAGGGCGAGGCGATCGCCTGGCACCTGCTGGAGGTCCTGCAGCCGAAGGTGCCGGTCAAGCGGATGGTCTTCCACGAGATCACGCGGGAGGCGATCCAGCGGGCGCTGGAGGCCACGCGGGATCTGGACACCCGGCTTGTCGACGCACAGGAGACGCGCCGGCTGCTGGACCGCCTCTACGGCTACGAGGTCTCGCCGGTGCTGTGGCGCAAGGTGCGCCAGGGACTGAGCGCCGGGCGCGTGCAGTCGGTGGCCACCCGCATGGTGGTCGACCGTGAGCGCGAGCGGATGGCGTTCCGATCCGCTGAGTACTGGGACGTCAAGGGCAGCTTCACCGGCGGTCGCGGGGCCACCGAGGGCACCACCTTCGGGGCCCGGCTGGTCGCCGTGGACGGCGCCCGCGTGGCCACCGGCAAGGACTTCCGCGACGACGCCACCTTGAAGTCCGCGAAGACCCTGCACCTGGACGAGGCTGCTGCGCACGGTCTGGTCTCTGCGCTGGAGGGAGCCGACGTCACGGTCTCCTCGGTGGAGGAGAAGCCCTACACCCGCCGTCCGGCGGCCCCGTTCACCACCTCCACCCTGCAGCAGGAAGCCTCCCGCAAGCTGCGGATGAACGCCCGGGCTGCGATGCGCACGGCCCAGACGCTGTACGAGAACGGCTACATCACGTACATGCGGACCGACTCGGTCGCCCTGTCCGGCCAGGCGATCGACGCCGCCCGCCGGCAGGCCACCGAGCTGTACGGCGCCGACTTCATCCCGGCCAAGCCGCGCGTCTACGCCGGCAAGTCCAAGGGCGCGCAGGAGGCGCACGAGGCCATCCGGCCCTCCGGGGACTCCTTCCGTACCCCGGCACAGGTCTCCGGCGCGCTCAGCGGGGACGAGTTCCGCCTGTACGAGCTGATCTGGAAGCGCACCGTCGCCTCGCAGATGGCCGATGCGAAGGGCTCGACGGCGTCCGTGCGGCTGCAGGGGACCGCCTCCGACGGCCGCGTGGCCGAGTTCGCGGCCTCCGGCACGGTGATCACCTTCCGCGGATTCCTCGCCGCGTACGAGGAGGGGCGCGACGTCGACCGGTACGGCGAGAGCGAGGGCGGCTCCGGCAAGGAGGCGCGCCTGCCGGATCTGCAGACCGGTGACGACGTGGCCACCGAGGAGCTCGTGGCCGAGGGGCACGAGACCTCCCCGCCGCCGCGGTTCACCGAGGCGAGCCTGGTCAAGGCGCTGGAGGAGCGCGGCATCGGCCGCCCCTCGACCTACGCCGCCACGATCTCGGTGATCACCGATCGCGGGTACGTGCTGCGCCGCGGCCAGGCGCTGGTGCCCAGCTGGTTGGCGTTCTCGGTGATCCGGCTGCTGGAGGAGCACTTCCCGAAGCTGATCGACTATGACTTCACCGCCGAGATGGAGTCCGACCTGGACCGCATCGCCGCCGGGGACGCGGACCGGGTGGACTGGCTCGCCGGGTTCTACTTCGGACGGGACGGTGCCGAAGGCCTGAAGAACCTGGTAGAGGACCTCGGCGACATCGACGCCCGGGAGATCAACTCGATCGCCATCGCCGAGGGCATCACCCTGCGGGTGGGGCGCTACGGCCCCTACCTGGAGGGAGCGCCGTCGGAGGAGGGCGGCCAGGCACGGCGGGCCTCGGTGCCCGACGACATCGCGCCCGACGAGCTGACCGCGGCGAAGGCGGAGGAGCTGTTCGCCGCGAGCGCCGAGGACGGGCGCGAGCTCGGGACCGACCCCGAGACCGGGCACACCATCATCGTCAAGAACGGCCGCTACGGGCCGTACGTGACCGAGGTGCTGCCCGAGCCGGAGAGCTCCGAGGAGCCGGCGAAGGGCAAGAAGAAGCCCGCCAAGCCCAAGCCGCGCACGGCCTCGCTGTTCAAGGACATGGACCTGTCCACCGTCGAGCTGCAGTCCGCGCTCACGCTGCTCTCGCTGCCACGCGTGGTGGGCACCGACCCCGAGTCCGGGGACGAGATCACCGCGCAGAACGGGCGCTACGGGCCGTACCTGAAGAAGGGCACCGACTCCCGGTCGCTGACCACCGAGGACCAGATCTTCACCATCACCCTGGCCGAGGCGCTGGAGATCTACGCCCAGCCCAAGCGCGGCCGGGGTGCCACGGCGGCCAAGCCGCTGAAGGAGCTCGGCGAGGATCCGGCCACCAAGAAAGAGGTCGTGGTCAAGGACGGGCGGTTCGGCCCGTACGTGACCGACGGCGAGACGAACGCCACGCTGCGCGCGGCCGACTCGGTGGACACGATCACCGCTGACCGGGCCTTCGAGCTGCTGGCCGAGAAGCGGGCCAAGGGCCCGGCCAAGAAGAAGGCACCGGCACGTAAGCCGGCCGCGAAGAAGGCACCGGCCAAGAAGGCACCCGCGAAGAAGGCCGCGACCAAGAAGTAGCGCATGCCCGAGCTGCCGGAGGTCGAGAGGGCCCGCGCCACCATCGCTCGGGCGGCGCTCGGGCGGCGGATCACCGCCGTCGACGACGCCGACACCTGGGTGTGCCGTCCGCACGCCCCGGGGGATCTCGCCTCTGCGCTGGTCGGGCGCGAACTGACGGTTGCCCATCGTCGCGGCAAGCTCATGTGGTGTGAGACCTCCGCCCTGCGAGGTGAGGACGACCCGGGGCCGCTGCTGGGCATCCACCTCGGGATGAGCGGCCGGGTTGTTGTCACAGCGGCTGACGGTGAGGCCGATGAGGGCGGTGACCGCGTCCGGGGGACCGGCGCCACCTCGCCCTCCCGGAAACGTGAGTGGGACCGGTTCACCCTCACGTTCGCCGACGGCGGTGAGCTGCGGCTCTTCGACAAGCGTCGCCTCGGGCGGGTCCGCCTCGACCCCGACATGGATGCGCTCGGGCCTGATGCCGAACAGGTCGGCCTCGCCGAGTTCCGGCAGCGGGTGGGGCGCGGGCATGCGCCGGTCAAGGCCCGGTTGCTGGATCAGTCGGTGCTGGCGGGCGTCGGGAACCTGCTCGCCGACGAGACCCTGTGGCAGGCGCGCATCGACCCGGCCCGGCCGGTCGACACGCTGGACGAGCAGGACCTCGCGGCGCTGCGCCGTGCCCTCCGGCGTGCGATCAGGTCCGCCGTCGCGAAGGGCGGAGTCCACACCGGGCGGGTGATCGAGCACCGCCGGCCCGGTGGGGTGTGCCCGCGCTGCGGGGCGACGATGACGCGCGGGACCGTGGGCTCTCGGACGACCTGGTGGTGCCCGCAGGAGCAGCGCTGACGGTGGGCCCTGAGGCACGTCCCGCGGCTAGGGTGAGCGACATGACTAGCCACGATGCTGCCTACGGTCCCGATCCCGCCGACGCACCGCCGCTGCGGTGGGGAATCCTCGCCGCCGGAGGGATCGCGGCGAAGTTCGCCACCGACATCCCCGCGCACACCGCCAGTTCGGTGGTGGCCGTGGGGTCGCGCAGCACCGAGAAGGCTCAGGCCTTCGCGGACAAGCACCGGATCCCGACGGCGTACGGCAGCTACGCCGAGCTGGTGGCCGACCCGCAGGTGGAGGCGGTCTATGTCGCCTCCCCGCACTCCGGGCACCTGGAGCACGCGCTGCTGGCGATCGAGGCCGGCAAGCCGGTGCTGATCGAGAAGTCGCTCACCCGCAACGCCGCCGAGGCGCGCGAGCTGTTCGCGGCGGCGAAGGCACGTGGCGTGTTCGTGATGGAGGCGATGTGGGCGCGGTTCCTGCCGCACATGGTGGCGATGCGACAGATCATCGCCGCCGGCGAGATCGGTGAGGTGCACATGCTCACCGCTGAGCACGGTCAGGGCCTGGATCACCTTGAGGACGAGCACCGCCTGAAGAACCCGGACCTGGCGGGCGGTGCGGTCCTCGACCTCGGCGTCTACCCCATCTCCTTCGCCCAAGCCGTGCTCGGCACCCCGGACCAGGTGAACGCCGTCGGCACGCTGACCACGACCGGGGTGGACGAGAGCGAGGCGATCACGTTGCGGTACGGCACTCGAGCGCTCGCTCTGCTGAGCGCCAGCCTCAAGGGCGCCACGCGCAATGCCGCCACGATCACGGGCACGAAGGGGCGGATCGAGATCGAGCCGACGTTCTACGCCCCCACCACGCTCACCGTGGTCCCGCGCGAGGGCGAACCCCGCTCGATCACCCCCGCCGTCGGGGGTGGATTCGAGTACCAGGCCGCCGAGGTGGCCCGCTGCGTGGCCGAGGGCCGCATCGAGTCCGGGGTCCACTCCTGGGCCGACACCCTCGCCGTGATGGAGACCATGGACGAGGTGCGGCGCCAGCTCGGCGTGGTGCTGCCGGGGGAGTAGGTGCACGCCTGGCCGCCACCGACCTACTTTCCAGGCGCTGACCGCGGTTGCCGATGAGGTCCCTGCCGGGAGGGTGGGTCCGTCCGCGATGTCGGCCGGCGCCGATACGCTGAACGGGTGACATCGGGACTGTTCATCTCCTTCGAAGGTGGCGACGGCGCGGGCAAGACGACCCAGCTGAACCGGCTCGCCGACTGGATCGGGCAGGAGACCGGCCGCGAGGTGGTGCGCACCCGCGAGCCCGGCGGCACCGACGTCGGGCAGACGCTGCGGCAGGTGCTGCTGCACGGCAGCGACCTGGACCCGCGCACCGAGGCGTTGCTGTTCGCAGCCGACCGGGCCCACCACGTCGCTTCACTGATCCGGCCGGCCCTCGAACGTGGAGCCGTGGTCCTCACCGATCGCTATCTCGACTCCTCGGTCGCCTATCAGGCGGGCGGACGCGCCCTGCCGCCGCAGGAGATCGAGCACCTCTCCCTGTGGGCGACCGAGCGCCTGCTGCCCGACCTGACCGTGCTGCTCGACCTCGACCCACGACATCTCGCCGCCCGTATCGGTGACCAACCCGACCGGCTCGAGCGGGCAGGCGGCGACTTCCACCGCCGCACCCGGCAGGCCTTCCTCGACCGCGCCGCCGCGGCACCGCAGCGCTGGCTCGTGGTCGACGCCGCCGGCGAGCGCGACGAGATCGCCGCCGTGGTCCGCCGTCGGGCCCTGGCCCTGTTGGAGGCGAGGGCATGAGCGTCTGGACCGAGCTCGTCGGACAGGAGCACGCCGTCGAGGTGCTCTCCGCCGCGGCCGCCGAGGCGACGTCGATGACCCATGCCTGGCTCATCACCGGCCCGCCCGGCTCAGGCCGATCCGTCGCCGCCCGCGCCTTCGCCGCCGCACTGCAGGACCCCCACGACGGCGAGGGCACCGGCCACGAGGTCCGCACCGCCCTCGCGGGCACGCACGCCGACGTGACCGTCTTCGCCACCGAGAAGGTGCAGATCAGCATCGCCGAGGCACGCGAACTGGTCGGACTGGCCCAGCGTTCCCCCTCCCAGGGCCGCTGGCGCGTGATCATCGTCGAGGACGCCGACCGGATGATCGAGCGCACCGCCAACGTGCTGCTCAAGGCCATCGAGGAGCCACCCCCGCGCACGGTGTGGATCCTCTGCGCTCCCAGCCCGATGGACGTGCTCGTCACGATCCGTTCCCGGTGCCGCCCGGTGAACCTGCGGGTCCCGCCGGCCGAGGCGGTCGCCGAGCTGCTGACCCGGCGTGACGGCGTCGACCCGGAATTGGCGCTCACGTGTGCCCGCGCAGCCCAGAGCCACATCGGGATGGCTCGCCGCCTCGCCACCCACCCGGATGCCCGCGCCCACCGGGACAAGGTGCTCGCGGTTCCCACCGCCATCCGCGGCGTCGGCGACGCCGTCCTCGCCGCCCAGACCCTCGTCGAGGACGCCACCGAGCAGTCCAAGGCTGCCACCACCGAGCGCGACGCCGCCGAGAAGGCCGAACTGCTGCGCACCCTCGGGGCCGAGGAGGGTGCGCGGATCCCACCGGCCCTGCGTGCCCAGATCCGCCAGCTGGAGGAGGAGCAGAAGCGCCGCTCCCGGCGTTCCCTGATCGACCTGCTGGATCGCGCGATGGTGGACCTGCTCTCCTTCTACCGGGACGTGCTCGTGACCCAGCTCGCCAGCGACGTACCGCTCGTCAACCAGGCCCAGGCCGGTCAGGTGCGCACGATGGCGGAGGCCTCCACGCCGGAGCAGTCCGTGCACCGCATGCAGGCGGTCGGACTGGCCCGCACCCGGATCGCCGCCGGCGCGGCACCGCTGCTCGCCGTGGAAGCGTTGACGATCGCCCTGCGCCCGCAGGGCTGACGGCGACCGTGGCTGTCAGGGCGCGCCCGTAGACTTCGGCCGTGGTCTCCCTTGCTGCGCGTGCGCGCCTCGTTGCCTCCGCCGTCGGCGTCGCGATGCTCGCGGCATGCACGAGCGCCGCACCGATGGTGCAGCCGACCGCCGTGAGCGCCCCGGCCCCGGACGGACTCGAGGAGTACTACACGCAGGAGATATCCTGGAGCGAGTGCGGGAACAACCTCGAGTGCGCCGAGGTGACCGTCCCCATGGACTACGACGAGCCCGACGGCGAGACCATCACGCTCGCGGTGAAGGTCTTCCGGGCCACCGGCACGGCTCAGGGGTCGCTGTTCGTCAACCCGGGCGGGCCCGGTGGGTCCGGTACCGAGATGGTCGAGAGCATCAGTTCCTACTTCGGCGCCGAGCTCCTGCGCAGTATGGATGTGGTCGGATTCGACCCCCGCGGGGTGGGGGATTCCAGCGCCGTGCGCTGCTATGACAGCGAGCAGCTGGAGGAGTACTACTCCCTGGAGTTCGACCTCGAGACCGATGACGGTTGGGAGGCCTACGTGCAGGCCCTGACCGAGTACGGCGAGGCGTGCGCAGCGAACACCGGCGATCTGCTCGGCCACGTCGACACCGTCAGCACCGCGCGCGATCTCGACGTGCTCCGCGCCGTCATGGGGGAGTCGCAGCTGACGTACCTGGGTTACTCCTACGGCACCTTCCTCGGTGCCACCTACGCCGACCTGTTTGCCCAGAACGTGGGCCGGCTGGTGCTCGACGGCGCGATCGACCCCTCCCTGAGCTACACCGAGGTCAGCACCGGGCAGGTGCGAGGCTTCGAGCGTGCCTACCGCTCCTATCTCGAGGACTGCCTCGCCGGTGCCGACTGCCCCTTCAGCGGCACAGTCGATGAGGCGATGGCGCAGACCGTCGACATCGTCGAGCAGCTGCGCGACACCCCGGTGCCCAGCGGAGATCCGGAACGGCCCGCCACCGACGCCGACCTGTTCAACGCGATCACGGTGACCATGTACAGCCCTGCCTCCTGGCCCTCGCTGACCAGCGCCGTCGAGACGTTGCTCGACGACGACGGGTCCCAGGTGCGCTTCCTCTCCGACTACGCACTCGAGCGTGAGGACGACGGCACCTACCCCGAGGACCAGGGCGCCTTCCGGGCGATCGACTGCCTCGACTACCCCGTCGAGCTGGACCGGCAGGCCAGCCTCGGCCACGCCGAGGCGAACGAGGAGATCTCTGAGCTGTTCGGGCAGGCACTGAGCTATGGCGAGGTCGGCTGCGCCACCATGCCCGTGGGCTCCGACGCCGTCCGCGAGGAGATCGCCGCCCCGGGAACGCCCCCGATCGTCGTCATCGGCACCACCGGCGACCCGGCGACGCCGTACGAGTGGGCGCAGTCGCTCGCCGACCAGCTCGAGTCCGGGGTGCTGATCAGCTACGAGGGCGACGGGCACACCGCCTACGGGATGGGCAGTGCCTGCGTCGACGACGCCGTCGAGACCTACCTGCTCGAGGGGACGCCGCCCGAGGACGGCCTGAGCTGCTGAGTGAGGTCGCCCACAGGCGGGGCGCGGTTTTGGCGGACCCCGACGGCGGCGGGTACAGTGGACGACGCCTCATCGCTGATGAAGCCCGCCGCCTTAGCTCAGTCGGCAGAGCGATTCACTCGTAATGAATAGGTCATCGGTTCGATTCCGATAGGCGGCTCCACCAGGCGATCGGCCCGGTTCCAACGGAAAGTTGGGATCGGGTCGAAGTCGTATCCGGGCCCGATCTGCCCGAAAGTCGGCCATTGGGTCGGCCATTTGGGCTCGGTACGCAGGGCTTACGCACCGCGCACTGGATAGCACATCGGCCATGATGGGGCCGATGGGTTTGCAGCGGGAGTGTGCGGTGATCGGGTGCCAGAAGCCGGTCAAGCACCGCGGCCTGTGCACCAACCACTACTCCCGCACCTGGCGCGGCCTGCCGCTCCTCGGCCCGCCGAGGATGAGGGTGCGATCATGCCCGATGTGCGGCGCCTCCTGGGGCGTCCTGCCCGGCCGGAAGGCCACGGTGTACTGCGGGCCGCGTTGCCGGCGCCTGCACCTGATCGCCACGCACCGCGCGAGCAATCGAGAGCGAGACGAGCAGATCGTCGCCGGCGTGCAGGCCGGCGAGCTGCACAGGGTGATCGCGGAGCGGCTCGGCGTGACCACCTCGACGGTCAGCCGGGTGGCCGCCCGGTACGGGCTGCGCCGGGTTCCCTACGCACCACGTCGCCGCGCCTGAGCCACACGCCCAGCGTCGCCCGGCGTAGGTCGTTGATCTCCACGAGGACGTCCCCGGCCGACGTCCACCGAGTCGCCACCGTGTGCAGCTGCTCGGGCCCGTCGATCTCCCACTCGATCGTGGCCACTACCGGCACGGGCGGGGTGAGCCGGCGCTGTGCCCGCCGCGGCGGTACCCGGCGGGCGTTGAGGATGGGCTGGGTGCGGTCCGCGAGCTGCCACCACGACTGCACGGTCATGGGACGGAGTGTCGCGCCAGGGGGTGACGCTCGCGGATGCCGACTGGCGCGCCGATACGGGTAGAGTGTGACCGGTGCGAAGGGGGCAACGTAGTCCGAAGGTCAACCGCGACCGCGCGCCAGGGGATCGGTTTCATGCTTGGCTACTGCCCTCCGGGGCGGTCGGCTTTGCCTTTATCGCTCCACTCTTCTTGGACCTGTCGTCGGCAAGTGAGACGGCGACGACGCGAGGCACCTACTTCGCCCTCTTCTTGCTGTTCGGATTGGGAGCGCTCGCGCTAACGATCTGGCAAGGCCTGACATCTTCGAACCGGTCTAAGCGCGAACGTCAGGGCCTCGCAGACTTCAATCACAACCTGAGCGACACTCTGCGTGCTGTCGAGAAGTTGATCGACTCAGAGAAGGGGGCCAACGACCGGGCGGACTTCTTCAACTCCGTCATCTCTCAAGCAAAGGCGCTGATGCCGCTCGCGTCGCCGAGGATCTGTGTCTACGACCTCGAAGGTGCTGACAAGGGTCAGAGCAGTGCAGTGTATCTGCGGTTGGCCGAGTACGGTGGCAGGGCGGACCCCCCGCGATCAGAGTTCACCAATGACGAAGATTGGGGACGTGCAGCCATCGCTGCCGCCCAGGGCTCTACGATCTGGTGCGTAGACGACCCTGCCCGGGAGGGGAGGAGGGTTCAGCGTAATGACGAGGCGATGTGGAAGTCCTTCCTCGCAGTCCCGCTTCGCTTCGATGGCACGTCTCGTGGCCTCGTGACGATCGACACGGCTCGGAAAACGACGTTCACCAACGACCACAAGGCGGTGGCCAGTACGATAGCGATGTTCCTGACATTCGGGATGCGCAACGTCGCCGAGGCGGCTGCAGACGTTCGGCCCGAGATGCGCAGTCTGGAACGAGATGCGCGCCTCGCCGCCCTCGTGCGTCGATTGTCAGAGGGAAGGGCTAGCATGCCTCAGAGGGAGGGAGAGACCGATGGCAACGATCGATGATGTCGCAGCCCACGTCCTCGACCACTTCGAGGGCTCCATCTCCACCATGAAGCTCCAGAAGCTCTGCTACATCGCGCAGGGGTGGTCTCTGGCGCTCCTCGAGGAGGCGATGTTCGACGAAGACTTCCAGGCATGGAAGAACGGTCCCGTCGCGAGGCATCTCTTCAACCACCACCGTCGCCAGTTCGGAGTCGCGTCCTGGCCATGGGGGGAGAGTGCCAACCTGACCGAGATGCAGTCGTTGGTTGTCGATGCCGTGCTGCACAACTACGGCGCACTGAGCGGCCTGCAACTGAGCGAACTGACTCACCGCCCGGGCACTCCGTGGAGCAAGACGCGATTGGTAGCCGGCGTCGCCGACGGCCAGTCGTGCGAAGAGGTGATCGACAAGCGGCAGATGGAAGGCCACTTCAAGGAGTTGCTTCGGCGCCCGAGCTGATCCAAGCAACTCAGTACTGCATAAGGCCCCCCGACCGACCGTCCACAACGACAGTCATGTGGGGGCGGTGTGGTGTGGGTCAGTCGCGCGGCGGCAACTCCTCAGGATCCCCACCTGCGTCGAGGTACTCGCGGGTGAGTGTGTCGATTTGGGCGGGGATGGATTTGATGCGTGCGCGGCGCTCCTGCTCGGTGAGTACGTCGCGGCGGAGGGTGTCCAGGTCGTCGTCGGTGAGGTCGCGGAGTTCGGTGGGCGAGGGGCGCTCACCGTATACCTCACGGCGAGCGCTGAGTTGGAAGGACCGGCCCTCCTCGCTGGTGTAGTGGACCTGGATCAGGACTAGGGATCTCGGGCTCTCGGGTGCCATGCGGTGAACTTGGCATTCCGGAGCCCCTACCGTCTCGCCCTGATTTGCGCCTGCCCCGGACGCACGAAAACCGCCCCGCCCAACCCCCACGCAGGGGCCGGACGGGGCGGTGTGGTGGTGCGTGTCAGTCTGAGTAGAGGTCGTCGTAGTCGGAGCAGCGCTTGGCGGCCTCGGCCGAGTCGTAACGCTCAGTGCAGTATGAGCACTCGTACCGCCCCTCGGTGGGCATGGGTCAGACGCCAGGCTCGCGGTCGATCTTCGGCGCCGGGCTGACCTTGCCGCGAATGAGCAGACCCACGACGATGGGCCCGACAGCGGCGACGACTCCGAGGATGGCGGTCTGCTGCTCCTCGGTCACGTCGATACCGAACGCAACGAGTAGGGCGAGGATGGCACCAACTGCGGTACCGATGGCGCCGATGATGGCGGCGGGCTCGCGGGTCATGGTCAGTTCTCCTTCGCGGTGGTGAGGGTGATCTCGAGGTCGGCCAGCGCGGCCTTCACGGCCTTGTTGATCGCGGCGTCGATGGCGTCAGGGTCGGCGCCCTGCCCCTTGGCCAGCTCGCGCACGGTCGCCTGGAGTGCGGACACCTTCGCGAGCGCCTCGCCGGACCGGATGGCAGCGAGGCGGGAGTACTCGTGGGCCTTGGCGAGCTTGTGCTGCTGGGTGGCGGGGGAGTCGTTCACGTAGTCGATCCCGCGCTCGGCCCACACGTCTCGGCTGGCCGCCTGGTGCGCGTACTCGTGGGCCTTGGCGAGCTTGTGCTGCTGGGTGGCGGGATCCTTCTCGTTCACGTAGTCGAGGCCGCGGTAGCCCCAGACCTCCTCGCGCACGATCTCGCGCAACTGTTCGATCGTTGCCATGTCGAACTCATCTCCTGTGGTGGTGGGGTTGTCGAGGATCGCCTTGATCGCTCGGATGGATGAGGCGCGGGTGTAGCCGATGCGGTCGACCTTGCGGGTCGTCCAGGTGGCGTGCTCGAGGTTCATCTCCAGCTGGTGGGCGACGCTGCGCCCGCGACGCTGCGCCCAGTACTCGGTGATCCCCGCGTTGGCCCGGTCCATGAAGTCGCGCATCTCGGGCGTGTACTGCTCGTAGCCGCCCTCGAACTCGGTGCCCCAGATGTAGGGGCGGCCGTTGTTGTACGGCACGGTGATGCCGCCGAGGGTGACCGGCCCGCCGGCGCCGGGGTGGTTGGCCCGCCCGAACGTGAGGATCCGGTAGATGCGGTCGTACCCGCCGTACCCGTTGGCCAACGGGCCGGGGACGTCGGAGCGGCCGCGCTTGACGATGCCGAGCGCCGGCGTGAGGCCCTGTGACGGGCGGGTGGCGGTGTGGTGGCTCATGTTGAACTGGTGCGCGGTGTGCTCGCCCCAGGAGCCGCCGGCGCCGGCCTGCAGCTCGATGGAGACGCGCACGCCGTGGCGCTCCAAGCACGCCTTCATCTTGCGGGCCTCGGCGAGGTCTGCGGCGTACCCCATCAGGAGCCCCCGTCCTCGTCGTCGTCGGGGTCGATCGCCTCACCGAGGGCGTTGCCGGCGGCGATCTCCTCCTCGGTGAGTTCGAGCTCGAGCAGCTCGGGTGCGTAGGTGCCGTCCTTCGGCTCATCGTCGATGGGTGGCAGCACGACAGGGTCGGTCACGGTGTGCCTCCTGGGCATGAGAAAGCCCCGCTCTCTGGCGGGGCTCGGGGGTGGGTTGGTCAGGCTTCGTCGGTCATCGGATCGGGCCACGGATCGGGCACGATGCCCGCCGCGGCGAGTTGGCCACGGAGCCGGTGGGCGTAGTCGTCGAGGACTCTGACGCGGGCCTCGGCACGGATCCGGCGGGTGCGTTCGTCCGCCTCCTCCTGCTGGGCGGCCTCGCGCTCGTCGGCGGCGAGGTCAGCGTTTCTGGCCTGCCTGGTCTTGTAGTAGCCGAACGCGCCCTGGGTGAGCCACCAGCCGGCCGTGGTGATCGCGCCGCCTGCGATGAGTGCTTGCCATTCCATTCAGTGCCCCCCGTGTGCCGCGAGCCTCCGGGCAGCGAACTTCGCGCGGATCCGCTCCTCGACCTTCGATGCGAGCACCACCCCCCGACCGGCGAGCGAGGACAGGATGGTGACGATCAGGCCGAGGACGAGCAGGGACCAGCGTTGCGGGCCGATGTAGACCAGCAGCACGTAGCCGTAGGCGGTCAGGCCCAGGCCAACGAGGGGGATGACGTCGAGCTCGAGCAGCCAGCGGCGCCGGATCGCAGCGACTGCGGCGACGAGGGAAGCGGTGATGAGGAGTCCGCCGCCGATGCGGGTCACGATCAGCGCCCACTCTGCGAGCACGCCGCCGGGTGGCCAGGTCAGGCCGATGACGCCGACGCCCGTCAATGCCAGGTAGGAGGCGACATGGAAGGCGCGGCCGAGGGTGCGTGCCCAGCGGGGGAGCGGTTCGAAGGTCGGCATCAGATCACCAGGCCCAGGGAGTGGCGGGAGGTGGTCATCGGTAGCCCCACAGCCTGGCCCTCGGGCTGTTCGCGAAGAATGCCGAGCCGACGTTGGTCAGCAGCTCGAAGGTGGAGATGACCTCGTTGGTGGGGGAGTTCCAGCGCCCGCCGGTGGTGAAGGTGCGGTCGGTGGTGCCGCCGGAGTTGACGTACCCGTACCCTCGCCATGCCATGTATCCGGTGGGGCCGATCGCGCGGGGCGTGAACGTCACTTCGAGACTGCCGGCGAATCGGCCGAGGTATGCCGTCCAGGGAGCGCTCGTGTCGGACTGGTTGGCGCCGCCGATGATGGTGCCGCCCTCGAAGAGGATCGAGTTGGTGCGGTAGTTGGCGCCGGTGTCGGCGTTTGGGCGGATGCACAGGGGGCGTGTCTCGTTGGAGAGGACTGTCGCGGCGCCGGCCTCGACCTCGACGACGTACTTGCGCAGGGTCCCGCGGAGCGACACGGGAACGGTGAGGGTGGCGTATCGGTCGTTCGTGGGCAGACTGATCTCGTCCAGGAGCAGCGACCCGAACCCGATACCGCCGGAGGTGAGGACGTACCTCTCCCACGCGCCGTTGTAGTACACCCACTTGGTGGCGCTGGGCCCGGTGCCGGTGAAGGCCTCCATGCCCTCGGTGGGGTTCGGGAGCGCGGCGTCGCGGGCAGCTTCGGACGCGAACCGCATGTTCAGCCGGTTCGCCGCCCACGTGGTGATCGCGCCCATCTGGTTTGGCCCATCGGGGGAGTCTGTGGGGCTCGGGTACGGCCCCTGCTGAATCGGCTCGTTCGGCATGCGTTCCTCCTGGGCATGGCTGGGACCCCGACTACGCGTGGCGTCGGGGTGGAGAAGGGTGGGGTCAGGCGTTCGGCCCGGCGGGCGGGGTGTAGGTCAGGAGTAGCTGGACCTCGAAGTTCGCCACGTCGGACTCGCTCGCGGAGTAGAAGCCCAGGCCCTTGAGTGCGCCAGACAGCAGGGCGCTCGACCAGGCGGCCGGTAGCGGTGACGTCGTGGACTCGCCGGGCGTCACAGCCACAGGTCGCCACTGGTCGTAGGTGGCACTCCATGTCGGCTCGACCTCGAACGGCGGTGCGGTCGTGTAGTTGTGGCCGCGGACGAACGGTGACACTAGGGACTGCTGCGTGCCCTCTTGCCAGTCGAACAGGGCGGGGCGGGTGGACCTGAGCAACAGGCGCGCGTTCGTGGCGCCAGCGGGGATGTTGATGGTGTAGCCCATGACGTACGCCCACGACGTCAGCTCGGGCACATACGAGGGGTCGTCCGTGTCGCCAGACTGTGGCTGCGGACCCTGGACCACCTCGAGCGGATCCGTGCCCGGGCTGGGGGAGAATCCGAAGTTTCGCCAGCCTGCGCCGGCCCCACCGCCCGGCGCGCGGGTCTCGTTGTAGCGCACCCAGCCGGACGACGGCACGACGACCGTCACATCCTGGACCTCCTTGACCAGCACGGCCGAGTTGGTGCCCGTGACCAGCAGCCCGGACGAACGATCCCAGATGACGTTCACGAGATCGCCCACGACGGGCGAGTACCCGGAAGCGTTCCAGGTGACACCTGACACCGGCTCCTCGCCTAGGAGGAGCGTGAGAGTCCCCGTGGCCGCGTCGACGGCATCAACCGTCCCTACACGCCACCCAGAGTTCGTCATCCTGGCGAGCATGTCCGCCGTCGCCCTACCCAGATCAGGGATCATGCGCCCACCTGCCTGATATCACGAGTGCCCATCCCGAAATCGCCCCCCGCTGCCAGGTCGAAACTGAAACTGTCCACGACGTGCCGCCGGATCGTGTTCACGTCAGACGGGTCCGTCCACAGGTCGATCACGTCCAGTGCCTCGAGAGCGATGTTCGGGACCGCGCCAATGTCCACCGACGACGCGGCCCCGGTGGAGCGTGCAAGCTCGGCCGCTGCAGCGCTCCTCGCCTGCAGTGATGTCGTGATCGTGGGGATGCTCATGAACTTGATCACGCGCCCGTACGCCCCTTCGCTTGGGGAGCCGTAGCGGGTCGGCGAAGTGGGGTCCGTGTCCCGCGCCTGCCCTGACACCGGCCGCGCGCCCGACGCCGGGTTCTCGCCACGGCACACGACACGGTTGTAGACGCGGTCCCTAGAGGAGGACTGGTCGGCAGAGATCAGCACGCCGCCCGAAGCAACCTTCCACACTGGCGGCGAGTCCAGGGTGGGGGCGTCACGTATCACGAACCGACCGGCGGCGTCCGCGTACACCACGGCGCCGATCGACCGCGCGATCTGCGTGATCGCATCCCACCGATCCTCGTCAAACGTCGTCCGCCGAATCCGCCTGTCCTGAGTCGCAGAAGGCACCACCACGAACGCCGGATCCGTCTCATGAATCAGGTCCGCGATCAACTGCTGCGCAGACGGGCCAGACACCGTGCGCGGGAACGGGAAGCGGTGATCGGCGATCCACGCCTCACGCGAGCGGCCAGTGATCTGCACGCCCGACTGGTCCAGCAGCGAGCCGTCCACCGCGTCAATCCGGTACACCCCGATCGGCACCCACTCAGTCACGCCGTTCGGGTACACCAGGCCATGACGGAGTGTGATCTCCTGCCCGTAATGACCCAAAGGCGCGCCCGGCGACTCAGGCAGCGACGGGCGATCCCCGTACACCCCGTCCCGCAACCGGGGCGCGACCAGCAGGTCGCACTCCCGGCGCGTGATCCGGTTCGAGTCAACCGACACCGACCCGCCCACCACAGGCAGATCCGAGTACAGCCGAACCCCGCCCTTGTCCACGTCAGCGCGGATGACAATCTCGTGCGGAGACTGGATCGCCTCCAGGTAGGCGCCAGTGACAGGCCACATCACGCCCCCTGCAGCAGGTCGAACCAGGTCGAGTTCCCGTCGATGACGTCCTGCCACGTGTCGCACTCAGCCAGCACGCCGCCCCACGTCGTGCCGGTGGACTGCACGCCGTAGCCGGCGGGCATGTCGGTTCCCGAGAGGGTCAGCTGATGCCACACCGGCACGCCATCCTGGAAGCCCGCCATGCCCGGCTGACCGAACTCGACGTTCACGAAATACCAGCCCGCGCGCAGCGAGGACGGCACGTCCGCCTCGCCCTGCACGAGGATCACTCCCGCGGCCATCGCCGAATACAGCGCACCCCAGGCGCCCTCAGTCAGCGTGCCCACGGTCACCGTCAGCGAGTCGGTGTTGCGGCCGGCAGTCTGCGCCACCGCTCGACCACCGTGCACCTGATACAGGCCACCGCGAGTCGTCGGAGTGACGTTGCCGACCGCCCGCAGCAACACGCGCTGCGAGAAGTCGGGCTGGCCGGCAACCTTCAACCACACCCGACGCCCCGGCGCCGCGGTGGAGACGTTCGCCGACTCCTGCGCCACGGGCTCGCCGTACTCGTTGAAGCCGAACACGGTGTACTGCACGGACGTGTTCAGCGGCATCTCGTGATCAGTGCCGACCCAGAAGCCGCCAACGCGCCACAGATCCTCAGCGCCACGCACAGGGATCGTCGCCGCCCCCGGTGCCGATCGCTCGATCCGTAGCTGCGCCACCGGAGACGGCCACATGCCCCCATCCACCACCAGCCGCACCGCAGCCCACGACGGGTCGTACGTAGCCTCGAGAATCGGCATCAGACGCTCCTCGCCGCGTAGAGGGTCGATGAGTTCTGCTGAGCGATCCGGCGGGTCGTCACCCGATCCGCACCAGCCAAGATCTCCCCGGCCAGCTCACGAATGCTCCGCGTCGAAAGGTCCACCGGGCCGCGGGGTACGTTGACGATGGGGGCGGGCCCGCGATCCACTACTCCGCCGTCTGCCATGGGCAGCACGCCGAATCGACGCATCGTCTCCAGCAGGATCGACATCGAACGCGCCGATCCGTCGTGCGGGATGTAGGACTCGGCCACGTCGGACCGGTCGCCCACAACGCGCCAGGTGTTCGGTGGCACGGTCTGCGCGACGGGCGCCATCGGGCGCAGGCCACCGGCTGCCATGAACTCCAGCACGCCACCTGCGTGCATGCCGACCATGTTCCCGCGGCCGGTGCTGAAGCTCTGCCCGCCCTGGGAGTCGACGTAGATGGTCATGCGGCGACCGTTGTTGTTGACGATGAAGCGGTCGACCGCGTTCTGCGCATCACGAGTGCTGGCCACGATCTGCGTCGACCCATCCGGCAGTGTGCGAATCGAGTAGGCGAGATCGTCGACGTTCTCCGTCTGCTCAGGTGCGTTCGAGTCGATCACCGTGTCGACGCGACCAGGGACCGCGCCATACTGGTCGGCCAGGTCAGATGCCTGACGCTCCGTGAGGCCCATCGCCTGCAACTGCTCGATCAGCGCAGCACGACCCTGCCGGTAGCGGTCAGAGAGCTGCGCCTGCCCCTCGCCAGCGTTCGCCGCCGCGGCGGTCTCGCTGTCGAGCGCGGAAACCGCAGCGAGCACCTGGCCCTCGAGCTCGGAGCTCGCCTGAATGGACCCGTCCTGCGACTCGGTCCACGCATCCACCAGCCGGGTGGTCCCGTCTGCCGCGTACCCGACCTGGTCGACGGCGCCGGCCAGGCGAAGTGTCGCGTCGCTGAGGAAGCCGGCGTCGATCTGCGGATCCATGAACTCGTTGAAGCGGTTGCGTGCATCGTCGAGCCCAGGCGACAGATCGCGGATCGAGTCGGCCGCCTCGTCGGTGGTCTCCGAGAATCCGCGCATATCGTCCGCGAGCGCCTGCAGGTCGGTGTCGCCGACCTCGATGCCGACTGCACCAAGCAGGGCGCGGAGCGGATCCAGGCCCTCGAGGAGGTTGGCGATGCCGTCGACCGCCTCCGCCAGCGGGCCTGAGACGAACTCCCCGAACCCCTCCGTCGCGACAGCGGTGCCTTCGATGGCCGCCTCGCCGAAGTCCAGCGCGCCGTTGACCAGACCGGAGAAGAACTCCAGCATCGGCCCACGGTTGCGCGAGACCCAGTCAGCAGCCTCCGACAGCGGATCGGCGAACGCCGCAGCCAGGGCACCCTTGATGCCATCCGCAGCGACTTCGATGTTGCGTCCGGCCTCCTCGATCGCCGTGGCGTCGTTGTCGGCCAGGGTGTCGAACATCCGCTGCGCAGCACCCTCGACCTCGCCAAGCGAATCCGCTGCAGTGTCGAGGTTGAGCGCGAACAGGGCGGCACCAAGGTCCTCACCTGGTCCGCCGAACAGGTCTGCGATGACCTGCTGGACGTTGCCACCCTCGTCCTTGACTGTGCCCAGCGCCTCGAAGACAGTCTGCATCGCCTCGCGCGCAGCCGGTCCGCCCTCGTTGAACCCGTCGCGCACCGCGGCGATGTCCACTCCGAGGATCTCCATGGCCTCGATCGCGGGGTCTGTGCCCTCGCGGATCCGCAGGCCCATCTCCTTGACGGCGTCGGCGACCTTGTCCGAGTCTCGTGCGCCGGCGTCGAGCCCCTGGCGCATCAGCCCCAGTGCATCTTCGGCCGAGAGTCCCGCCTGCTGGAACAGGGCCGGGTACTCAGTGAGGGTGTCGAGCAGGTCCTCCTGCGCGTTCACGCCCTCACGTGCGCCGACCGCGAGGATGTCGAACGCCTCGTCCGCAGACTTCACCAGGCCCGTCTGCAGCAGCCGTGTCACGGCGAAGGCGATCGGCTGCACTTCCTCGCCCAGGACGTCGGAGATCCCGGCCAGAGACTGGATCACCGACTGCGACTCACGAGCCGTCGCGTCCTCATCGAGGAGGTCGAACTGCAGCGCGAGGCGAGCGGTGTCCATGTTCGACTCGATCGACTCGCCGAAGACGTTGGCATACGCCTCGCCGGCCGCCGAAGCGAAACGGCGCGCGTCGTCCTCCGTGATCCCGGTGAGGGCCTGGAGTCGGTCCTGGCGGACCTCCACCTGCAGGCCCTCGTTGATGCCGTCGAGGACGCTCTTGCCGATCGCGACACCGGCGAGGAGGATGCCGCCGGCCACCGGGATGGCCTTCAGTGCGTCGACGATCCCATCGCCGAGACCTTCGCCTGCCGCGGCGCCGCCCTCGTCGCCAGCCTCGTCAGCCTTGTCGGCGACGTCGTCCAGCGCGGCCTCTGCTGGCGCGGTGTCGGCGTCGATGACCATGGACTCGCGTGCCGACGTCAGAGCGTCGCGGCGGCGGGTGATCTGCTTGATCGCCGCCTCGGCCTTCTTGATGTCGGCCGTGACCTCCATCGTCGACTCGACCGAGCGCAGGTAGTCCAGTCGCTCTTGAACCTTGCCGAGGCTCGTCTCGGCGCGCTCGATGTTCGCGTCGACCGTGGCCATCGTCTTGGCCGAGACGATCTTCTTCGCCTCTTCCTCGACGCGGTCCATGCCGTCGAGTGCGCCCTTGACGTCCCCATCGACCTTCTGCTCGACGGGGTTCTTCTCGATCTTCTGCGCCCGGTCCTGAACGTCCTTCGCCGCCTTCTCCACCGGCTGGGTGTTGGCAGTGAAGAGGACCTCGAGTTCGGTCACGGTCGCAGTCGTCACGGTCACTCCTCCCGGATGGTGAGCACCCGCCGCAGTCGCGACTCGGGCTTGTCGAAGAGGGCGAAGAGCATCGTGCGAACCCCTGGCCAGGGGCGGTCGAGTACGGCCGGGTCGTACAGGTCGACGCCGAAGAACTCGGCCAGGTCTGCGACCACGCACCGCCAGTTGCTGACGATAGCCAGCAGTGACCCATCCACCTCAGGCGCCTTGCTCGCCGCCGCGGTCGGGGCCTCTGGTCGCAGCTCCTCGGGCACGGGGCGGTAGTCGGGATACCAGCCATCTGCGTCAGGTTCACCGATGCCGTAGGGCGCCCAGTCCTCGGCGGTGACTAGCCTTTTCCCGGCGCCTCACCATCGCTCTCGGAGGCCTCGGTCGGCGTCCATATCACTCGGGCAAGCGAGTCGGCGTAGGCCTTGCCCCGGGCCCAGTAGAAGACCGCGTAGTAGCCCATGCGATCCACCACGGGTTGCGGCACATCGTCCTTGACCAGCCGGTCGTAGGCGGGGCCGAGGGCGGGGTGCTCGTCGGGACCGATGGTGTCGAGCACCTTCTGTACCTCGTCAGGGACTGGCCCCTTGACGAAGCCGAGATTGACCTCGCCGCGCACGGCGGCCGCCAGCACCTTCCGCATCGCCCGAACGCTCGGGGGAGGCGCCGTGTAGGTGCGTCCCCCGAGCGTCAGGGTCAGGCCGTCGACGTCTGCCCACTCGCTGAAATCGACAGCGGGCATCGATCAGCCTCGGGTGTAGGTGAGGATGTTGGACGTGCCGCCGGGGGTGGTGACGGTGACGTCCACCGAACCGGCGGTGCCGGTGGGCAGAGAGGCGATGATCGTGGCCGCGTTGGCCACCACGAACTCATCCGCCGGGGTGCCGCCGAAGTCGACGTCGGTCGCCCCCAGGAAGCCGGTGCCGGTCAGGGTCACCAGCTCACCCTCGACAGCCTCGTCCGGGCTCACGGCGGCCAGTACCGGCTCGGTCACGTCCCACCCGGCGAACGGGTTGGTGATCGACTCGAACGGACCCTGCCCGGTGAGGGTCACGTTGAAGACCTCGATCTCGGAGTTGCCCGAGTTCTGCCGGGTGACCTCCACGCGGCAGGAGGCCCGGCCAGCGTCGTTCGGGTTCGGGGTCCCGAACTCCGGCTTGTGGTACCAGCGGATGTCCACGGTGGCGCCATCCAGCGTGGCCTTGGCGGCCGCGAGCAGCGCCTCCACCTCGGGCAGGAACAGGCCCGTGGTCACCGACCGGTTGCCCTGCACGGTGAACGACGTCGCGAACGAGCGCGCCGTCACGGCCTCGTTGGCCGCACCCAGGTCGTCGTAGGTCGCCTGGTCCTGCGTGGTGGGCGGGTAGGTCGGAGTCCACGCGCTGATGCGGCGGACGGGCTGCCAGGACTCCGAGGCAGTGCTGCCCAGGTTGATGTCCAGCCCATACTCGAAGGACTTGCCGAGCGTAGTGCCGGCGGGAAGGGGAACGACACTCATGAGATCTCCTCGGTTTGGTTGGCGTCTGGAAGCGGCACCGAATCCGGGCCGTAGGTCGCCGGGTCGATCTCCGGCAGTACCGGCCCATCGGCGGCCGGGTCATGCACCCGCTCAACGAGCGGGGACTCCTGAGCCACGGCTGCGCGCGAACGCGCTCGTCGCAGCAGGTGGCGGGCGTCAGGCGCGGGCGCCTCGCCCTTCGGCGTGGGCATCCCTGCCTCGCGGTAGCGGTCAGTGGTGCTCTTGCTCATGTGCCTACTCCCGGGTTGTCGACGTACACCAGGTAGTTCTCTGAGCGCTCCTCGCGCCCATTCGCGTCCGCGCCGAGGGGCCCGAACGACGTCCGCTCGATCTGCGACAGACCCTTCGTTCGGGAGCGGCCCTGCAGCACGAGGAAGGCGAACCCGGCGATCTGGTCGGCGTCGTCGACGTCCCCGCGTGCGCCACGAATGAGCAGCTGCACTCGGCGCCGCGGGGAGTAGACGTGCGGGTCGCTGCCGCCGTACACGCGCGCACCGATCGCCCGGTCAGGCTCGTCCGGTATTGCGCCGTAGAAGATGCCCACCTCGCCGGCGGGAGGCGGCGTCGTCGTGGACCAGTGCCAGCCCGGAACCCCGCCCAGCAGCTCGCAGATGGCGAGCGTGACTTCGGCGTCATCCACCGCGCAGCCTCGCTCCCACGTTATGGACGATCTCGGCCTCGAAGTTCGACTCATCCACCGCGCGTTCGAGGTACTTCGCCTCGCCCACGTCGTGCTTGTAGTCGAGGTTCTCGTGCTGGATCCAGGCGTGGGGTGCTCGGAATCGGACGGTGACGTTCACGTCGTTGACGAGGACGCGGCCCGATCGCCGCAGCACGCCGTCGTCCTTCGGTGCGAGCTCTTTCGCGCGCTTCAGGATCTTCTTCGCCTCGTCCTGCAGGGCGTCGCGGCCGGCCTTCTCGATCTCGGTCAGCTTGGCGTTGTTCTGCTTGACCATGGCCACCTCCGGTACGTTGTGCCGATGCGAATGCGTCTTGCCGCGGTCGTCGCTGCCGTCGCCCTGCTGGCCGGTTGCTCCGGACCTTCGGACGGGGCCGAATCGCCTCAGCCCGTAGCCACCACTCAGGAGCCGTCGCCGACACCGAGTGAGGATCCGACGACCGTCGAGCCTGTCGATCAGGTCGAAGTTCCCGACGTAGTCGGCATGGACGGGCTCGCAGCGCAGCGCGAGATTGAAGGCGCAGGGTTGGCCCTCGACGGGAGCGCCGAGGGCGAGCCGACCGATGTCGCCTCGCAGGATCCGGAGGCCGGGACCATGGTTGACGACGGCTCAGAGGTGAGCCTCGAACTCGTCCCGCCAGCGGTCATCGATCACGAGATCGAAATCGAGGACGAGAACATCTACGTCTGGGTCGAGTCGACCATGAGCAGCCGCGACGCCTGGCTCATCACCCGAGACCTGGCCATGAACGAAGATCTCGACGAGGGCGGGTACTTCGTGCAGTTCAACTGCACCGAGGGCGGAACTGCCGGCGCCTGGAACAGGCAGGCCAACGGAAAGATCGCGATCGGCAATCGCGGAGCGGCCTTGACCGGGCTGAACGACGGTGCGTTCCAGAGCGAGTTGCTCGACGGGGCGACATGCCCTTGACCTACTCCAGCCGCAGCAGCAAGTAGGCATCCAGCGGCGGGTCGTTGCGGTTCATCGCCGCCGTGAGCACCTTCGCCTCTCGCTCGTAAGGCTCGCCCGGCCACACGGTGATCAGCGACCCGACCGGTACGTGCTCCGGCAGCGGGAGTGTGACGCGAGTCGACGAGATGACCTCATTGCCGGCCACGTCGCGCACCAGCTGTTGCTCATCCAGGACCTCGGCGGACAGAGTGCGAGCGGGCCCGTAGGTGGCGCCCATGCCGCCGGCGCCGGTCTTGTTCCGGACGCTGACGCTGTGCGGGTACCAGAACGCGCCCCAGCTCACGCCGTCGCCTCCGGCGGCCAGATGCTGCGCGTCATGGTGGATGGCGGGAACGAGCCCACCGGCCCGCCGCCGGCGCGCGCGCCACAGAGCGCCAGGAGGCCAGTCCGGTCGTCAGGGCCGAACGCGGAACGGTAGTCGGCCCAGGAGACGGAGGTGCCGTTGCGGGACTGCTGGCGCATGCGCCCAGTGCCCGGTGCGGGCAGTTCGGCCGCGACGCCCTGCAGGATCGCGATCGCGTCCAGTCTGGCCTCGCCCTCCAGGGTGTCGAGACAGGGGGCGATGGAGCGCGCTACGACGATCAGGCGCCGCGCCACAGCGTCATCTACGCCCGACAGATCGGCCGGAACGATCATCTCCACCGCCCCCTCTCGACTACTACTGCTCGTCGTCCGCGATCAGCGCGGCGACGATCTGCGGACGGTTGCCGGGCTCGGCAGGGACGACCTTCATCTCGTCCTCGCGGCCATCGTTCCGCTTCTCGATCTCGGCCTTGAGGTGAGCGACGCTGACGCCCTTGTAGGCACCCTCGTCGACGGCCTCGGCCTTCGGCTCGGCCGCCTTGACGGCCTCGATCAGGCCGCGCTTGACGAGACCGTCCAGCGCACCCTGCTCGACACCCTCGGGGATGACGCCGCCGGCGCGCACGATGTGCGCCACTCGGTGGCCTCTGGACGAGCCGACGGCCACCTTCACGGCCTTCGCCTTCGCGATGTACTGGCTCACGATCAGGCCCCCGTTCCGGTGACGGTCACGCCCGCGAGCGGGTTGGTCACGACCGGCACGTGCGGGTTGCGCGCCTGCAGGCGGGTCTTGTCCGCCTTCGGCTCACGGATCGGAGCGATCTGCACGCCCGTGTCGGTGCCGACGTCGCGGTACTCGGGTGAGGGGATCGACTCGCGGGCGATGCCACCGAGGCGCCGACGGTCCACGAACATCGGGTCGGTGAACCCGTCGTCGTCGGCCGAGATCCAGGTGATGCCGCCGATCGTGGGGAACGAGTCCCCCAGCGCCATGCGGTCGTCCTTGGGCAGGACGTCGAGCAGCTCGGGCATCACCTCGGCGTACAGCTCACCGTTCAGCACGGCGGTGTCGATCGAGTAGCCGAGCTTGAGCTTGCGCACCGCGGCCTGCACTCGATAGGCGTCCCGGAGCACGTCCTTGCCGGTGGTCCAGGCGGCGCTGGCCGCGATCGACTGCGTGATCGAGGAGTTGATGACCCCGAGTGCGATGTCGTTCGCGTCGAACACCAGCTCCGTCTGCAGCAGCAGGAAGGCGTCGTCGATCGGCTGGCGCAGGCTGCGCCCGATCTCCTCGTCCGTCACCTCGGTGGCGATGCCCTGCTTCTGCGAGGTGTACAGCTCGTACTCCTCGGCGCTCAGCGGGGTGAGCTTGTACTCGGCGCCGGCGTTGACTGTCTCGGCCGTCCGATCCGTGCGGATCTTCTCGTTGGCCGGGACGGCGATCGCGCCGCCCTGGACGCGGTAGCGCCCCTGGAGCAGGAAGTTCCCGAGGAACTGCTGCGCGTTGAGGATCTCACCGAAGCGCCGAGCAACCAGCGCCGGCGACTTGATGAAGGCCAGCAGTTCGTCGACGGATGCCGAGGCGAGCTGGCTCGGGGTGAAGGGGTATGTCTGCACGATGCTCCCTTTCTCAGAGCTGGAGCGCCTCGACGGCTTCGCCGTCGGCCGCGGAGGTGAGTGCGAGGTATACGGCCTCGCCTGCCGAGAGGGTGCTCACGGCACCGGAGTCGGCGATCTCGAGGCGGTCGCCCCGGGTGACCGCGCCAGAGGCGGTGAGCAGGTGGATCGGCTTGCCGACCTCCACGGTCACCTTCTCGCCGACGGCGGCGTCGTGACCGGGCACGCCGACCACCTTCGCCGACGCGGCGGCCGCAGGGGCGACGGAGCGGTCGATGGTGCCGACCTCGACGGGCTGGCCACCAACGACGGCGGTCGTGACGGAGAACGTCACGGTGTCGCCGGGCCGGAAGAGGGGAAGGTACTGAGCCATGATCAGGACTCCTTCGCGGTCGGGAAGACGTTGGCGTAGGTCGAGTCCTCGACCGACTGGTCCTCGGCGTGCCCGATCTCGTTGACCGGGACGGTGTTCTTCGGCATGGACTCGATCAGCGCCTTGGTGCCGTCCTCGTCCCTGTCGAGCTGTGCGCGCCACGCCTCGCGGGAGGCGGGGGCGATGCGGCCGTCGTTGACGGCGGCGGAGATGATGCCGTCGCGCCGCTGGGCGTCGATCGTCTCCATCGCCTTGCGGCCCTTCGCAGCGTCCGCGATGAGCTGCTCGTGCACGCCCTTGTCGAGCACGATCGCGCCCTCGGGCAGGGTGGCGGCCGGAGCCGCCTCGTCGTCGGCCTGCTCCGCGAGAGTCTCGTCGAGCGCCGCGAGCAGCGCCTCGTCCGAGGCGTCGGCATCGGTCACGCCGAGCCGCTCACGAAGGCCAGCCTTGAAGTCGCCACTCATGGCAGACCCCTTTCGGTTGGGTTCACCCGGCTCGGACGAGCTCGGGGGATTGGGGTCGCGGCCGAACGCCGCGATCTGGGTGATGAAGGCGGAATCCTCGTCGTCATCGGCGAGCGGGACCACGACGATCTCCGGCTCCTCCTCGCCGACCGTCTCGGCTTCGCCGACGTCGGGGATCACGGCCACCCGGTCAGCGAGACCGGCCGCGACCGTCTCGGCCGCGTTGAACCACGTCTCCTCGGCGAGCATCGCCGCCCAGTCGGCGTCGCCAGCCTTGCCCTGGTAGATCTCCACCAGCGAGGACTCGATGCCGTCCAGGCGGTCGGCGTCCTTGCGCAGTTCGGCCGCGTTCCCGAGGGTGAACGTCCACGGCGAGTGGATCATCATCTGGGTGCCGGGCGACATCACGGTCTCGTCGCAGCCTGCGGCGATGACCGACGCAGCCGATGCGGCCAGGCCGTCGACCACGGCAGTCACGCTCGCCTTGTGGGCCCGCAGCATGTTCAGGATCGAGACGCCCTCGAACACCTCGCCGCCGGGGGAGTTGATGCGCAGGATCACCTGCGACACCGAATCGGGTAGCGCGTCGAGGACCTGGCCCACATCCTTGGTGGAGATCCCCCAGAAGCCGCCGTAGGAGTCGATCGGGCCGTACATCCGGATCGTTGCCACCGTCCCCTCGCCAGAGGGCGCCGGGGTGGTGATCGCGTCGAAGAACTCTCGCTTCGACTTCGGGAGAGGCCTCTCGCCCCAGAAGCGGTTCACCTTCTTGGCCTGCTTCATTTCGCCACCCTCCTTGGGCGCCGGTTCAGCGCCTGCTCGGACGGCGTGGCCCAGCGGCAATTGCCCGGCTCGTAGTTGCCGTCGTTGTCGATCCGGTCGATGGTTCGTCCCTCTGGACGCTCACCCATATCGGCGAGGAAGTTCTCGAACCGTCGCCACCGGTCACAGACCGCGATGCCGCGCCCGCCGTAGTCGTCCCATCTGGAGGCATTGGGGTTCGTCGTGCGCTTGATCATGTCCGCCCACGTGCCGTAGGTCGGCGTCACGCCGACTGTCGTCGCCCGAGCATGTCCGTGCGTCGCGTTCCTGACCTTGGTCCGGTCGACCTTGAGGCATCCGCAACTCGCTGTCGCCCCAGACCGCAGATGGTCCTGCCGCACCGTGACGCGCGCGCCGCAGTCGCAGACGCAGTTCCACGTCGGCCGGCGCCGGCCCCCCTGAGGTGCGCCCGGCGCCAAGACCGTCAGCCGTCCGAACCGAACCGCGAAGCCGATGACGCCCTTCATGCAGCCTCCTCAGGCTCGTCGGACCCGAGGTCCGCACCGGAGCGGCGCACGATGTCGCGCGCCTCGTCCTTGTCGATCACGGTCCCGACCCCGAGGTAGACCTTCTGCACCACCTCTGCGGCGAACCGGGCGCGCTCGGCGTCGGTCATGTCGACGGCAACGCCCTCGGTGGCACGACGGGCCGCCTCGGCCGCCGCGCCCTCGAGCGCCCCGCGCCGGGTGCCGACGTCCTTGACGGGCAGCTTGTAGCGCTGCCGCACGTACGCCTCGAGCTCGTCGTCAGGCTCGATCGCGCCGGAGTCGATGAGCGACTTGATCGCCTCGGCCGTGGCCGGCTGCTCCTCGCCGATGGTCGCCGGCACCAGTCGCGGCGCCGGCTCGTCCGGCCCGAAGTTGAGGTCCACGAGGTCCTCGACAACGTGAGCCTGGCAGGTGTTCGCGATGTGCAGCGCGACGGCGTTCAGCGAGCCGACGAAGAACTCCGCGAACGTGGACCCCAGTGCCCAGGAGCCGGTCTCGGTGCCGAGGTTCAGGAAGTGCGCGAGCACCGCCCGGGCGATCTGCTCGTCGTGGTAGCGGATCGGCTTGTCGGTGTCGGCCCGGTTGCCCGTCACGCCGGTGAGGGTGAACTTGGCCCCGTTCGGGATCGAGGCACCCGCCTCCTGGCCCGCGCGAGCGGACTTCGCCAGGGTCAGGCCGTCGTCCTTCTGCGACTGGACCCAGGCCTGGAACTGCTCCTCGGTCATCTCGACGCCCTCGGGAATCGGCGCACCCTCGTAGACCGGGATGCCGAGACTGTTGCGCTCGACGCCGACCGCCTGGGCCCGCAGGGTGCGGTCCTTCAGGAGCCAGTTCTTGTAGGCCGTGCGCAGCAGCGAGGTGCCTACCCAGTTCGCACCCTCGCGCTCGTTGACGTACACCACGAGCTTGTCGACCGGGATGCGCGGGTTCTTCACCGTGCCGACGCCGTACTGCTCCACGGCGACCAGGCCGCCGTCGCTCGCGATGTCCCACTTCGCGATCGTGCGCGGCGGTCGCCATGCGAGCTTGCGCAGACGCACCATGCCCGACTCGTCCACGCGGTAGACCTGCTCGAACACGCTGTGGCCGAACACCAGCTCCAGCAGCGCCAGGCGCAGGTGCTCGTCGAAGTCGAACCGGTCACGGGTGCGGATCGGCGCCTTGCGCTGCTTGCCCTTCACCGGCAGCCCGAACGAGTCCGCGACCAGGTTCACCACGCTCGGGCGAGCGTCGGCCGGGTCGATCATCCAGGTGGTTCGACGGATCGGGAACGTCACCGCGCGTAGCACGGACCCGACCTGCGCATCCTCGCGACGCATCTTGTCGAACACGTCGATCGAGGCCGGCCAGAGCAGCGCCGGGTTCGTCTCGTGCGAGTCTTCGGCCAGCGATCCCCAGCCTGGCAGCGACTCCCTCTGGTAGCCCATCTCGGACATGCGGGCTCCCTTCAGAACGACGCGGCGATCGCCCGTAGGCGCTCATCCGCCCTAGCGGGGTCGAACGGTCGGTTCTGCACTCGGGCGAGCGCATATTCGCGGGCGCACGCCAGACACGAGCGCCCGCCCTTGGCCGCCTGGGCGGGCTTGAGATTCGGCGCCTGGAGCGGGTGGCCCAGCTTGCAGTGCGTCTTGCCGGAGTTCCGGTTGGTGCCATGGCGCTTCATGTCACGCATGTTCGACAGGTGGGTATCCCATCGAAGGTTGGTGACGCGGTTGTTGCTGGGGTCTCCATCGCCATGACAGCACTCAGTGCCCTCAGGTCGAGGGCCTACGAACGCCTCCAGAACGAGGCCGTGAACCTGCCTGACCGAAGCGTTGCCATCCCGACTCAAGCTCACGACGAATCTGCCATACCGGTTCTCGGTCGCAGTGAGAACCTGGCCGCGAATCCAGCGACTGCCGTATCGGTGGTCCACCTCTCGAGGAAGAGATCGGACGCGCCCTCGGTCACTGACCTCGTACAGGCCCTCGTAACCGACAACATCCCGCCACTCTTCGGTCACGATGCACTCCCCTAGAACGCGGTCGAAAGCAGCGACTCTTCGGATGGCCCGTCGTGGGCACTGGACTGCAGGACGGCCGCGCGCGGCGGTGGCGGCGGATCTGCTTTCGCTTCGGGCTCGAGGTTCACCAGCGCGTACAGCGCCCACGTCTCAGCGCACACCCCGGCGATGTCCACGGGCTTGGACTTCTCGCGCGACCACAGGCGGTTCTCGGCGTACTGCGTCGCCAGGCCGCCCTCGATCGCGAGGTCTACATCCGGCTGCTCGGTCAGCACCAGGGCTCGGTCGCGCATGACCCGGTCATGCAGCTGGCCCGTAGCGATGGCGCAGGTCGGACGATCCATCTCGTGCACCGTCAGGCCCGCATCCTTCAGCAGCGGGATCAGCTCGATCACCGGGCAGCCCTGAGCCTGCAGCGCCACCTCACGATGTCCAGACTCCTCAGCCAGGGCCTTGAGGTACTCGACTGCCCACACGATCCCAGCGCGCTTCGTGCGCACCGTCACCAGCGGCTTGCCATCCTCGGTCTCCACCGCCGCGGCCACCCACGTCGTCGACCGATCGGCGGAGGTGTCCACCGCCCACACTGTGCGAGCACCCTTCGGAACCTTCACCTTGGACGGCGCGACCTGCAGGTCCTTCCAGTCCACCGGCTCGATGTAGGGCTCGACGTTCTGCGTCACCCACTGGCACAAGACCTCGATGCGCTCAAGGCTCTTGTTCTTCGCGTTGCGAGCCGTCCGCATCAGGCCCTCGATCGTCATGCCCGGCAGGTAGCCGGCGGACGGGTTCGCCTGCGCGAACGCTCGCGGATCATCCAGGGGCGCATCAGGCTCCGCCGACCACTCGGCCAGGAACCACTCGGCGTCCGGATCCTCGACCGACTCGTGCGCGATCTCGCGAACGTCCTTGAGCACCACCGAGCGGTACGTGCCAGCGTTGGAGAAGGCCAGCAGCATCGAGTCGAACATCGCCGTCGCCGACTTCTCGATCGCCGACCAGCCCTCGTAGTCGTACTGCTGCCGGAGCTCATCCAGGATCAGCCGCGCCGATGAGTACCCGCGCGCGCCCTCGAACGTCCGCGGCCGGTAGACCGAGCCCTCGAGCGTGACCAACTCCGTCTCGCCGTTGACCATGCGCGGCATCCGCGTGCCGGCCTGCAGCAGCGCCACACGGTCGTAGGCGATCCCGACCTTCAGATCGTCCGGGCCGCCCCACTGGCGCACCTGCGTCCACGGCTTCATCGCGATGTCGAGCTTCTGAGCCGCGCCGACGATCACGAAGTCCCGCGGGTTAACGATCTGCGCCCAGCGGACCGAGTCCACGTACAGGAAGAACGCGGCCAGGATCGCGGCCACGAGCGTCTTGCCGTTCTGGCGAGCGACGATCACCAGTGCCTTGCGGAACCGCAGTGTGCCATCCGGGTTGAGCTCACCGAGGTGAAGGAAGAGCCAGCGCTCCCACGGGATGAGCTGCACCTTGAGCACGTTCCCCGCGAACGCGACGATCTCGAACCCGCGGGAAGTCTCCGGCGTCAGCGCACAGCCACACCCGCACGGACCGGAAGGACCTTCGACATTCGGCCGAGTGAAGACGCGAGGAGTGGTGAAGCCCTGAGTGATGACCGACAACGCCGATCACCCCACCCCCGGCACCGAGTGCAACCCCTGCCGCATCGCGTTCATTGCCTGCTGCGCATCTGACGCCGTAGCCGCCGGCCCCGGCTTCGCCTTCTCCGCCGGCGGCACCAGCTGCAGCGCGTCGAGGAACTTCAGGAACGTCGGCAGCGACGTGTTGTCGTTCGCCGGCACTCGCGGTCGAGAGCCGCTCTCCGCCGCATCGTCCAGCGCCCACTGGACGATCTCGTCCCAGGCGTCGATCTTGTCCGCGAGGGCGCGAGCCGCAGCGATCGCGCCGGCGTCTCGATCCGTCAGGTGGTCGGCGGCGGCGATCGCGCGATCCAAGGCCGCGGCGACCGACTGGCGCTCGAACTGCGTCATGGGTCAGCGCTCCTTTCCGCGCGACCCCCGGTCGACATCCCCGGGGAGAGAGGCCCGGCCCCCCCAACGCTCGGCCGCCCCCTCATGCCGGTCTGGATTTTCTGGCGGGTCACCACCATGCGGCCACCTCTTCGCCGAGTCCGATCGACGGTGCTCGGTTGCCTCGGCTGGAGTTACAGCCTGCATGTGAGTGTCGCCAGTTCGTGCGGTCGTACTGCAGGTCTGGGCGCTCGTCCACGGTGTGGAAGTGGTCGAGGTTGTGGCTGTCGGGCGTGGTGTTCGGCTCGACGTCGTAGGCGATCCGCTGCTTGCACAGCCAGCAGTTGGCGAGGTGGCGCGTGGCGGGGTCGGCATCGAGGCGGGCCCCCTCCTCGAAGAACGCCGCCCGGCCGGCCTTCATTGCCCTGCTGTCGACTCTGGCCATGGGCTCTACCTCCCGGGTCGGGCTCGACCCACCCGGGGGATCGGGCCGCCGGACGGGGAGGGTGGATGGGCGCCCGGTGGGGGGTGCCGGATGTTGCTCACCCCGCCACCTGGGTTAGCGCCCTACGCAGTCCTTGCGGGCGTGTCCAGCAGGTCAGGACGGGGGAGTGAGGTGGTGAGCAGGGCCGACATGCGCCGGCCCCGCTCACTGGAAAGATCCCCCGATTTGCGCATCGCGGAGAGGCGTGGGGGATGTGGGTACGAAGAAGGCCCGCCACCTGTGGTGGTGGTCGGGCCTGGGCATGCTGATAACCGGTCAGCGTGACAATTCCAACTCTAGCACCTCACCCGGCCGCTTCAACCTTCCTCCCGCGCCGCGTGTCGTCGGTGCGTCGCTTGACCAGTGCGTCCAGGTCGCTGAGCCGATATAGCGCCGCCCCTCGCTCGTCGTAGCCGCACTCGGGAAGTCGTCGCGGAATGCCAGCCTCGGCCCGCTCGTGGTCCCGCTGCAACCACTTCCGCCAGGTGGCCGAGGGGATGCCGTGCGTCCGGAACACATGAGCCCGGGCGTCCTCCAGCGTCACCAGTCGCTCAGGGTGGGTGTCCGGCAGGAGTCCGACCGTGGTGCGATTCACCCAGTCGATGTGCGGCCGGTTTCGCCAGGTCATGTCGCAGCCGGTGCATCGGACCTGATCAGAGAGCCCAGCATCCTCGGGTCGCGGCCCCATGCGGGGTTGCCAGTTCTCGTCGGCCCAGTCCTGCACGAGGGCTCCCGGCTCGGCTCCACAGTGCGGGCATGGACCGGCGAGCCGCTGGGGCAGTAGGGCTGCGAACCTCCGGGCTGCATGACGGAGCTTGCGCACCTCGGTGCGGTAGTCGTCCCAGCCGGACTGGCCGCGGTTGTGCGCCGCCCACATCAGGCCCGATCGAAGCAGGTCGATGACGTGCCCGCTCTGCTCGATGCCGACTCCCTCAGCGAAGGCCTCAGCCCACGACGTGAGCACGTCCTGCACGTCGTAGATCGAGTTGATCTTGGACGGGTCGAGCTCACCCCTGCCCGTGTCGGAGCGGTCGCGGTCGTAGCGGATCGCGGGCACGATCGAGCGCGGCTCGTAGTGCCAGTGACCGACGGCATCTGCGATCTGCGCCAGCACGCGACGCTCGTAGTCCAGGCAGTCATTGCAGATCAGCAGCGAGGTCCCGGTGGGATGCTCGCCGCGGTTGACGTCGGTGACCACGCACGTCGCGGACGTCGCCCGGCATTCAGCGCACGTCCACCCGTGCTCGGTTGGCTGCCAGTCGTGTGGGTGTTCACCCATCGTTGCTCCCCTCTCGTTCGGCTTGCGGTCGGTGCTCGAGTGGGTCACGGCGCCCCCTCTCGTGAGCTCTGGTCGATAAAGGGCGAGCCCTTGGCCGCGATGGAGTACCTAGGGACGTCCCGGAATAGGCGACCTCTCGGCACGCGAACCCAGGACTCGTGCCGAAGAACCAACCTCCGCTTCGCCTCGCGCTCAGCCCTGGCGGTTAGATGCCTCGCCTGGCGGAGGATGTCCTGACTCAGCGTGCGCTTCATGGCCTCACTCCGATCTCGTCCATCCAGGGCAGCGCCTGGTCGATGAGGACCAGCCGCAGCGTGTGGTAACCCTTCGGCGCCTTCTGGGCCTCCCGGGCGAAACTGTGGGCGTAGACCACGTCGCTGTTGTCGTCGGCGAGCAGGCCGGCGTCGACGATGCCGTCGATGGCAGCCTTCGCGGTGGGCCAGGCATTGGGCGGGTCGGCCTTCCGCCTGGTGGGGTAGCCGACGAAGATCCCGATGTGCACCTGCGGCGGGAGCGTGAGTCCTGAGTTCGCGGCTTCGATGGCCGCGTACCGACGCACGCAGTGGGTCCGGCGCGCGACGTCGTGACGGTGGCGGCGGTCGTTGGATGAGAGCCACCAGGCGTCGGGGATCTGGAGCAGGAGCTCACTCATCGTCGGCCCCCGTTCACGGCCCAGGATCCGTCCGGCCCGTAGTCGAGCGGGTCGAGGTCCCAGGTGGTGTCGCCGTTCAGGTCGGTGACCTGGTCGTGGCCGCAGTTCGTGCAGCGGGCCGCCGAGAGCGGGCCGTGCCACTGGGTTGGCTTGCGGGTGCCGTGAGCCGTGGCCTTGGGTGCGATCCGGCCGCACTCAGGGCACGGGTCGGGGCGCGGTGGCGGGCAGATGATGATCGGGGTGTAGTCCCAGTCCTCCCACGCGATCGGTACACCGTCCCAGGCGACGGGGAGCGGCCGGGGGTCACTCATCGCGCCCACCTCCGAACGTGAGCTCGAAGCCCGTCGTCCACTTGCTGATGTCGGTCATGACCTGCACGCCCTCGTCACCAGCGAGCACGGGACGACCCGCCCACTCGCCGACGATCTCGGCGCCGGACGCCCGCTCGCCGATGAAGATGCGGCTGCCTGCTCGATCGCTCGTGCCCATCTCAGGGCTCCTCTCGGTCGTTAGCCGCCCTGGTGCGGGCGTCGTCGCTGTCGGTGCCGCGATGCACGGCTTCCTGGTGCTTGGTCCCCGCCGGCCATCGCCCCTCGACTAGGTATTCGCCTCGGCAAGATCGGCAGGTTCGGGCGGTGTCGCTGTGGCCGTAGACCTTGCACCGGTCCTCTCGGATCGGTTGCGAGGCGGTGGCCTCGGGCGGTGTGCGCCAGTGCGGACCTTGGCTGGCGATGATCCCCGGCGTCTTGGCCTCGGGGTCCAGTGCCGCCTTGATGGCGGCCGTGGCGATCTCGGGGAGTGTGCCCATGTCGCGGGCTTTCCCGAGGGCGGCGTAGATGCCCTGCTCGTCCCAGGCTGGTCGGATCTCGTGGATGAGGACGGTGAGGGCTTGTGCTGACCGTTGTTGGAGTTTCGTCATCATGTGCGCGCCTCCTCGTGCGCGCTGGTGAGCGGGTTACGGGCCGAAAATGATGACCCGGAGACCAAGGTGAGAGACCTACGAGAGGCGAGTTCACGCACTCCCTTCCCTTCCATTCCCTTCCCTTCCATTCCCCCAGTGAATTGGTCACGACTCGATGCGTGAACGGCTCACGGAGTGATTCATGGAGTGATTCAGTGAATGGCTCACGCCTCGAACAGTGCGCCGTCGGGTGGTGGCGGGAGCGAGCTGGGCTGTGGCCGGTTGATCTTCTGGTGGCGGTGATAGTTCGGGAAGTAGCCGTACGGAGCGCCGTTGACCTGGTACAACGTGACCAGAGCGCTATCTCCGGGACGGGGTGTGGCGACCTCCGTCAGCCACCGGTCGAGCTTCTTGGCGGTGACGTCGGTGTCGAGCGGGAAGACGTACCCGAGGATCGCTTGGGTGGTCGCGATGAAGCGCCCTTTGTCGTCCGCAAACGAGATCAAACCGACCGCCAACAAGCGCGCCTCGCGGCTCATATGGCCCGTCGCCACCCAAAAACTGGGCTTGATCGTGCGAATTCTTGCCATCAGACGGCCTCCTTGCGTGCCGTCGCGAGCTCGTGGCACACGTGCCGCACGCCGGTGGAGAGGATCCGCTCGAGCGCGATCATGTTGGCGTGGGCGACGTCCTGCCACGCGTCGAACTTGACCGGCCGGGCCGGCGACGGCGGCGCGAAAACCGCAGGCGGCCGGATGGGCTCCGGCGGCTCAGGGTCGGAGATCTCGCGCGCCTCGGCATACCCCAGCTCTCGGAGCCTGTCGTTCAGTCGGTCGCGCGCCGCAAGCGTTTCGGCGATGCGCTGGTCTCGTGGGCTCACGGGCCCTCCCTTCTGTGCACGGTGTCGGCAGGGCGGGATGCGCGATTCCGAGCCGCGTCGGCCGCCATGTCGGCGAGGGTCCGCTCTCGCCCGCCCTTGAGTACGACGCGCGCGGCTGTGCGAAGGCCCTGGGAGCGGCCAGTGCTGGTCGCTGATGGCGGCTGGTGGTCCTCTTCGCCGGCCAGTTCGTAGATGATCTCGGCGAGCCGTTCACGGTCCCTGCGGATCTCCTCGGACGCTCTCATCGCGCCACCCGGTCCCGGTCATCCACCCGCACGAGCTCGGACGCTCGATAGGCGCCAGAGTGGTTGCGCAGGTAGTGAGTCGGGACGTGCCCGCCGTGGCGTGCTCGGACGACGTCGCGGACGCCACGGCTTGGCACGTAGACCGGGGTGCCGGGTGGGAACTGGTCTGCTGCGTCGATGTCGTGCCTCATGCCGCGACCGCCTTCGTGAGACGGATCTGGGTGAGTGGGGCGCAGTAGCGCCAGTCGTGCGTGGTCATGGGTGCTCCAGGTATGCGAAAGCCCCGCCCCCTCTCGTGAGGGCGGGGCTGGTCGGAATGGATCAGGCGGCGCCGGCGATGGACTCCACGGCGGCGGTGATGAGATCGCGCGCGGCCGGCGGCGTGACGGCGTTGCCGGACTGCTTGACCTGCTCGCGGCGGTTCCCGAGCAGCCGGTAGTCGGCTGGGAAGGCCATGGCTCGCTTGATCTCGTCGGGCTCGAGCATGCGGAAGTGGACGTCCTCGAGGTCGACCGTGGGTCGCTCAGCCTGCAGCACGGACTGGTGGCCCGCGGTGGTGATCGTGCGCACGGGCTGGCCACTGGGCGTGGTCATTGCGGACTGGTCGCCTCGGTTGTTGTTGTGCCGGTGGATCAGGGCGTGACGCTCGACCGTAGTGACCGTCGACAGGGCTTCATCCGTCGGCCCCGTCCGGCCGTTGCCGTAGTACGGCATCACGAGGCCGTGGTGATTCCCGGACGCGGTGACCGTGGACAGCGACTCCGCCGCCGGGCGCGCCGTCGACCCGCCGCCCCGCAGCTCGGCGAGGAACGGCGGGAACGCCAGGCCGGTCTCGCTGCGGGTGGTCTGGGTGCGCAGCGAGCGGTCCATCGGTTGCGGCTCCTTCCCGTCCCTGCCCTCCACGGGCACGGCCAGCGGGTGCCAGGCCAGCGCCTTGGACTCGCGGGTGTGCATGGTCTGGATGGCTTCCTCGGTCGGCCAGGCGCGGTAGTAGGAGTCGGGGTCCATGAACCGGGGGTGCTTGGGGTCGGCTGCGTCGTAGGGGTTGCCGCCGTGCTCGACGAGCAGCGGCGACCAGTAGCGGTCGATGCCGACCCGGATCCGGCGCATGGTCTTCTCGGCGAGCGGCTTGTCCCGATCGCCGATCCGCTGGCCCGGGTTGGTCCAGTCGATGATGGAGCTCGCCGGCAGCCACGCGGGCTCGACGACCTGGTTGCGGCAGGTGGCGTTGGGGCACCGGTAGAGGTACTGGGACCGGTAGCGGCCGGGGCGGTCCTGCCCGTTGCCCTTCTTCCACCACTGCATGGCGTCCACGACGCGCTCGCACCCGGGGCACCACGCCTTCGGGCGCTGCATGCGCTCGAAATCGGGGGCCCGCTCGCCGCGCCAGAAGGCGACGTATACGCGGTCGCGTGACTGCGGCGCCGGGAGCCCGCCGGCCTGGGCGTGCATCGAGTTGAGCGAGATGATCCGGTGTCTGTAGCCCATGGAGTGCATGGCGGTCAGCCACGCCTGGAACAGGCCGCCGCGCACACCCCAGTCGCTGGACCAGTCCACCACCTCGACGACGTTCTCCACGAGGACGACGCGGTAGCCGTGCGCCTCGGTGAAGCGCACGACGTCCCACATGGTCGCCCGGGACCGGTCGGCCGCGGCGTCGGGCAGGACGTCGCCGAACAGGTCCGGTTGCTGGTGCACCTTCCGGCCCTTGGCGCGCGAGTGGTTGGTGCACTCCGGCGACGCCCACAGGATGTCGGTCGAGCGCAGGCGCCGCGGGTCGTATTGGCTGATGTTGGCGCAGATGTGGTCGGTGTTCGGGTGGTTGATGTTGTGGGACTCGATGGCGAGATCCCAGTGGTTGGCCGCGTACTGCACGGCCACGCCTGGCACCTGCGTCGCCCCGGTGGACGATCCGCCGGCGCCGGCGAATAGGTCGGTGACGGTCAGCGTCACGGTTGGGTCCTTTCAGAGATGATCACGACGATCCGCCGGCGATCTGCAGCTGGCGGACGCTGCCAGAGGAGTAGGCCTCCTCGACTGCAGGGAGGACGTCTTCGGCGACCGTTCGGCCGGACGGGAGGACGGTGTGGGGAAGGAACTCGACCTCGAACGTCACGATCCCGGCGGCGACGGCCTCGAGCTTGGCCTTGACCATGAGCGCGAGGGCGCGCCAGCGCTGCCGCACGGCCTGCTCGTACGCCGTCTCGCTCGCGCTGGCCGTCCGCTGCTTGCCCGTAGGGGTGAGACGGAATTCGTCGGCCTGCCGGTCGGGCAGCGGGAGGACGAACCGGACCTGCCGGCCCTCCATGACGAAGCCGATTGCGGCGCGGGTGTCGTCCCACCCGTAGGTGAAGGAGCTCGCGCCGTACCGGGTCAGGGTGCGCTCGATCTCGGCGCGGGAGCGGTCGGAGGAGACCTGGGTGCTCTCGGCGTAGCGGCTCACGGTGCCGGCTCCTCGGGCGGCGGGGCGACGTCGGCGGACTGCTCGGCGTCGGGGTACTCCAGCTCGGGCAGCGAGGACCCCGAGGCGATGGCCTTGCCGACCGCCATGGATCCGACCGTCTCATCGGTGCGGATCGCGGTGGCGAGTTCCACGGACTTGGGCAGCAGCTTGAGCACCTGCTTGAGCGCGGTCTTGCGCTCCATCCACCGCTCAGGGTCGGCGATGTCACCGGAGGTGCCGACCTTGCCGTTACGCAGGCGCTGGATCTGGTCGGGGGTGAAGAAGTCGAACGCCATGCCGCCGGAGTTCAGCTCGACGATGGCGTAGTAGCCGATCACCTTGCCGCGGTCGCCCTGGGCGGGGGTGTGCTCGAGCTTGAGGGTGAGGCCCTTGTCGTAGGCGAAGTGGTCGTGCTCGCACACGTACTCGGCGCTCAGGCGCTTGGCGAGCGGGTGCTGCCAGAACAGCTTCGCGACGCCCTGGTAGCCGACGATGAGCTGGCACTCGACCTGGCCGGCGAGTCGGCCGCGACGGTGCTCGTACGGCACGAGGTAGGCCTCGCCATTCACTCCGGGCTCCAGGCCGAGTGCGGCGGCGGTGAGCAGTGAGCCGAAGAACGAGTCCGGGGTGGACTGCGCGAGCTTCGGGTTCTTGCGGATCTCTGTCAGCACGATGCGGGCGATGCGGTCCCCGGACATGTGGCGGGGGAGTGCCCGCTCCAGCTCCGGCTTCATCGACTGCAGTGCGACGACGAGCTTGGGCTGGGCTGGCTGCTGGGTGGCGACGTCGGTGGTCATGCTGCTCCTTCGATGAGTTCTTCGAGTGCGGTGATGGTGTCTGCGGCGATGTCGTCGCGGACCCATGGCGGCGGGCCGAGCCGCTGTGTGCGGTCGGGGTGGCCGGGCCAGTGGCCGGTCTCGACGCAGGTGAGGTAGGTGGCGATCGCGTCGTCCATGTGGGCCTCGCCGACGGCGAGGTAGTCGTCGGTGAGCTCGACGGCGCGGGTCAGGTACGGCGCGGTCTTCTCGATGCCGACGATGAGGTACGGCAGCCGCTCCCCGGTGATGGCTTCGACGCCGCGGCGATACCAGGCGGCCTGCATGTAGTAGCGCAGGTTCCAGACGGCTCGGGAGAGGCCGCGGTTGCTGGTGTCGTTCATCGTCTTGAGGTCCACGATCCGGCCGCCGGCGACGTAGTAGTCCATCTGGCCGCGCAGCCATAGCCCGGAGGTGTGGCGCCAGAACATGCTCACTTCGGCCTCGCCACCGGTGAACAGCTGCCGGATGTGGTCGGGGATCGAGTCGGCGACCTTCTGGGCGCGGGCCATGTCCTTGGTGAGCAGCGGGGTGAGGCCCTTGGCGTAGGCGGCGTCCCGCGCCTCCCTCGCGGCCTTGGTCGTGTAGTTCGGGAAGTCGAGCACCTCGATACGCTCCATGCCCTTGCCGAGGATGAGCGCGTGGATGACGGTGCCCTCGTCGAACTCCTTCTTCTCGACGCGGGGTGAGTTCTCCTTGTGGTGGAAGATCGCCGGCCCGCCTTCGTCCAGCAGCACCTTGGCGCGCGACTGTGAGAGTGAGCCCTCGGGGACTGGGTCGGAGTGGTAGTCGGCGGCCTCGAGGTCGTAGAGCCCCGGCTTAGTGATGGTCGTCATGATCGGGCTCCTGGTCTGGTGGTCGGTCACGCCACGGCCTGTGCGCGGCCCAGGCGTCGAGTGCGGGCAGTCCGCGTCCGAACGTGCGCCCGCAGGTGCAGGAGACGCCGGCGTCGGCGTGGATTTGGAGTTCGTGGGCGGTCATGGGTTCCTCCCGATGGGCAGGTGGCAGAGTTCGATCCACCACCTGATCCCCGCCCCGATGACCCAGGCGAGGATGGCGACGGGGATGAGTAGGCGGGTCATGGGGTGGCCCGTTCGTCTCGGCGCCAGCCCTGGATCTCGTCCAGGCTCATCACGGGGATGGACCCGCACCCAGGTTCGTGGTGGCCGTAGTGCCCGTCCGGTCCGGTGCCGCAGGTGTGCTTGTTGACGTACCGGACCAGCCAGTCGCCCTCGACACCGAGCTTCACCTCCTCGCCGGCGTGAAGGCGCTTCCGTTCGGCGTGGCGCACTCGCTCGTCATGGGCGGCGAGCCAATGGCGGAACTCGGCGCGCGCGTTGGCCTGCATCTGGCGAACGTGCGGATCTTCCGGCTCCGACTCCCAGGCGGTCGCGTACGAGTACAGGTCCTCGATGCGCTCCGTAGTCGGCTCGCTCATCACCCCCACCTCCTGTCCGCCACCCACGCCCCGACGCACGCGCCCACGAACACCCCCGCGAGCGCCCACCCGGGCAGCACGGGGATGGTGGCCACGAGGGTGACCACGGCGATGGTGCCCAGGAAGCAGAAAACCCCGGCGAGAGGGCCGGGGTTGGTGGTTGGGGTGCGCTGGCGGTCAGCCATCGGAGGCTCCCTGCTCAGCGATCTGGGCACAGCCCTCGACCGTCTTGCGGATCAGGTTCGGCCGCGTGCACCCGTTGAGCAGTGCAGAGCAGTCGGGGATGCCGTGCACCGGGCAGACGATCCGTTGCGCTCGGAGCGCCTTGCCAACGTCCTGCCGCACCTGCTCGACGGTCGGGGCGGTGGCGAGGAGGGCGAGGATAGCGCGGGCGATATTGGCATAGAGGTCAGGGCGACTAGGGTCATGGAGCGCAGTCGCCAGCACCTGCGCCACCTCCTCCTCGATCTGTGCGTCACGTTCAGCCCGCCAGGCTCGGTACGCCTCGGGTGTGCGGACCTCGGGCGGGATGATGCTGTCCGGGGTGGTGGTCTGGTCAGTCACGGTCTGCTCCTATTGCGAAGTCGATCATCCGGTCCTCGGCGAGGTCGGACATGTACTCCCCACCCGGCTCCCACGTGTCCCGCCCGTGCTCGTACGCGGGGTCGGAGTCGTCGGGGAGGGTTCGGACTGGGGGCGGTGGTGGCCAGTGCTCGGCGGCGAGGTAGGGGGCGGTCATGGGGCGGCTCCGTTCGCGAGCTCGAGCAACACGTCCCCATGGCAGGGCAGATCGAGCGGGCACCAGCAGGCGAGATCGCGGCCAGCGAGTTCGTCCCGGATCTCGCGAGGCGTTGGCCGCGTCGTGTGTCGGGAGTGCATCTTCCAGACCCGCCCGTGACGGTCCACCAGCGGCATGGCGTCCGCGATCTCGTCGAAGCGCTCCCCGCTAGTGATCCATCGCCGGTACATCGCAACCAGGTGAGCGCGAGTCTCTGCCGGTTGCAGCGCCTCCCCGTGCGGGATCTGCGCCGCGAACGGGTTACCCCACTTGCTCGGCCTGGCCACGATCACCGCGTCCGGGTACTCGTGCCGCCACGGTCGCTGACGGGTCATCTGGATTCGCTTCGGCATCAGTCCCACCTCTCATCAGGGTCGGGCCCATGCCGGCCGCAGTCCTCTGAGCCCTCGGGCGCCGGGTAGCCGCACGCCATCGCGCGCCCGTGATCCCACAGCGGCACCGCGCACAACGGCTCCTCGTCGGACGGCTCATGGATCGTCGGGGTGACGCGGGACGGGCCGACATGAGAAGAGCCCCGCCACACGGTGGCGAGGCCCTGCTGATCGAACGCGGGGGCGCTCACGACTCCCCACCCCCATCGGGTCCGGGGGTCGGGTCGGCCAGGGCGGCGGTGGTGGCGCAGGGCCACATCGTGAAGGACATGCCGCTCTCGGAGTAGTAGGCGTTGGCCGCTTCCGCGATCCGGTCGCACTGGACGCACTGTTGCACCGAGGTGGTCGGGCACTTGTTCTCGTGGTCGCACGTCTCGGAGGCGCAGTCGCCTGTGATGACGTCTACGCGGCGAGGGGTGTGCAACTCCTCGACCCGCCGCACCTTCTCGGCCAGGCGGCGTCTCTCATCCTCAGCGCTCCGGGCGTAGACGATCCACTGGTCACGGGACGCTCGCACCATGGTCAGGTGCTCCTGGTTGTGCTCATTCTCGGCGGTCAGGGTGCGCACCTGGTCCAGGAGGTAGGGCACGTCCGAGCGGGCGTGGGCGATGAAGTCGCCATCGTCGGCGGAGAGGGCTACTGAAGCAAGGTCGGCGATCTTCTCGCCGCACGCTGGACAATCGCCCTCGAAGTAGCCGTGGATCACGGAGTGCGGGCCAGAGGTGACCGCTCCGTGCCGTGCGTCCGCCTCCCACGGCCCATCTGTCGCCGCGTTCACCCGGGCCTCGATCTCAGCCAGTCGGTCGGTGTCGCTCATGACTCCTCCAGTTGCTCGTAGCGGTACTCGTAGGAATCGGCCAGGCGCTGCAACTCCACAGCGCTCGCGCCACGAGACAGCAGGAGCACGGTCGAGCCGGCCATCTGCTCGTGCATCTCCTCCAGCGTGCGCGCCCGCATGATCAGCTGGGCCCGGGCCTCGGTGAGGTCGTCGAGGGGGGTGAGGGTCGGGGTCATCGTTGCTCCGATCGGGGTCGGTAGGGTTCGGGGATGGATGGCGCGCACATCGGCTGGCCAGCCACGCTCGGGATCGCCGGCGTCGCAACAGCCGTCGCTACGGTCGCCTCGCTCGGCATGTCCGTGATCTGGCGGATCGCCGACCGCGAGCGCGTTGAATGGGCGCCGTTCCTCATGACGACGCAAGGGGGTGACGTCGACGGCCAGCCGGTGCTTGTCGGCTACCTGGCCAACGTCGGGCACGGCACAGCGCTCGCCGTGAAGGTGCATGGCTTCGGATGCTCGGCCCTGCTGACATGGCACGACGAGCAGGGCGACGGAGGTGCTGCGGAGATGTTCCCGGCACTGAAGACCGGAGACAGGTTCATGGTCTCTATCTGGTGCGAGCCGCAGGAGTGGGGCCGGGCACGTCTTGCGGTCGCGTGGACGGCGGCTCCCCGCTTGATCCGGAAGCGTCGGGTGCGCCTAATTGCTCTTCGCGATCTCGCCGCACATCCCGCCGATATAGCTGCTAAGCCGGCAGATCGAACGAGATCGCGAACACGGCAGCCGCACCAACAAGGGCACCCGCCAGGCTCCCCGCCGCTTCCGAGCTATTGGTCGCCGGCGTCCAGGTGGCGAGCGCTGCGGAAGTTTCGGCGATCACGCTGACCGTCGCTGCGCCTGCGTCACGATGTCCTGCAGCCACTGCTCGGCGGCGGCGCGCAGGATGATGTAGCCCTTCGTGTCCCGCTCGGCCTCGAGTGGCGGTGGGAAGAGGTCTGGGTCGGCGCCGGTGGCGTGGATCGCCCGCCGGATCGTGTCCGGGGAGTAGGGCGTCACGTCCGCCAGCTCCTTGATTCGGTATGCAAGCCGGTCCATCAGGCACCTCTCATCACGTTGGTCACGGCACGTTCGCCGGTCGGGTCGGAGTACTGCAGGCGCCAGAACGCGTCAGCGTCCAGGGCCATGAGGTCGCGGAAGTGACGGACGATCCAGTGCCGGGAGAGCCGGGGGAACAGGCCCTCGAGGTGGTCGCAGGCGTCGCGCTTCGTCATGCCGGCGACAGCGGTCTGCAGGAGGCCGAAGTCGCGGCGCGCGCAGGCGTCTGCGAAGTCGTCAGCGTCCTCTCGTGGAGAGGTCCGCGGGGGAGTGGGGGCGAGGCCGGGTGGTGCAGTCACGAGCCGACCGCCGCGAGCGTGGGGGTGTCGGTCTCCAGCTCAGCCACGCCGCCGAGGTGCTGGTGCAACCAGGCGAGCCCCTTGAGGGTGATGCGCACCTGCGGGTCGCAGGTGACGCGCTCACCGGTGCGGTGCGAGATCCGCGTCTGCGGCTTGGCCATCAGCCGTCCGCTGTCGACGTGCGCCTGATACGGGATCCCGCGAGCGTCGATCCAGCGGAGTTTGCGCAGCAGCTTCGCCAGCCGGTTCTGCCCGATCTGGATCTGCGGGTCACGGGCGAGGATCTGTGCCGCATCGCGCATCGACCAGTCGCCGGCGGTGTCGGCCACGAGCGTGTCCCAGGAGTGCGCGGACGGCTCGAGCTCCTTCACGCGCCTCTCGGCCGCCTCGATGACGCTCTGCGCCTCGACCAGCGCGTGAGCCATGAGCTCTCGGCCGGTCAACTGCGGTGCGCCGTAGGAGCCGGTCTTGCGGACGGAGGGCAGGACCTCGCCGGTCACCCAGCGACGGAACGCGCGCACGCGATCGCGCACGCTCTCGTCGGCGATGCGGCCGGTCTGGCGCTGCACCATGGCGGAGTAGAGGCCTGACTCGGTGATGACGGTCATCGACTGCATGCCGGAAGGGGTACGCACGGGACGCGTACCCACCTCCTCGGGCTCGAGGTGGCGGGTCAGGTCGGAGGCCATCCGGTAGCTGAGGATCGCGGCGACGTCGGCGGCGACGAACCATGGCTCATCGAACTCGCCCACGATGACGCGCACGCCCTCGCCGTGGAAGTTGAACTGCGTCAGGCCGATCATCGGGCCACCTCGATCTCGATGAGGTCGTTGCGGCGGGCGCTGACGACGCCGTTGCGCATGATGCGGGAGTAGCCGACGTACCGGCCGCCGTGCATGCGCTTCATCGGCGCCCCGTTGCGGCGGTACGCCGGGCCGAGGTATTCGACCTCGGCGCCCCGGCGGGGGTAGCCGAGGTTCGTGAACTCGGGTGGGTTGATCTTGTAGACCCTGGTGATCATGGGATGATTCCTCTCGGTACGTGGCCCTCGCCCGGTTCTGGTCGGATCGGCGGGGGCCATTGCTGTGCCGTGGCGGTGGTCAGGCTGCGACCGTCGCCCGCCTCTTGACCTGCGGTCGTGCGGTAGGCGACTCGTTGGGCACGAAAAGAGTGCCCGGAAGCACGCGCAGCGCCTCCTCGATGCGCTCGCCCACCGGCCTGGTGCAGGTGGACTTTTCGCCGTTGACGAGCATGTGGATGAACTGGCGGGAACACCCCGCGTACCGCCCGAGCCGGGCCTGAGTGAAGTCGTTCGCCTCCATGTACTTCGCGAGGAGGCCTGCGTCACGGAGCTTCATCCAACGTCCCTTCGATGCTCGGCGTCTGCGCTGTGGTCCCATCTTCATCCTCCGATTGACTAGTTGTCAAGCACTGGTGGACCAACGGTCCCATACCGGTTGACGGGAAGTCAACCTGCCCAAGCGCGGATATAGCGCAGCCGCAGGCCACAAAGCGTTGCTGCCGGTCACGCCCTGGTTGACACGAAATCACCCGGTGCGGCGCTAGCCTGGTTGACAAGCGATGCAGCGACCGCTTGCCACGATCAGCCAGCCACCCGGAGAGTCCTCCTCATGCACGCATACCGGAAGTTCGTCCAGCAACAGATGGACGAGCGCGGCTGGACGGCCACGGAGCTGGCGGTTGCCGGCGGGCTGACCAAGCAGACGATCCACAACATCGTCACCGACGATCGGGACCAGCTCAGTCAGCGCCCCAAGCAGTCGACCATCCTCGGTCTCGCCAGAGCGTTCCGCGTGGATCCCGATGTTGTCTTGCTCAAGGTAGGCGAGGCGATGGGGATCCCGGTAGAGAGGGCCGTCGTCACGTATGACGCCTCGCGCGTGTCTGATGAGGAGCTGCTCCGGCTCCTCGCGCACAGACTCAAGCGAGAGGAGGTGGTGGGCAATGCTGAGCACCCCGCCCCCATGAACGAGACCGGCGCCCCGCCGGCCACCGGCATCAACCCCGAGGACTTGATGCCCGAGGATCAAGCCCACGGCCCTGATGAGTACGACGACCCCGCCGGCACCACGCCGGCCAACAGCAGCAACGTCAGACCCCTCCGCGCCGGCGACGACGCCGACACGACCGGGGTGCCGCCCATGCCGGAAGACCTCGCGGCCATGGAAGGCGAACCAGGCAACCCGCCGGACACCACCACAGGGGAACACGGGCAAGACCCAGGCCCGTAGTTGCAGACTGAAGTTGCGTTGTAAAGGGATCCAAGAGATTGGTGGCAAGGCGTGCAGCGCAGACCAGGCCTGGAAGTCCGTGATGTGTTCGAGGACCCGATCGAGCATGCAACGAAGGATGCGCGCTGGGGCATCGCGTCTGTCGTCGTGAAGACTGAAGCGGGCGATACCCCCAACCTCGTAGCGAACGAACTCGTGTGCGCACGACTAGCAGCCGCTGTAGGACTGCCGGTCCCGGCTGGCGAAGTAGGGCGGGTTGAAGGGGGCGGAAGGGCGTGGGTGAGCACTCAGATCGGCCCCGACCTGCCACCCGAGGATCCGATCATCGTGGCAGCCGAGGCTCCGCGCATGGCCGCAGGCTGCGCTGTTTTCGACGTCTGGATCGGCAACCCGGACCGGCACGAAGAGAACCTGTTGTACAGCGCGCAGTACGGCCTGTGGCTCATTGACCACGAGCAGGCGCTCGCGGGCACGGAGTCAGATCTGGAAGCGGCATGTGAGCGACTTCAGAGCGCGCCGCTACGGACCCACATGTTCCGCGACGTGACGCTAGACCCAGTAGAAGTCAACCTATGGACGACCCGGATCACTCACAACTTCAGCATGTCAGTGGTCGACGGCATCCTGGAAGATGCGCGGCTGCGTGGCCTGTTCACGAGGCCGACGATGCGGGCCTACCGGCACCTGCTCGCGACACGGAAGGCCCGGCTGGCCGAACTCGTGCACAAGTCCAACCTCATAGAGAATGACTCAGAGAACGGAGAGGAGGAGATCCCATGGCCTGTAGATGGCGGCTCGTGAAGTTCGTGCCCGATGTTCGGCGCAAGGAGCCCGTGAACGTCGGTATCGTCGTCGACTCGCATGGCGAGTGGGCTGCTCGCTTCTTCGGGCAGGACCCCGAGACTGGACGAATCGATGGTCGGACCCTCCGGCAGAAGGGTCTCGATCGTGATGTGTTCGAGGCCTGGGTTGCTTACTACCAGCGCAAGATGACAGACGACCTGTGGGTAGATGTCGAGAAGATGCAAGCACGGAAGACTCACCTCATCTATACCGACCCAGGCGGGACACTCTTCGAGGATCGCCCGGTGAGGCAAGTGGCCGATGAGCTCTTCGAGGATCTTGTGGCAGGGCAAGTGCCCGAGCCAACGGTTTCGGCCAGTGACCGCCTCAAGTTGGCAGTTGAGAAGGTCCTCGCTCAACTGGAAGTAGTGCCGGAGATCGATCCGACATTCGAGGTCAGCTGGGATAGGGCCCACCGGGCGCCCATAAGTTTCCACTATGGGTACCAGAATGGCCAATACCACCTAATGCACCGGTTGAATCTCACCACGCAGAACTCTGCAGCCCCAACGGACTACTGGGCTCGTGCACAGGCAGCGCGGAGCGCCGGAGAAGCGGACAACTTCGTAGCGTTCTACTCGATGCAGGCGCTCGGGGGCATAGCAGACGTGGATCGGGTGTTGGCGCCAGTCGAAGCAAACGGGCCCGCCATTGACATTGATGACTTCGCCAAGGCCACTACGGATCTCGAAGCCGTGTTCCACCCGTCCTGAGCCGAGTGTCGTTGGTCGGTCGTACGGTCGGCCACCATGTGGCACCCCTGGCGCGCGCTCCGCAACCTCGCACACGACGTAGACGTCCACTGGGTCGACCAACCCGCCGGCCGCATCGCCGCCACCGACGGACGCCGCGTCTGGATGGACACGCGCCTGCTGCAGGTGCAACGTCGCTGCGCCGCCACCCACGAACTGATCCACATCGAGCAAGCCCACACGTCCGGCTGTGACGCGAGGGTGGAGGCGTGGGTGCGTGCGGAGACTGCCCGCCGGCTCATCACCCTCTCAGCGCTCGTGGACGCCCTCCGCTGGACTGAGGACTGGCACGAGGCCGCTGACGTGCTTTGGGTGACCGTGGAGGTCCTGCAGGACCGCATCGACCATCTCACCCCCGACGAGACCGCCCGCCTCGTCGCCGTGTACGAGGAGACCGAGGGCGGGGCATGAGCGCCGGCCGGCGCCGGGCATGACGAAAGCCCCCGCCACCAGCACCTCGCGGGCGTGGCGGCGGGGGAGTGGTCACAGTGCGCGCAGCTGGAGTGCCTCGGCGACGGACTCCATCGCGGCGCGCGTGCGCCTGGTGTCGGAGTGCAGGTAGGCCTTGGTCGACAGGATCGAGGAGTGGCCCATGATCGCAGTGATGGTCTCCTCGTCGGCGCCGCCGGCGCGCAGGAGTGTGGCGGTGGAGTGGCGTGCCTCGTAGAGGGCGTAGCGGCGGCCGGTCGTGTCGTCGAGGTGGGCGACGCGGGCCTCGTCCTGGATCCGGAACCACTGCTCGCGGTCGGCGGCGTCGGTCTGTGGCCGCCCGTCCGCGCGAGGCCAGACGAGGCCGTGCGGGGAGGCTGGCGCGACGTCGCGCCAGGTGGTGAGCGCCGCGGCCATCCACGGCACCAGCGGGATGAGGCGCCGGCCGGCCGAGGTCTTCGGGCGCACGAGGTGCAGCGCGCCGTCGAGGCGCTTGGCGATGTAGCCCGAGGGGATGCGGAACCCGGAGTCGCGATCACGGGGCACGCGGTAGGCGAGCGGCTTGAGCTGCCAGGACACATCGATCGTGGCGTCGTCGAAGTCGACCATGCTCCACGTGAGCCCCAGGCACTCGGCCGGCCGCATGCCCTGCAGGAGTGCGGCCACCCAGCGGGAGGCGTCCGGGCGCCGAGTGGCGGCCTCGAGGATGGCGAGCGCGTCGGGCAGGAGGATGGCGTCGCGGTCGGACTCGCCGGCGTCGGGGCCCTCGACGAGCGTCACGACCCGGGGCACGTTGTGACCCTCGAGCGTGGCGTCCTTGAGCATGCGCTGCAGGGTGGCGTGTGCTCGTCGCTGCGTGGAGGGGTAGAGGTCGTTGGCCGCCATCGCCCGGGTGACGGCGCGGACGTCGCCGGGGGTGAGCTGCTCGAGCCGGCGGTGCCCGATGGTGGGGATGATCCAGGTGCGCACCTGGGAGGCGGTGGCCTGCATGGTGGTGGGGCGGTTCTTGTCGGCCTGCAGGTCGAGCCACTGATCGGCCCAGGCCTTCACGGTGGCGCGGCTGGACGTGCTGACGCCCTCGGTGGCGAGGTCGCGGGTCTTCTTCTTGAGCTTGTCCTTGACGATGGCCTCGGTCTTGCCGGTGACGGTCACGCGGCGCCGGGTGCCCCGGGCTGTCCAGCCGGCCTCGATGGTCCCGATCCAGCGCTGCCGGGTCTCGTTGAAGTGGATGGAGCCTGTGCCGTACTGCCGGCGCTTGTCTCTGCTCACGTGCCCTCCCGAGTGACGGCCATCCTGATGGCCATTCACAGCGTACGCACTGGTTATGCAGAGCGTCCAGAATGGCTAGATTCCGCGGATAATTCCGCCCTCAGCCTACCGCACCTATACTCTCGTAATGAATAGGTCAAGGGTTCGATTCCCTTAGGCGGCTCCGAGTGACGGGCCCGGCACCACTGCGGTGCCGGGCCCGTTCGCGCATTCGCCCCTAGGATGAGGACATGATCAAGTTCCTCGCGCTCCTCCTGCTCGCCTGGCTCGTGCTCTCGATCCTCGGTTTCGTGATCGAGGGACTGCTGTGGCTCGCGGTCGTCGGCCTCGTCCTGTTCGCGGCGACCTCGGTGTTCCTGTGGATCAAGCGCAAGGCAAGTCAGGCCTGACGCCGGCCCCTCAGCGCTGCTCGGCCGGCCAGACCCAGTCGGCCACCTCCGGGATGTCTTCCCCGTGCTCGCGGGTGTACGCCCGGGCCCGCAACCGCGCGTCGGACATCTGCTGACGTAGCCCGGCTGCCCTCGGGCCCAGCGACGTCACGCGGTCGATGACGTCCATCACGAGGTGGTAGCGGTCAAGATCGTTGAGCATCACCATGTCGAACGGCGTGGTGGTCGTGCCCTCCTCCTTGTACCCGCGCACGTGGATGTTCGAGTGCCCCGTGCGCCGGTAGGTGAGGCGGTGGATCAGCCACGGGTATCCGTGGAACGCGAAGATGACCGGGGCGTCGGTGGTGAAGAGCTGGTCGAACTCCCGGTCGGTGAGCCCGTGCGGATGTTCGGCCGCATCCTGCAGGCGCATCAGATCCACCACGTTGATCACCCGCACCCGCAGCTCCGGCAGGTGGCGTCGCATCAGGTCCGCAGCGGCGAGTGTCTCCAGCGTGGGGACGTCCCCAGCGCACGCCAGGACCACGTCGGGGTCCTCGCCCCGGTTCTCGGTCCCGGCCCACTCCCAGATGCCCAGCCCGCGGGCGCAGTGCGCCTGCGCCTCGCGCAACGGCAGGAACTGCGGTCCCGGCTGCTTGCCGGCCACGACGACGTTCACGTACTGACGTGAGCGCAGGCAGTGGTCGTAGGTGCTGAGCAGGGTGTTCGCGTCCGGCGGCAGGTAGACCCGCACCAGCTCCGCCTTCTTGTTCATCACATGGTCGAGGAAGCCGGGATCCTGATGGGTGAAGCCGTTGTGGTCCTGGCGCCAGACATGACTGGAGAGCAGATAGTTCAGGCTGGCGACCGGGCGGCGCCACGAGATCGTGTTGGTGGTCTCCAGCCACTTCGCGTGCTGGTTGAACATCGAGTCCACGATATGCACGAACGCCTCGTAGCTGGTGAAGACCCCGTGCCGGCCGGTGAGCAGATACCCCTCGAGCCACCCCTGGCACTGGTGCTCAGAGAGCACCTCCATCACCCGGCCCGCACGAGCGAGATGGTCGTCGACCTCCGGGCGCAGGTACTCGGCGTTCCACTGCTTGTCGGTGGCCTCGTACACGGCCTGCAACTTGTTCGAGGCCACCTCGTCCGGGCCGAAGAGGCGGAAGGTGGTCGGGTTGAGGCGGATCACCTCCCGCAGGTACTCGCCGAGCTTGGTGGTCGCCGCCCCCTGCGTGGCACCCGGCTCGGGAACGTCGAGGGCGTGATCGGCGATGTCGGGCAGCACAAGGTCGCGCAGCAGCAGACCACCGTTCGCGTGCGGGGTGGCGCTCATCCGCAGCTCACCGGGCGGGGCCAGCTCCGCGATGTCCGTGACCAGCCGGCCCTCGCCGTCGAAGAGCTCTTCGGGGCGGTAGGAGCGCAGCCACTCCTGCAGCTGCTCCAGGTGCTCGGGCTCGTCCCGCGGCGCCGAGAGCGGCACCTGGTGCGAGCGCCAGGAGTTCTCGGCCGGCTGACCGTCGATGGTCTCCGGGCAGGTCCAGCCCTTCGGCGTGCGCAGCACGATCATCGGCCAGGCGGGCCGGTCGGTCGAACCCTGCGCGGCCTCGGCCCGGATCTGCGCGATGTGGTCGAGCACCTCGTCCAGCAGCGCGGCGAACCGGGCATGCGTGCTCGCCGGGTCCTCGTCGTCGAATCCGCCGGTGAACACGTAGGGCGTGTGACCGTACCCCCGCAGCAGCGCCGTCAGTTCCTCCTCCGGGATGCGCGCGAGCACCGTCGGGTTGGCAATCTTGTAGCCGTTCAGATGCAGGATCGGCAACACGGTGCCGTCCGTGCGCGGGCTGAGGAACTTGTTCGAGTGCCAGCTCGTGGCAAGCGCGCCGGTCTCGGCCTCACCGTCTCCGATCACCGCGGCCACCAGCAGGTCGGGGTTGTCGAAGGCCGCGCCGTAGGCGTGGGAGAGCGCGTAGCCGAGTTCACCGCCCTCGTGGATCGATCCGGGGGTCTCCGGTGCCGCGTGGCTCGGGATGCCACCGGGGAAGGAGAACTGGCGCATCAGCCGGCGCAGCCCGTCCTCACCGGGCGGGATGTGGGAGTAGATCTCGGAGTAGGTGCCCTCCAGGTAGGCATTCGCCACCATGCCTGGGCCCCCGTGGCCCGGCCCCGCGATGTACAGCGTCGGCTGCTCGCGCTCGATGATCATGCGGTTCAGGTGCGCGTACAGGAAGTTCAGCCCGGGGGTGGTTCCCCAGTGCCCGAGCAGCCTCGGCTTGATGTGCTCGGGCGCCAACTGCTCGCGCAGCAGCGGGTTGTCGAGCAGATAGATCTGGCCCAGCGAGAGGTAGTTCGCCGCCCGCCACCACCGGTCCACCCGCTCCAGCGTGGCCTCGTCCACTGGTCTCGTGCTCATCCGCCTGCGTCCTCCCGTCGAGGGACACCGGCCGACCGCCGGCGTCCGGGCGTGTCTGTCTGTAGGACTCCCTCCATCACAACGCATCCCGGCGCCGGTCGCCTCTCGAGATCGCACCTGCAACGATCGGGCCCGCGGCGACACAACCACTGAGACTCGCCCGCGGACAGGAAGAGGGACATGATCGACGACGGCGTAGCCGGGCCGCGAGCCGCCCAGCAGCGGGACGAGGCGTGGTTCGACGACCTCTTCCTGGCGCACGCGCAGGCGGTCTACCGCTACCTGGTGCGGCGCGGCGCCCGGCAGGACGCCGAGGATCTCGCCGCCGACGTGCTGGCCACGGCATGGCGACGGCGCGAGGACGTGCCCGCCGGTCACGAGCTCGCCTGGCTCTATCGCACCGCCGGCTTCGTGCTCGCCAACCACCGCCGCAAGGGCCGGGCCGTGCCCGTAGGCGATGGCGAGGGCCTGGACACCGAGCGCGCCGAACATGCGAGTGATCCCGCCGACCTGGCCGTCGACGACCAGCGTGTCCGCGAGGTGCTGGGCGCGCTGAGCGCGCGCGACCGGCACGTGCTGCTCCTGCACGCCTGGGAGGGCCTGGACGGTGAAGCCCTCGGCGCCGCCCTCGGGATCAGCCGCGGCGGCGCGGCGGCCGCGCTCTCCCGTGCACGCTCGCGACTGCGGGAGGCCTGGGATGCGTAAGGTTGCTGAACCCAGGGCTACCGCAGGTTCGTCCGCAACACTTCCGCCAGCCACCACACAGTCATCGGTGAGGGCCCGACCGAGGGCGCAGATGGAGGCGAACCGATGAGCACCGACCCGCGAGACCCCGCCCTGGAGCGACTCCGGGCGGCAGATCCGGCAGCGAGCGCCGAGACTGACCCGGCCGCCCTGCGCAGCGCCGTCGATGCCCGGCTCGGCCACGCCGATGAGCTCGCCGCCCGCCGGCGCACCCGCACGCCGTGGCTGGCCGCGGCCGCGGCGGCCGCCGTGCTGCTGACCGGTGGTGGTGGGTACGCTCTCGGGGCCTCTGGAGCCGGGGGCACCTCCGCGCAGGACACCGCGGCCGAGGAACAGGCCGTCGCGCAGTCCGAGAGGGCCGACGGCCAGCAAGAACTGATCGGCGAGCCCGAGGGGCCCGCCCGCAGCGGCAGCCTCGCCGGCGGTGCGGACACGATGATCTACCCCGGGAGTCAGCGCACCGTCTTCTCCTCCTCCGGGCTCGGCGGCGGGCAGGGCACCGCTGCCGCCTACGGGCTGCAGGCGCAGGTCGACGAGCAGCGAGCCGCCGACGTCGCCGCGGCCCTGGGACTGAGCGCCGCGCCGACGCAGCCCGAAGGACCCGAGGGCGCCTGGACCGTCGGCAGCGGGGAGTCCGGCGAGCCGGCACTGACCGTGTACGCCGACGGCAGTGTGGACTACGCCGACCCCGGGATCGACCCGTGGACCTGCGAGGACTGCGCCGGGGGCCCCGCTCCCGACGGCGAGGGTCAGGTCGCCGCCCTCCTGAGGGACCTCGGCCTGGACCCGGCCGATTACACGATCGAGGCCCAGCAGAGCGAGGACCAGCCCAGCTACGTGACCGCCTCCCTCACCGTGGACGGTCACGTCACCGGCATCAGCCTCGGCGCCACGCTGACGGCGGACGGCCTCGCCCAGCTGTGGGGCTCCCTCGCCCAGCCCACCTCCCTGGGTGACTACCCCGTGATCGATCCGGCGGCCGCCGTCGAACGCCTGATGGACCCTGCCTTCGGCGCCACCTCGCAGGATGTGGTGCCCTACGCCGTCCGGGCCGAACTGATGCCGGAGCTGCCGGTCCAGCAGGACCTGGCCTCGAGTGGCGCTGTCGAGCCCGAGGAGGACACGGCCGCCAGCTCGGATCCGGCCTCCCCGACTGCTCCCGCCGACCCGCTCGAGCCGGGGGAGCCGATCACCTGGCCGGTGCGCCAGGTGCAGATCGACGATGCCGAGCTGATCCTGCAGACCCTCCACACCGCCGGTGGCCAGGTGCTGTTGGTCCCGACCTACTCACTCTCGGGCACCGACGGTGAGGGGGAGAGCGGGACCTGGTCGGTGATCGCCGTCGCGCAGGACGCTCTCGACCTCGGCTGAGCTCCCACGCGCGCGTGGGAGACTGGTCGGGTGTCGAGCGTGAGCACTCCGAGCCAGTCGAAGCCCACCGAGCCGGCCCTCGCCGGTCTGGTCTCCGCGCTGCGTGCGGCGATCACCGGTGAGGTCGACGCGAGCACCCGCCGCCGGGCCGAGTACAGCACGGATGCCTCGAACTACCGGGTGGTGCCGCAGGTGGTGGTCTTCCCGCGCTCGACCGAGGACGTGCTCGCCGCGCTGAGTGTGGCTCGTGAGCGTGGCGTCCCGATCACCGCCCGTGGCGCCGGCACCTCCATCGCCGGCAACTCGGTGGGCACGGGCCTGGTCATCGACTTCTCCCGCCACCTCAACCAGGTGCTCGAGATCGACCCGGAGGCACGCACTGCGCGGGTGCAGCCCGGGGTGATCATGTCGGATCTGCAGAAGGCTGCCGCACCCCACGGGCTGCGCTTCGGCCCCGACCCCTCCACCCAGACCCGCGCCACGATGGCCGGGATGATCGGCAACAACGCCTGCGGCCCGCACGCGGTGGCGTGGGGTCGCACGGCGGACAACACGATCTCCCTCGACGTCGTCGACGGCGCCGGCCGCCGGTTCACGGCCGGGTGCGGCGACCTGTCCGCGGTCCCGGGCCTGCACGATCTGGTGCAGGAGAACCTGGCGACCATCCGGACCGAGTTCGGCCGGTTCTCCCGGCAGGTCTCGGGCTACTCCCTCGAGCACCTGCTGCCCGAGAACGGCGGCGACCTCGCGAAGTTCCTCGTCGGCAGCGAGGGCACGCTGGTCACCGTGCTGGAGGCGACGGTCCAGCTCGTCCCGATCCCCGGCTCACCGGTGCTGCTGGCGGCCGGCTATCCGGACATGCCCAGCGCCGCCGACGCGGTGCCGGCGATGCTCGCGCACGGTCCGCTGGCCGTGGAGGGCCTCGATGCCGAGCTGGTGGAGATGGTCCGCCGCCACAAGGGCGACCAGGCGATCCCGGAGCTGCCGCCGGGTGCCGGCTGGCTGCTGATCGAGGTCGGCGGCGACAGCACCGAGGAAGCTCTGGAGAAGGCACGCCGGATCGCCACCGATGCCGGCACCGAGGCCGTGCAGATCGTGCCCGCGGGCCCCGAGGCCACGGCGCTGTGGCAGATCCGCGCCGACGGCGCCGGCCTGGCCAGCCGCACCCTCGACGGCGCCCAGGGATGGCCGGGCTGGGAGGACGCTGCCGTGCCGCCGGAGCGGCTCGGTGCCTACCTGCGCGACTTCCAGGCGCTCATGGCCGACCACGGGGTCTCGGGGCTGCCCTACGGGCACTTCGGCGACGGGTGCATCCACATCCGCATCGACTTCCCGCTCGACCCCCAGGACGGCCCCGAGGGGATCGCCCTGTTCCGCCGGTTCATGGTCGCTGCCGCCGAGCTGGTCGCCTCCCACGGCGGGTCCCTCTCCGGCGAGCACGGCGACGGGCGGGCTCGTGGCGAGCTGCTGCCGCTGATGTACTCGGGCGAGGCGATCGCCGCGTTCGAGGCGGTCAAGGGCCTCTTCGACGCCGGTGACCTGCTCAACCCGGGCGTGGTGGTGCGCCCGAGTGCGATGGACGCCGATCTGCGCCGCCCGCACGTGCGCGCGCTGCCGATGCTCTCAGGGTCGGGTTTCTCCTTCTCCCACGACGGCGGCGACATGGCCATGGCGGTCCACCGCTGCACCGGGGTGGGCAAGTGCCGCGCCGACCTGCCCAGTGCGTTCATGTGCCCCTCCTACCTGGCCACCAAGGACGAGAAGGACTCCACCCGCGGCCGGGCCCGGGTGCTGCAGGAGCTGGCCAACGGCTCCCTCGTGCAGGGCTGGGACGCCCCCGAGGTGCACGAGTCGCTCGATCTGTGCCTGTCCTGCAAGGCGTGCTCCTCGGACTGCCCGACCGGGATCGACATGGCCCAGTACAAGTCCGAGGTCCTGCACCGTACCCACCGCGGGAAGATCCGGCCCGTGACCCATTACGCCCTCGGGTGGCTCCCGCGCTGGGCGCGCGCCCTGACCACGGTGCCCGTGCTCGCGAAGGTCACCAATGCCGTCCTCGGGGTCCGTCCGATCGGCAGGCTGGTACTGCGCCTGGGCGGCATGGACCCGCGCCGGGGCATGGTCGCCTTCGCCGAGGAGCCCCTGCGCCGCTGGTGGCGCAGGCGCACGACGGCGCAGCCCCCATCTCCCGGCGCCTCCCCTTCGGGCGATGTGCTGCTGTGGGCGGACTCCTTCTCCAGCTATCTCGACACCACCGGCGGTCGGGCGATGGTCGGCTTGCTCGAGCAGGCCGGCTACACGGTGCGCCTCCCCGAGGCGAGCGCCTGCTGCGGGCTCACCTGGATCTCCACCGGCCAGCTCGACGGCGCCCGCACCCGGCTGCGTCAGACGATGGACGTGCTCGCCCCCTACGCCAAGGCCGGCATCCCGATCGTGGGGATCGAGCCCTCCTGCATCGCGGCGCTGCGCTCGGACCTGCCGGACCTGTTCCCCGACGACCCACGCGCCCGCCTTCTGGCGGAGAACACCCGCACGCTCGCCGAGCTGCTCACCGGTGCGGACCGGCCCACCGGCTGGAGTCCGCCGGACCTGACCGGCACCACGGTGATCGCCCAGCCGCACTGCCACCAGCACGCCGTCATGGGCTACTCCACCGACCTGGACCTGCTGCGCCGGGCCGGCGCGGAGGTGACCACCCTGACCACCTGTTGCGGCCTGGCCGGCAACTTCGGGATGGAGGCCGGCCACTACGACGTCTCGGTGGCCGTGGCGGAGCAGTCGATGCTCCCGGCGCTACGGTCGGCACCCGAGGGTGCGGTCTTCCTCGCCGACGGTTTCTCGTGCCGCACGCAGGCCGAGCACCTCGCTGGGGTTCGCGGCGTACACTTGGCGCAGTTGCTCACGGACCCTGGGGGCAGCACGGTGCTGTGAGCAGCCTGACCCCCTGTCGCCTGCTATCGAGAGCGGTCGCGCCATCTCATGCCGTCCTTCGCCTTCGACTCCGGTCTCCTCGTTCCCACCGTGCTCGGACGCCGGTCCAGCACCCCGCTGACACCGCAGCTACGACGGGCGCTGCGCCAATACCTGCTCGACGTCGTCGATCTCGACCTGCTGCCCGTCTCCTGGTCCGAGGACGCCGAACCCGTCCTGACGGCGATCGATCCCGCCGGCCAGGCGGTCACCGCCGTCGTGGTCGACTCCATCGACGGGGTCGGGCTGGTGCGGGCACTGGCGCGGGCGGGTGAGACGGCGGCCTCGTCCTGGCTGGCGATCGCCTCCCGCCACCCCGGTGGCGTGGAGGACTTCCGGCGCGCCTGGACGGCGTTCCGAGAGGCCCGCCCTGCCGGCGCCCAGCCCGGTCCGCAACTGATCGTGGTGGCGGGCGCGGTCGACCCGGAGGTGCTCGCGGCCACCCGGGTCATGCACGGTGTGATGGTCTACTCCGTCGACGTCCGCGAGGGGGCGGGCGGCGAGGAGTTGGTCGACGTCACCGCCGTCCACCGGCCGACGATACGGGTGCTCGATCACGATGTGGTGCACGAGCCGGAGGCGCTCGCCCTGACCGAGGGCTTCGCGCCGAGCGCGCCGATCGAGGACACCGCCGTGATCCCGCCGGTGATGGACTCCGCGCCGACACCGCCCGAGCCCGAGGACGAGCACACGATCGATCCACAGCTGGTGAGCGTGGCCGGCCTGGTCGGGGCACCGATGCCGATCGAGGCCCGCGCGGGGGACCGGATCCGCACCGGGGCGCTGCAGGCCGACGGCACCGTGCTGGTCGAGGGCTCCGAGCACACCGACCTGGAGTCGGCGTCGGCGCGCCTCGGCCTGGATCCCGCGGACGCCTGGCAGCACTGGCAGATTGCCGGGTTCGCGATGGCCGACGCACTCGAGGAGGCCTCCCGCGCGGCGAGCGAGCCTGCCGGACGACCCGGCGGGGGCTCGCGGCGGGCACGCCGGCAGCGCTAGGTGAACTCGGCCGGAGGTGGCGCCGTGCTCTCCCGGACGACGAGCTCGGTGGCCAGGTCCACCCGCAGCGCGGAGGGTTGCTCACCCCGGGCGAGGGTGAGCAGCATCTGCGTGGCAGTGGCGGCCATCTGCCGCAAGGGCTGGTGCACCGTCGTCAGGGTGGGGGAGTACCAGGAGGCGATCGGCAGATCGTCGTATCCGACCACCGAGAGATCTTCCGGCACCCGCAGACCCAGCTCGCGCGCGGCCCGCAACACCCCGACCGCCTGCATGTCCGAGCCCGCGAAGATCGCGGTCGGCCGGTCGTCCCTGCTGAGCAGGTCCCGGGCGTGATCCTCGCCGCGCCAGATGTAGAAATCGCCCCAGCGCACCAGGTCGGGCTCGTAGTCGATCCCGGCGCGCTCGAGCGCGCTGCGGTAGCCGTCCACCCGGGCGCGTGAGCACAGCACGTCCGGCTGGCCGGAGATCACCGCGATGCGGCGGTGGCCCAGGTCGATGAGGTGCTTGGTGGCAGCCAGGCCGCCGTCCCAGTTCGTCGAGCCGACGGCGGGGACGCCGGGGTGCGGCTCGCCATCGGTGTCCACGACCACCGAGGGGATGCCGCGGGACTCCAACTGATCGTGCTGGGCGTCGGTCAGTCGTGCCAGCACCAGGATCACCCCGAGCGGCCGGCGCGCGAGGACGTTGTCCAGCCAGTCCTGAGCCGGCCGGTGGCGACCTCCGAGTTCGGAGAGCACCATGCCGGCGCCGACGGTCGCGGCGTTCTCCTCCACGGCACGGATGATCTCCATCGACCACTCGTTGGTGATCTCGTGGAAGACCAGGTCGATCATCCCCGGCCCCGAGCGGGCGGGGCCCCGTGAACGGCGCCGGTAGCCGTGCCGGCTGACCACTTCCTCCACGCGTGCCCGCGTCGCGTCGGCGACGTCCGCGCGTCCGTTGAGCACCTTGGACACGGTGGGCACCGAGACGCCTGCCTCGGCCGCGATCGACGCGATCGTGGGTCGGGCCACCGAATCTGCCATCGACATCGCGACTCCCTTCGCAACTTTCGAGATCGAACGCTAGCACGAAGTAGCAGATTGGGGTGTTGACGCGCGATCGGAGGTGTCGTACGGTCATCTCACTATCGCAATGAGGCCGATAGTTTCGATCATGACGAAGGAGTCCGATGGCGCTGCACGCCGACGCCGACACCCTCCGCGAGGAGGCGCCCTCCCGCCCCCAGCCGTGGCAGGACCTGACCCGGTCCACCGCAGATCGCGTCGAGGCCCTGCTGAACGCCCTCACGCTCGAGGAGAAGCTGGCCCAGCTCGTCGGCCTGTGGGTCGGAGCGAACCCGGAGACCGGCGACGTCGCCCCGCAGCAGTCGGAGATGGCCACCGAGCCGGTCTCCTGGGAGCGGGCCATCCAGCACGGCCTAGGCCAGCTCACCCGGCCCTTCGGCACCGTGCCGGTCGACCCCGAGGCCGGCGCCCGGGGCCTGGCCGCCTCCCAGCGGGAGATCATGGCGGCCCAGCGGTTCGGCATCCCCGCCCTCGTGCACGAGGAGTGCCTGGCCGGCTTCGCCGCCTGGAGGGCCACCGCCTATCCGGTGCCGCCGAGCTGGGGCGCCACCTTCGATCCCGACCTGATCGCGCGGATGTCGGCGCGCATCGGCGCCTCGATGCGTGCCGCCGGCGTCCACCAAGGCCTGGCCCCGGTGCTCGACGTCACCCGCGACTACCGGTGGGGCCGGGTGGAGGAGACCATCTCGGAGGACCCCTATCTCGTCAGCGCCATCGGCGCCGCCTATGTGCGCGGACTGGAGTCGGCCGGCATCGTCGCCACCCTCAAGCACTTCCCCGGCTACTCCGCCTCCCGCGCCGGCCGCAACCTCGCCCCGGTCTCGATGGGGCCGCGGGAGCTGGCCGACGTGATCCTGCCACCGTTCGAGGCGGCGCTGCGCGCCGGGGCCCGCTCGGTGATGCACTCCTACACCGAGATCGACGGCGTGCCCACCGCCGCCGATGAACGGCTCCTCACCGACCTGCTCCGTGGCGAGTGGGGGTTCGAGGGCACCGTGGTCGCCGACTACTTCGGGGTGCGGTTCCTGCAGAGCCTGCACGGAGTGGCCGCCACCGCGGCCGAGGCCGGCGCACTCGCGCTGACGGCCGGCGTGGACGTCGAGCTGCCCTCGGGAGACGCCTACCCCGCGCTGGTGGCGGCCGTGCGCGCCGGCGATCTGCCCGAGTCCCTCGTGGACCGGTCGTTGCGCCGCGTGCTCGCCCAGAAGATCGAGCTCGGGCTCCTGGATGCCGACTACGCCCCCGAACCGGCCGGGCCGGTGGTCCTCGACGACACCGAGAGCCGGCAGCTGGCGCTGCGGCTCGCCCGTGAGGCACTGGTGCTGGTGGCCAACGACGGCGTCCTGCCGCTGGCACCGCAGCGTCGCCTCGCCGTGGTGGGGCCCCTGGCCGACGACCCCTACGCGATGCTCGGCTGCTACTCCTTCCCTGCCCACGTCGGCGTCCGCCACCCCGACCGGGAGATGGGCATCGACATCCCCACCGTGCTCGCCGAGCTGGGCGCCCGCGCCGAGGTGCACCACGCGCGCGGCGTCGACGTCACCGACCCCGACACCAGCGGTATCGAGGCGGCCGTCGCCGCAGCGCGCGAGGCGGAGGTCTGCATCGCCGTGGTCGGGGACCGGTCGGGTCTGTTCGGCCGGGGCACCTCCGGGGAGGGGTGCGATGCGAGCGACCTGCGTCTGCCCGGCAAGCAGCAGGACCTGCTGGCGGCGCTGCTCGAGACCGGCACCCCCGTCGTCGTGGTGGTCCTCAGCGGCCGCCCCTACGCCCTGGGCGAGGTCGCGCAGCGGGCGAGCGCCGTCGTCTGGGGGTTCTTCCCCGGCCAGTGCGGCGCGCAGGCGCTCGCGGAGATCCTCACCGGTGAGATCGCGCCGTCGGGCCGGCTGCCGCTGAGCATCCCGGCCGAACCGGGCAGCGGCCCGGGCACCTACCTGGCACCCCCGCTGGGCCGCCCGAGCTCGGTCACCACGATCGACACCACGCCCGCGTTCTGGTTCGGGCACGGGCTGAGCTACACCAGGTTCGAGTGGTCCGGGGCCGACGTGCGGGACCGCACCTGGGACGTGGCCGGCACGGCCACCATCTCGGTGCAGATCCGCAACATCGGATCCCACCCGGGCACCGAGGTCGTCCAGCTCTACCTGCACGACCCCGTCGCCCAGGTGACCAGGCCGGTGATGCGGCTGATCGGGTTCGCCAGGATCGACCTCGAGCCCGGCCAGGGCGCCACGGTCACCTTCGAGGTGCCGGCCGATGTCAGCGCCTTCACCGGCCGCGACCTGCAGCGCATCGTCGAACCGGGCCGGGCGGAGCTGCAGCTGGCCCGCTCCGCCGGTGACGTCCACGCCCGCCTCGAGCTCGACCTCGTCGGCGAGGTCCGCACGGTCGGCCACGACCGTGAGCTGTTCTCGACCGTCCACACGGAGGTGAGCTGATGGCCGCGCTGACCACTCCGGAGCGCGCCCCCGCCCAGGCGCCGCCGGAGGGCCCTCGCAAGGGCCGCCGTCGGGACGGGCGCCCGAGCGTGTGGCGCTCGGTCAAGCGTGACTGGCGCCTCTACAGCTTCCTCGTGCTGCCGATCGTGTACCTGGCGATCTTCAAGTACACGCCGATGGCCGGCAACATCATCGCCTTCCGGCGGTTCCGCCCCGGCGGGTCGATCTTCGGCGACGAGTGGGTGGGCCTGCACTACATCGAGCAGTTCCTGAACGACCCCACGTTCTGGCGGGTCTTCACCAACACCCTGATCCTCGGCTCGCTCACGCTGATCATCGTCTTCCCGCTGCCGATCATCCTCGCCCTGATGCTGAACGAGGTGCGCACCCGCTTCTTCAAGCGCTTCGTGCAGACCGTCAGCTACCTGCCGCACTTCATGTCGATCGTGATCGTGGCCGGGATGGTGCTGCAGCTGACCTCGCTGAACGGCTCGATCAACCAGCTGATCGAGGCGCTCGGCGGCGAACCGGTCTCGTTCATGCAGGACGCCGACTGGTTCCGCACCGTCTACATCAGCTCCGAGATCTGGCAGACCGTGGGGTGGGGGACGATCCTCTACCTCGCCGCCCTGACCACCATCGACGACCAGCTCTACGAGGCCGCGCGCATCGACGGCGCCGGCCGGTGGCTGCAGACCTGGCACATCACGCTGCCCGGGATCCGCCCGACGATGATGGTGCTGCTGATCCTCAACATCGGCCAGTTCATGGCGGTCGGCTTCGAGAAGATCCTGCTGCTCTACAACCCGCTGCTCTATCCCACGGCCGATGTGATCGCCACCTACCTGTACCGGGTGGGCATCGGCTCCGGCAGCTACTCCTACTCCACCGCGATCGGCCTGTTCGAGGCGCTCATCGGCGTCACCCTCGTGCTGAGTGCGAACGCGATCTCACGCCGAGTCTCCGGGAGCTCCCTGTGGTGACCACGACCAAGACCCCCGACCTGAACCGGGTCCGCACCACGACGGTCTCGGACTCCCGCGGCTACCGCATCTTCCAGGTGGTCAACACGACCGCGCTGGTGCTCATCGCCGCCCTCACGCTCTATCCCTTCGTGAACCTGGTGGCCAAGGCCTTCAGCTCCGAGGGCTTCATCGTGGCGGGGCAGGTGAACCTCATCCCGCGCGGCTTCAACACCACCACCTTCACCGCCGTGATGAGCGACGAGATGTTCTGGCTCAACTACCGCAACACCGTGGTCTACACGGTGGTCGCGACGATCATCGCGATGGCGCTGACGACCACCTTCGCCTACGCCCTCTCACGCCACGAGCTGCGCGGACGTGCCTTCTTCATCGGGATCGCCGTGTTCACGATGTTCTTCAACGGCGGTCTCATCCCGAACTACCTGCTCATCAACGCCCTCGGGTTCAAGAACACCATCTGGGCGATCGTGATCCCCAACGCCATCAGCATCTTCAACCTGCTGATCATGAAGTCCTTCTTCGAGAACTTCCCCAAGGACCTCGAGGAGGCGGCCGCCATCGACGGCCTGACCACCTACGGCATCTTCGGGCGCATCGTGCTGCCACTGAGCAAGGCGGTCATCGCCACGATGGTGCTCTTCTACGCCGTCTCGTTCTGGAACAACTGGTTCCAGGCGTTCCTGTACATGGACAGATCCGATCTGTATCCGGTGACGGTGTACCTGCGAAACCTGCTCGCCGCGGCCACCAGCACCGAGTCCATGGGCGCCGACAGCGCCCAGATCGCCGCGAACGTCCAGGCGGTGACCATGGTGCTCACCGTGCTGCCGATCGTGTGCGTCTACCCCTTCATCCAGCGTTACTTCGTGTCCGGCGTGATGCTCGGCTCCGTCAAGGGCTGAGGCGCGCCACCCACCCACCTCGCATCGAACGAGGACGTTCCCAGGAGGAAAGAATGAGAAGGAATCGCCGCACCGCGCTCGTCGCGGGTGCACTGATCACCGGGCTCGCGCTCACCGCGTGCTCCACCGACAGCCTCGGAGGAGGTGCCGAAGATGCCCCGGATGAGCTCGGCACCGTCGGAGCCATGGACGACTTCGAGGCCGGGACCACGTTCCAGGCCACCGAGCCGGTCACCTTCAGCCTGCTCTACCGGGACCACCCCAACTACGCCTTCCAGGAGGACTGGGACATCCTGCAGAAGCTGGAGGAGAACCAGAACGTCTCCTTCGACATGGTGAACGTGCCGCTCTCGGACTGGAACGACCGGCGCAACCTGCTCCTCGCGGCCGGCGACGCCCCCGACATCGTGCCCTCCACCTATGTGGCCGACGCCGACCAGTTCGTCGCCTCCGGCACGCTGCTGCCGATCTCGGAGTACCTGGAGTACATGCCCAACTTCACCACCAAGATCGAGGAGTGGGGCCTGACCGAGGACCTGGACCGCACGCGTCAGGAGGACGGCAGCTTCTACGTGCTGCCCGGCCTGCTGGAGAACCCCAAGCCCACCTACACCATCGCCATCCGCTCCGACCTGTGGGAGGAGGCCGGTATCACCGAGGATCCCGAGACGTGGGAGGAGTTCGCCGACCAGCTCGAGACGGTCGCCGAGGCCAATCCCGAGCTCGACTACCCCTACTCCGACCGCTGGTCGATGAACGGGCCGATCGAGGCGACCCTGCAGGCGGCGGCCGGCAACTTCGGCACCGAGGCGGGCTGGGGCTACGGTGACGGGGTGACCTGGAACGGCACCGAGTACGAGTACACCGGAGCCCAGGACGGCTACCGCGATCTCGTCGGCTACTTCGCCGATCTCGTCGACCGCGGCCTGATGGACCCGGAGTCGATCAGCCAGGACGATGACACCGCCAAGGCGAAGCTCGTCAACGGCCAGTCCGCGGCGATCGGGTCCAACGACCAGGAGATCCTCGGCTACCGCATCTCCCTGGAGGAGGCCGGTGTCGAGGGCGCCGAGCTGCGTCAGATCGTCGTCCCGGCCGGACCGGCCGGCGACCGGATGGACGCCTCCACCGGTGGGCGTTTCGAGTCCGGGATCGTGTTCTCCTCCGGCGCCGCCCAGAACGACAACTTCGTGGCCATGCTGCAGTTCGTGGACTGGCTGTACTACTCCGACGAGGGCCTGGAGTTCGCCAAGTGGGGTGTGGAGGGCGAGACCTTCACCAACGACGGCGGTTCGCGCACCCTGGCCGAGAACATCGACATCAACGGCCTCAACCCCGGCGCCCCGGAGGTGCTGAACACCGACTACGGCTACCACAACGGCGTCTGGATGCTCGCGCACGGCTCCACCCAGGACCTGCTCGACTCCATGCTGCGGCCCGAGGTGGTCGAGTTCCGGGCGGAGATGAACGACAAGGAGGTCGCCGACCCGGGTCCGGCGATCCTGCTGGACGAGCTGGAGCGCGAACAGGCCTCGCTGCAGCAGTCCGCCCTGCAGGACGTGGTCATGCAGTACACCTCGGCCTTCATCCTCGGCCAGCGGCCGATGGAGGAGTGGGACGACTACGTGGCCGAGCTCGAGAGCGCCGGCATGGCCGACTACGTCGAGCTCACCAACACCGCCGCCGGGGTCGAGTGACGCTGATGGCTCAGGCCGGATCGGCACGGTCGGGTGCGCCGCTCCCCGGGGAACCGGGGCGCGGCGCGCTCGGCCGTACCACCCTGGCCATCCACTGGGCCCTGGTGCTCACGGTCTGCTGCGGCGTGGCCGCCGCGCCGGGCCTGGTGGCCCTCGGCCTGCTCGACGGCGCCGCCTCGCCCTGGGCGGTCGGCCTCGCCCTGCTCCCGGTCGGGCCGGCCGTCTCGGCCACGTTGTACGCGTGGCGCGAGCAGGTCCGCAGCGAGGAGCACACCGCACCCTGGCGGGCGTTCCGGCGTGGTTACGCCCGCGGGGTGGTCGACGTGCTGCGCGTGTGGGTGCCGGCGCTGGCGGTGCTCACCCTGATCGGCTCCTCGGCGCTCGCGGTCCTCGCCGGGGGAGCCCCGCGCGGGTACCTGGCCCCGCTGGCGGTGCTGGCGGTGCTGGTGCTGCTCGCGAGCATCCAGGCGCTGGTGATCGCCACGTTCTTCTCCTTCCGCACGCGGGACGCGCTGCGCCTGGCCGTCCACCACGTCTTCCGGATGCCCGCCACCACGGTGAGCGTGCTCGCGCTGGTGATCTGCGCCGTCGGGGTGCTCTGGCTCGCCGGTGACGGCGTGCTGGTGCTGCTCGGCGGGGTGTTCGCCTTCGCGCTGCGCCACGCCGACACGGCCCTGGTCGCCCACATCGAACGCCACTACACCGCCCCCTGATCCACAAGGAGCTCCATGCCCGCCCCCCGCACGTCCAAGATCCTCTACGGCGGCGACTACAGCCCCGAACAGTGGACCTCCGAGGTCTGGGAGGCCGACGACGCGGCCTTCGACCAGGCGCGCATCGACACCCTCACCCTGGGCGTGTTCACCTGGTCACTGCTGCAGCCCGGCGAGGACACCTACGACTTCACCGCTCTCGACACCGCAGTGGAGCGCGCCGTGGCACGAGGCCGGACCCTCGTGCTCGCCACCGCCACCGGGGCGATGCCGCCGTGGCTCGGCCACACCTACCCCGAGGTGAACCGCGTCGACTTCGAGGGCCGCCGGCACAGCTACGGCCAGCGGCACAACCACTGCCCGAGCTCGCCGGTGTTCCAGCGGCTGTCCACCGCCCTGGCCGAGCGGATCGCCGAGCGCTACGCGGGCACCCCGGGGCTGGTGGCCTGGCATGTGGGCAACGAGTACGGCGGGCCGGACGGGTCCTGCTACTGCGACCTCTGCGGCGAGGCCTACCGGGGCTGGCTCGCGGAGCGGTACGGGTCCCTCGAGGCGCTCAACGAGGCGTGGAACACCACCTTCTGGTCCCACCGCTACAGCGACTTCGCCCAGATCCAGGTGCCGAACGCCCTCAGCGAGCACTGGAAGGGCCCGAACCACACCGCCTTCCAGGGCAACACCCTCGACTACCGGCGGTTCATGTCCGAGGCGCTGCTGGCGAACTACCGGGCGGAGAAGGAGCGGATCCGCCGCCACGACACCGAGACCCCGGTCACCACGAACTTCATGGGGGCCTTCCGGCCACTGGACTATCACCGGTGGAGCGAGGAGCTGGACTTCGCCTCCTGGGACAACTACCCGCCCGGGCGTGATCAGCACGTGCGGATGGCCTTCACCCACGACCTGATGCGCGGCCTGAAGGACGGGACGCCGTTCTGGGTGATGGAGCAGACCCCCACGATCACCGCCAGCCGGGGCGTCAACCCGGTGAAGCGACCCGGCGTGCTGGGGCTGTGGTCCTGGCAGGGGATCGCCCACGGTGCGGATGCGATGCTCTACTTCCAGATGCGCGCCTCGCGCGGGGCGTGCGAGAAGTTCCACGGCGCGGTGCTCGATCACGCCGGACGCACCGACACCCGCCCGTTCCGGGAGATCGCCGCGCTCGGCGACGAGCTCGAACGTCTCGGCGATGCGGTGCTGGGGGCCCGCACCCCGGCGAGGGTCGCGCTGATCTTCGACTGGGACAACTGGTGGACGACGGAGATGACCGACGGCCTGAACCGCAACGTCTCCTATCTGGCCACGGCGTTGCGCTACTACGGCGCCGTCCACGCGGCCGGGGCGGATGTGGACGTGGTGCCGATGACGGCGGACCTGTCCGGCTACGACGTCGTCCTCGCACCGCTGCTGCATCTCCTCAAGGGCGACGTGGCCGAGCGGCTGCACGCCGTGGCCACCCGCGGCGGCACGGTGGTGACCTCGTTCTGGGCCGGCCGGGTGGACGAGTCCACGAACGCCTACCCCATGGACGCCCCCGGGCCGCTGGCACCGACCTTCGGGCTGCGGGTGGAGGAGATCGACTCGGCCGAACCGGGCGTGACGAACCCGGTGACGCTGAGCCTGCGCGCCGGCGAGGTCGTCTCGCCGGCCGACCAGGTCATGGAGCTGATCGTGACCGAGGGCGCCGACGTCGTCGGGATCTACGGCTCGGACTTCTACGCCGGCACGCCCGCGGTCACCAGGCACCGGGTGGGGGAGGGGGCGGGTTGGTACATCGGCGCGGGGCTGGAGGCCGCCGGCCTCGGCGCGATCATGCACGAGATCCTCGACGGCTACGGCCTCGTCGGGCCGTACGCGGGCCGGCTGGAGCACGCGGTCCGCGAACGCGAGGCCGGCGGCGGCCGCCGTCGGGTGCACTTCCTCCTGCACCACGGTGAGACCACTGCGGAGGTGACGGCGCACGTGGGCGGGATCGATCTGCTCACCGGTGAGAACGTCCAGGCCGGGCAGGTGCTGCGATTCGAGCCGGCCGGCGTCCTCGTGCTGCAGGAGGCCTGAGGATCACACCAATGGCAGGAGACCACGCAGGTCGGGTAGACCGTCGCTGAGGAACTCCGGGCGCAGCGCGCGCCCGCTGGTGACCTCGTCCCAGTCCGCCCGGCCCGCGGCCACCCGGATCCACACCGCGGGTTCGTCCACGAGCACGGTGATGCCGGTGCGGTCCTTCACCACGTCGGCGAAGGCCTGCGCGACAAGCTCGCGGGCGCCGGCATCGACGGGGGCGGGCGAGGTGAGCGCCGGAGCCAGGTCGTAGGCGTGCACGACCAGCTCGATGAGCCGGGTGGTGATCAGGTCCGAGAGCCGGATCGCCGACCGCCTGCCCTGCACCACCACGTCCCCCTGCTCGATGAGGCGGTCGAGATGGGCGAGGGCGCGCCCGCCGATCTCGTCCAGGCCGGCCAGCGGGTCGGCCGCGAGCTGCAGCGCCGTCTCCCGGGTGAGGCGGTCGATCCGGTCGGCATCGCCGGCGTAGGAGGAGAGATAGTCGGCCAGCCGGACCGGCTCGGCGTCCGGTGCGGGCTCGCACGCGGTGATCGCGTCCATCGCGCGTGCCAGGTGAGCCACCAGCTCGCCCACGCTCCAGCCCGGCAGCGAGCTGGGGGCGTCGAGCATGTCGGTGCTGACCTCATCGAGGCGCTCGCGCACCAGCTCCCACTGATCGCGCAACTCGTCCCGCGATCGCGTCAGCGTCGTCATGGCCCCATCCTGGCACGGGCGTGCCCGGGGGCGGTGGGCTACGGTCGGCGTATGACGGGACCACACACGCGATGGGGATTTCTCGGGCCGGGGCGGATCGCTGCGAAGGTGGCAGCGGACTTCGGGCACGTGCACAACGGACGGCTGGTCGCCGTCGGCTCCCGCTCGAGCGCACGCGCCGAGGAGTTCGCCCGCACGCACGCCGAGCGGGCCGGGCACGAGGTGCGTGCGCACACCGGCTACGACGCCCTCCTGGCCGACCCCGAGGTCGATGCCGTCTACCTCGCCACCCCGCACACCCATCACGCCGGGCAGGCGGTCGCTGCCATCGAGGCAGGTAAGGCGGTGCTGGTGGAGAAGTCCTTCGCCGCCACGCTCGCGGGTGCCGAGCGTGTCCTCGATGCCGCCCGCCGGCACCACGTGTTCGCGATGGAAGCCATGTGGACCCGTTTCCAGCCCGCGGTACAGCGCGCGAAGGGACTCATCGATGACGGCACCATCGGTCAGGTGCGGGCCGTCCAGGCCGATCTCGGCGTGCGCCGCGAGTTCGAGCCGGAGGACCGGATGTTCTCCCTCGAGCTCGGCGGCGGCACGCTGCTGGACCTGGGTGTCTACGTGGTCTCCTTCGCCCAGCACGTGCTCGGCACGCCGGACCGGGTGCTCGCCTCCGGATCGTTGCTCGAGACCGGCGTCGACGGTGAGGTCGGCATGCTGCTGGCCTACGACGACGGCCGCAGCGCCACGCTGCAGACGTCGTTCCACCTGCCACTGCCGGGCGCGGCGCGCATCTACGGCACCGAGGGGTGGATCGACATCCTGCCGCGCTTCCACCACCCGGACAGGCTGATCGTGCACCGCCCGGGTGAGTCACCCGCGCCGGAGCAGCTCTCACCGGCGGGTGCCGGCTACGCCGAGCAGTTCGTCGAGGTCGGCCGGTGCCTGGCCGAGGGCCGCATCGAGAGTGGGGTGGTCCCGTGGGCGGACACCCTGGCGGTCCAGTCCGTGCTCGAGCAGGCGGCGCAGCAGGTGGGCGTCACGTTCACGGAGCGGTGAGGGCGCCCTCTCAGAGCAGGTCGGTGAGGATCGGGGCGAGCTGGTCGTCCTCGATCAGAAATCCGTCATGCCCGAACGGTGAGTCCAGCTCGCGGTAGATTCCACGCGGGGTCGCGCTCGCGATGCGGGCCGACTGCGAAGGCAGGAACAGCCGGTCCGAGCGCACGGCGAGTGCGAGCGTGGGCACGTCGATGGTGGCCAGCGCGGCCTCCACGCCGCCACGGTCGCGGCCGATGTCGTGGGTGAGCATGGACTCGGTGAGCACCACGTAGCTGTTGGCGTCGAATCGCCGCGCGAGCTTGTCGGCGTGGTGGTCGAGATAGGACTGGACCGCGAACCGCCCGCCGCCACCGAGCGGGTTCTCCCCGCCCTGGGGCAAGCGGCCGAAGCGTTCGTCCAGCTCCTCGCTGCTGCGATAGGTGGTGTGGGCGATCTGGCGGGCCAGCCCCAGTCCCACGTGCGGGCCGTCGCCGTCGGAGGCCTCGTAGTAGTCGCCCCCGCGCCAGCGGGGGTCGGCCCGGATCGCGCCGAGTTGGGCGTGCGCCCAGGCGATCTGGTCCGCGGAGGTCTGGGCACAGGTCGCGATCGCGGCGAGCGCACCGACCCGCTCCGGGGCCATCAGCGCCCACTCCAGCACCCGGTGGCCTCCCATCGAGGCACCGATGACCAGGGCCCACCGGCCGATCCCGAGCCGGTCGGCCAGCTCGATCTCCGCGGCCACCTGATCGCGGACCGTGACATAGGGGAACCGGCTTCCCCAGGGGGTGCCGTTCGGGGCGTCCGAGGACGGACCGGTGCTTCCCTGGCAGCCGCCGAGCACGTTCGGGGCGACCACGAAGTAGCGGTCGGTGTCGATCGCCTTGCCGGGGCCGACGGTCGCCGACCACCAGCCGGGTGAGCGGTGCCCGGGTCCGGCCTCACCGGTGACGTGGGCGTCACCGGTGAGCGCGTGCAGCACGAGGATCGCGTTGTCGCCCGTGGCGTTCAGCTCGCCCCAGGTCTCGTAAGCGAGCCGCACGTGCGGCAGGCGCCCACCGGCCTCCAGATGCAACGGACCCAGATCGGCGAACTGACGCCCCCCGGCCGGATCACCCTCGCGCCACGCCCCGGACGCCGGTACCGGGGTGTCCGGGGTCCGCCGTCGGGCGGGGGCGCGCCGTGCCGGGGCGCCGGGAGTGGGGCCTCCGGTGCCGCTCGACTCGCCCTTCTCGGGGGTGATCACAGGGTCCACGGTAATTGACCGGCGGCTCAGGCGCTCGCAGTTGCCGCTGCGCCGGAGCGGACCGCCGCTGCGGCCTCGAAGCCGTGCTCGAGGTCGGCCAGGATGTCGCCGAGGTGCTCCAGGCCCACGGCCAGGCGCACCAGCCCGGGGGTGACGGCGCTCGCGGCCTGCTCCTGCGGGGTGAGCTGGCTGTGCGTGGTCGAGGCCGGGTGGATCACGAGCGAGCGTACGTCGCCGATGTTGGCCACGAGCGAGTGCAGCTCGAGGGCGTCCACGAATGCCTTCCCGGCGGCGATCCCACCCTCGATCTCGAAGGCGAGCACGGCCCCGGGGCCCTTCGGCGCGTACTTCTGCGCGAGTGCGTGGTACGGGCTGGAGGGCAGGCCGGCGTAGTTGACCGAGAGCACGTCGCTGCGCGCCTCGAGGAACTCGGCGACCTTCTGGGCGCTCTCCACGTGGCGGTCCATGCGCAGGGAGAGGGTCTCGATGCCCTGGAGCAGCAGGAACGCGTTGAACGGGGAGATCGCGGGGCCGAGGTCGCGCAGCAACTGCACGCGGGCCTTGAGGATGAACGACATGTTGACCCCGAACGCGCCGCCCTCGCCGAGGTCGCGGGCGTAGACGAGGCCGTGGTAGCTCGGATCGGGGGTGTTGTAGTTCGGGTACCGGTCCGGGTCATCGGCGTAGTTGAACGACCCGGCGTCCACGATGACGCCACCGATCGAGGTGCCGTGCCCACCCAGGTACTTGGTCGCCGAGTGCACGACGATGTCGGCTCCGTGCTCGATCGGGCGCACCAGGTAGGGGGTCGCCACGGTGTTGTCGACGATGAGCGGGACGCCCACCTCGTGCGCGACGGCGGCCACGGCGGCGATGTCGAGGACGTCACCCTTGGGGTTGGGGATCGTCTCACCGAAGAAGACCTTGGTGTTCTCCTGCGCGGCGGCGCGCCAGGCGGCCGCGTCGTCCGGGTCGTCCACGAAGCTGACCGAGATGCCCAGCTTGGGCAGCGTGTAGTGCAGCAGGTTGTAGGTACCGCCGTAGAGGGAGGAGCTGGCCACCACGTGGTCCCCGGCCTCGGCCACGTTGAGGATGGCCAGCGTCTCGGCCGCCTGGCCCGAGGCCACGAGGAGGGCTCCGACGCCGCCCTCGAGGGAGGCGATGCGGTCCTCGACCACGCCGGTGGTGGGGTTGTTCAGGCGGGTGTAGATCGGGCCGAGCTCGGCCAGGGCGAAGCGGTTGGCGGCCTGGTCGGTGTTCTCGAACACGAACGAGGTGGACTGGTAGATCGGGACGGCGCGCGCGCCGTGGTCGGAGTCCGCCGTCTGGCCGGCGTGGATCTGACGGGTCTCGAAGTGCCAATCGGTCATCTCGGGTCTCCTTGGTGTGGCCGGCTTGGTGTGGCCGGCGAGTCGGCTCGACGGGCCGACCTGCGCAGCCGCCCAGGCGGCACGGCACAGCCGGCGGTTCACGCGTCACAGTACGGTCCGGTCGCGGCGATCTCACCTGGCTGACGCTGGCGTCTCACATCCCGGTCGGACGGATGTCGTGTGCGCGGGGCTGCTGTGACTACTGTGACTGCTGCGTCTGGTGTTCACAATTCCCGCGTCATCCATTACCTTGGGGAGCGGCCCACTTCGCAAGGTCAACCCGACACGCCGTCTCTGCGGCAGTTCTCGGCGTGTCATGCGTTGTTCCTGCGGGGCCGGACGACCCACATATCGAGGAGAACCGGTGCGAGCACACACGGCACGGCGGCGGCTGGCCGCCACGATGGGCGCCGCTGCGCTGTCCCTCGGTCTGCTCGGCGCCCCTGCGTCCGCCGACGTACCGAGCGTGGAGGACATCGAGGACGCCCAGGGTGAGGTCGACGAGACGGCCGGCCGGGTCGCCTCCCTCGAGGTCCAGCTGGCTCAGAACGCCGCGGCCCGCGACGAGGCCCAGATCGACGCCTCGGTCGCGGCCGAGAACTACAACCAGGCGGCCGTCGAGCGTGACGAGGCGCTCGCCGATGCCGAGGCAGCCACGGAGGCCGCCGAGCAGGCCGACGAGGACGTCGCCGAGGCCAGCCGGGACGTCGCCCGGATCGCGAACGCCGCGTACCGCAACGGCGGACAGATGCAGCAGATCGGGATGTTCCTCTCGGCGGACGGGCTGCAGGACGCCGTCGAGAGCGCGACGACCTTCCGCATGCTCGGTGGCGACGCTGACGACGCCTACCAGCGTCTCGACGCTGCCGAGCGGGTGGCGGACGTCATGCGCACGCGGGCCGATGACGCCCTCGCCGAGGCCGACGCCGCAGCCGCCGATCTGCAGGAGGCCTCGCGCGAGGCCGACGCGTCGGCGCGAGCGGCCCAGAGCGCGGTGGCTGACGATCAGGCCGAGCGCGACGCGCTGCTGACCGAGCTCGCGGCACTGCGCAACACCACCGTCGAGCTGGAGGCCGAGCGTCAGGACGGACTCGAGGCCGAGCGGCGAGCCCGGGAGAACGCCGCCGCGGCGGCCGCCGTCGGTGTCACCGCGACTGCTCCGGCGCCGGAGCGCGACGATCAGGCCCCCGCCCGGTCCGGGGAGCGCCCGAGCGGTTCGAGCGAGGAGGAGTCGGCCACATCCGACCCCGAGCCCTCGCAGCCCGAACCCAGCCGGCCCGAACCCAGCCGGCCCGCGCCCAGCCCCAGCCCCGAGCCGGAGCCCACCCGCCCCGCGCCCAGCCCCGAGCCGCAGCCGGAGCCCACCCGACCGGCGCCCAGCCCGGAGCCGGAGCCCACCCGGCCCGCCCCGAGCCCCGAACCGGAGCCCGAGCCGGAGCCGGAGCCGGCACCGGCACCGGCACCCCCGCCGTCCTCGGGCGTCGGGTCGTCGGCGGTCAGCTGGGCCAGGACCCAGGTCGGGGACCGGTACGTGCTCGGCGCGAACGGCCCGAACTCCTGGGACTGCTCGTCGCTGACCCAGGCGGCCTACCGATCGGTCGGCGTCTCCCTGCCGCGCACCTCGCGGGACCAGTACCGGGCCACCGCGAACGTGCCGCTCAGCCAGATCCGGCCGGGCGACCTCATCTTCTACTCCAGCAACGGCACCGCGAGCGGGGTCTACCACGTGGCCATGTACGCCGGGAACGGCATGCGCGTGCACGCGGGCAATCCCTCCACCGGCGTGGAGTACACCTCGATGTGGTACGGCAACGTGATGCCGATGGCCGGTCGGCCCTGACCGATGCAGCGGGTCCGCTCAGGAGCTGAGCGAGGCGAGCTGTGCGGGAGTGAGCACGACCGCCTGAACTGACCGTGCGCCGTCGAGCAGGGCGCGGAGCAGGCGGTGGTAGCCGTCCAGGATGACCACGCCCTCGCGCCGCTGCACGGCATGGATGGGGTAGGCCACGTCGGCGGCGTGGACGCGCGCCAGATGGTCCGGGTACCGGTCAGGGGCGTCCAGCACCTCGCGCGGCGACACCTGGAAGCGCACGCCGTTGCGTTGCCAGAGAGGCAGGTCCAGCAGTCGGTCGACGGTATCCACCGGGAGGTCGACCACCGGCCCGGTGACCTTCCACAGATCCTCCAGCTGCCACGACTCGTCGCCGAATGCGGCACGGATCTCGGCGGGGGTCTGCCCCAGCAGCTGCTCGCGGCTGACGTCCGGTGCTACTCGGTCAGCAGGCCGCGCGCTCAGTGCCCGATGTGCGGCTGCGGGTGGGTGTACCCGGTCTCCTCGGCGCGGCGGAACGAGGCCCGGATCTCCTCCTCGGCGGCCTCGCGGCCCACCCAGTGCGCGCCCTCGACGGACTTACCGGGCTCGAGGTCCTTGTAGACCTCGAAGAAGTGCTGGATCTCCAGCCGGTGGAACTCGGAGACGTCGTCGATGTCGCTGCGCCAGCTCGCACGCTGGTCCCCGACCGGCACGCACAGCACCTTGTCGTCGCCCCCGGCCTCGTCGCGCATCCGGAACATCCCCAGCGCACGGCATCGGATCAGACAGCCCGGGAAGGTCGGCTCCTCGAGCAGCACCAGCGCGTCCAGCGGATCGTCGTCCTCGCCGAGTGTGCCGTCGATGTAGCCGTAGTCGTCCGGGTAGCGGGTCGAGGTGAACAGCATCCGGTCGAGCCGGATACGTCCGGTCTCGTGGTCCACCTCGTACTTGTTGCGCTGCCCCTTGGGGATCTCGATGGTGACGTCGAATTCCACGGCCTGTCTCTTCCGCTCGCTGAGTGTGCTACCCCTAGTGTGGCCTACGGCGACGTCGTCCGTGGACACGACGCGGGCCGCGAGCCGCGCTCGCCACCAGGGAGTTCGTCGTCGCCGGAGGGGACCGACAGTGCCACAGCAGGGTTCGCAGGGAACTGCCCGCGCGGCGTCCGCGACCGGTCGCGGGCCGTCCGCCCCTCGAGCCCCCCGCTCGTCCCCGGCCGCCCGCGCCGCCGCTCGCCGCCGCATGTACCGGCGCCGCCGCATCACGGTCATGGCCGCCTTCCTGATCCTGCTGCTGGGCGGCTACACCGCGCTCGATGCTCACGACGTCGTCCCGGGGGTCCTGACCCGGACGCCGCCCTGGCCCGAGGCCGAACCCTTCCCGGACGTGACGGGCGCGATGCTGACGGCGGCGCCCGACGACGTCCCGGCTGTGTCAGCGCAGGCGCCGGTGCCGAGCACCGAGCAGCTCGCCGATCTCGCCTCGTCGCTCGTCGCCGGCGGCGCTGCCGGGTCGGCGCCGGGAATCCTGGTCACCGACGTGCTCACCGGAGAGGACCTCTACGGTGCGCGTAGTGGTGACGCTTACGTTCCGGCCTCCAGTGTCAAGGTGCTGACAGGCCTGGCGGTGCTGGCCAGTTACGGCGGTCAGCACCGGTTCGTGACCTCAGTGGTTGACGGCGGGGGTTCCGAGGGCAGCGATGTCGTCACCCTGGTCGGTGGGGGAGACCTCGCCCTGGCCGCCGGGGAGGGAGACCCGGGCTCCGTGGTCGGGCACGCCGGACTGGGCGATCTGGCGGCGGAGGTGGCTGCCGAGCTCGCTGCCCAGGGCCGGACCGAGGTCCAGGTGGCTCTGGACGACACCCTCTTCACAGGACCGGAGCTGGCGCCGCGGTGGGGCCCGATCGACATCTCCGGCGGCTGGGCGATGCCGATGACCTCGATCGCCGTCGACATCGGCCGGCGGGACGGCACCGTGGTGCGCTCCTCCGACGCCGGGATGGACGCGGCGGAGGCGTTCGCCGACGCCCTCGCCGCCGAAGGCATCAACGTCAGCGGTCAGGTGGAGCGGTCTGCCGCCCCGGAGGGCGCGAGCGAGCTCGGCGCGGTGGAGTCGGCTCCGCTGCGCGACCTCGTCGACGTCACGCTCCGGGACTCCGAGAACGTGCTCTCGGAAGCGCTGGGCCGGATGACCGCGGTGGCGACCGGGCACGAGGCGAGTTTCGCCGGTGCCGGCGCGTCGGTGCTCGACGTGCTCGAGGAGCTGGGCCTGGACACCGAGAACAACTCGCTCGCGGACACCTCGGGGGTGAGCTCGCAGAGCAAGCTCACTCCGCGGCTGCTCACCGATGCGGTCCGGCTGGCCGCTGACGGCTCGCACCCGGAACTGGTCCCCATGGTCACAGCGGTGCCGGTGGCCGGCCTCGAGGGCACGTTGGCGGACCGCCTCACCAACACCGCGGCGACCGGCTGGGTGCGCGCCAAGACCGGGACGCTGCCGCAGGCGGTGGCGCTCTCCGGGATGGTCACCACCGCGGACGGGCGACTGCTCGCCTTCACGGTGCTCGCGAACGACTTCGAGCTGGGGTCGGCGTATCTGGCCCGTGTCGCTGTGGACGAGTGGGTCTCCGCTCTCGCCGCATGCGGGTGCAGCTGAACACGCAGCGTCGATATGGCCTCTGACCTGGGGTGATGGGTCAGTGTCGGTGGTCGGTGGGAGGGTTCTTTCATGACATCGACAGCCACAGTTTCCTCGTTCTCGGCTCCGGCCGAGAAGGAACTGTTGGCTGCGGTGCGGGCCAACGGGGTGGCGGCTCGGGCGGTGGAGGTCGAGCGCGCGGAGCTGGTGCTGGCGTGGGTGGGCGAGGCGGCGATCGATCCGGAGGAGACGACCGGGACTGCGGTGTTCGACCCGGATGTTCATGTCGGGTTGCCGGGGACCGAGCAGCCGATGCGCCTGGCTGGGGAGGGTGCCCCGTGGGTGGCCGATCTCGGTTTCACCCGCCTGGCCACGGCACTGGGACAGTCCAACGAGGCCGCCATGAACTACGTCGGCGGGGTGGTCGAGCTGGCCTACCGCCTGCCGGTGCTGTGGTCCCGGGTCAGGGCCGGGCAGGTCAGTGTCCATCGGGCCAGGACGGTGGCGCGGTTGAGCAAGAAGCTCCCCGCCGCTGGGGCCGCCTGGGTCGATGCCCAGGTCGCCTGGGCGATCGGGTCGTGCTCGGTGGCTCAGATCGAACGCACCGTGGCTGCGGCGGTGGCGACCTTCGACCCCGACCAGGCCGAGCGGGACCGTGAGGCGGCGTTGGAGGGGCGGCGGGTGAACATCCACCTCGGCCGCGCCGGTGACGGTCAGGAGCCCGGGTCGATGAGCGTGATCGGCATCGACGGCGGCCTCGACCTCGCCGACGCACTGGACCTGGAAGCAGCCCTCTCCGCCCGCGCAGCCGCGTTGAAGGCCCTCATGCCCGGTGCCAGTGAGGACGTGCGCCGCTCGGTCGCACTCGGCGACCTCGCCCGCGGCCAGACCATGGTCCGGGCCACCGGGGACGATGACAGCGCCAGTGACTCCGGCGATCCCAACGAAGCGACGGGGCGGACGGTGTTGCTGTATTTGCACCTGCCGGCCGCCGACCTCGATGAGCAGTCTTCTGGTGTGGGGCGGTGTGAGAACACCCGCTCCCCGATCACCGCCGAGCAGGTCCGCACCTGGTGCGCCACCGCCGGGCGGGTGCTGGTGCGGCCGGTGGTCGACCTCAACGCCGAGTACGCGGCGAGCACGTATGAGGCGAGTCCCAGGCTGCGTGAGCAGGTGATCCTGCGCGATGGCACGTGCCGGTTCCCGTTCTGCCACCGCAGCGCTCGGGCCGGCGACCTGGACCACATCGAACGGTACGAGCACGGCGGGCCCGCCACCTCGACCAACCTGGCAGCACTGTGCCGGCGCCACCATCGCGCGAAGACGCACGCGGGCTGGACCTACCAGGTGATCACCCCCGGCACTTACCACTGGGCCAGTCCCGACGGCGGCGCCTATCTGGTCACCCCCGCCGGCACCTTCGACCTGCCCGGCTCACCGGGGACCGCAGCGACTTCGACCGCACGGGTGCGCCAACGAGCCTTGGACTCGATGCGCACCGCCGCCAAGGCGATGCCGTCCCGTCCTCCCCGCGGGCAGCCGCCAGCAGCGCGCGGTCCCGGCAGCACCGGTAGCACCGACCCGCCACCCTTCTGATCACCCCGCCCCGGACCCCGCCGACCACCACCGCCGACGGGGACACCGGCACGCCGGCGTCCTGGGCCTGGACCTAGACCCGGCGATCTCCGGGCATCTCCGGGCATCTCCGGGTATCTTCGGCCGCCGGCAGCGGCGGGGCCCCACGCCCTCCCGCGGAGCGCCCCAGGACCCACACCGTAGGGTGGACGCATGACGCAGACCGCAGCCGGCAGGGACGCCGTCGATTGGCAGCTCGCTGCCTCCCGGGCGGCTGCGCTGGCGCCGGTGGGTCCTCAGATGGACAGGCAGACGCTGACGGAGTTCGTCGACGAGCTGCGGGCGAGCGCGCTCGAGGCGCCTGCGCACGTGGGTGCCGTGACGGGGCTGCTCGAACCGGCGTTGCGGGCCGGTGCGGGCCCGGTCTACGTGGTCGACAGACCGCGCTGGGCGGCCGCGAACATCACGATGCTGCAGGGCACGGTGGGCGACGTGCTGCCCCGCCCCTCGGCGCCGTGGGGCCACCGGTTCGCGGGCGAGGAACTCGGTGCGCTCCTCGCGCTGCTCGCGTCGAAGGTGCTGGGTCAGTACGACCCCTTCGCCACCGCCCCCGACACCGGGCGGGCCGGGCGCCTGGTGCTGGTGGCACCGAACATCCTGCGCATCCACCGTGACATCGGCGCCGATCGGCGCGACTTCGGGATGTGGGTCTGCCTGCACGAGCAGACCCACGCACTGCAGTTCGCTGCCGCTCCCTGGCTCGCCGCCCACATGCGCACCACGATGCGCTCACTGATGACCACCGTCGCCGACGTCGAGGGCGGGGGTCGCCGCCTGCAGGATCTGCTGCGTGCCCTTCCCGGGGTGGTCTCCGGCGAGCGTCGGGACGCTCCCGCCGGTGCCCTGCTCGATGCCGTCCTCACCGAGGACGAACGCGCCGCCATCGAGCAGTCGGTCGCGGTGATGTCCTTGCTGGAGGGGCATGCGGACGTGGTGATGGACGCCGTCGGCCCGCGGGTGGTGCCCACCGTGAAGAAGATCCGGAAGTCCTTCGAGAAGCGGCGCGAGGGCACCGGCCCCGTGGACCTGGTGCTGCGCCGGCTGCTCGGGCTCGATGCCAAGCTCGCCCAGTACCGCAATGGTGCCGCCTTCGTGCGCGCCGTGGTCGACCGTGTCGGCCACGAGGGGTTCAACGCCGTCTGGGCCGGCGCGGAGCACCTGCCAGCAGCGGACGAGATCGCCCACCCGGAGCGCTGGGTGCGGCGCGTCCACGGCTGATGCCCGGACCCGCGGCCCCGGTGGCCCGGCTGCGGCACACGACCCGCACCTTCCTCGAGGAACGGCTCGAGGCCGGTGAGGTCTCACGGGGGGAGCTGCTCCTGGTCGCCTGTTCCGGAGGCCCGGACTCGCTCGCCCTCGCGGCCGCCGCCGCCTTCGTCGCGCCTCGGCTGGGCCTTCGCGCCGGCGCCGTCGTCGTCGATCACGGGCTCCAACCGGGTAGCGAGGCCGTGGCCCAGGCGGCCGGTGACACCTGCGCCGGCCTCGGCCTCGCTCCCGTCGAGGTGGTCCGCGCCACCGTCACCGGAAAGGGCGAGGGGCCCGAGGCCGGCGCGCGCGCGGCCCGTTACGACGCGCTGACCGAGGCCTCCCGCCGGCACGGGGCACGTGCGGTGCTGCTGGGGCACACCGCCGACGACCAGGCCGAGACGGTGCTGCTGGCGCTCGCCCGCGGGTCCGGGACCCGCTCACTGGCCGCGATGGCCGCCGTCCGCGCGGGCTTTTGGCGCCCCTTCCTGACGGCGTCCCGGGCGGACACGCGCGACGCGTGCCACGCCCTGGGGCTGGTGGTGTGGGACGACCCGACGAACGCCGTCGACGGCCCCTGGCGCACGGCCGACGGCCGTGCACTGCCCCGGGCCGCGGTCCGGCACCGGGTGCTGCCGGCGCTCGAGGAGGCGCTGGGCCCGGGCGCGCGGGCCGGTTTGGTGCGCACAGCCCGGCTGGCGCGGGACGACGCCGACCTCCTCGACCAGCTCGCCGAGGCGGAGTACACCCGCATCGTGCAGGACGGGAGCGAGCAGATCGCGCTCGACGTCGGGGCCGTCGTGGCATTGCCGCCGGCGCTGCGTCTGCGGGTGCTGCGCCTGGCCGCGTTGCGTGCGGGAGCCGCTGCGGGTGGGCTGGGTCACGTCCACGTGGAGGCGATGGACGCCCTCGTCTCGGACTGGTCCGGCCAGGGCCCCACCCACCTTCCCGGCGGGGTCAGCGCCACCCGTACCTGTGGCAGGCTTGTCCTCAGCGCAGGAGCGTCCGGCCCACCCGGACCCTACTGACCCTGCCCCGGCATACCTCAGGGAGAGTGGAGTGGACGCGACCGACATGGGTGCAGACCTCGAGAAGGTCCTGCTCACCGAGGAACAGATCGGCGCCACCCTCGACCGCATGGCTGCGCAGATCGACGCCGACTACGAGGGCAAGGAGATCCTCCTCGTCGGCGTCCTCAAGGGCGCCGTGATGGTGATGGCCGACCTCTCGCGCCGTCTCCACACCGACCTGACGATGGACTGGATGGCCGTCTCCTCCTACGGGTCGGGCACCAAGTCCTCCGGTGTGGTCCGCATCCTCAAGGACCTGGACACCGACATCGACGGCAAGCATGTCCTGATCGCCGAGGACATCATCGACTCCGGGCTCACGCTCTCCTGGTTGCTGTCCAACCTGCGCAGCCGCAATCCCGCCTCGGTGAAGGTGGCTACGCTCCTGCGCAAGCCCGACGCCGCGAAGGTCGAGGTCGACGTCGCCTACGTGGGAGTCGACGTGCCGAGCGAGTTCGTCGTCGGATATGGGCTGGACTACGACGGGCGGTACCGGAACCTGCCGTTCGTCGGCACCCTCGCCGAGCACGTCTACCAACGCTGAACGCCCAGGGCGGGTGCGGTGTTCCCGCCTACTGCCATAGGCGAACACGTGCACGAGCACACGGCCTGGTCGTATAGCGTCACCGGGTAGAACTGCTAGCAGGAGGGACCGGGGCACGGCTCCGAAGGTGCGATGAACGTGAAGAAGCTGCTGCGTGGGCCGCTGATCTGGATCCTCATCCCGATCATCGTGATCGTCGTGAGTTTTCAGCTCCTCGGTGGTGGTGGCGTCCAGCAGATCGACACCTCCGCCGGCCTGGAACTGCTCGAGGGCGACACGATCGAGCAGGTGGAGATCACCGACGGCCAACAGCGCGTCAACCTGACGCTGAGCGAGGCCTACGTCGGCGACGACGACACCGACTACGGCACCGACGTGGAGTTCTACTACGTCGAACCGCAGGCCGAGACCGTCGCCCAGGCAGTGGCCGCCGCCGACCCCGAGGGCGGGTACAACTCGGTTGTCCCGCAGACGCCGTGGTGGTCGAGCCTGCTGCTGACGCTCCTGACCGTGCTGCTGCTGGTGGGTGTCTTCTGGTTCATCCTCTCGCGCATGCAGGGCGGGAACTCCCGCATGATGAACTTCGGCAAGTCCAAGGCCAAGCAGGTCACCAAGGAGACCCCGAAGGTCTCCTTCACCGACGTGGCCGGCGTGGAGGAGGCTGTCGAGGAGCTCGGCGAGATCAAGGACTTCCTCGCCGACCCGGCTCGCTTCCAGGCCGTAGGCGCCAAGATCCCCAAGGGTGTGCTGCTCTACGGGCCGCCGGGAACCGGCAAGACCCTGCTCGCGCGTTCGGTCGCCGGTGAGGCCGGGGTGCCGTTCTACTCGATCTCCGGGTCGGACTTCGTCGAGATGTTCGTCGGTGTCGGTGCCTCGCGCGTCCGGGACCTGTTCGAGCAGGCCAAGGCGAACGCCCCGGCGATCATCTTCGTCGACGAGATCGACGCCGTCGGCCGCCAGCGCGGCGCGGGCCTCGGTGGCGGGCACGACGAGCGCGAGCAGACCCTCAACCAGCTGCTGGTGGAGATGGACGGCTTCGACGTCAACGCCAACGTCATCCTCATCGCCGCCAGCAACCGGCCAGACATCCTCGACCCGGCGCTGCTGCGCCCGGGCCGATTCGACCGGCAGATCGCGGTCGAGTCCCCGGACCTGAAGGGCCGCGAGGCGATCCTGGCCGTGCATGCCCAGGGCAAGCCGATGGCGCCGAACGTGGACCTGCACGCCATCGCCAAGCGCACCCCAGGATTCACCGGCGCCGATCTCGCGAACGCGCTGAACGAAGCCGCCCTGCTCACCGCCCGCACCAACGGGACCATGATCGGTGACCGTGAGCTGGACGAGGCGATCGATCGCGTCATCGCCGGACCGCAGAAGAAGACGCGGGTGATGAACGAGAAGGAACGCAAGGTCACCGCCTATCACGAGGGCGGCCACGCCCTGGTCGCCGCAGCGTTGCGCTACACCGATCCGGTCACCAAGGTCACGATCCTTCCCCGGGGCCGCGCCCTCGGTTATACGATGGTGATGCCCAGCGAGGACAAGTACTCCACCACGCGCAACGAGCTGCTCGACCAGCTCGCCTACGCGATGGGCGGCCGGGTGGCGGAAGAGATCGTCTTCCACGACCCCACCACCGGTGCCTCGAACGACATCGAGAAGGCGACCGCGACCGCACGCAAGATGGTCAAGGAGTACGGCATGAGCGAGCGGGTCGGCTCGATCCGCCTCGGCACCGCCGACTCCGAGGTGTTCCTCGGCCGCGACATGGGTCATCAGCGCGAGTACTCCGAGGACGTCGCCGGCCTGGTCGACCAGGAGGTGCGGCGCCTGATCGAGAGTGCGCACGACGAGGCGTGGACGGTGTTGACCGAGTACCGGCACGTACTGGATGCGCTGGCGCTGGCTCTGCTGGAGCGTGAGACGCTGAACCAGGCCGAGCTGGCCGAGGTGTTCACCCCGGTGGTCAAGCGCGATCCCCGCCCGGTATGGCTCTCCAGCCAGGAGCGCACCGTCAGCCAGATCCCGCCGGTGCAGACGCCCGTCGAGGTCACGCGCGGCGAGGACCCGATGCCTCCGCAGGACGAGGTCGCCGCGGCCGGTGAGGACGGACTGCCAGGCGAGGACGGGCTGCCGGGCGAGGGCGGGCAGGACGGCCCGCAGTGACCGAGACCCGCGCCTACGACTCCGCCGGGGTCGAGCGCGCCGTCCGGGACCTGCTGGTCGCCGTCGGGGAGGACCCGGACCGCGAGGGGCTGCGGGAGACCCCGGCCAGGCTCGCCAAGGCGTATCGCGAGATCTTCGCCGGGCTGCGCCAGCGCCCGGAAGACGTCGTGGCGACCTTCTTCGACATCGACCACGAGGAGATGATCCTCGTGCGCGACATCGAGGTCTACTCCACCTGCGAACATCACCTGCTGCCATTCCACGGCGTGGCCCACGTGGGCTACATCCCCTCCGCGGCCGGCACGGTCACCGGGTTGAGCAAGCTGGCCCGGCTCGTGGACCTGTACGCGAAACGGCCCCAGGTTCAGGAACGCCTCACCACCCAGGTGGCCGACGCTCTCGTTGACCTCGTGGGCGCGCGCGGCGTGATCGTCGTCGTGGAGTGCGAGCACCTGTGCATGTCGATGCGCGGGGTGCGCAAGCCCGGCTCACGCACCGTCACCTCGGCGGTGCGTGGCCTGATGCGGGAGACAGCCACCAGGGCCGAGGCGATCAGCCTCATCTCCCGCGGCTGAGCCGACCGGCACCGGTCGCGGGTAGGGTGGCCGGGATGAGCCCGACGAGCCCCCGCGACGGCGCGACGCGCACGCTGGTGATGGGCGTGGTCAACGTGACGCCGGACTCCTTCAGCGACGGCGGTCAGTGGTTCGCCCCGGACGTCGCCGTCGCCCACGGACGCCACCTCATGGCCCAGGGTGCCGACCTCGTCGACGTCGGCGGTGAGTCGACCCGGCCCGGCGCGGCACGGGTGAGCCTCGAGGAGGAGCTCGAGCGCGTGTTGCCCGTGGTCCGTGACCTCACCGCGGCCGGTGCGAGCGTCAGCGTCGACACGATGCGCTCGCAGGTGGCGGCCCGTGCGCTGGAAGCGGGTGCGCGGACGGTCAACGACGTCTCCGGTGGGCTCGCCGATCCCGAGATGGCCGCCGTGGTGGCGGAATCCGGCTGCAGATACGTGCTCTCGCACTGGCGCGGGCACTCGGATGTGATGACCGACCTCGCCCGGTACGAGGACGTGGTGGCGCAGGTGCGGGCCGAGCTCGCGGCGCGGGTCGAGGCGGTCCGGGCCGCCGGGGTGGGCGAGCACCAGCTCGTCCTCGATCCCGGCCTCGGCTTCGCCAAGGACGGGGCCCACAACTGGGAGCTGCTGAACCGGGTGGACGAGCTGATGGAGCTCGGCTACCCGATCCTGATCGGGGCCTCGCGCAAGCGTTTCCTCGGGGAGATGCTGCAGTCCGCGGGGGCCGAGTCGCTGCCCGCGTTCCGCGACCGGGCCACGGCTGCCGTCACGGCGCTCGTGGCGGAGCGTGGCGTGTGGGGCGTGCGGGTGCACGATGTGATCGGATCGGTGGACGCCGTCCGGGTGGCTCAGGCCTGGCGTCAGGCCGGGGCTAGGCTGGACTCACGCGCGGACAGCGCACAGAAAGGGTCGCGATGACAGGCACCGACGCAGCGCTCGAGCAGCTCGACGAGATCCGCCTGCTGGGGATCGGTGGCGTCGGCCGGCACGGGGTCTTCCCCGAGGAGCGCCGGGAGGGGCAGACCTTCCTCGTCGACGTCGTGATGGGGGTCGACACCCGGGCCGCGGCCGCCTCCGACGACCTCGCGCGGACGGTCGACTACGGCGCCGTCGCGCAGCAGGTTGTCGACCACATCGAGGGCGAGCCGGTCGACCTGATCGAGACCCTGGCGAACCGGATCGCGACCGCGCTGCTGGCCCATCCTGGTGTGCGCACCGTCGAGGTGACCGTGCACAAGCCCGAGGCGCCCCTGGGTGTGCCCTTCACCGACGTGCAGGTGATGGTGCGCCGCCGCGCCGACGCCGAGCAGGAATCCGGCGATGCCGCCCCGGCAGGTGCGCCGGAGGTGGCCCCAGAGCCCGAGTCCGCGCCGGTGCCGGCGGCGGCGGCACCGGAGCGCTCCTCTCACACTCCCCGCGCGGCCGACCTGGACGCAGCCCCCGACGCCCCGGTGCCGGTGGTCCTCGCGCTCGGCGGGAACGTCGGAGACGTGCGCGCCACGCTGCGCAGCGTCATCGCCGAGCTGTCCGACGCCGAAGGCCTCACGGTCGAGGAGGTCTCACCCCTCGCCCGCACCTCCGCGGTGCTGCAGGCGGACGCGGTGGCCCAGCCGGACTATCTCAACGCCGTCGTGCTCGCGACCACGACGCTCTCCCCGCGCGAGATGTTGGCGCTCGTCCAGCACCTGGAGACCAGCCACGGGAGGCAGCGTTCGCACCGATGGGGCGAACGCACCCTCGACGTCGACATCATCGTCTACGGCAGTCTCACCTCCACCGACCCCGAGCTCACGCTGCCGCATCCGCGGGCGAACGAGCGGGCGTTCGTGCTGGTGCCGTGGGCACAGGCCGATCCCGACGCCTTCCTGCCGGGTCTGGGCGGCGGGCCCGTGAGCTCGCTCGCCGAGACAGCACCCGACCGCGCCGGGGTGCGGTGGCTGGCCCTGGACTGGCTCGAGGAGCCGGCACCGAGACAGGCCCCGGTGGCCCCGGCGCCGGTGGCGCCCCCGGTCGAGGCGCCCGTCGAGGCGCCGGCCGCACCTGAGCCGGAGCCTGAACCGGAGCCCGAACCCGAACCCGAACCCGAGCCCGAGCCCGAACCCGAGCCCGAACCAGAGTCAGCCCCCGCCGACGACGCACTGCCGTGGGTGCGCAGCGAACCCGCGGGCGAGGCCCCGCTCGCGCCTCGCTGGCAGCCGCTGCGCCGGGACGAGTGATCGCGAGGCTGCGCTGGCCGACCCTCGGCGCCGTCGTGGTGGTCGCGGGGACGATCAGCGTGGTGGGCCTGCGGTGGTGGACCACGCGCGGCAACCTGGCGCCCGACGTGCCGCTCCTACTGACCGGCGTCCTGTTCGCACTCGCCGCGCTCGTGCTCGTGCTCGGGCTGCGGGTCCGGCGAGCCGTGGTCCGTGCTCGCCTGGACGATCCCGTCGGCGCCGCGCGCATCCTCGCGCTCGGCCAGGCGGCGGCGATCACGGCGGCGATCCACGTCGGGTATCTGCTCGCCCAGCTCGCGCTGGCCGTACCACGCCTGAGTGCGCCCGAGCCGCGTGAGCTGGCCCTCCGCTCGGCGCTGGCCCTGGTCGGTGCCCTCGCACTGGGCGCGGCCGGCATGATCACCCAGTGGTGCTGTCGCACCCCGGACGACGAGGACGAGGACCCCACTCCCGGGTTCGGAAACGCGAGCACGTGAGTCACAATGGCCGCATGAGTGCAGCATCCCCGTTCGAGGTCGAGGGCGCCGACTGGCAGCCCGTCTCTCCCAAGCTCGTCCCGGTGCGGCAGATCGGTGTCTCGATCGGCCTCGGGATCCCGATCGCGGGGACCGTGGTGCTGGCTATCTTCACCGCGCCGGCGGTCTGGGCGGCGCCGGCCGCGCTCGGCATCCTGCTGGTGTGGCTGCTGTGGCTGATCCCGCGGCAGGTGCACGCGATCGGGTACGCCGAACTCGAGGACGAGCTGCTCATCCGCAAGGGCGTCCTCTTCCGGTCCCTGGTCGTCGTGCCCTACGGGCGGATGCAGTACGTCGACGTCGACGCCGGACCCATCGCCCGGTCGATGGGGATCGCGCAGGTGCAGCTGCACACCGCCTCGGCCCAGTCGGATGCCTCCATCCCCGGCCTGCCGGAGGCTGAGGCCTCTCGCCTGCGCGACCAGCTCTCGGCCCGTGGCGAGGCGAGGCTGGCCGGCCTGTGACTTCGACCGAGCACATCGAGTGGCGCCGGCTGCACCGCATCACGCCGGTGCTGAACGCCTGGAAAGTGGCTGCCGGTCTGTTCGCGGTCTTCGTGTGGCAGTCCGCCGACCAGCTGGGAGAGATCGACCTGGCCGTGACGACCCTCCTGCTGATCGTGGCCGGGGTGATCGTGCTGGGCGCGCTGCTCGGTCTCGGGTTCTCGGCGCTGGCGTGGTCGCGCACGAAGTACGGCATCTCCGAGGACAGCATCTTCCTGCACTCCGGGGTCCTGTTCCGCCAGCAGCGCCACGTCCGGCTGGACCGGCTGCAGACGATCGACGTCACCCAGCCGTTGCTCGCCCGGTTCACCGGGTTCGCCGCCCTGAAGATCGAGAGCGCCGGCGGTGCCGGGTCCAACCTGTCACTGGCCTACCTGCGTGAGGACGAAGCGCAGCGGCTGCGCAACGAGCTCCTGGCCCGCGCGGCCGGTGTGACCCTGGAGACCGACGACGCCGGCGAGCAGCACGCTCCGGCCGCGCCCGAGATGCACCTGTACACCCTCTCGCCCGGCCGCCTCGTCGGGTCTCTGGCGCTGTCCGGTGGCATCGTCGGGATGCTGCTGGCGGCGGTGGCGGTGATCGTGCTCGCCGTGGTCTCCGGCAACCTCTCCTCCTTCTTCGCGATGGGCGCGCCGCTGCTGGGCGCCGCCGCCTACTTCTGGGGACGCTTCGCCGGGGAGTTCTCCTTCCGGGTGGCCACCTCGCCGGACGGCATCCGGGTGCGGCAGGGCCTGCTCGAGTCCAAGGCCCGCACCGTTCCCCCCGGCCGCGTGCAGGCCGTGCGTCTCGCGCAGCCGCCGCTGTGGCGCACCAAGGGGTGGTGGCGGATCACCGTCAACATCGCCGGATACGGGGCGGAGGAGACCACCGGCAGCGTCCTCTACCCGGTCGCCACCGAGGCCGAGGCGGCGCACCTGCTCTCGCTCGTCCACCCCGATCTCGGCGACGAGCGCCCGCTGGAGGTGCTGCGTGCCGGCCTGCTCGGCACCGGCACCGACGAAGGCTTTGAGCACACGCCCGCCCGGGCGCGCTGGCTCGACCCGTTGACCTGGCGCCGCACCGGTGTGCGGATGACCGGGACGGCCGTGCTGATGCGCACCGGACGATGGTGGCGCTCGCTCGTGCTGGTGCCGCACGAGCGGATCCAGTCCTTCGGCATCACCCAGGGGCCGTGGGAACGTCGCCTCGATCTCGCCACGTTCGCCGTCCACTCCACTCCCGGCTCCATCGTCCCGCAGGTGCATCACCAGGATGCCGCGGCGACGCACGAGCTGCTCGAGCAGATGACGCGGCGCGCTCGCCATGCCCGCCACAGCGCCGGACCCGAGCGCTGGATGACGGCCGCGGCCGCACCGGAGCGGGCTCCCGAGGTCTTCGGAGGCATTCTCCCCTCCCGCCCGGCGGCTCCGTGACCTCCCGCCCGGGCCGGCTGGGCGTCGGCGTCGTCGGCGCCGGACGTGTGGGAGCGGTGCTGGCGAGTGCGCTGCGCAGCACCGGTCACGCGGTCGTGGGGGCCAGCGGTGCGTCCGAGGACACGCTCGAGCGGATCGACGTGCTGCTGCCGCAGGTGCCGGTGCTGGACGTGCGCGACGTCGTCGAGCGCAGCGAGCTGGTGCTGCTCACGGTGCCCGACGACGTCCTCGCCGAGCTGGTCAGCGGACTGGCCCGGCTCGGCGTGTTCCAACCCGGCCAGCTGATCGTCCACACCGCTGGTCGCCACGGGGTGGACGTCCTCGCCCCGGCCCGCGCCGCGGGAGCCATCCCGCTCGCGATCCACCCGGCCATGACCTTCACCGGCACCAGCGTGGACCTGGCGCGGATGGACGGTCTCCCGTTCGCCGTCACGGCCGACGCCGCGGTCCTACCGATCGCACAGGCGCTCGTGGTCGAGCTCGGAGGCGAGCCGATCGTCCTGCCGGAGCAGGCGCGCGCGGCCTACCACGCGGCCCTCGCGCACGGCGGGAACCACCTGGTCACCCTCACCGCCCAGGCCATCCGGGTGCTCGGGGCGGCCGGGGTCAGCGACGGCGGGACGCTGCTCGCCCCGCTGCTCACGGCAGCCCTGGACGGGGCCCTGCGCGGCGGTGAGGCCACGCTGACCGGGCCGGTCGTGCGCGGCGATGCCGGGACCGTGCGCGAGCACCTGCACGCGTTGCGGGAACTGGTGAGTGAGGACCCGGCGCTCGTCGATGTCCCCGAGAGCTACGTCACCCTGGCGACGGCGACGGTGCAGCGGGCGCTGGCGGTGCGACGGATCTCGGAGCGTTCTGCCACCCGACTCCTGGACGCGTTGCATCCGGCCGCCGCGGAGCCTCTGGGCGGACCCGAGGTCGTGCGCACCATCGCCGAGCTACGGCGGTGGCGCGCGTCCTGGGACGAGCCGGTCGCCGTCGTGATGACCATGGGCGCCCTGCACGAGGGCCACCTCGAGCTGGTGCGCCACGCCCGTAACCTCGCCGCCAAGGTGATCGTGACCATCTTCGTCAACCCGCTGCAGTTCGGCGCCGGTGAGGACCTCGAGGCCTACCCGCGCACGCTCGATGCGGACGTGGCCGCGCTGGAGCGGGAGGGGGTCGACCTGGTCTTCGCGCCGCCCGAGTCCCAGATGTACCCCGACGGCGCCCCGCAGGTCACCCTCACCGCCGGCAGGATGGGGGAGGTGCTCGAGGGCGCCGACCGGCCCGGGCACTTCGACGGCATGCTGACGGTGGTGAGCAAGCTCCTGCACCTCACGGGGGCCGATGTGAGCGTGTTCGGGCAGAAGGACGCCCAGCAGCTGGCGCTGGTGCGGCGCATGGTGGCCGACCAGAACCTCCCGGTGCGGATCGAGGCCGTGCCCATCGTGCGCGAGCCCGACGGGCTGGCGATGTCGAGCCGGAACGCCTACCTCGACCAGCAGCAGCGCCTCGCCGCCCTGGTGCTCTCGCGAGCAGTGCGCGCGGGGGCGCAGGCCGCCGCCGAGGGGAGTACCGTGGAGGGCGTGCTCGCCGCCGCCCGGGACGTCCTCGAGGAGCGGGACCCGGACCTGGTCCGGCCGTCCTATCTCGACCTGGTGGACGAGGCGACGATGAGTCCCTGGACCGACCACCACTCCGGCCCGACCGCGCTGTTGGTCGTGGCCGCACGGGTCGGCGCCACGCGTCTGATCGATAACGCGGTGGTCACCTGGCCGCCGCAGGAAGAGGCATGATGACCGGGATGCTGAGGCCGATGATGGTGGGCAAGATCCACCGCGCCACGGTGACGCAGGCCGATCTGAACTATGTGGGGTCGATCACCGTCGACGCCGATCTGCTGGAGGCGGCCGACCTGCCCGAGGGCCACCAGGTCGACGTCGTGGACATCACCAACGGCTCCCGGCTGACGACGTACGTGATCGCCGGGGAGCCCGGTGGCGGTCAGATCTGCATCAACGGCGCTGCCGCGCATCTGGTGCACCCGGGCGACCTGGTCATCATCATCGCCTACGGCCTCATGCCGGACGACGAGGCACGGACCTACGCGCCCCCGGTCGTGCACGTGGACGCGCAGAACCGGATGCGCGAGCTGGGCCACGACCCGGGCGCCGTGGGGCCCGGGAGCGGGCTGGCGACCGCTGCAGTGCCGTGGCACTCGAGCACCTCGTTACGATGATCGGGTGAACACCGAGACCACGCCTGCGCAGCCCCCGGCCCCGGACGTCGACGTCCCCGAGCAGGTGCGGATCCGGCTGGCCAAGCGTGCGCGCATGCTCGACGAGGGTGGCCAGGCCTACCCCGTCTCGGTGCCGGTGACCCACACGATCGGGGCAGTCCGCGCGGCCCACGAGGGCACGCTCGAGGCGGGCGAGGAGACCCAGGAGGTCGTCGGCGTCGCCGGCCGGGTGGTCCACCAGCGCAACACCGGCAAGCTCTGTTTCGCGACCCTGCAGGACGGCGAGGGCCGCACCCTGCAGGTGATGCTCTCCCAGCGCGAGGTGGGGCCCGAGTCGTTGGCGGCGTTCAAGGCCGACATCGATCTGGGCGACCACCTCTTCGCCCGGGGGCGGGTGATCGTCTCCCGCACCGGTGAGCTCTCGGTCTTCGCCGATTCCTGGCAGCTCGCTGCCAAGGCGATCCGGCCCCTGCCTGCGCTGCACAAGGAGAGCTCGGAGGAGAACCGCGTCCGGCGTCGCCACGTCGACCTGATCTCCCGGCCCGCGGCGCGGGAGATGGTGCGCACCCGTGCCGCAGTGATGCGGTCGCTGCGCCGGTCCTTCCATGAGCGGGACTTTCTCGAGATCGAGACCCCGATGCTGCAGACCATGCACGGCGGAGCCAGCGCGCGCCCGTTCGTCACGCATATGAATGCCTACGACATCGATCTCTATCTGCGGATCGCTCCGGAGCTGTTCCTCAAGCGGGCGGTGGTCGGCGGGGTGGAGCGGGTGTTCGAGATCAACCGCAACTTCCGCAACGAGGGAGCCGATTCTTCGCATTCACCGGAGTTCGCGATGCTCGAGGCGTACGAGGCCTACGGTGATTACGACACCATGGCGCGCCTGACCAAGGATCTGGTGATCACGGCCGCGCAGGACGCGCTGGGAACCACGGTGGTGACTTTGCCGGACGGGTCTGAGTACGATCTCGGCGGCGAATGGGCGGACATTCAGCTCTATCCCTCGCTCTCTCAGGCCTGCGGGGAGGAGATCAGCCCGCAGACCCCGATGGCCGAACTGCGCCGGCTCGCTGAAAGCGCCGGGATCGGCCTGGATGAGAAGACGCTGACCGCCGGAAAACTGGTGGAGGAGCTGTGGGAGCACTTTGTCGGCCATTCCCTCTATCTGCCCACCTTCGTGCGCGACTTCCCCGTCGACACCTCCCCGCTCACGCGTGCCCACCGCTCGCAGGAGGGCGTGGTGGAGAAGTGGGACCTGTACGTGCGCGGTTTCGAGCTCGCGACCGCATACTCCGAGCTCGTCGACCCGGTGGTGCAGCGCGAACGGTTCGAGGAGCAGGCGCGACTGGCAGCCCGCGGGGACGCCGAGGCCATGCAGGTCGATGAGGAGTTCCTCCAGGCGATGGAGCACGGGATGCCGCCCTCGGGCGGTATGGGAATGGGAATCGACCGGCTCCTCATGGCGCTCACGGGACAAGGAATCCGCGAGACCATCACCTTCCCGTTGGTCAAACCGCGCGCATGAGCACCGGCGATCTCGTGGCTGCCCTGGCGCCTTCCATCGGCGTCACGGTGCTTTTCGTCATCGTCATTCGAGCGATGGTTCAGGCAGATCGCCGCGAACGCCGTGCTCAGGCGCGTGCTGAAAGGGAACGTGGCACAGATCAGACCCGCGATTCTCGTTCCTGACCTTTTGACACCGAAGGTGCGCTCGTGCGATTCTTCGAGCACGAGCAATTCCCGTGCGTTCGAAAGGAATCCCCATGGCGCAGAAGGTTCGCGTTCTTCTCATCGATGACATCGATGGTACGGACGCCGAGGAAACCGTGACGTTCGCCCTTGACGGGGTGACATACGAGATCGATCTGAATGCCAAGAATGCCGCCAAGCTGCGTGATGATCTCGCCCAGTGGGTCGGCCAGGCGCGGCGTGCCGGTGGCCGTAAGACCTCGGGCAGGAAGGCCTCGGGTTCGCGAGCCGGCGGCTCCGACGCCCAGAAGATCCGGGAGTGGGCCAAGTCGAACGGCTACCAGGTCAGCGACCGTGGGCGAGTGTCGGCCGAGATCCGCGAGGCGTACGCCAAGGCGCACTGAGTCACTGCCGCTGCTGTCATGGCACTCCACCGATGCGTAGGGTGGGGTGCCATGAGCATGTGGAGGCCGAGATGGGCATGAACTTCCTCCTGGGTACCGAGGGCGATGGTCCGGGACAGGGCATCTGGCGGGTGAGCGTCTCCGGCTCCGCGGGGTGGAGCGGAGCGGAACCCGAGCTCGTGGCCCAGGCACCGGCCCCGACGTTCCTGGCGCTGCACCCCACGGCCGAGCGTGTCTACGCGGTCGGCGAGGGGGCGAAGGGCTCGGTCACCTCCTTCGACATGCGGTCGGACTGTTCGCTGCGGCCGACCGCACGGGTGTCCAGCGGGGGAGCGGGCCCCTGCCACCTGCTCGTGCACCCGTGGGGGCAGTGGCTGTACGTCGCCAACTACGGCGACGGGACAGCGTGCGCGATCCGACTGGATGAGGCGGGCGACGTCACCGACGACAACGTCGTGCTCGCCCACCACGGGTCGGGTCCTGTCGCCGACCGTCAGGAGGGCCCCCACGCACACTTCTGCGCCCTGAGCGAGGGAGGCGGGTGGCTGCTCGTCAGTGACCTGGGCACCGATCAGTTGCGCGCCTATCCGCTCGAGGACGGCCGGCCGGCGGACACACCGGTCCTGACCGACCTCCCGGCCGGATGCGGGCCGCGCCACCTGGTGGTCGGGGACGGGCTCCTCTACCTGGCCGGCGAGCTCAGCGGCGAGGTCCTGACCTTGGCCTGGGACGAGGAGCTCGGGCAGGCCCGGGTTCTCCACCGCGGTGACGCCTCCGGCCGGGACGGCGGCCACCAGCTCTCCCACCTCGCGCGCAGCGGCCCGTTCCTTTACGTCGGCGTGCGCGGCACGGACACCCTGGCGACCTTGCGCATCGCCGAGGACGGCGAGTCGACCGAGCGCGTCGCCGAGGTGAGCACCGCGGGATGGCCGCGCCACCATGCCGTGACCGGCCACGCCGTGGTCGTGGCCGGCCAGGAGGCGGACCGTCTCGCCGTGCATCCACTGCAGGACGGCATCCCCGGCGAGGCGACCACCGAGATCGAGCTGCCCAGACCGATGTGTGTGCTGCCGCTGTGACGGCACCGGCTCCGGTACGGCAGACTGGAGCCATGACGTACACCCTGGTACTGCTCCGCCACGGCGAGAGCGAATGGAACGCCAAGAACCTGTTCACCGGCTGGGTCGACGTGCCCCTCTCCGAGAAGGGCACCGAGGAGGCCCGCCGCGGGGGCCGGCTGCTCGTCGACGCCGAGGTGCTCCCCGACGTGCTCCACACCTCGCTGCTGCGCCGCGCGATCACCACCGCGAACCTCGCCCTCGACGCCGCCGAGCGGCACTGGATCCCCGTCAAGCGGTCCTGGCGCCTGAACGAGCGTCACTACGGTGCGCTACAGGGCAAGGACAAGAAGCAGGTCCGGGACGAGTTCGGCGAGGAGCAGTTCATGACCTGGCGCCGCTCCTACGACGTGCCGCCGCCGTCGATCGAGCACGGCTCCGAGTACTCCCAGGACGCCGACCCCCGCTACGCCGGCGAGCCGATCCCGGACACCGAGTGCCTCAAGGACGTGCTGGCCCGCGCGCTGCCCTACTGGGAGTCCGAGGTGGTCCCGGACCTGCAGGAGGGCAAGGTGGTGCTCGTGGCGGCGCACGGCAACTCGCTGCGGGCCATCATCAAGCACCTCGACGGCATCGACGACGAGACCATCGCGGGCCTGAACGTGCCCACGGGGATCCCGCTGCTGTACGAGCTCGACGAGAACCTCCGCCCGCTCACCCCCGGGGGGCGCTACCTCGACCCCGAGGCGGCCAAGGACGCGATCGCGGCGGTGGCCAACCAGGGCCGCTGAGCCCAGCCCAGCACACAGCACGACGGCGGCGCCTGACCTTTGGTCAGGCGCCGCCGTCGTGCTGTGTGCCGGTGGAGCAGGCCGTGCTCAGTCGCTGCTGACGCCGTCCAGGTCTCCGGTCACCAGGTAGGAGATCCGGCGCGCGACGGAGACGGCGTGGTCGCCGAAGCGCTCGTAGAAGCGGGCCAGCAGCGTCACGTCCACCGTCTGGGTCACGGTGCCCGCCCAGTCGGCGGCCAGGGTGGTGGTGAAGGTGCGTTGGTGCAGCTCGTCGAGGGCCTTGTCATCGGTCTCGATGGCGGCGGCCAGCTCGAGGTCGTGGTTCTCCAGCAACGCGACGATGTTCGTGACCGCCTCGTTGGCGGCATCGGCCAACCCGGCGAACGTCTCCCGGGCCTGCTCCGGGATCGCCTGGTCCGGATAGCGCATCCGCGTCACCTGGGCGATGTGACGTGCCAGGTCGCCCATCCGCTCGATGGAGGCGCTGATCCGCAGTCCGGAGACGATGACCCGCAGATCGGTGGCGACCGGCTGCTGGCGTGCCAGCAGGGTGACGCACCGCTCGTCGAGCTCGGACTCGATCGCGTCGATCGCATCGTCGGCCGCGATGACCTGCTCAGCCAGCTGCAGGTCAGCGGTCGCGAGGGCCGTGGAGGCGTCGCGGACCCCGGCCTGGACGTGGCGAGCCATCTGCAGCAGCCCCTCACCGACCTGTTCCAGTTCTTGCTCGAAGATCGCTCGCACCCTCGTCCGTCCTCTCGTCGTGCGCCCGTCCGGGCACGTGCAGCCTCTATCTCACTACACGCAGGTCGCCTAGGCTCTCACGGCCCGGTGAATACATGGTGCCCGGACGGTGAACATCGCGCCGCCCGAACGAGGCTGGTGCCGTGACGCCGCTCGGCTGCGTCTAGTGTGGCCGCTGTGGAGCAGGCATGGCTGATGATCGGCGTCGGCGTGCTCGGCCTGTTCGTCGGGGCGAGCGCGGCGCTCGCCTTCCGCGTGTCCGAACGAAGCCAGCGTGGCTCGGCCGTCTCAGAACCGGAGAATCGCGTGCTCGATGACGACGTCGCAGCCCTGTTGGCAGCGCTGCGCTCGCTGTCGGTCCTCGTCGGGCCCTCCGGTGAGGTGATCCGGGCGGCGCCCGGTGCCTACACCGACGGTCTGGTCCGCAGCGGCCGGCTGGCCCATCCGCCGCTGGAGGAACTGGTGGAGCGGGTGCGTCGCAGCGGCTCCAGCCACGATGAGCAGATGATCGTCCCGCGCTCGCAGGTGCCGGGCTCGGACCGGCTCGCCTTCGACGTGCGCGCCGCCCCCCTGACTGGCGGGCGGGTGCTGGTCCTCGCCGAGGACCGCACCGCCGAGCGCAGGGTGGAGGAGGTCCGGCGCGACTTCGTCGCGAACGTCTCGCACGAGCTGAAGACCCCGGTCGGCGCCATCGCGCTGCTGGCGGAGACCGCCGCCGACGCGGCGGAGGACCCCGAGGCCGTGCGCCGGTTCGCGGCCGGGATGCAGCGCGAGACCGCCCGCCTGTCCGCCCTGGTGCAGGAGATCATCGAGCTCTCCCGGCTGCAGGCGCCCGAGCACGAGGTGGACTTCGTCCAGGTGCCGCTCGAGGCAGTGGTCGCCGAGGCCGTGGACCGGGTGGCCGTGGAGGCCCAGGCCCGCGATGTCACGATCGTGGTCGGTGGGCAGGAGGCCCTGCGGGTCCAGGGCGATCACGCGCTGCTCGTCACCGCGCTGCGCAATCTGCTCGACAACGCCCTGCGGTACTCCCCGACGGGCACCCGGGTGAGCGTCGGCATGCGCGAGGTGGACGGGATCGTCGAGGTCGCCGTCGTGGACCAGGGCGTGGGCCTGTCGGCGGAGGACGCCAGCCGGGTCTTCGAGCGCTTCTACCGGGTGGACCCGGCCCGCTCGCGCGAGACCGGCGGCACCGGCCTGGGGCTGTCCATCGTCAAGCACGTGGCCGCCAACCACGGCGGGGAGGTGCGTGTGTGGTCGACCCCCGGCCGGGGCTCGACCTTCACGCTGCGGATCCCGCTGGCCGATCCGGAGCCCGCCCCCGACCCATCCCCCCAGCACCCGGCCAATCCGATCGGACCGGCCGGCGACGGCGCAGAAAGAGAGAACACGTGACCCGCATCCTGCTCGTCGAGGACGAGGACTCCTATCGCGAGCCCCTCACCTACCAACTCACCCGCGAGGGGTTCGAGGTGGTGGCCGTCGCCACGGGCTCGGACGCCCTCGTGGAGTTCGACCGCGCGAGCGTCGACCTGGTGCTGCTGGACCTGATGCTGCCCGGTCTGTCCGGGGTGGAGGTGTGCCGGGAGCTGCGCCAGCGCAGCGCGGTGCCGGTGATCATGCTGACCGCCAAGGACAGCGAGATCGACAAGGTCGTCGGACTCGAGATCGGCGCCGACGACTACGTCACCAAGCCCTACTCCTTCCGGGAGCTGCTGGCCCGCATCCGCGCGGTCCTGCGGCGTGGGTCGGAGGGGAGCGGCGAGGTGGCCGAGCCGTCGGTGCTCGCCGTCGGCCGGATCCGGATGGACACCGACCGGCACGAGGTGACCGTCGGCGGTGATCCGATGGCGCTGCCGCTGCGCGAGTTCGAACTGCTCGAGCTCTTCCTGCGCAACCCGGACCGGGTGCTCACGCGCGGCCAGCTCATCGATCGCGTGTGGGGTGCCGACTACGTGGGCGACACCAAGACCCTCGACGTCCACGTCAAGCGGATCCGGGCGAAGATCGAGCAGGATCCGGTCCAGCCGCAGGTGCTCGTCACCGTGCGCGGCCTGGGGTACAAGCTGGTGGCCGAGCGCTGACTACTCGGCGGGCAGGTACTCGTCGTAGGGCGGGATGTCGCCGTTGAGCACCGGCACCGGGAGGGTGATCGACCCGGTCTGCGCGGTGGAGACCTGCATCTGGAGGGTCGCGCCGGGGGGCACGGGAACCGCGGCCAGCTCGACGTCCTCATGATCGGGGCTGAGCAGCAGCGTCTCGCCGGCGGCGACGGAGAGCTGGACGCCCTCGGCGATCTCGGCGCTGCTGAGCGTGACCTCGACGTCCTCGGGGCTGTGGTTGACCACGCCGCCCAGGATCGTGCCCGCCGCGCCCTCGGCGGTGCTCAGGATCATGAGGTTCTCGACGACGACGCGGACGTCACCGCCCACCACCTCGCCCCGGACACCATCGCTGGGGGCGTAGGGCTGCATCGTGGTGATCGGGCTGCACGCGCCGACTCCGACGGCTGTGGCCGCAGCCAGCGCCAGGGTGGCCACGAGACGACGGGTGCTGCGAGCCACAGGGCTCTCCTCTCCATGCTTCGGGCGTACGCCCTTACCTTAATGCCTGGCCCGTCCTTCACCTGCCGCACACATCCGGCACGGTGGCCGGATGCATGCGCGGGTGCCGCCACCGCCACTGACCTGCGCAAATGCCGGCTACCCCGCGGTGAGGTGGACCTTTCCTCGTGCTAAACTGGCAGTCCTGCGAAAGGGGAGTGCGAGCACATGACCTTCACAGTCGGCGAGACCGTCGTCTACCCGCACCATGGAGCGGCCCTCATCGAGGAGATCTCCAAGCGCATCATCCGGGGGGAGGAAAAGCTCTATCTCCGGTTGAAAGTAGCCCAGGGTGATCTCACGATCGAGGTCCCGGCAGAGAACGTCGACCTTGTCGGCGTCCGTGACGTCGTCGGCAAGGAAGGCCTGGAGAAGGTCTTCGAGGTCCTGCGCGCCCCGTACACCGAGGAGCCCACGAACTGGTCCCGGCGGTACAAGGCGAACGTCGAGAAGATTGCCTCCGGTGACGTGATCAAGGTGGCCGAGGTCGTCCGCGACCTCTCCCGTCGCGACGCCGACCGAGGTCTGTCCGCCGGTGAGAAGCGGATGCTGGCCCGCGCACGTCAGATTCTCGTCTCCGAGCTCGCACTGGCCGAGCACACCGAGGAGGAGAAGGCTGAGGCGCTGCTGGACGAGGTTCTCGCCTCCTGAACCGCTCCAGGCCCCGCGTCGGGGTCGTGCTGACGGCGGCCGGGTCCGGCCAGCGCTTCGGCGCTGACCTTCCGAAGGCGCTGGTGCTCCTGCGTGGCCGGCCGTTGGTGGCGCACGCCACGAGCAGGATCGCTGCGAGCGGCGTGGTCGACGAGATCGTGGTGACGGCGCCCGCCGGTCATCTGGACGAGGTCCACCGGGCGGTCACCCGCGCCTGTGACCTCCCGGTGCGCATCGTCGCCGGTGGCCTCTCCCGCCAGGCTTCGGTCGCGGCCGGGCTTGCGAGCCTGAGCCCGGCGGTCGAGATGGTGCTCGTCCACGACGCGGCGCGGCCCCTCGCCTCACCGGAGCTGATCCGGCGCCTGGTGCGCGCGGTGGGCTCGGGGATCGACGCGGCCATCCCTTCCGTGCCGGTGGTGGACACCATCAAGGAGATCGGCGGGGGAGACCCGCCGGTCGCCCTGCGTACCCTCGATCGCCCCCGGTTGCGCGCCGTGCAGACGCCGCAGGCCTTCCGGGCCTCGGTGCTACGACGCGCCCACCGGCAGGGCGCTGCGCTCGCCGATGACGAGGCGACAGCGGTCAGTGACGATGCGGGATTGGTCGAGGCGATGGGCGTGCCGGTGCACCTGGTCGAGGGCGAGGCGGCCGCGCTCAAGATCACCACCAGACATGACCTGGCGATCGCGGGGATCTACCTCGACGAGATGGCCGGAGCGGACGGCCTCCCATGATGCTGCCTCGCACCGGCATCGGCGTCGACGTGCACGCCTACGCCACCGGCGGCCGCACCGGACTCTCGCTCGCGGGCGTGTTCTTCCCGGACGAGCCCGCCCTGGAGGGCCACTCCGACGGTGACGTGGCCGCCCACGCCGCGGCCGATGCCCTCTTCAGCGCCGCCGGACTGGGCGACCTGGGCCAGCAGTTCGGCACCAGCGACCCGCAGTGGTCGGGCGCCGCCGGGGTCCGGTTGCTCGCGGAGGCGGCCGCGCGGGTGCGGGCGGCCGGGTTCGAGATCGGCAACATCGCAGTGCAGGTGATCGGGAATCGGCCGAAGCTGGGGCCCGTGCGTACGCAGGCCCAGCAGGCCCTGTCCGAAGCGGCGGGCGCACCGGTCACCCTGGCCGCCACCACTACCGACGGGCTCGGTTTCACCGGGAGAGGCGCGGGCCTGGCCGCCATCGCCACGGCGCTGGTGATGCCGGTGGGTGAGTCACGCTGAGCGCCGGGTCGCTGACCATGCCTCGATCAGGGCTGTAGCCGGCTTCGTCTCCACCGTCGAAAGGACCGTGCCCGTGCGCGGCGATCAACCGACCCGTATCGACCCCCGTGACCAGGCGCAGCTCAGCCGCCACCCCGTCTCGGGGCGCCGCGTGCTCGGGCTGTTCCGCCCGCACACCCGCGGACTGGCTGCGGTGCTGGCACTCATCGTCACCTCGTCCGGGATCGGGCTCGCGACCCCGTTCCTGACCAAGCACCTCATCGATGAGGCCATCCCCGACCAGAACGTGCGCCTACTCGCGGTGCTGGTGGGCGCGATGATCGCGGTCGCCGTCGTCTCCAGCGTGCTCGGAGTCGTGCAGACCTGGCTGTCCACCACGATCGGTCAGCGTGTCATGCATGGCCTGCGGACCGCCGTCTTCGCCCGGCTGCAGCGCCAGCCCCTCGCCTTCTTCACCCGGACCCAGGGCGGGGAGGTGCAGTCCCGGCTCACCCACGACATCTCTGCGATGCAGTCCGTGGTCACGACGGCGGCCACCTCCGTGGCCTCGAACGTCACCGTGGCCGTCGGCTCGGCGATCGCCATGGTGGCCCTGAGCTGGCAGCTCTCCCTGTTCTCGCTGGTGGTCCTGCCCCCGGCGATCTGGGCCACCCGCAAGGTGGCGAGCATGCGCCGGGAGATCACCGCACGGCGCCAGAGCGCACTCGCCGGCCTCCACGGCCAGGTCGAGGAGTCCCTCTCGGTCAGCGGCGCACTGCTCGGGAAGACCTTGGGCGCCGGACCGGCGCTCACCCAGAAGTTCACCGAGAGCTCGCGGGAGCTGCTGGACCTGGAGGTCCAGTCCCAGCTCGCCGGCCGCTGGCGGATGGCCACCACACGGATCGTGTTCGCCGTCATCCCGGCCCTGCTCTACCTGATGGCGGGGCTGCCCGTGACCTCCGAGGGGATCACGATCGGGACCCTGGTCGCCTTCGTGGCCCTGCAGGCGGGGCTCTTCCAGCCCCTGATGGGCCTGCTCAACGTGGGCGTGCAGGTGGTCACGTCGATGGCGCTGTTCAGCCGCATCTTCGAGTACCTGGACCTGCCGGTGCCGATCGACGATCCCAGCGATCCGGTGGAGGTCGATCCGGCGCGCATGGGCGGTGCCCTGGACCTGGACGCCGTCACGCTGCGCTATCCCGGAGCCGACCGGGACGCCGTCACCGACCTGGACCTGCACGTGCCGGCCGGTGCGCACGTGGCCCTGGTGGGCGAGTCCGGAGCCGGGAAGAGCACGGTCGCCTCACTGCTGGCGCGGTTGCACGATCCCGACTCCGGTGCGATCCGGATCGACGGTCTCGACCTGCGGGAGATGGCGTTGGCCGACGTCGCCCGCCTGGTCGGGATGGTCTCCCAGGAGACGTATCTGCTGCATGCCAGCGTCCGGGAGAACCTGCGTTATGCGCGGCCGGAGGCCACCGACGGCGAGATCGAGCAGGCGGCCCGCGCCGCCCAGGTGCACGCACTGATCGAGTCCCTGCCCCAGGGCTACGAGACCGTCGTCGGGGCCCGAGGTTACCGATTCTCCGGCGGGGAGAAGCAGCGGATCGCGATCGCGCGCACGCTCCTACGGGATCCGAAGGTGCTGGTGCTGGACGAGGCCACCAGCGCCCTGGACAACCAGACCGAGCGGGCCGTCCAGGATGCTCTCGACGTGGTCAGCCGGGGCCGCACCACGCTGACGATCGCGCACCGTCTCTCCACCGTGCGCGAGGCGGACCTGATCGTGGTGCTCGACCACGGCCGGATCCTCGAGCAGGGCACTCACGATGAACTGGTGCAGCGGTCCGGACGCTACGCCGCACTGCTCGCCCGTGCCGCGCGGGTGCCAGTCGCGCCGTGATGCTCGCGGGTGCGGCCTCCCGGTCGGCCGAGACCTCACGGATCTAACGAATACATAACACTGTATATGTATGAGATTGCAGGCCTCCCGGAGCATCGAGGCTCCTCCCGGCCGCGAATCGGAGCGCCTGCCGGCCCGGGGCGGACCGCCATCTTGCTACGGTGGCCGAGTTCGCGACTCCCTGCCCGGTGCGGCGCACGGCGCACACCGTCCAGGTCGGGGGTCGCTGAGGTGAGCACCCGCTCCCGCCCGCAGTGCATGCGGCTTCCCCCAGAAAAATCGTTGGGGGTTTCTCGTCGTGCCCGCGCACCTGCGCCGGCGGACCCGTACAGCGCGAACGAAGTGAGGCGAGAACAGCCGAATGGATGATGTGCAGCGACTTTCCGGGCCGATTGTGGTCCTCCTCCTGATCCTGATTTTCGGAGGCAGCTTGTTCCTGGCCATCCGGATCAGCCGCAAGAAGGAGAATGCCGACGGCTACATGACCGGAGGTGGCCGTATCGGCTTCGGGATCGCCTCGGCATCGATGACCGCGACCTGGATCTGGGCGTCGTCCATGTACGCCTCCGCCACCTCGGGTTACACCTACGGCGTCTCCGGCCCCATCCACTACGGCCTATGGGGAGCGCTGATGATTCTGCTGATCTACCCCTTCGGCCGCCGGATCCGGAAGGTGGCGCCGAATGCGCACACGATCGCCGAGGTGATGTACGCCAGGCACGGCCGCTCCAGCCAGCTGATGCTCGCTGGTTCCAACGTGCTCGGTAGCCTGATCAGCCTCACCTCGAACCTCATTGCCGGTGGCGCCCTCATTTCGCTGCTCACGCCATTCACGTTCACCCAGGGCATCATCGCCATCGCCACCGGCGTCCTGCTGTACACGCTGTGGTCGGGTTTCCGCGCGTCGGTGCTGACCGACTTCGCGCAGGTGTGCGCGATGCTCGGCGCCGTGGTCGTCATCGTTCCCGTCGTGTTCTTCGCTGCTGGTGGACCGGACATGTTCGTGACCGGAGCGTCGAACCTCACCCCCGAGCAGGAGAATTTCTTCTCGTCCGAGGCATTCCTCAACCAGGGCGCTCCCTATATCGCAGCGGTGCTCGCATACGCGATCGGTAACCAGACCATCGCCCAGCGATTGTTCGCGGTGCGCGAGGACCTCATCAAGAAGACCTTCGTGACGGCGACGATCGGCTATGGCGCCACGATCATCGGCGTCGGGATGCTCGGTGTGATCGCTCTGTACGCGGGGCTGGAGCCGCTCGGCGGCGATACCAACAACTTGATCCCGCACATGGCGGCCACGTACTTGCCCGGCATCCTGATCGCGGTGTTCTTCGTCATGATCATCGGATCGCTGGCCTCGACCGCCGATTCGGACCTCTCGGCGCTTGCGGCCATCGTGATGGCCGATGTCTATGGCCAGAACATCGCAGGCAAGAAGCGAGCAGACCCGCGCACCATGGTGTGGATCGGCCGGATCACGATGATCGTGGCGGTCGCCGCAGCCTTGTACTTCGCCAGCGGCCAGATGAACATCCTCGACCTCTTGGTGTTCGTCGGGGCCCTGTGGGGCACGCTGGTATTCCCTGTGATCGCGAGCTTCTACTGGAAGAAGGTTTCGAACCTCGCGTTCACGGCTGCCGTCCTCGCTGCGATGGCCTGCTTCCTGCCGGTGCGATTCGAATGGGTCGAGCTGGCTGGGCCGGTCGGGATCGTCGTCGACGTCCTGTCGGTGATCGGCGTCGGCATCGTCCTCGGACTGATGGCATTCGGATTCTTCGGTCTGCGTACCGCGCGAATCGTCGGGGTCGTTTCGGCTGTGGCCGCGGCCCCGTTCACGATCGGCTTTCTGCACGAGTACGCGGTGCTGTCCGGATCGTTGGTCGCCTACGCCGTCAGTGCACTCGTGTGCATCGCGCTCTCGGTGCGCAGCGGCGTGAGCTTCGACTTCGCCGTGCTCGCCGAGCGTACGGGGAAGTTCGACGAGTCGGACGCCTCCGTAGGCGACACCGGCCAGACCGATCTCGATCTCGACCGCACTCGCTGAGGGCTGGAAGGAATTCCTATGGACTTCTCTGCTTTGATCATGACCCTGTACATCCTGGTGTGGCCTGTCATCGTCGCCGGCACGTTGTTCGTCATCGTGCGGTCCTTCACGAAGGAGGCACGCGCGGCCAAGCGGGATGGCCGGACGATGATCTGATCGAGGAGATCATGCCGGTCCCTCCAGCTGGGCGTGCCGCCACAGATGGTGCGCCGCATAGGTGCGCCAGGGTGCGAACTCCGTACCGCGTGGGTCTGCCGGGGCGCCGCTGAGCCCCACGGCCGTTCGGCGCAGCACGAGGTCGGTGCCGCAGTAGGCGTCCGGATCGCCGAAAGCGCGCATCCGCACGTACTGGGCCGTCCAGGGGCCGATGCCGGGGACGGCGAGCAACGCCGCCTCGGCCTCATCGGCACTGATCCCCCCGTCCAGGTCCATTCCCTCCAGTACCGCGCGGCTCAGCGCGAGCACCGCGCGACGGCGTCCGGCCGGCATGGCGAGGACGCTTTCCTGTGCGGTGTCGTCCGTGCCGAGGGCGGCGACCTGCGCGGGCGTCGGGAACACGTGCGTCACTGTCCCGACCGGGGTGGGTAGGCGCGTCCCCGTCGCGGTCACCAACCGGGCGGCGTGGGTGCGTGCCGCTGTCAGCGACACCTGTTGCGCGAGCACCGCGCGCACTGCCACCTCGAAGCCTCCTGGATGTTGCGGAGCGCGCAGGCCGGGCCGTGCCCGCACCAGCGGTCCCAGCCACGGATGGGCGCCGAGCCCCTCGAGGACGTCGGTGGGATCCCGGTCCAGATCGGCCGTGCGTCGCACTATCGACTCCGCCTGGGCCCGGTCGGCGGGAACGCTCAGTCGGACAGTGGCGCGCAGCACCCCGGGGGCCGTGGCCTCTGGCTCGGGGCGGCGGAGTTCGAGAACCCCCGGACCATGGGCGAGGTGAACGGCCCGGCGGTACCGGGCGCCGTCGATGTCCTCCACGCCGGCCACCGTGCGTGCGGCGAGGTATGCCCACAGCGCCTCCCCGTCGAACGGAGACGCTGTGGGCAGCTCGATCGTGGTGATGTGCACCTGGGCATCGTGTCAGCAGACCCGAGAGCCTTCCGGGCTCTCAGGCGCTCGCGCGCGTGATGAACTCGATCTGCTCGGCGCTCGGGCCACCGTAGTCACGACGGATGGCCTCGGCATTGTCCTGCTGCATCGAGTAGAGCGACTCACGCAGCTGCGCATCACCCTGGTGGAACTCGTGCAGCAGCGCCTGCCACTCACGCCCGAGGGCACGCCCGTCCTCACTCGCCGGGTCGACTCCGGCGTCGATCGCCCGCTGGACCCGGCTGATGAGATCCGGCCAGGCGGCCTCGACGCCGGCGATCCGCTCAGCGTCGGTGTCCTTCCGCTCGGCGAGCGCACTGAGCTGCTCTGGGCTGAAGTACTTCTGGACGGTCTCGTCCACGATGATCACCTTCCTGATGACGTCCAAGAGGTCGTCGGAGGATCGTCCGGATCCAGCAGCGAGAGTCGCGGCCAGTCCGTCCCGGAGCCGGCGCAGTGCGGCGATCTGCTCGTCCACCGCGGCGAGATGGCTGGTGAGCACCTCGCCGACCTCGGCCGCGCCGTCGAGCAACGTCCGCACCGTGGCCAGGTCGACCCCGAGGCGTCGCAGCGTGAGCACGTGGTATACCCGCTCCACGTCAGACCCGGTGTAGAGCCGGTGGCCAGCCGTGGTCCGGGCCGTCGGCACCACGAGCCCGAGATCGTCCCAGTGGTGCAGCGTGCGCACCGTCAGGCCGGTGGCTCGCGCGAGCCCGCCGACCTTCCAGCTCCCGTCCTGCTCCATCGATTCCTCCTCCGCCCTCACCGGCGCTCTCTGCGCCGGTGAGAAGGACGCTAGGACCTCACGCCGCGTGAGGTGCAAGTGCCCGCGTCCCCATGGCCGCTAAACTCGCCGGGTGACTGTCCGCCTGCATGATTCCGCCACGCGCGAGGTTCGCGACCTCACGCCCCGCCGACCGGGCCACGTGGGGATCTACCTGTGCGGTGCCACCGTCCAGGGCGCTCCCCACATCGGGCATCTGCGCTCGGCTATCGCCTTCGACATCCTGGTGCGCTGGCTGCAGCGCCAGGGCCTCGCGGTGACCCTCGTGCGCAACGTCACCGACATCGACGACAAGATCCTCACCAAGTCCGGCGAGGCGGACGTCCCGTGGTGGGCCTGGGCACACCGGTTCGAGCGGGCCTTCGCCGCCGCCTACGCCGCGCTCGGGGTGCTGCCGCCCACCTACGAGCCCCGCGCCACCGGCCACGTGCCGGAGATGGTCGGGCTGATCGAGCGGCTGATCGAACGCGGACACGCCTACACCGGTGCGGAGGGCAACGTCTACTTCGATGTGCGCTCCTGGAGCGAGTACGGGGCGCTCACCCACCAGCTGCTGGAGAACCTCAGCGCCGAGGAGGATGAAGCCTCCGACAAGCGCGACCCGCGCGACTTCGCGCTCTGGAAGGCGTCGAAGGCCACCGACCCCGACGGCGCCGCCTGGCCCACTCCGTGGGGGACCGGGCGCCCCGGTTGGCACCTGGAGTGCTCGGCGATGGCCCGCAAGTACCTCGGTGAGGGCTTCGACATCCATGGCGGGGGCATCGACCTGCGCTTCCCGCACCACGAGAACGAGCTCGCCCAGTCCCGGGCCGCCGGATGGGACTTCACCCAGGTGTGGATGCACAACGCTTGGGTGACGGTCGGCGGAGAGAAGATGAGCAAGTCGCTCGGCAACTCCCTGACGGTGGAGGCGGTGCTGGAGCGCACCACGCCGGTGGTGCTGCGCTACGCCCTCGGCGGCGTGCACTACCGCTCCACGCTGGAGTTCTCGGAGGACACGCTGGCCGAGTCCGCCGCCGCATGGGAGCGGATCAGCCAGTTCGTCACCCGCGCCGGCGAATTCGCCGGCGTCGCCTCCGAGTCCGAGGTGGCCGAAGCTCCACTGCCCGAGGCATTCGCCGCCGCCCTCGACGACGACCTCAACGTCTCCGCGGCGTTGGCGGTCGTCCACGAGCACGTACGCCGCGGCAACACCCTCCTGGCCGGCACAGGCGAGGCCGATGACGTACGCACGCACGGGCTGGCTGTTCGTGCGATGCTGTCCGTGCTGGGTCTGGATCCGCTTGCCGAGCCGTGGGCCGGGGAGGCCGCCCACGACGACGCAGCCCACCACGCCCTGTCCGTCCTGGTCCAGGCGGTGCTCACCGAACGGGCGCAGGCCCGCGCCGCCAAGGACTACGCGCGCGCCGATGCGTTGCGCGACCGCCTCGCCGAGGCGGGAATCGTCGTCGAAGACTCCGCCGGCAGTGTCCGGTGGAGCGTGAAGGAGGCCCCAGGTGGCCGGTAACTCCAAGCGTCAGGGAGCCGTGCGCAAGTCCGGCTCCAAGAAGGGTGCCCAGGTCGGCACCGGTGGGCACCGCCGCAAGGCGCTCGAGGGCAAGGGACCCACGCCCAAGGCCGAGGACCGGCCCTATCACCCTGCCCACAAGCGCAAGGCGGCGGCCGATCGCGAAGCGCAGAAGCGCGGCGGGGCGCCGAGCCGGGGCGGCCAGCGGGTGGCCAAGAGCCACGAGCTCGTCGTGGGGCGCAACTCCGTGGTGGAGGCTCTGCGTGCCCAGATCCCCGTCAGCGCGGTCTACCTCGCGACCGGGATCGACGCCGACGACCGCACCCGCGAGATCGTGGCGGCGGTCGCCGCGCGCAGCCTGCCGGTCAAGGAGGTGCGCAAGCCCGAGCTGGATGCCCTCACCGACCGGGCGGTCCACCAAGGAGTGGCCCTGGAGGTGCCCGCCTACGACTATGCCGAGCCCGACGACCTGCTCGATGCCGCCGCCGGTCGCGGTGGCGCGCCGTTGATCGTCGCGCTCGACGGAATCACCGACCCGCGCAACCTCGGCGCCACGCTGCGCTCGGCCGGAGCCTTCGGGGTGGACGGCCTGGTCGTCCCCGCCCGCCGCTCCGCCGGCGTGACGGCCACGGCGTGGAAGGTCTCCGCCGGTGCGGCAGCCCGGGTGCCGGTAGCACGCGCGACCAACCTGGTCCGTGCGTTGCAGGACTACAAGAAGGCCGGGTGCTTCGTGGTCGGTCTCGACGGTGGGGGCGAGACCCGCGTCGGGGATCTGGAGCTGGCCACCGACCCCCTGGTGGTCGTGCTCGGCTCGGAGGGCAAGGGCCTGAGCCGTCTCGTGCAGGAGACCTGCGACATGGTGGTCTCCATCCCCATGGCGGCCTCGACCGAGTCCCTCAACGCAGGCACCGCCGTCGGGATTGCGCTGTACGAGATCGCACAACGGCGCGCCGAGCGCCGCTGAGTGATCTGCACTGCGCTCGCGAGAGTGGTCGGTAGGCTCTGGGGATGAGCACGTCGACCTCGTGGCAGCGTTGTCAGGGACAGATCCTGGCCCCGGAGCAGCAGGTGCTGCGTGCGGCCGGGTTCCTTGACGGGGCCCTGGTGGTGGCGATCCTGGAAGCGGACCCGGAGGAACCGACCGTCGTCTCGATCACCGTCGCCGTGGATGAGCAGTCGCGGGTAGCCGTCCTGGACGAGTCGCTCGCCGGTGTCATCGCCGGGCCGCCGCTGGCCGAGCTCGTCGAGGCGCTGGCGACTGAGTGCCGGGGCAGGGCCCAGTTCGGCGACCTGATCGCCACCTGCGAGGAGCGCGAGGACGACCCGTTCGAGCCGCATCTGGAGATCGCCTCCGTGACCGAGCGAGCCGTCGTGCTCACCCCGGCCACCGGGGAGGCACTCGAGGACCTGGCGACCGACGCCGGTACGACCCTCGACGCGCTGGCTCTCCCGAACCGGTCCGCCGCGCTGGTCGAGGACGTGGCCACGATCGATGAGCTCGGCCTACGCGGCGCCCGCCTTCCCGCGATCGTTCTCGAGCGTCGCACGGTCCGCGCTGCGCTGACGGTGCTGGGCGAGACCGAGGGTCAGCACGTCTGGGGCCTGGAACGGGCGACGATCCCGGACGGACGCGTCGCGGAATCCTTCGCCGATGAGCTTCTCGGACAGGGGGCGCTGCTCGAGGCCGTCAGCCGCACCTGGCCCGGCGTCGACCGCGCGCGGCTGCGCGCCGCGCTCGGGGGTGACGTGAACTTCGAGGAGGTGCTCGCCGCGCTCGAGACCGGTGCGGCGGCAGGCGCACTGGCACGGTTCCTCGAGGGTGACGTCGCGGCCGCAGACGTCGAGGGTGTCGAGCAGATCGCGCCGGTGCCCATCGCCGAGCTGGTGCGGCGCCGCGCGCACGTGGCGGCCGAGGACGCCCGGAGGGCGGCCCAGCAAGCACGTGAGGACGCGCGCCGTCGGGCCCAGCAGGCGGCCGAGGATGCCCGGACCGGGATGACGGCGTTCGCGGAAGCGGCGGAGGAGCCCGTGCGCACCTGGGCGCCCTATGTCGCCGCTGCCGTCGACGTCGCGGTCGGGACCCTGATCTGGCGCCGTGCGGCGCGGCCGGGAACGCGCCCCGGATGGGCGACCACGGGCAAGGTCACCGCCGGGATCCTCTGGGGTGGTGCCGCGGCCAATGTGGTGGCAGCGGTGTGGCCGCGCGTGCGCGGCGCGCGCTGAGCCCGGGCAGACCGCTGGTTGGTTGTTCGGCGCACCATATCTAGACTGTCGATGACCCGGACCTTCGAGGACGAGGATGGCTGTGACGACGCACGACACGCCCGCACGCCGGGCCTTGGTGGTACGAGGTGGCTGGGAGGGTCATTCACCGGTCGAGGCGACCGAGATGTTCCTGCCGTTCCTGCGTGAGCACGGTTTCGAGGTGGCCGTGCACGACTCGCTCGAGGTCTACGCCGACGCCGAGACCATGGCCGCGACGGACCTGATCGTGCAGTGCTGGACGATGGGGACGATCGAGAAGGAGCAGTTCTCCGGTCTCGCCGGGGCCGTCGCCTCGGGCACCGGGTTCGCCGGCTGGCACGGCGGGATCGCCGACTCCTTCCGCGCCACCAACGACTACCTGCACCTGGTGGGCGGCCAGTTCGCCACCCATCCCTCGCGCCCCGCCGAGCAGCGCGTGGGCCAGGCTCGCGACAACTACCTCCAGCACCGGGTGCACATCACCTCCGACCACGAGATCGTCGCCGGCATCGGCGACTTCGACCTTGACACCGAGCAGTACTGGGTCCTCACCGACGACCTCATCGACGTGCACGCCACCACCACCCACCCCGCACGCGAGGACCAGCCATGGCATCGCGAGGTCACCTGCCCCGCGGTGTGGACCCGCCACTGGGGCTACGGCCGGGTCTTCGTGGCCACCCCCGGGCACTCGGTGGATGTGCTCGAGCACCCGAGCGTGCGCACGATCGTCGAGCGGGGACTGCTGTGGGCGGCGCGATGACGGTACGCATCGGCATCGTGGGCCTGGGCAAGATCCTCGACCAGTACCTCGCCACCTTCGACCGGCTCCCGCAGGCCCAGGTGACGGCGGTCGCGGACCTGGACGCCGCCCGCGCCGAGGAGGTCGCTGCTCAGGTGGGCGCCCGCGCGCTGAGCGTGGAAGCGCTGGTCAGCGATCCCGAGGTGGACGTCGTGCTCAACCTGACCATCCCCGCTGCGCACGCCGAGGTGGCCCACGCCGCCATCGCGGCCGGGAAGCCCGTGTACACCGAGAAGCCGCTGGCCGCCACGGCCACCGACGCGTTCGGGGTGCTGGAGGCCGCGCGTGCGGCGGGCGTGCGCGTCGGCGGGGCGCCGGACACGGTGCTGGGTGCGGGGATCCAGACCGCACGGGCCGCCGTCGACGCCGGCCGGGTCGGGATCCCCACCTCGGCGACGGCCACCTTCGCCTGCCCGGGACACGAGTCCTGGCACCCGAACCCCGACTTCTACTACCAGGCCGGTGGCGGGCCGCTGCTGGACATGGGGCCGTACTACCTGACCACGTTGGTGACCATGCTCGGGGAGGTGGCCTCCGCCGTCGGGGTGGCCGGTGCGGCGCACGAGACCCGCACCATCGGCTCCGGCGCACGAGCCGGCCAGAGCGTGCCGGTGGACGTGGCCACGCACGTGACCGGCATCCTCACCCATGCCGGCGGTGCGATCTCCACCGTGGTCATGAGCTTCGACACGGCCGGCACGGAGGCCCCGAAGATCGAGGTGCACGGCACGAAAGGCTCGCTGAGCGTGCCCGACCCCAACCGCTTCGACGGCGACGTCCGGCTGCGTGCGCAGGGTTCGCCGGAGTGGGTGGTGCTGGAGCCCTCGGCCGGGGACATCCCCGGCGGGCGGGGGATCGGCGTCGTGGACATGATGACGGCGGGTGACGAGGCGGGGGTGCGGGCCTCCGGCGAGCTCGCGCTGCACGTGCTCGAGGTGATGGAGGGCATGCTCACCTCTGCCGAGACGGGCCGCGCGGTCCCGATCTCCTCCCGGGTGCAGCGACCGGCTCCGGTGCCGCTGACCCGGTCCTGACTCTCAGGGGCGGGTGCTGCCGCGGTGCAGGAGGTGATGGGCGACCACGAGCTCGGCGGGGGACTCATGGGAGCCCTCGATCCGGGCGATCACCAGGTCGACGGCGTGCCGTGCCACGGCGCGCACGTCCAGGTCGATGGTGGTCAGTGGCCGCCAGGTGAAGCGCCCTTCGTCGATCCCGTCCCACCCGGTGACCTGCACCTGCTCCGGGACGTTCACCCCGGCCTCCCGGAGCGCGTGCAGAGCGCCGACGGCGATCAGGTCGCTCGCGCAGACGAGCGCGTCGAAGTCGCGCCCCTGGGCCAGCAGGTCCGCCACGGTGCGAGCGCCCTCCTCCCGGCTGTAGCGCTGGGTGGGCACCACGGGAGCGGCGTCGTCGGTCGCCAGTCCGAGCGCGTCCAGGAAGCCCTCCGCGCGTAGCCAGCCGGTGCCGAACCGGTGCCGCGGATCGGCGCCGAGGAAGAGCGGGCGCCGCGCACCACGGGCGAGAACGTGCTCGGTGGCCGTGCGGGCAGCGCTGCGGTTGTCGTAGATGACGTGGTCCAGCGCCGATCCGGCGACGCGCTCACCGAGCAGCACCAGCGGCACGTGGGCGCGGGCGCCGACCACGTCGGCCCCGTCGAGGGAGAGCGGACTGAGGATGACGCCGTCGGCCACCTGGGTGTCGAAACCGCGTAGCGCCGCCCGTTCCCCGGCCTCCAGGCCGCGCGTCTCGGTGATCAGGGCGGTGTAGCCGCGCATCCCGGCGTGGGCGAGCACCTCGTGTGCGAGGTCGGCGAAGTACGGGGTGGTGAGTTCGGGAACGGCCAGGGCGATGATGAACGAGCGCCCGTACCGGAGCTGGCGGCCGGCCGGGCTGCGGCGGTAGCCGAGCTCGGCGATCGCCTCCTCCACCCGGAGGCGGGTGTGCGGGCGGACGTTGACACCGCCGTTCATCACATTCGAGACGGTCTTCCATGACACACCGGCGCGCTCGGCCACGTCCTTGATGGTGGGCGGGCGCTGCTGATCGGGCTGGTCGGGCACCTGGCCCCTCTCGATGGTGCTTGACGGTCGGTCTGCTCGCGGCCTACCGTAACGGAGACATCATTACAACGTGAGAATTTGCGTTCCTCCGATCGAGAAGGCCATCACATGAGCACCGACGCTCCGCGTCCCGAGCACCCCCGCCCGCAGTTCGTCCGAGACACCTGGGAAACGCTGAACGGCACCTGGGACTTCGAGTTCGATCCGGGTGACTCCGGGCTGGAGCGTGGTCTGCTCGAGCGACCGCTGAGTGGCTCGATCACCGTGCCGTTCGCTCCCGAGTCCGAGCTCTCCGGGATCGGGGACGTCGACTTCCACGAGGCCGTCTGGTACCGGCGCGAGGTGACGATCCCGGCCGGGTGGACCGGTCTGCGGCCGCAGCTGCACTTCGCTGCGGTGGACCACGACGCGACCGTGTGGGTGGATGGTACCGAGGTGGTGCGTCATCGCGGCGGCTTCACGTCCTTCACCGCCGACCTGACCGGGCTGGCCACGGCCGGCCAGACCGTGACCGTGACCGTCCGAGCGCGCGACCCACGCCGCGGCCCGCAGGCACGCGGCAAGCAGGCCACGCGCTATGCCAACACCGACTGCCACTACACCCGCACCACCGGGATCTGGCAGAGCGTCTGGCTCGAAGGCGTGCCGGAGGTGGCGATCCGCCGGCCCCGGATCACCCCGGACGTGGCGGGCGGGCGGTTCCACGTGAGCGTGCCGCTGACCGCGAACCGGCCCGGCCAGCGGGTGCGCGTGCAGGTGCGCGACGCCGGCGGCGTGGTGGCCACCGACGAGGTGGCGGCGCACGCTGATCTGGCGCCCACGGCGGTGCTGACCCTGCCCGCCGACCGGGTGCGACTGTGGCAGCCCGGGGACCCGCACCTGTATGACGTCGACATCGTGCTGCTCGACGGCGAGACCGTGCTGGATGAGGTCACCAGCTATGCGGGTCTGCGGTCGGTGAGCATCACCGGGCGCAAGTTCCTCCTCAACGGCAAGCCCGTCTTCCAGCGTCTTGTGCTCGACCAGGGTTACTGGGCCGAGAGCCTGATGACGGCGCCCAGCGACGCGGCCCTGGTGCGCGACATCGAGCTCTCCCTCGCCGCCGGCTTCAACGGTGCCCGGCTGCACCAGAAGGTGTTCGAGGAGCGCTTCCTCTACCACGCGGACCGGCTCGGCTACCTGGTCTGGGGCGAGTTCGGCGACTGGGGTGCTGGTGGCCACGGCACACCGGGTGACCACCAGCAGCCCACGGCCTCGTTCATCACCCAGTGGCTGGAGGCGGTGGAGCGGGACTACTCCCACCCCTCGATCATCGGCTGGTGCCCGCTGAACGAGACCTACCAGCGCCTGCACGACCGGATCACCCAGCTCGACGACGTCACCCGCGGGATGTTCCTGGCGACCAAGGCGATGGACACCACCCGGCCGGTGCTGGATGCCTCCGGGTACTCCCACCGGGTGCTGGAGACCGACGTCTGGGACTCCCACAACTACGAGCAGGACCCGGCGGCGTTCGCACAGAAGGTCGGCGGGCTCAGCCGTGAGGAGGCCGACACCAACACCAGCGACGGGCGCACCATCTCCCAGCCCTACAACGGCCAGCCGTTCTTCGTGAGCGAGTACGGCGGCATCTGGTGGAACCCGGAGCGGGCGGCGGAGGCCAGCGGTACCCGTCGCGACGACTCCTGGGGGTACGGGGACCGCGTGCGGGACGAGGAGGAGTTCCATCAGCGCTTCGCCGGCCTGACGGACGCCCTGCTGGACGATCCGGAGATGTTCGGCTACTGCTACACCCAGCTCACCGACGTCTTCCAGGAGGAGAACGGGATCTACCGCTTCGACCGGTCCGAGAAGCTGGACGTGTCCCGGGTGCGGGCGGTGCAGGAGCGCGCGGCCGCGTTCGAGACGCAGGGGTAGGACGACGGCGGCGGGCGCGCGGCGGGGGCTAGACGTCCTCGCCGAGCGCCCGCAGGGTCGCGGTGTCCAGGCCGAGCACCGCCTCCTCGTCCGGGCGGTGGCGCAGCACCGTGTCGACGTAGTGGGGGACGACCTCGCTCATCGGGATGTCGTGCCCGGCCTCCTGGGCCATGAACCACCGGTGCTCGAGCACCTCGTGGTAGATCTCGGCCGGTTCCAGCTTGCCGCGCAGGTCCCGCGGCACGGCGCGCACGGCCGGCTCGAACACGTCGGAGAGCCACTCGTGGGCGACGAACTCCTCGTCCTCGTTCTGCTGCTCGGTCGCGGCCTGGTAGGTGTCCATGTCGTTGAGGAGACGGCGCGCCTGGTTCTCCTCGACGTCGAGGCCGGTCAGGCGCATGAGGCGCCGGTGGTGGTGGCCCGGGTCGACGACCTTCGGTTGGATCGACAGGGTGGTGCCGTCGATGTCGGTGGTCATCTGCACCTCACCGACGTCATAGCCGAGCTGGTTCAGGCGCTGGATCCGCGCCGCCACCCGCCACCGGTCACCGGCGCCGAACTCCTCGACACCGAGGAGCTCGTTCCACAGTTCGCGGTAGCGCGTGACGATCATCTCGCCCACGGCCACGGTGTCGACGTCCTCGACGAGCAGCTCGCCCGCCTCGAGGTCCATCAGCTCGCCGATGATGTTGACGCGCGCGATCTCCAGGTCGTACTCGCGCTGACCGTCGGTGAGGGTGTCGTGCAGGTCACCGGTCTCGGCGTCGACCAGGTAGGCGGCGAACTCACCCGCGTCCCGGCGGAAGAGGGTGTTCGAGAGGGAGACGTCCCCCCAGTAGAAGCCGGTCAGGTGCAGCCGCACCAGCAGCACTGCGAGCGCGTCGATGAGCCGGGTGGCGGTGTCGGGGGCCAGGTAGCGGCTGAACAGCGCGCGGTAGGGGAGGGAGAACTTCAGGTGCTGGGTGATCAGCACCGAGTTGAGGTCCTCACCCTCGGGGGTGCTGCGGCCGGTGATCACCCCGACCGGTTCGACCGCGGGTACGTCGAGCTTCTGCAGGTCCCGCAGCAGCTGGTACTCACGGTGGGCGACCGACTCACCGATCTCCTTGACGGCCAGCACCTTGCCGGACAGGCGCACGAATCGCACCACGTGGCGGGAGATACCGCGGGGGAGGGCGGCCAGGTTCTCGGCCGGCCAGTCCTCCAGCGCGATGTGCCAGGGCAGGTCCAGGATGGCGGGATCCGGAGAAGCAGCGGTGATCTGCAGGGACTGCGGCATGGGTCCAGTCTCTCAGGTTCGGTCGTCGGACACACGAAACGGGGGCGGACCGCAGTGGCCCGCCCCCGTGTCGTACCTCAGATCACTCCGGCAGGCGCTGGCCCGTCGCGGAGGAGAACAGGTGCTTCTGGCCGTCCTCGATCTTGATGTAGACCGTGTCACCCTTCAGCGGGGGGTTGCGCGGCTCGACGCGCACGATCACCTGCGCGTCACCGGCACCGGAGGAGATGTGCTCGGAGGCCTCCTTGTCGAGCATCTCGCCGTAGACGAAGGCGTCGGAGCCGAGCTCCTCGACCAGGTTCACCTTGATGCCGAACGAGGCCTCGGTGCCCTCGGAGACGAGGTGCGTGGCCTCCGGGCGGAACCCGAGGGTGATCTCGCCCTTGTCCTCCTCGGTGATGGCGTCGAGGGTGGTGCGCGTCAGCGGGATGTGCGCCCCGCCGAGGTTGGCCTTGCCGTCGGCGACCTTGAAGGAACCGAGGTTCATGGCCGGGGAGCCGATGAAGCCGGCGACGAAGACGTTCTGCGGGGTGTCGTACATGTCGCGCGGGGAGCCGACCTGCTGCAGGACGCCGTCCTTGAGCACGCAGATGCGGTCACCCATCGTCAGGGCCTCGGTCTGGTCGTGCGTCACGTACACGGTGGTGACGCCCAGGCGGCGCTGCAGCGAGGCGATCTGGGTGCGGGTCTGCACACGCAGCTTCGCGTCCAGGTTCGACAGCGGCTCGTCCATGAGGAACACCTGCGGCTGACGCACGATCGCGCGGCCCATGGCCACACGCTGACGCTGACCACCGGAGAGGGCCTTCGGCTTGCGGTCCAGGTACTCGCTCAGGTCGAGGATCTTGGCCGCCTCCTCGACGCGCTGGCGGATCTCGGCCTTGGGCTTGCCGGCGATCTTGAGCGCGAAGCCCATGTTGTCGGCCACGGACATGTGCGGGTACAGCGCGTAGTTCTGGAACACCATCGCGATGTCGCGGTCCTTGGGCTGGACGTCGGTGACGTCGCGGTCACCGATGAGGATGCGACCGGAGTTCACGTCCTCCAGACCGGCGAGCATGCGCAGCGAGGTGGACTTCCCGCAGCCGGAGGGCCCGACGAGCACGAGGAACTCGCCGTCCTCGACCTCGAGGTTGAGGGCGTCCACGGCGGGGCGCTCGGTGCCGGGGTAGATCCGGCTTGCGTGGTCATAGGTCACAGTTGCCATGACTGCGTCATTCCCTTCACCGGCAGGTACGTGCCGGACGATCCGTTGTGAAGAGTGCCATGCGAGTGTCTCCGCTGACACGGCACCGCCGGTCGGAGGTACCGTCGTTCATTCTGACACAGGTTCACCCCTGCTGCTGTGACCTCCGCCACGACGCGAGATCGGCGAGCGCCCCGGCCATCGCCTGCTCGTCGGCCACGCGGTGGCGCGCCACCGTCTCGGCCGCGCCAACCTTGATCCCGAGGTCGTCCTCGCCGAGCACCGCCAGAGCGGTCTCGTCGGTGACGTCATCGCCCGCGTAGAGCACGGCAACGTGGCCGAGGCGCTCGCGCAGGTCCTCGATCGCCATCCCCTTGTTCACGTCCACCACGGCGATCTCGACCACCTGGTTGCCGCGCATCGTGTGCACCCCGGGCTGCCCACCGGGCCCGCGGTAGGCCTCGGCGAGCGCCTCCTCGGCGCGGTCCTCGGCGAGCGCGCGGGTGTGCAGCACAGCCGCGGCGGGCTTGTGCTCCACCCACGCCCCCGGGTAGGCCTCCGCGATCTTCCCGACGGCGGCCGTCACCTCCGCCAGGAGGCTCGCCTCGTCGTCGGCGAGGGTGAACGGCACCCGGTGCAGCTCGCCCGCCTCGTCGAGCTCGGCGGTCTCGGCGCCGTGGCTGCCGACCAGCCAGGTGCCCGGCGGCGGGTCAGCGAGGTCGCGCAACTGCTGCACCGGCCGGCCGGAGACCAGGGCGAGCTGGACGCCGTCGCAGTCCGCGAGGCGGCGCAGCGCCTCGCTCGCCTCCGGGAGGGGGCGGGCGTCGGCCGGATCGGTCACGAACGGGGCCAGGCAGCCGTCGAAGTCCAGCGCCACCAGCACCTGCGGTGTCGCGGCGAAGGCGCGCAGGGCGCCGGGGAGTGAGTCGGTCATGAGGGCGGCCTCACACGTGGCTGTTGCGCTGGGGCATGTTCTGCAGGACCGAGAGGAACTTCTCCGCCCAGCCCTGCACGTCGTTCTCGAGGACCCGCTTGCGCAGGGTGCGCATGCGCCGGCGCCGCTCTGCCGGTGACATGGTCGCCGCCTCCATCATCGCGGCCTTGGTGCCCTCGATGTCGTGGGGGTTGATCAGCAGCGCCTGGCCCAGCTCGTCCGCGGCGCCGGCGAACTCGCTCAGCACCAGGACGCCACCGAGATCGGGCCGGGCCGCCACGTACTCCTTGGCCACCAGGTTCATGCCGTCCCGTAGCGCGGTCACGAGCATGACGTCGGCCGCCCGGTACAGGGCCACCATCTCCTCGAACGGGTAGGAGTGGTGCATGTAGTAGATGGCTGAGCGGCCCCAGGAGCCGTGGTCGCCGTTGATGTGGCCGACCATCACCTCCACCTCCTGACGCAGGGTCTTGTACTGCTCCACCTGCTCCCGGCTAGGGCTGGCCACCTGCACCAGTGCGGTGCGCGGCACGGTCAGCTTCTTCTCTGCGACCAGCTCCCCGAAGGCCTTGATCCGGTGCCGGATGCCCTTGGTGTAGTCGAGCCGGTCCACGCCGAGCATCAGCACGTCGGGGTCCCCGAGCTCGGAACGCAGCTGGGCGGCGCGCTGCTGCGTCTTCTCGCTGCGGGCGGCCTCGTCCACCTTGGCCGAGTCGATCGAGATCGCGAAGGTGCCGGCGCGCACGTGGCGTTCGGGGCGGTTCCAGTGCGGGCCGATCGTCACCTGCTGGCCCCGGGTGCCGTGCTCGGTGAAGCGGCGGACAGCGCGCAGGAAGTTGGCGGCATCCCCGGTGCGCTGGAATCCGACCAGGTCGGCGCCCAGCAGCCCGTCGATGACCTGCTTGCGCCAGGGCAGCTGGCCGAACAGCTCCACCGGCGGGAACGGGATGTGGTTGAAGAAGCCGATGCGCACGTCCGGGCGCAGGCGGCGCAGCATCTCCGGCACCAGCTGCAGCTGGTAGTCCTGCACCCAGACCGTGGCCCCCCGCTCGGCGGTGCCCGCCGCCGCCTCGGCGAAGCGCTGGTTGACCTCGCGGTAGGAGTTCCACCAGATGCGGTGGTACTCGGGCGCCACGATCACGTCGTGGTAGAGCGGCCACAGGGTGGCGTTGGAGAAGCCCTCGTAGTAGCGCTCCACCTCCTGCTCGCTGAGCGGCACCGGGACCAGGTGCATCCCGTCGGTGTCGAAGGAATCGAGGTGCTGATCGGGCGAACCCGACCAGCCGACCCAGGCACCATCCTGGGATCGCATCACCGGCGCGAGGGCGGTGACCAGCCCCCCTGGTGCGGGTGTCGAGGTGATGTTCCCCTCGGAGTCCACGCGGATGTCGGCCGGCAGACGGTTGGCGACAACGACGAAATCATGAGTTCCTGGCATTCCTGCGGTGACCCCACTTCTGCTCGCTCGTCCGCCCAGGCTACCCGGGCGTTGGCGTAGGTTGCCTGTCATGGGTGCAGGGTCCGAGGATCAGCGGCCGATCCGCGAGGTCGGTGGCTACCGGCTGCTCGAGGTGCTCGGTTCGGGCGGCATGGGCACGGTCTACAAGGCGGTGGACGCCGAGGACCGCCATGTCGCCGTCAAGCTGCTGCACCCGGCCTTCAGTGCCGATGACGCCGCCCGCGAGCGGCTGCGACGCGAGGTCGCCTCGCTGCACCGCGTGCGCGGCGAGCGCGTCTCGCGCGTGCTGGACGCCGAGGCGGACTCCGCCGAGGCGTTCATCGTCACCGAGCTCATCGACGGCCAGTCGCTGGAGGAGTCGGTCCGCGAGCACGGACCACTCGATGCCGAGGAGCTGGCCGACCTCGCGGACGGCCTGGCCTCGGCGCTGGAGGCGATCCACGCCGCCGGCGTGGTCCACCGCGACCTGAAGCCGGGCAACGTCATGCTCACCGACGAGGGTCCGGTGGTGATCGACTTCGGCATCTCCCAGCTCGCCGACGATCCCCGCCTGACCCAGACGGGCCTGGTGACCGGCACCCCGGGGTACGTGGACCCGCAGGTGATGCGCGGCGGTGACCCGGGGGCGGTCGGGGACTGGTGGGGCTGGGCGGCGGTGCTCGTGTTCGCCGCCACCGGCCGGGGTCCGTTCGGGCACGGTCAGGGAGTGCTGCTGCGGGTCGAGTCCGGCCGGGTCGACACCGAGGGGTTGCCGGCGCGGGTGGCTCAGGTGCTGCGACGGGCGCTGCACCCGGACCCGGATCGGCGCATGCGTCAGACCTCGGTCTGCCAGGCGCTGCGTGACCACGCCGCGGGCCGGGAGCCGACCTCTCTGCTCGCCGATGACGCACCGGCCGCGACCGCAGAGCCCGTGGACCGGTGGGACGCCACGTCGGTGCAGGGGTACGAGGCGGCGCCCGAGGCGGCGCCCGGCCCGCTGCCTCCGTCGATCCCGCCGGGGCAGGCGCCGCCGGAGCCGGCGCAGCACACGGCCGTGATGCCGCAGCAGCTGCGTGAGCATTACCCGCCGACCGCCCTCGCCCGGCACTCGCCCCCGCCCGGCGGCGCAGCCCCCCTCCCTGGGCAGGAAGGGCCCGCGGCCGTCTCGCCCGCTCCGTACACCCTCGGCCCGGACGGGCTACCGCAGCGGCCGGCGTGGTCGTTCCCGGCCCCCGCCCGGCCGTGGCTGTCCGTGGCGTGGCTGCTGGCGCTGTCGCTGCTGGGTGGCCTCTATCCCGCGGTGGTCCTGCTGGGTGCCGTGGCTCTGGTCGCCGTCTTCGGCGGGATCGGCTCGGATGCCCGGGCGCTGCGCCAGCGGCGGTTCAGTCGCGGCCCGGGCCGGTGGGACCTCCCGCGGGCGACCGCGGCCTTCCCGGTGCATCTCGTGCTCGGACTCCTCCTGGCCCTGCCCGGAGCGGTGGTGGCCACGGCCGGGGTGGTGATCGTCTGGGTGCTGGCGGCGGCTGCGCTCCCGGCTCTGCTGCTGGTGCCGCTGGCGGTGGCGATCGCCCTGCTACTGGTGTGGTGGACACCCTCCAGCGGCAGCGCCCGGGAGGGGCAGCGGGCGGTGCTGCGGGTGATCGCGCCCCCCGGCGCTGCGGCCACGGTCTGGGGCCTGATCGCCCTGGCGGTGGCGCTGACCGCGCTCGCGGTGACGGTGCTCGGCGATGGCGCCGTGCAGTGGTGGCCGTTCGGACCGCCGCCGATGAACTTCTTCTGAACGCTGCTCGCAGATTCCTGGGCCCCCGGGTCAGTGCGGGCGCGTATCCTGTGCGCCATGGCCCCAGCGATTCCCGTGACTCCCGCACGCCGTGCGCGTGCGGGCACGGGCGCCGTCGTGATCGCGCTCGTGGGGCTGTGGTCGCTGCTGTCGGTGGGTCTGACCGCGCTGCTCCGCCCGGCGAACTGTGTCCACGCCGAGGGTGTGGCCGGTTTCGTGGCTGCCAACCTCGCCCAGATGCGCAGCGTGGCCACCTGCCCGGCCGGCACTCTCGGCTACGGACCGCACACGGCAGCCGCCGTCTCGGCCTGCGCGGCGCTCATGGCTGCCCTGGTGGTCGCGCACGTCAGTCTCACCGCGATCGCGGTGGTGCTCGCCCGGGCGGCCGCTGCGGTCCGGGACGGTCTCGCAGCCCTGCGCACCCTTCCCGAGCGCGTGCAGCCCGTCCGGACCCGTCCGCACGAGGAGCCACGCGCCTGGGTCGCCCGTCCCGCCCCCGCGGTGCTGCAGGTGCGGCCGGTCTGGCGGCGGGGACCGCCGGTGCTCGCCTGAGCACCCGACCCCCCACCCCACCTCCCAGGTCGCAGCAGCGGCCGGACAAGGACCCTGTGATGGCAACCAGCAGCAAGGCTGAGCGGCGCGAAGCCGCCCGCCAGGAGGCCGAGCGCCTCCGCAAGATCCAGGCCAGGAACGACAAGCGCAACCGCGGCATCCTCATCGGCGTGGTGCTCGTGGTCGTGGCACTCATCGCCGCCGCCGCGATCATGATCTCCCAGCAGGCCGGCCGCACCCTGCTGTCGGACTTCGAGGGTGAGATCCCCGCCGGTGCGGACCTGCACGGCGGCATCACCTTCGGCGCCGACGGCGTCGGCGCCGCGAATGACGACGAGCCGGCCGTCGACATCTATGTCGACTTCATGTGCCCGTTCTGCGGCCAGTTCGAGGAGATCAACGGCCCCGACATGGCCCAGGCGGCCGCTGAGGGCGAGGCGACCGTGATCTACCACCCGCTCGACTACCTCGACCGCCTCTCCAACGGTACGGAGTACTCCACCCGCGCGGCCAACGCGTTCGCCGTGACCGCGACCGAGGCACCCGAGGCGGCGCTGGACTTCATGGCGGCGATGTTCGCGAACCAGCCGGCCGAGAACTCCACCGGCCTGACCGACGAGGAGATCGCGCAGATCGCCGTCGACGCCGGCGTGCCGCAGGAGGTGGCCGACTCCTTCAGCGAGGGCACCTACAGCGAGTGGGTCGAGGTGGCCTCGGAGCAGGCTCGGCGTGACGGCTACTCCAGCACGCCCACGATCGTGATCGAGGGCGATGAGTGGGGTACGACCGAAGGCGACCCGTCCCAGCAGTGGACCACCGAGGGAGCCCTGCTCAGCGAGCTCCAGAGCCGCTGACCCACCGGCCGGGGCCGGCGGCGACTGCACGAGGTCGTCCCGGCCCCAGCCGATCTGGCACACTGCCACTCGCCCCTCGGGGGCGCGCCACCTTAGCTCAGCTGGTAGAGCACCCGCCTTGTAAGCGGACGGTCGTCGGTTCGAATCCGACAGGTGGCTCCAGCAGCACGGGCGACGTACCGTGGTGGCGTGTCTGAGACCACTACGCCACCGACCACCAGCACCTCACCGGCTCGTGCCTACGTGATCGCGGGCTCCGAAGCGACCGGCGGCGCCGGCATCCAGGCGGACCTGCGCACGTTCCAGGCGCTGGGCGCCTATGGCTTCGGCACGCTCACGTGCATCGTCTCGTTCGACCCCGCGAACAACTGGGCGCACCGGTTCGTCCCGGTCGACCCGCAGGTGATCGCCGACCAGATCGAGGTCGGCCTGGCCTGCCACGCCCCGGAGGTCGTCAAGATCGGGATGCTCGGCACCCCCGCCACCATCGACACCGTGGCGACCTCGATCGCCGCGCACCCGTGGCGGCACGTGGTGCTCGATCCGGTCCTGATCTGCAAGGGCCAGGAACCCGGTGCCGCGCTGGACACCGACAACGCGCTGCGCGAGCGGATCCTGCCGCTGGCCACGGTGATCACCCCGAACGTCTTCGAGGCCCGCACCCTTGCCGGGATGGATGCGATCGAGAGCGTGGACGACCTCGCCGAGGCGGCGCGGCGCATCCACGCCCTCGGCCCGCAGTACGTCCTGGCCAAGGGCGGGGTGGAGTTGCCCGGGCCGGACGCCGTCGACGTGCTCTTCGACGGGGAGCGCACGATCGTGCTCACCACCCCGAAGATCGGCGAGGAGCGGGTGAGCGGGGCCGGGTGCACCGTCGCGGCCGCCGTCACGGCCCTTCTCGCTCAGGGAGCGAGCGTCGAGGAGGCCGTGCGTGCGGCCAAGGGCGTCGTGACCCAGGGGATCCGTGACCGGCTGTCCTCGGCCGCTCCGTTCGACGCGGTCCACCTCGTCGGCTGACGTCGTGGGGCTGTCATGTCGCAGGGCCGTCATAGAGTGCGAGCATGCTGCCTGAGCACCTGAGCCTCGTCCGCGACCTCGGCGCCCCCGCGGTCCACCCCGACGGGACGTGGGCCGTGGTGCCCGTGCGGCGCCCTGACCTGACGGCGGACCGCTACGTTGCGTCCCTGTGGCGGGCGGACCTGGCGGATGGTGCGATGACGCCGCTCACGTTCGGGGTCTCCGACGCCGAGCCGGTGTTCTCCCCCGACGGGCGCTGGCTCGCCTTCGTGCGCACGGTGGAGGGCGCCGCACAGCTGGCGCTCATGCCCGCCGGCGGCGGCGAACCCCGCGTGCTCACCGCCCACCGCACCGGCATCACGGGACGGCCCGCCTTCAGCCCCGATTCCACGCGCATCGCCTACACCGCCCGGGTCCCGGAGGAGGGACGCTACGGCACCACCGACGTCGGTCCCGAGGCGGAGCGGCCGCGCCACTTCCGGCACCTGACCTACCGCACAGACGGGCTCGGCTATTACGCCGACCGGCCGCAGCACGTCTTCGTCGCCGACGTCCCCACGGCAGGCAGCCCACTGCTGGACCCGTGTGCGGACGCTCCGGACGTCTCGGAGCAGGCTTGGGGTGTGCCGGGGGTCCGTGTCGAGCAGATCAGCAGCGAGCCCCGCGACCACCGCATCCCGGTGTGGACACCCGACGGCACCGGCCTGCTCATCATCCGCTCGGCACCCGACGCCATCGCCGGCGACCTGGTCCACCACGCCGCCGAGGCATCCTCGACGGCGACCGTGCTCGACGTGGGGACGCTGGCCCCGGGTGCGGTGAGTATCGACGGCGCCGGCCGGCTCTGGTTGCTGCTCACCGATCAGGGTCCGAACCGGATGGACTTCATCGGCCGGTCGCCGGCGCTGTACCGGGGAGGGCTGAACGGCGCCGCCCTGACGGGCCTGACCAGGCTCACCGATCCGGCGTCGCTCACCCTGACGGGGGTGATCGAACCGGCCGACGACGGCGTCCTTCTCCTCACCGCCGACCGTGGCACCTCGCCGGTGCTGCGCTGGCGAGGCGAGGCCGGCACGCGACTGCTCGAGGGCCATGAGGCGCGTGCCCTCGCCGCTGTGCCCGACGGTTCGGCGCTCTTGGTGGCCGGCAGCCCGGACAGCGTCGCCGACCTGTGGCACGTCCCGGCCACGGGAACCCCACGCCGCCTGACTGACCTCTCCGCCCGGCTGCGGCAGGAGGCGGGCGTGGCCCGGCCGGTCGAGCTGACCACCACCGGAGCCGACGCCTACCCGGTGCACGGGTGGGTGAGCGTCCCCGAGGGTGAGGGCCCCCACCCAGTGCTGCTGCTCATCCACGGCGGCCCGGCTGCGCAGTACACCTCGATGTTCTTCGATGAGGTGCAGGTGTACACGCAGGCGGGCTACGCCGTCGTGTTCTGCAATCCGCGTGGCTCGCTCGGCTACGGCGAGGACCACGCGCGGGCGATCATCGGCGGCTTCGGCGGCCGTGACGCCGCGGACATCCTCGCCTTCCTCGATGCCTCGCTGGAAAGCCACCCGCAGCTCGACGCCGAACGGCTCGGCGTGCTCGGCGGCTCCTACGGCGGGTACATGTCGGCCTGGCTGACCACGCGGACCGACCGGTTCACCGCGGCGATCGTCGAACGCGGCTTCCTGGATCCGGTCAGCTTCATCGGGTCCTCCGACATCGGGTGGTTCTTCGCCGACGCCTACCTCGGGACCGATCCGGAGCGGATCGCGGCGCAGAGTCCGATGACGTTCCTGGACCGGGTGAGCACCCCGACGCTGGTGATCCACTCCGAGAACGACTGGCGGTGCCCGGTGGAGCAGGGGCAGCGCTGGTACACCGAGCTGCGGCGCCGGGGCGTGGAGGCGGAGTTGCTGCTCTTCCCCGGTGAGGGGCACGAGCTCAGCCGGTCGGGGAGACCGCAGCATCGGCGGGCTCGGTTCGAGCACATCCTGGCGTGGTGGGAGCGGCACCTGCCGGTGGCAGGCTGATCGCTCAGTCGGACGGCCCGGGCTGGGACCGCTTGGCCTGCTGGGTGTCCCCGGAGGAGCGGCCTCGTAACCTCCGGCCCGCCCACGGCAGGACGTCCCGGTGCATCCAGGCGGCGTCCGCGCGCAGTCGTTGCGCCGTCGGGGGAGCGGGCAGCCGGGTCAGGGGGACGTCCCAATCGGGATGCTCGGGCTCCAGCCCAAGAGCGACCAGGGCGGCGTCGGCGACGCGCGCGTGGCCCAGCGGGCTGAGGTGGATCCGGTCCTGGGCCCACATACGCCAGTCCTGCAGGGGCAGCAGACCCCAGACGTCAAGCACGTGCGCACCATGGCGCCGGGCGATCGACCAGAGGTGGGCGTTGTAGATCGCCACCCGGGGCCGGATGCCGCGCAGCAGCCCCGCGTTGCGGGTGTCGGTGCCGGTGGCGAGGAGCACATCCGTCCCGGCCGCGCGGGCGGTGCGGACCGCCCGGTCGAGCCGGACCGCTAAGCGGTCGGGGTCGGAGCCGGGCCGGAGCAGGTCGTTGCCGCCTCCGACGATCGAGATCAGGTCCGGGGAGGTCTCGAGCGCGCGTGGCAGCTGGTCCTCGAGGATAGGCCCGAGCAGGCGTCCGCGGACGGCGAGATTGGCGTACTCCAGCGGCAGTTGCCCGGCGGCGCGCTGACGGTTGGCGATCGCGGCGGAGAGGCGGTCGGCCCAGCCGAGCAGGTGGTCGGGGTGCTCGGGGTGGGGATCCCACAGGCCTTCCGTCATGCTGTCGCCGATGGCGACGTAGCGGCGCCAGCGGGGCGCGGTCATGCGAGCCGCCAGTCCACCGGGTCCCCGCCGAGCTCGCGCAGCAGGTCGTTCGCCCGGGAGAAGGGCCGCGAGCCGAAAAAGCCGCGGGAGGCGGACAGCGGGCTCGGATGGGCGGAGGCGATGATCGGGGTCTGCCCGAGCAGCGGACGCAGCGACTGGGCGTCGCGCCCCCACAGGATGGCCACCAGCGGCTGCTGCCGGGCGACGAGCGCGCGGATCGCCGCATCGGTGACCCGTTCCCAGCCCTTGCCCCGGTGGGAGGCGGGTTCGCCCGGCTGCACGGTCAGGCTCCGGTTGAGCAGGAGCACGCCGGCGTCAGCCCAGGGCGTGAGGTCTCCGGTGCTGGGGGCGGGCAGCCCGAGGTCCTCGCCGAGCTCGCGGTAGATGTTCTGCAGCGAGCGGGGAATCGGCCGCACGTGCGGCTGCACCGAGAACGACAGGCCCATGGCATGGCCGGGGGTGGGGTAGGGGTCCTGGCCCACGATCAGCACCCGCACGTCGGAGATCGGGTGGGTGAACGCCCGCAGCACGTGCTCGCCGGCCGGCAGGTAGCCGCGGCCGGCGGCGTTCTCGGCACGGAGGAACTCACCCATCGCGTGGATGTCGGCCTCGACCGGGGCCAGCGCCTGGGCCCACCCGGGATCGACGATGTCGGCGAGCGGGCGGTGGTCGGGTGCGGGCGAGTTCTCCACCAGCCCAGGGTAGGAGATGGAGCTGGTGATGAGGTGGGCGGGCCGGGCTGCGCTATCACATCGGCCCGTGGGGGAGGCGAATGACACGCGTGTCGTTTGCCCGTAGGATGGCGCGCAGTTGTCAGGAACGAACCGAGGAGGACCGATGGCGGCAGCGCACCCGCTCCCCACGCCGAGCGGCACGGCCGAGCTCAGCGACCGAGACGCCGAGATCCTCGCCTTCGAGCGCCAGTGGTGGAAGTACGCCGGTGCGAAGGAGACCGCCATCCGCGAGCTCTTCGACATGTCCGCCACCCGCTACTACCAGGTGCTGAACGCGCTCATCGACGAGCCCGCGGCGCTGGCGGCTGAGCCGATGCTGGTCAAGCGACTGCGGCGGATGCGCAGTGTGCGTCAGCGCGAGCGCTCCGCGCGGCGCCTCGGCCACGACCTGTGACCGGCCGCTGACGGGTTAGCCTGCCTGTCGTGAGCAACCCGGATCCCTCCTACCCCTACGACGAGGACGAGTTCGACGCCCTCGGTGCCGACCGCACGCCGGCCGGGGTGCACCGTGAGCGGGTGCCCCGGTGGCGCCAGGCGCTGCCGTTCCTCGTGGTACTGGTGCTCGCCCCGCTGCTGGCCTTCGTGGTGGTGCAGGCGGTCTCGCGTGACACCATCGACCCGGGGGCCGACCCCACCCCGTCGGTGGGTACCTCGGACGAGGAGACGTCGGGCGATGCCACCGAGGAGCCCGTCGACGAACCGACCGACGGCGAGCCGACGGACGAGGAGACCGAGCCCGCTGAGCCCACCGAGCTCCCGGCTGATCTGGATCAGGGCGTTGCCGTGTGGGTGCTCAACGGCACCAGCGAGTTCGGCGTCGCCGGGGAGAGCCAGGCCGTGCTCGCCGAGGCGGGTTGGACGAACGTCGTCACGGGCGACTACGCCTACAGTCTGCCGACCACTACCACGATCTACTACCGCGACGAGGACATCGCGGCGGAGGCCGAGGCGATCGGAGCCGAGCTCGGCATCACCGATCTGGTCGAGGATGCGAACGCGGCACCGAACGGGATCTATGTGGTGCTGCGCCCGGACCAGTTGGGGTGAGCGCGGTCGTCACTGTCGGTCGGGCTGCTCCAGTTCGTGCAGGGTGAGTAGCACGAGCGCGCACGTCCACGCGAGTGGGGCGACGGCGGCGGGGGCGCCGTCCGGGCCGACCTTCTCCGGGATGGCCCCGGTGGCGGTGCGGTGCTCATCGATCCACGTCAGCAGGCTCATCGCCAGGTCGTCATCGCCCATGCTCGCAGCGGTCCAGGCGTAGAGGGCGGTCTGTGGGGTCCAGGAGTACTGCGTTTCCGGCCATGCAGCTCCGGGGGCGAGTCCGCCCGCAGGCCGGGCCATGGCGTCGATCGAGGTGCGCCAGGCCGAGGCGGCGCCGGGCAGCGGCTCGCTCACGTACGGCGGGAGCACGAACGCGGCGGCGGCGTCCTGGACCGACCGGCCCGGGTAGCGGCCGTAGCCGGAAGTGCCGAATTCGGCTGCGATCGCCTCCCGCAGCTGCGCGGCGCCGGCCGAGATCTCGCTCGCGCGCTCGGTCGTCCCGCGCAGTCCGTGCAGGTGCGCCGCTGCCTCGAGGCCGGCCAGCACCGGGGCGGCGGTGCCGAGAGTGACTTCATGCTCCTGGTGCTCCCAGTAGTCGGCCGACGGCGCGGGGAGCGGGCCCGCGGCGACCTCGGCGAGCAGGAAGGCGGTTGAGCGGTCGAGCAGTGGGGCGAAGCGGTCGAGCAGTTCCTGCTGTTCGGTGGGCCCGACGGCGCTCACCACGTTGTCGAGGGCCCACAGCGCCCAGCCGGTGCCGTCGGTCTGGAGCCCGCGGCCGTCCGGAGGCAGCTGGTCGGCCACGGTGTAACGCGCATGGAAGGTGCCCTCGGGCGCCTGGACCTGCTGCAGGAATGTGAGCACCTCGAGGGCGTCCTCGTGGTGGCCCGTTGCGCTCAGTCCGGAGGCGATGAACGCGGCGTCCCGGGGCCAGACGTAGTGCCACCGGGGCATGGCGCCGGCGATGGCACCGTCGCCACCGCGCAGCAGGGCGTGCAGGTCCAGCAGCGCGTCGGTGGCGAGGTCGTCGAAGCGGCCCCCGGCGCCGGGCACCGAGCCGGCGTCCATCCACGCTCGGGTCTGCTCGGCCAGGTCCTCGGCGCCGGCGAGGGTGGCTGCCGGGGCGTCGGGTGCAGGTGCGAGCACCCGGGACCCGGGGAGGTAGGCGGGCGCCTCGCCCTCGGGGATCAGGACCAGCTCACCGGTTGCGCTCAGGCCGATGCCCTCGTGGTAGAGCGCGATCGTGTCGGCACGGGTGCGGGGCGCCGTCAGGACGGCGACGGCAACCAGCGCCGCCACGAGCACGGCCCCGCACAGGGCGGGGAGCAGGCGTCCGGACATGGGCTCGAGCGTAATCGTGGTTGCCGACATAGCGGGTCGGATGTGTCACGCCGGGGTCGGGCCAGCATGCGAGATGTTATCGATTCGTGATGTTCCTGGGGTGACGGCGATGCTTGAACGTCCGTAGAGTCTCGTTGCAGTCGTCTGTGATGGACGTCATGGAATCGAACACGCCACGGACCCGACCGGGTCACGGGCACCACGCACCCAAGGCTCGGGGGAGTTACGTGCAGAAAAACAGGAATGTCGCGCGCAGACGAGCGCGCTCCGCATGGCAGCGGCCGTTGGCGGGCGCAACCGCCATGGTCACCGCCATCGCGCTGGGGGCCGTTGGTCTCTCCGGCACGCTGACGCCGGCCAACGCCATCCCGTCGGACGACAGTGAGGCACTCGCCGAGCTGATCAACCTCGACGCACTCGGTCTCGACGCGGTCGACGCGATCACCACCGAGTCCGGCAACCCGAGCGACCCCGGGCCGAACAGCGCCGACATCGACGCCTCGGTGCTCGAAGGGATCGTGGGTATCAACGTCGGCGGCGTCACGCTGCCGCTCATCGGTAACGGCACCGCCGGTAGCGGGCTGCTCGACCTCGGTGACAACGCCGCGGCCGGCCTGCTCAACGGTTATGCCTCCTCCCCGGACTTCCAGTCCTCCGTCGCCGCATCCGGTGCGATCACGGGTGAAGGTTCGATCAACCCGGACGCCATTGATGGCGGACCGGTTGCCACAGTCGACCTGACCGCGCCGCTGGAACAGCTTGGCCTCGACGGCGTCACTGACGAGGTCGTGGATCAGCTCGGGATCCAGCTCGGCGCCATCGCTTCACGCGCCGAGGTCACCGACGGCACGGCGGTCGACAGCGAGTACCTGATCGCCGACGCCCAGCTCGCGGTCTCCAGCCCTCTGGTTGACGACCTGTCCACGGACCTCGACGACACGCTCATCGGTGTCGGCGGCACGGTCGATGCAGCACTCGGTTCCGAGGGCACGGTCGGCAGTCTGCTGGGTGACCTGGACATCGACCTGAGTGTTCTCGGTATCGGTGTGGACGTCAGCTCCGGGACGATCGGTGTCGACGGTCTCGACGCCGCGCTCAGCGAGCTCAGCAACACGCTGATCAACGAGCCGCTGGTCGACCCGAACGGCATCGTCTCCATCGACCTGAACAGCGGGCTGATTTCGGTCGACCTCGCCCAGCTCGGTGGTCCGGAGGGGCTGAACGGCCTCGACGCCAACACCCCGCTTCTCGACGACGAGCAGATCGGTCTCGTCACGACGGCGGTCTCGGAGGCGCTCGGCAGCCTGACTTCCAAGGTCACCGAGGGCGTGACCGAGGTCCTCAACGAGACCTCCGTGACGCTCGACCTGTCGGCTCAACTGTCGTACCTGGTCAACAGCACCTCCGCCGAGATCTTGGTTGACACCACGCTCGGCCAGCTCGCAGGCACCGACGACACGACCGAGCCTGCCGTGGAGATCAACACAGACGGTGGCGTCCTCGACACCATCCTTGGGCTTCTTGGCTTGAGCCTCGAGGACCTCACCGACGGACTCGTCACACCGCTGGTTGACGAATTGCTCGATGTCGTCGGCGGCACCGTCGGCACGCTCATCGACACCATCGGTGACGACCTCGACACCACGCTCACCGGCCTGATCGACCCGATCCTGGCCTCGCTTTCGCCGCTGTTCAGTGGGCTCAACGACCTGGTCAGCATCACGATCAACGAGCAGCCCACCGCGGAGCCGATCAACGGCGAGGGCGACCTGGGCGACGAATCCTTCACGGTCCGCCCGATGGCGATCGACGTGCTGCCTGGCCTCGCCAGCGGCGTGGCGCTCGACCTGGCCTCCTCCACGGTTCGCGCCAGCGATGAGCCCTCCAACGCCACCTCCTTCGAGCCGGCGTACGCGCCGACGGATGCGGTGCCGGGTGAGTCGGTCGACTCCGAGGAGCCGACCTTCACCGATGCCGAGGGTGACCCCGCCACCGCGCCTACCGGCACGGAGTACGCCCTGGGCGACGACGCGCCGGACAGCGCGTCGATCGATGAGACGACCGGCGTGGTCACCTTCACGCCGGCCCTGGACGACGCCAACACCACGGTGAACGTGCCGGTGGTGGTGACCTACCCGGACGGTTCGACCGACACGACCGACGCGCCGTTCGAGGTGGGCGACACCAACGCCGGGCTGTTCGAGCCGGCCTACACCGACACCGACGCGTTCGTGGGTGTCGAGGTGACGTCCGAGGCGCCGACCTTCTCCGACGCTGATGGCCCGGTGGACGAAGCGCCGGAGGGCGTGGAGTACGCGCTGGGCGATGACGCGCCCGACGGCGCCACGATCGATGGCGCCACTGGCGCGGTCACCTACACCCCGACCGTGGACGACGCCGACACTACGGTGGACATCCCGGTCGTGGTGACCTACGACGACGGCTCGACCGATGAGGTCGACGCCCCGTTCGTAGTGGCCACGCTGGCCGACTCCTTCGATCCCTTCTACACCGACACCGACGCTGAGATCGGTGAGGAGGCGACGTCCGAGGACCCGACCTTCACCGACAGTGAGGGCACGGAGGGTCTGGACGCTCCCGAGGGCACGACCTTCGCCTTGACCGATGAGGCGCCGGACGGCGGCAGCATTGACGAGACCACGGGTGCGATCACGTACACCCCGACGCTCGACGACGCGAACGACACCGTCACCTTCCCGGTCGAGGTCACCTACGACGACGGCTCGACCGATCTGGTCGGGGCCAACTTCCAGGTGGGCGACACCGTTGCCTCCGAGTTCGACCCGGAGTACGCGCCGACCCAGGCGAGCCCGGGCGTGGCCGCTGTCTCGGATTCGCCGGACTTCGGCGAGGACGTCACGGCACCTGAGGTCAGCTACGCGACCGGATTCGACGCACCTGACAGCGCCGAGGTCGACTCCGAGACCGGCGAGGTCACCTTCACGCCGGCCCTGGAGGACGCCAACACCACGGTGAACATCCCGGTCGTGGTGACCTACTCGGACGGCTCGGGCGACCTGATCTACGCGCCGTTCGTGGTGGGCGACACCTCCGCGAACCTGCTGGACCCGGCGTACGCCGTGACCCCGGCGGAGCTCGGACAGGAAGCACTGTCGGACGAGCCGACGTTCACTGACGCCGACGGCGCGGCCGAGGCCCCTGAGGGGACCTCGTACGAGCTGGCTGAGGGCGCGCCGGAGAACTCCGCGGTCGACGAGGCGACCGGTGTCGTCTCCTTCACGCCGTTCGGGGAGGACGCCGGACAGCTCGTGAACATCCCCGTGGTGGTCACCTACCCGGACGGATCGACCGACGAGGTCGACGCCCCCTTCCAGGTGGAAACCATCGCCGAGGCGATCGATGTCGACTACACCGAGACCGAGGCGAACGTGGGCGTGGAAGCCACGTCTGCGCCGCCGACGTTCAGTGTGGACGGCGAGCCGGGCGACGGCTTCCCGCCGGGGACGAGCTTCGCCCTCGCGGACGACGCTCCGGAGGGTGCGACGGTCGACGCCGAGACCGGTGAGGTCACGTGGACACCTGGCATCGAGGATGCCGACAGCACCGTCAACATCCCGGTGCTGGTGACCTACGCGGACGAGTCGGTCGACGAGGTCGATGCCCCGTTCGTGGTCGGCGTCTACAACGACAATGCGTCGGCCTCGGCCGCCGCGTCTGCCGACGCCGATGACAACTCGAACGCGTCGGCTGAAGCGGCAGCGGAAGCTGCGGCGAGTGCGGACAACGAGACGGATGCCTCGGCTGCTGCCGATGCGACCGCGGCTGCGGCAGCTGAGGCCGCTGCAGACGAGGACGCCTCTCAGGACGCCTCGGCGGATGCGACCACGGACCCGGATGCGTCGGCTGCTGCGGCAGCTGAGGCGGCGGCGAACGCGGACAACTCCTCGAACACCGCTGCGGACGCTTCGTCGGCCGCGTCGGCGAACGCCGATTCCGACGCCACCTCCGAGGCCGCTGCTGCGGCCGACGCGGCGGCGACGGCGGACTCCTCCACCGATGCCTCGGCTGAGGCTTCGGCGGACTCCGATGCCAACACCAACGCCTCGGCGTCGGCGTCGGCCTCGGCGGATGCGGACGATGACTCCAACGCCTCGGCTGAGGCTGCTGCTGAGGCGGCGGCTGACGAGGACAACGAGTCGGACGCTTCGGCTGCTGCCGATGTGACCGCGGCTGCGGCGGCTGAGGCCGCTGCGGACGAGGACGCCTCGAGCGATGCGTCGGCGGATGCGACCACGGACCCGGATGCGTCGGCTGCTGCGGCAGCTGAGGCGGCGGCGAACGCGGACAACTCCTCCGACACCGCTGCGGACGCCTCGGCGGCCGTGACCGCGGATGCCGACTCCGACGCCACCGCTGAGGCCGCTGCTGCGGCCGACGCGGCAGCGACGGCGGACTCCTCCACCGACGCCTCGGCTGAGGCTTCGGCCGACGCCGATGCGGCTGCGGACGACACGGCTGACGACACCGCTGACGCGACGAGCGCCAGCGATGCGGATGCCGACGCGGACGGCGACGATGGCGGGAGCCTTCCCGACACCGGCGCCGGCCTCGACACTCTGTTCGTCGTGATCGCCCTGGCACTCATGTGCCTCGGTCTCGGCCTCCTGCTGACCGGCAACCGGCGGTCGCACGTGGCCTGATCCGCATCGCGGATGAGCACGGATCAAGGGTCGGTCCCGGAGCGTCGCAGGACGCTCCGGGACCGACCCGCGTCACGGCCTTCCCGCTGCACGGCGGTGCAGCATGATGGCCCGGTGGGAAACGAACTGACATGACGAGCAACGACGCGGCGGCCCGCACCGACGCCGCCCACGCCACCGGGGGCGAGAGCCCGGACAGCGAACACGTCGGCACACCGTTGAGCCGGCTCAAGCGCGTGGTCGTGGTGGTGGCGGTGCTGTTCACCGCCTTCCACATCTTCGCCACCTTCCTCTGGATCGCGCCCGCCTCCGGCCTGCGCCAGGTCATCCCCGGCGAGGTACTGAGCCGGTACATGATCCCGATGCACGGCCAGAGCTGGAGCGTGTTCGCGCCCGAGCCGATCAACGGTGACTACCGCCTCCAGGTGCGCGCCACCATCACCGAGGGTGAGTCCACCGCGGAGACCGAGTGGGTCGATGCCACCGCCGCTGAGCTGGACATGCTCACCCACAACTTCTTCCCGCCACGGGCCGCCATCACCGCCAGCGAGCTCTCCGGGCGCTACCGCAGCGCCTACCTCGACCTCGACGACGCCCAGCAGGAGATCGTCGCCCTCGGGTACTACAACGGCGAGGACTGGCGTGAACGTATGGAGGAAGCCCTGCGGGAGCACGGCAACGGCGGCGCCGTCACCGACTACATGGCGATCGAGGAGACTGTGAACGCCTACGCCACCCAGGTGGCCTACGCCATGTGGGGTGAGGACGTGCTCCAGGTGCAGTTCGTCGTCAGCCGCCAGAACGTCATCCCCTACGGCCAGCGCAACGACCCTGAGGCCGAGCGCCCCGCCGTCCAGCCCTATGTCACCGGCTGGCGGGGCCTGATCGAGTACCCCGGCCAGTCCCGGGAGCGGTTCGCGGACATCTTCCGCACCGCGGTCGAGGAGTCCCAGCGATGAGCGCGCGCCACGTCATCGGCGCCGGTGCCCGCGCCGCCACCTCGCTGACAGCAGACCTCGCCCGTTCGACGGGCTCGCTCACCGGGCGCACCTTGGCCTGGATCGAGACCTGGCTGGTCGGTGCCAAGCACGCGCGCTACGGCCTGGCCGTCACCCGGATCCTGCTCGGCCTGACCGCCCTGGGGATCCTGGCCACCAACTGGCGCACCCGCTACTACGCCTTCGGCAGCGGCTCGGTGTGGAACGGGGAGGCGGCCCAGCCGCTGAGCGACTTCCCGCAGATCCCACTGTTCAGCCTGTTCCACCGCGTGGCCCTCGACGACCTCACGTTCACCATCCTCTACCTCGCCCTGGCCTGGCTGGCGCTGCTGGTGGTGCTGGGCTGGCGGACCAAGATCATCCTCCCCGTCTTCTTCGTCGCCTGGACCTCGTTCGTGGAGATGAACGACTCCCTGGGAGACCAGGGCGACAACATGTTCCGCATCACCCTGCTCGCGCTGCTCTTCGCCGACACCGCCGGTCGTTGGTCACTGGACGCCAACCGGCGCGCCGAGCCCGCCGCCCAGGACGGACCGTTGCTGCGGCGGGCCTGGAACGGCGGCCCATGGATGCCGTCCTGGCTGACGAACCTGGCCCACAACCTGGTGCTCGTGGTGGTGACCTGCCACGTCTGCTTCGTCTACGCCTCCGGCGCCCTGTTCAAGGCCGGCGGCGCGCCCTGGCAGCACGGCTATGCGATCTACAACCCGCTGCAGACGGCCCGCTTCGGCTCCTGGCCCGAGCTCAGCGACCTGCTCACCACCTGGGCACCGATGGTCACTGTGATCACGTGGAGCTCGATCATCCTGCAGATGATCTTCCCGCTCGCGCTGCTGCGCCGCCCCTCCCGGGTGATCGCCCTGTTCGGTATCACCTCCTTCCACGTCGGCATCGCCATCCTCATGGGCCTGCCGTGGTTCTCGCTGGCGATGATCGCCATCGACGCGATCTTCATCCGCGACCTCACCTGGCGTTATGTCGCCGACCGGATCACCGGCGCCTGGCGCAGCGCCCGCGGCCGCGAGCCCTCCGAACCCGACGACCCGCCCGGCGCCGAGACCTCGGAAGAGACAGAGGAACGCCGCGCCGCAACGGCGGCCCGCTGACGCCCGTCCCGGAAACAGGGGAGACTGGAGGCATGGTGCGCAGCGCAACGGACGTCGTCGTGATCGGCTCGGGCCCGAACGGGCTGACGGCGGCCGTCACGATGGCGCGCGCCGGCCTCGAGGTGATCGTGCTCGAGGCTCAGGCGGTGGCCGGCGGGGGTGCGCGCACGCTCGACTCGCCGCAGGCCGACGGGCTCCGTGAGGACATCTGCTCGGCCGTGCACCCGCAGGCGCTGGCCAGCCCCGCGTTCGGGGAGTTCGACTTCGCCGCCCGCGGGGTCGAGCTGATCGCACCGGAGGTCTCCTACGCCCAACCCCTTGACGACGGGCGCGCCGCGATCGCCTACCGCTCGCTGGAGCGCACCGTGGCCGAGCTCGGCCCGGACGGACCGGCGTGGCAGCACTTCTTCGCACCCCTGGTCGAGAACGCCGGGCTGCTCACCGAACTTGCGCTGGGCGACCGCCGCCACGTGCCGGCAGGCCTGGGCAGCGTGCGCGGACTGCGCGCGCTGGCCGCTGCCGGGCTGCGGGTGCTCGAGCAGGCCACACCCGCCTGGAACCTGCGCTTCTCCAGTGACCTCGGCCCCGCCCTGCTCACCGGCGTGGCCGCCCACGCGATCGCCCCGCTGCCCAGCCCCGCCGCCTCCGGCACGGCGATGATGCTGGCCACGCAGGCCCACACCGTCGGCTGGCCGATCCCCGTCGGGGGGTCGGGCTCCCTGACGGCGGCCCTGATCGCCGACCTGGAGGCGCACGGCGGCCGCGTGGTCACCGATGCCGAGGTGCGGTCCTGGACCGATCTGCCACGTGCCCGGGCCTACCTCGCCGACACCTCACCGGCCGGGCTGGTGCAGATCTGGGGGGAACGGATGCGCCCGTCGGTGCGCCGCGCCCTGGAACGGTTCCGCTACGGCGACGCCGCGGCGAAGGTCGACTACGTCCTCTCCGGGCCGGTGCCGTGGGCGGATCCGCGCGTCGGCGAGGCCGCCACCGTGCACGTCGGTGGCACCCGGGAGCAGATGGCCGCGGCCGAGAACGAGGTCGCCTCGGGCCGGATGCCGCAGCGACCCATGGCCCTCTTCTCCGATCCGGCGATCGCCGACCCGGGCCGGATCGTCGGCGGCCTGCGCCCCGGCTGGGCCTACGCCCACGTGCCGGCCGGGCACCCCGGCGACATCACGGAGGCCCTGACCGCGCAGATCGAACGGTTCGCGCCCGGGTTCCGGGACGTCGTCGTGAGCGCGCGTTGTACCCCGGCCTCGCAGATGTCGGTCCACAATGCGAACTACATCGGCGGTGACATCGCCTCCGGTGCCCTGTCCACCTGGGGCCTGCTGGCCCGCCCCCGGCTGGCGTGGGACCCCTACCGGGTCTCGATCCCGGGGGTGTATCTGTGCTCGCAGTCCACGCCGCCGGCCCCGGGCGTGCACGGCATGTCCGGATGGCACGCCGCTCGCCGGGCCCTCGCACAACGGTTCTCGCTGCCCGTGCCCTCGCTCGCTCCCTGAGCGCGTGACCGTCCCTCCTTGCACTCTCGGGCCGAGAGTGCCAATAATGGCATTAGCACTCTCGCTCTGAGAGTGACAACCGTGGTCAGCGAGACGAGGCGCCGGCCCGGTGCGTGACGTGAACGCACCGGATCGACGTCGTCCGTCGCGGGCGTCCCGCCGGCCGAACCGAAAGCCAGTTCCGGAGGATCGAACCGCCAATGGCTAAGCAGATTGCTTTCAACGAGGAGGCCCGTCGCGGGATGGAGCGTGGGCTCAACGCCCTCGCCGACACCGTGAAGGTCACCCTCGGCCCGCGGGGACGCAATGTCGTCCTCGAGAAGAAGTGGGGCGCCCCCACGATCACCAACGATGGTGTGTCCATCGCCAAGGAGATCGAGCTCGAGGAGCCCTACGAGAAGATCGGCGCCGAGCTCGTCAAGGAGGTCGCCAAGAAGACTGACGACGTCGCAGGCGACGGCACCACCACCGCCACCGTGCTGGCTCAGGCGCTCGTGCGCGAGGGTCTGCGCAACGTCGTCGCCGGCGCCAACCCGATCGCCCTCAAGCGGGGCATCGAGAAGGCCGTCGACGCCGTCACCGCCGAGCTGCTCACCTCGGCCACCGAGGTGGACACCAAGGCGCAGATCGCGGCCACCGCCGGCATCTCCGCCGGTGACCCGCAGATCGGTGAGCTGATCGCCGAGGCCCTCGACAAGGTGGGCAAGGAAGGCGTCATCACCGTCGAGGAGTCCCAGGCGCTGGGCCTCGAGCTCGAGCTCACCGAGGGTATGCGCTTCGACAAGGGCTACCTGTCGGCGTACTTCGTCACCGACCAGGACCGCCAGGAGGCCGTTCTGGAGGACGCCTATGTCCTGCTCGTCGAGGGCAAGATCTCCAACGTCAAGGAGGTCCTGCCGCTGCTGGAGAAGGTCATCCAGTCGGGCAAGCCGCTGCTGATCATCTCCGAGGACGTCGAGGGCGAGGCCCTGGCCACCCTGGTGCTCAACAAGATCCGTGGCACCTTCAAGTCCGTGGCCGTCAAGGCCCCGGGCTTCGGCGACCGCCGCAAGGCCATGCTCAACGACATCGCCATCCTCACCGGTGGTGAGGTCGTGTCCGAGACCGTCGGCCTCAAGCTCGACAACGTCGGCCTCGAGGTGCTCGGTACCGCCCGCAAGGTCGTCGTGACCAAGGACGAGACCACGATCGTCGAGGGTGCCGGCGACGCCGACGCCATCGCCGGCCGTGTGAGCCAGATCCGCGCCGAGATCGAGAACTCCGACTCCGACTACGACCGCGAGAAGCTCCAGGAGCGCCTGGCCAAGCTCGCCGGTGGTGTCGCGGTCATCAAGGCCGGTGCCGCCACGGAGGTCGAGCTCAAGGAGCGTAAGCACCGCATCGAGGACGCGGTGCGCAACGCCAAGGCTGCTGTGGAGGAGGGGATCGTCGCCGGTGGTGGCGTGGCCCTCATCCAGGCTGCGGCGCTGGCCTTCGCCAAGCTCGAGCTGGACGGCGACGAGGCCACCGGTGCCTCGATCGTCCAGATCGCGGTGGACGCCCCGCTCAAGCAGATCGCCGTGAACGCCGGCCTCGAGGGCGGCGTCGTGGTGGAGAAGGTGCGCGGACTGCCCACCGGACACGGCCTCAACGCCGCGACCGGTGAGTACGAGGACCTTCTCGCCGCCGGCATCAACGACCCGGTGAAGGTGACCCGTTCTGCGCTGCAGAACGCGGCCTCCATCGCCGGCCTGTTCCTCACCACCGAGGCCGTCGTGGCCGACAAGCCGGAGAAGGCCGCCCCGGCCGCCGGCGGTGGCGACGACATGGGTGGCATGGGCGGTATGGGCTTCTGATCGAGCCCCTCGCCCTCACCTGAGGCATCGAAGGCCCCCGGTTCCCTCGTGGAACCGGGGGCCTTCGTCATGCGGGCCTTCGTCGTGCCGGAGGTGTCTCAGCTCGGGCTGCGTAGGCTCTCCAGCTCGGCCGTGAGGTTGGCGCGGGCCCGATCCTGCCATCGATGCACGCCCTGAGGCGTACGGAACAGCGGCTGCAGCTCCAGCAGGCCCTGCACGACGGCGGAGCGCCCCGTCCGCCAGTCGGCGTCGGTGACGTGGGCGTACTCCTGCCGGACCTGGTGGAGGTAGCGCCCGTAGCCGGCCTCGTCCCGCCCCAGGACGGCGAGATCGGCGTCGCACAGCAGCCCGCCGTGCAGATCCTCGGGATCGGGACGATGCGCCATGGTCACCAGCACCAGCCGGGTCACCTCCGCGACGAGGTCCCCCGGTAGCCCGGCGCCGTCGAGCGTGCGCTGCGCCAGCGCGGCCGACTGGCGTTCGTCCTCGCCTGCCTCACCGCGGTGGACGGCATCGTGGAACCACGCCGCCAGCAGCACCGCCGGCGGTGGGGAGTGCGGACGGCATAGTTTATCCAGCGCCTCCAGCACGTCCAGCAGGTGTTCGCTCGTGTGATAGCGCCGGTGGTCCTCCTCCCAGCGGTCGAGCACTCCCCGGCCGAGGTCGGCCCGGCCGGGGAGAACCTGCTCCCACCTGCCGAGCAGGGCGGCGCGTCGTGGCCGGGGCCGCCGGCGGGCGGGCACCCGCAGCCCGCTGCGGCGAAGCCGCCGGATCAGCTCACCGGCGGGCACGGCCAGCGCCCCCCGGGCCACCAGCTCGGCGTGCAGTCGTACGGGGACGTCATAGTGGTCGGCGTCGAAGGCGCGCTCCGAGAGTCCCGCGGCAGCGGCGAACGCGTGCAACTCGGCGAGCGAGTGGTCGGAGACCAGATGTGAGAACCGGGTGCCGTGCGCCGGCCACAGCGGCGGGTCGATGAGGATGGCCACCGGCCCAGCGTAGAACTCAGCGGGTGAACAGCCGGGTGTTGCTCGTCTCCGCGGTCTCGTACTCGCGCGCGCCGGTGTCCAGCGCCTGGGAGATCTGCTCCAGTGACGACTCCACCTGCTGCTGCGTGGCACGCCACTCCGTGATCAGCGCAGCGAACGACGTCGAGGCGCTGCCCCGCCACGAGCTCTGCAGCGACGTCAGGTGGCGCATCATGTTGGTCACCTCGGTGCGGATCGCCGCCGCGGACGTGCGTGCGCTCGCCCCCGCTCGGGCCACCTCGGCGCTGTCGACCTGGAACTGTGCCATCTCGTCCTCCTTCGTCCCGGGTGCCGTGTGCATCCCGACGAGGACGACGCTACGAGCGCACCACCAGGGGAGGGGGAGCGGGCGTGCGGGGTTGTGGACGGAGCGGCATCGCGTGGTCCGAGCGGTGCTGGCTCAGCAGCGCCGCCTCAGCGACGTGGGCCGCGGTGGCCGTGCTTGATCGCCGGCATCCGTGGCGGCCGGCTGAGCGAGGGCACCGTCTCGGTGGAGTTGGCACTCTCGGTGGAGCGGGCACGCTCGGCGGGCTGAGCGGGCTCGGGTGACTCCGTCGCCCCGTCCTGCTCCGCCGTCACGTCCGACTGCTCGTCGTCCCCACCGGCCTCGGCCTGGTCGTCGTCGGCGGGGGCCTGCCCGTCCGGCCGGTCCTCCTGCTCGGGGCGGTCCTCGTCGGCTCGGGCGGCCTCCGCCTCGGCGCTGCCCCGCGGCGGGAGCTCGGCCAGGTCGGCAGCGAGCCGGTCCCGCTCGGCGCCGAGATTCTCGCGCGCCGCGTCCTCCCAGGACTGGGCCAGGGGGCTGGCGAACAGGGTGCTGCGCCCCAGCAGCTTGGCCACGATCGCCAGCCGGGCCTCGAGGTAGTCCCGGTCGGGGATGTGCCGGTACTCCTCGCGCACCTCCCGCCGATAGCCCTCGTAACGCTGTGGCTCGGCGGCGAGGCCCCCGAGGTCGGCGTCGCACAGCGCCTGGGCGTCGATGTCGCCCTTGGGTGCACTGTGCCGGGAGATCGCGATGATGAGCTCGGCCACCCGGTCCACGATGTCGCTGGGCACCCCCAGCTCGGTCAGCTCTGCGCGGGCCAGATCCGCGGAGGCGAGTTCGTCCACCCCGCCCCGGTGGGCATAGGCCTGACGGGCAGCGGCGTCGAAGGCCGCGCCGTGGTACCAGGCGGCGATGCGCACCACATCGGGGTTGTGGGTCTCCGGTGCGAGCTCGTCCACCCGGGCGAGCACCCCGATCAGCCGCTTGAGGTTGTGGTGGATCCGGCTCGGATCCGACCACCGCCGGATCAGCCGCTCACCGCAGGCCTCGATCTCGGCTCGCCCGGCAGTGGCGCCGACGGCCTCCAGGCTGCGGCGCCAGGCTGCGAGTACCCATCCCGGTGCGTCGACGACGCCCATCACGCTCACGTTCCTCGTTCGGAGAACAGGTTCACGTCATCGTAGACCCGCCCGGCGGGTCCACGGAGACGCTGATGGCCTCCGCGCCGCGATCGTGATCAGCCTGTCATCGCAGCCCTGGGAGGCGGGCGCCGGTACCGCAACTACGCTGGGGTCATGACGGGACAGGTACGCGCGGCCGTGATCACGGTCTCGGACCGGTGCGCGCGCGGTGAGCGGGTGGACCGGTCGGGCCCTGCGGCCGCCGCGATGCTGGCCGAGGCAGGCTACGCCGTCGGTGACGTGCGGGTGGTGCCGGACGGCGCGGACGCCGTCGAGAGTGCTCTGCGGGCGGCGCTGGCCTCGGGCGCCCGGGTGGTGCTGACCACCGGCGGCACGGGCATCTCCCCGCGCGACCGTACCCCCGAGGGCACCGCGCCGGTGCTGGACCGCCGTCTGCCCGGCATCATCGAGTACGTGCGCCGCGTGGACGCCGACGACGTCCCCACCGCCGTGCTCAGCCGGGCGCTGGCGGGCGTGGCCGGCCGTGCCCTGGTGATCAATGCGCCGGGCTCGATCGGTGGTCTCACCTCGACTGTGCGGGCCGTGGTGCCGCTGATCGCCCACGTGCTCGACCAGCTCGACGGTGGCGACCACCCGCCGATGACCCCCGCGCAGGCCGAGGTGCGCACAGCCACAGCTACCCCCACAGCCACGGAGACGTCGCCGTCAGGGCCCGCGTCTGAGGCCGAGGCGCCCGTGGCACTGGCGCAGCTCAGCGCCGACGCGCTGGACCTGGCCACTCATCAGGAGGCCGTGACCGGATCCGCGGACGGGGCGGCGGCCTGCTTCGTCGGCACCGTCCGCGACCACAGCCCGGACGCTGCCGGGCGGGTGGTCGGATTGGAGTACGCCGCCCATCCCGATGCCCCGGCCGCCCTGCAGCGGATCGCCGCGGACGTGGCGGCCCGGCACCCGCAAGTCAGGCTCGCCGTCAGCCATCGCACAGGTGAACTGGCCGTGGGGGACGCGGCGATCGTGGCGTGCGCCGGGTCGGCCCACCGCGCCGAGGCGTTCGAGGCGTGCCGGGACCTGGTCGAGACGGTCAAGGCCGAGCTGCCGATCTGGAAGAAGCAGCTCCTGGCGGACGGCTCACACACCTGGGTGGGGGCGCTCTGATGGTCTCCGAGCATCTCGCCCGCCCCCTGGTCGACGCCTTCGGGCGCGTGCACCGCGATCTGCGCATCTCCCTGACGGACAAGTGCAACCTGCGCTGCGCCTACTGCATGCCGCCCGAGGGCGTGCCGTGGCTGAGCAAGAACAACATCCTCACCACCGACGAGCTCGTGCGGGTGGCGCAGGTGGCCGCAGCGCTGGGGATCGTCGAGGTGCGCCTGACCGGCGGGGAACCGCTGCTGCGGCAGGACGCCGTCGACGTGGTGCGCCGGATGGCCGCGATCGAGGGGGCGACCGGCCCGCTCGAGGTCTCCATGACCACGAACGGCATGGCGCTCCCGCGCGTGGCCGCCGACCTCGCCGAGGCCGGCCTGGCTCGGGTCAACATCAGCCTCGACACCCTGAACAAGGAACGCTTCCACGAGCTGACCCACCGGGACCGGCTCGCGGACGTCCTCGCCGGGATCGACGCGGCGCTCGCGGCCGGGCTCAACCCGGTCAAGATCAACGCCGTGGCCATGCGCGACGTCAACGACGATGAACTCGTCGACCTGGTGCGCTTCGCCGCCCGCTCCGGATGCGAGATGCGCTTCATCGAGCAGATGCCGCTGGATGCCGGGCACCTCTGGTCGCGGGTGGCGATGGTGCGCGGGGAGGAGATCCTGGCCCAGTTGGAGCAGGCCTTCACCCTCACCCCGCTGCCCGGCCGGGGCGCGGCTCCGGCCGAACGCTTCCTCGTCGACGGCGGCCCCACCACCGTCGGTGTGATCCGATCGGTGACCAAACCGTTCTGCGGGGCATGTGACCGGGTGCGGATCACGGCCGACGGGCAACTGCGCAACTGCCTGTTCGCGCGGGAGGAGTCCGATCTGCTCACCGTGCTGCGCTCGGGCGGGACCGATGACGACGTCGCCGAGCTCATGCACCGCTGCATCGCCGGCAAGCTGCCGGGCCACGGGATCAACGACCCGGGCTTCCTGCAGCCGGACCGGCCGATGAGCGCCATCGGTGGCTGACCTGCCTGGTCCAGCGATCCCGGAGCTGGGGGTGCTCCCGGCACTGCACGAGGCGATCGCCGTCCACGGCGCCGTGGCACTCGGCGGCTCGGGCCTGCTGCGCGCCCTGGGTATCGAGGTCGCCGTCAACGACTGGGACCTGATCACCGACGCCGACCCGGAATTGGTGCGCGCGGCGATCGACGGGCTCGGCCTGCCGGTGCGCCGGGTCGGCGGTGACAGCGAGCGGTTCGCCACCCGGGCGCTGTTCCAGGTGTGCGACCCCGGCACCGGGCGCGCGATCGACGTGATGGTGGACTTCGCGATCGTCAGCGGCAGCGAGGTGGTGGCGATCCCGGTGCGGCCGCTGCGCCGATGGCACGGGCTGTGGCTGGCCGACCCCCGCGACTGGGAGCTGGCCTACCGGTTGATGGGCCGCCCGGAGAAGGCAGCGCTGCTGCGGGACTGGCTCACCGCCTCCCACGGCACGGCCAACACCGCGTGAACAGCATCACCCGGTCGGTGAGACGGACCGGCGCAGGAGCGCGAGGATCTGGCAGGTTGGGGGGATGGACTCCGCCGCTCTGCTCGATCTGCTGAAGGAGACGGCCGCGACCGTCATCACTCCGCGATTCCGCGCCCTGGCGGCCGAGGAGGTGATCGAGAAGAGCCCCGGCGATCTCGTCACCGTCGCCGACCGCGAGTCCGAGGCGGTGCTCACCAAGGCCCTGCAGGCGGCCTACCCGCAGGCGCTGATCCTCGGCGAGGAGGCGACCGCGGCCGACCCCAGCCTGCTGGAGGTGTTCGCCGACGCCGAGCACAGCTTCACCATCGACCCGGTCGACGGCACCAAGAACTTCGTCAATGGTTCCCCCGATCACGCCGTGATGCTCTCCGAGCTGCGCGGCTCCGAGGTGGTCCGAGCGGTGATCTGGCAGCCCGAGCACCAGGTGGCCTGGGTGGCCGAGAAGGGCGCCGGCACCTACCGCAACGGTGAGCGGGTGGCACCGTTCGTCCGCGAGAGCGGGCCGGCCGGGCTGCGCGGGGCGACGTCGTCGGTGCTGCGGCGCTCGGCGGCGCCCTCCGATCTGCCCACGCTGCAGGACTCGTGGTGGTGCGCCGGGGTGGACTACCCGAACCTGGTCGCCGGCACGGTGGACTACCTCGTCTACCGCAAGGACTGGCCGTGGGACCACGCTCCCGGGGCGTTGCTGGTCACCGAGACCGGCGGGTACGTCGGCCGTCTCGACGGCGGGCCCTACGACCCGCGCGTGCTCACCCCGTGGCTGGTCGCCGCGGCGACCCCGGAGATCTTCCGGACGGTGCGGGGCCCGATCGTCGCTGCTCTCGCCTGATCGCACCTGCCCAGCTTGGTCGCCCTTGACCCAGGTCCCCGGCACGGAGTCAGCTTCCAGCCTGGGTCGGCGCCTGGATGGTGGGTCGGTCGGGACTGTGCCTGATCAGCCGCCCGCGAACGGCGGCAGCACGTCGACCACGTCGGTTTCCTCCAGCGTGGTGCCATCCTCGGCGACCACGCCGTCGACCAGCAGCGAGCAGCGGGTGAGCACGCGCTCCAGCGGTTCGCCGTGACGTTCGACCATGAGCTCGCGCAGCTCGCCCACGGTGTTGGCGGCCAGGGATTCCCCGTGCCGGCCGGCGGCCTCGGCGGCAGCGGCGAAGTAGCGCACCTCGGTCATCGCTCCTCCTCCTGCTCCTGCTCCCAGGCGTGAGCCAGCTCGCTGATCCGCGCGGACACGACCTTCGCGTCCCCGCCGGAGGCGACCGCGAGCCCGGCGATGAAGGCGGTCACGGGCGCGGCCGGGCGGTCCACCTCATGGGCCACGTCCCGGGTCATCTCCAGCAGCGGGCGCAGGTCGACCAGGGCCGGGGGAACGTCGAGCTCGGCGCACACGTGCGCCACCCAGGCCTGGATCGGAGGAAGGTCGGTGCTCATCGCGTGCCTCGATTCTGCGCGGGGTCGCTGCCTGCGCCCGAGTCTGCCAGACGCTCCGCCGCTCGCGCCGCCCGGAGATCGTCCTCGGTGTCGACATCGCGCCCGGACGCACTCGTGAGCGCGCGCAGCCGCAGGCCGGCGAGCAGGCGCCGCAACGAGACCCCTTCCACCCGGGGCAGCTGCGCGAGGGCGGTCTGCAGCGACTGGCGCCGGTACATCCCGGCCAGCCACTGCCACCGGCCGCCGGCATCCTGCAGGCACACGCCGTCGAGACCCTCTGCCGCGGCCGCCGCAGGCAGCAGCTCGGCCACCACCTGCTCGGCCCCGGGAAGGTCCGCAGCCAGCAGCGCCACCCAGGCGGCGCCGTCGGGCAGGGCCTGCAGGCCGGCGTGGACGGCGGCCACCGGGCCACCGAACACCGGATCCTCCCGGGTGCGGAGCACCTCGGGCGGCAGTGGCAGCTGCTCCGGGCCCACCACCACGGTGCGCCGGGCCCCCGCGCTCGCGCGCAGCGCGCGATCGAGCAGGCTCCGCCCACCGACCTCCAGCGCAGTCTTGTCCACCCCACCCAGGCGCGTGCCGCGCCCACCGGCCAGCACGACGGCGTCCCACGCCAGTGCACCTGGGCTCACGCTCACCGGGCTAGTCCGCCCGGTGCCAGTCACCGGACTTCCCGCCGGTCTTGGCCACCAGCCGGACCTGCTCGATGGTCGTGCCCTTGTCCAGCCCCTTGACCATGTCGAGCACGTTCAGCGCTGCCACGCTGACCGCCGTCAGGGCCTCCATCTCCACCCCGGTGCGGTCGGCCGTGCGGGCCGTGGCGCGTAGCGTGACGCCGTCGTCGGTGACCTTGGCCTCGAGGGCCACCCCGTGCACACCGATCACATGGGCCAGTGGCAGCAGCTCGGGGGTGCGCTTGGCGGCGGCGATCCCGGCGATGCGGGCGACGGCGAGGACGTCACCCTTGGGCACCGACCCCTCCCGCAGTGCCTCGAGCACGTGCGGGGCGCAGCGCACGAGACCCTCGGCGGTGGCTGAGCGGACCGTCGGCTGCTTCTCGGTCACGTCGACCATCCGGGCGTGCCCGGCCTCGTCCAGGTGGGTGAAGCGGGGCTGAGTCATCGCTCGGTTCCTTCCAGCAGGTCGATCAAGTCCCCGGGGCGCACCTCGGTGACCTCGGCCGGCACCCGCGCGAGGGCGTCCGCGGAGGCGAGGGTGCCCACCAGGTGCGAGCCGGACCCGCGGGCGCTCGCGGGCTGGACCCGCACCACCTCCACCGGGTCGGACTCGGTCGCGGCGGTGACGATCCGCACGGGCATGAACTGTTCCCTCCCCGCGGGGGAGGACCACCCCTGCCACGCACGGGCCGCCGTCACCGGGATCTCGGGGGAGGCCGCGTGCCCGGCGAGGGCGCGCAGGGCGGGCGCGACGAACACCTCGAAGGAGACGTACACGCTCACCGGGTTGCCGGGCAGGGTGAACACCAGCGTGCCGTCGCCCAGGCGGCCGAAGCCCTGCGGCTTGCCCGGCTGCATCGCGACCGGGCCGAACCACATCGCCGGCTCGGGGGCGAGCACCGCCTTGACCACGTCGTAGGCACCGACGCTGACGCCGCCGGAGCAGATGATCGCGTCGACCTGCCCGCTGGTCTCGGCGAGGATGCGCGCGAAGGTGGCCTCGTCGTCGGGGACGGCGCCGATGCGGATCGGATCGGCGCCCGCCTGGCGGACGAGCTCGGCGAGCAGGTAGGAGTTGGAGTCGGGGATCTGCCCGTGCTCGGGGGTGGTGCCCGGGGCGATGAGCTCGGTCCCGGAGGAGATGACCGCCACCCGGGGGCGCGGATGGACGGTGAGGCGCCCGTGACCGGCGGCTGCGGCGGCGGCGACGTGCCGGGCGCCGAGGGTGGTGCCGGCGGCCAGCACCAGGTCCCCGGCCGCGAGGTCGTCCCCGGCGCGGCGTACGTGCCGACCGACCTCCGGGGCCAGGGTGAGGTGCACCTGCTCGGTGCCGCCGTCGGAACGCTCGACCGGCACGATCGCGTCGGCGCCCTCGGGTAGTGGGGCACCGGTCATGATGCGGGCCACCGTGCCCGGGGCGAGCGGGTCGATCCGGGTGGCGCCGGCAGGGATGTCCGCGCTGACCGGCATCGCGACCGGGGCGTGCTCGTCCGCGCCGGTCAGCTCGGCCGCCCGCACGGCGTAGCCATCCATGGCGGAGTTGTCGAACAGTGGGATCGCGGTGGTGGAGCGGACGTCGCCGGCGAGCACGAGGCCGCCGGTCGCGGCCAGGTCCACGGTGGCCGGCGGGAGCGGGGTGACGGTGGCCAGGATGTGGCGGCGGTGCTCGGCCGCGGTGCGCGTCATCGGTTCTCCCAGGCGGTGATGCCACCCTCGAGCACGGTGACGGCGTAGCCGTGGCCGGCCAGGTCGGTGGCGGCCTGCTCCGAGCGCGGCCCCTGGGCGCAGTAGACGATCACCTCGGCGGTGTCGCCGATCTCGCCGCGGCCGGCCTCGGTGAGGGCGCGCGCGAGCGGGATGAGCCGGGAGCCGGGGATCGAGCTGCGCAGGTACTCCTCGGACTCGCGCACATCGAGCAGGATGAAGTCCTCGAGCCGGTGGCGGCGCTGGGTGAGGCGGTGGTCCAGCTCGGCGGGGGAGAGGCGGGGGATCGGTGGGGCAGGCGTGGCGCCCTCAGCAGCCTGAGAGGGAACGGGGGCCGGGGTGGCCTGACGCCCGGCAGCCGCGCTGGAGCGCAGCGGCAGCTCCGTCCAGCGGGCGTTGAGTGCATCCAGGACCAGCACCCGGCCCAGCAGCGGCTCGCCGATTCCCGCGATGAGCTTGATCGCCTCGTGCGCCATGACCGCTCCCACCTGCCCGCACAGCGCTCCCAGCACCCCGGCCTCGGCGCACGAGGGCACCTCGCCCGCAGCAGGTTCGCGCGGGAACAGGGTGCGCAGCCGCACCGGGTCGCGGCCCTGCGGCGGGGCGGCCCAGAACACCGAGACCTGGGCGTCGAAGCGCAGCACCGAACCCCACACCAGCGGCAGGCCGAGCCGTGCGCAGGCGTCGTCGACCACGTACCGGGTCGCGAAGGTGTCGGTGCCGTCGAGGACCAGGTCGGCCCCGCTCAGGAGGGTGTCGGCGTTGTCGGCGGTGAGGTGCTCGCTGCGCCGGTCGACGGTCAGGTCGGGGGCCAGGTCCCAGAGGGTCTCGGCGGCCGACTCGACCTTCGGCCGCCCGATGTCGGGGACACCGTGGGCGATCTGACGGTGCAGGTTGGACCGTTCGACCACATCGTGGTCGATGATCCGCAGCGTGCCCACGCCGGCCGCGGCCAGGTACATCAGCGCCGGGGAGCCGAGACCACCGGCGCCCACCACCGCAACGGTGGCGGCTCGCAGTCTCCGCTGGCCGATCTCGCCGAGCTGGGGCAGCAGGATGTGACGCGAGAGGCGGTCGGTCTCGGCGCGACTGAGCGCCGGACCCGGATCGACGAGCGGCGGCAGCGGCATGCTCCCTACGGTAGTGGGCCGCGTCGGCACCACGAGTCAGCGCGGCGGCATCCGCAGCGCGCCGTCGAGCCGGATCACCTCACCGTTGAGCAGCGGGTTGGCCACGATGTGGGCCACGAGGTCGGCATACTCCTCCGGGCGGCCCAGGCGCGCGGGATGCGGCACCAGCGCCTCGAGCGAGGCCCGCACCTCCTCGCCCAGCCCTGCCATCATCGGCGTCTCGAACACCCCCGGCGCGATCGTCATCACCCGGATCCCGCGGCTGGCGAGGTCGCGCGCGGCCGGTAGCGTCAGGCTCGCCACCCCGCCCTTGGAGGAAGCGTAGGCCGCCTGGCCGATCTGCCCGTCGTAGGCCGCCACGGACGCCGTCATCACCACCACGCCGCGGTCGCCGTCCAGGGGCTCGTTGCCCGCCATCGCCTCCGCGGCCGCCTCCAGCACCGCGAACGTGCCGATCAGATTGTTCTCGACCACCCGCCGGTAGTCGGCGAGGGGCAGCATCCCGCCCTTGCCGAGGATGCGGCCGGGGGTGGCCACCCCGGCGCAGCAGACGGCGGCCCGCAGCTCGCCCAGCTGCGTCGCCTGCTCGACGGCGGACCGTACGTCCTCGGCATCGGTCACGTCCCCGGGGGCGAAGGTGGCCGCTGCTCCCAGCTCGGTGGCCAGGCCGGCGCCACGGGAGGTGGGCAGGTCCAGCAGGACCACGCGGGCGCCGTCGGCGAGGAACCTCCGGGCCGTCGCCTCGCCCAGGCCGGACGCGCCACCGGAGATCAGGGCCACGGACTCGTCGGTGAGATGCACGTGCTCAGGGTAGGCGTTGCCCGGTCGTTCGACGTCTGCTTGACGCCTGTGCAGTGATCCGGGTTACCGTATCCCTGTTCTCGGGGGTGCCGGCTGGGGTGTTGTCGCCATGGTGGTCGGGCACGCCTGTGCAGATCGAACCGGGAGAGTTCTTCGTGCGCAGACTTACTGCCTTCTCACGCCTGCTGACCGCTGCCGCCGTGGCGTTGACGGGCTCGGTCGTCGCGGTCGGCACCGCGACACCAGCGGCCGCCGCGCCGCCGGCCTCGTGCATCGACACGCTGTACCTGGCCGACAACCTCAGCGGGAACATCCGCTCCCTGAACGTCAACACCGGAGCGGTCGGCGGCGTGCTCTACGACGGCACGCCGGGGTCGACGACGACTCCGAACCAGAACGGCATCGGTGCCGGCGGGGCGTACGCAATCAGTGCCAACAGCTCGCAGATCGTCGACTGGACGGCCTCGAGCGAGGCGATCCAGACCGCTACCAAGCCGACCGCGGCCAACGTGGGGCAGGTGGCCGGCGCCGTCAATCCGGCCACCGAGATGTTCTACTTCGGCGGCTACACCAGCCAGGCCTCCCCGCTGGTGCTCTGGACCTACGACCGGGACACCAACACCGTCGCCGGTCCGGTGGCGCGCATCAGCGTCCCCGACCTGCCCGGCGGGAACGGTGACCTGGCGTTCGGTCCCGATGGCACCCTCTACTTCGTCGCGGCCTCGGCGACTACGACAGCGCTGTACCGCTTCGAGGAGCCGGTCCCGACCAGCGGACCGGCCGTGACATTCCCGGCGTCCTCCGTGACCGAGCTCTCACGGACCACCGGCCTGACGGGAGCCTCGAACGGCATCGCCTTCGGCTCCGACGGCCTGCTCTACCTGGGTCGCGGCGCCGAGATCAGCCGTGTCAACCCGATCACCGGCGCCACCCAGGCGACGATCCAGATGACCGGTGCCTCCGTCTCGAGCACGGACCTGGCCTCCTGCGCCACCCCCAACACTGTCGAGGTCACGGTCGAGCTGCCCGATGGGCGGCTCGTGGACGGCGACCAGTTCACCACCGAGATCAGCGGCGGCAGCTACAACACGCCCGGCGTGGACAACCCCACCGGCACCACCAGCGGTGATGGCGGCGGCACGCAGGACTCCTCCGCAGGGCCGGCCCTGGTGCTGCCCGGCGAGACCTACGAGCTCGCGGTCGGCGGCGCCGGCGGCACCGATCTGAGCAACTATGTCGCGAACCACGTGTGCACCGACACCGCGACCGGCACCCAGGTCGCCAGCGGTCCCGGAGCGTCGCTGTCCTTCTCTCCTCCTGAGGGCACCGGCGCCGCGGTCGATTGCGTGGTCCAGCTCGCCGAGCCGGCCCCCTCGCTCAGCGTCGACAAGTCGGTGACCCCGGACACCTTCGATGCCGCCGGCGACGAGTTGGCCTACGAGATCGAGGTCTCCAACACCGGCAACGTGGCTCTCTCGGACTTCGCGGTCACCGATCCGCTGCCCGGCCTCGGCGACCTCACCTGCTCCCCGGTCGCCCAGGGCGAGACGTTGCCGATCGACGGGATCACCCTCTGCTCCGCCGGCTACACGGTGACCCAGGATGACATCGACTCCGGGGAGGACCTGGTCAACGAGGCCACGGCCGCCGGCACCCCGCCGCCGAACCAAGGCGATCGGATCAGCGCCAGCGACACCGTGACCTCCGCGAACGCGATCGAGGGTCCTGTCGCCGTCGACGACGAGGCGACCACCACCTTCGATGAGTCCGTGACCCTCGAGGGCGCCACCAACGACGTCGGCGGCTCCACCGTCGACCCGGCCGAGACCGTCTTCACCTCTCCCGAGGCCACCGACGGCGGCACGACGCTGATCACTGTTGAGGGAACCTGGTCGATCCAGCCCGATGGTTCGGTCGAGTTCACCCCGGCGCCGGGCTACTCCGGCACCACCGAGCCGGTGGAGTACGCCGTCTCGGACGCGCTCGACCGCACCGAGACCGCCACCCTGACCGTGACGGTACAGCCCGGCCCGGCGGCGGAGCCCGACAGTGACACCACCACCCAGGGCGAGCCCACGACCTTCGACCCGCTGGCCAACGACACCCCCGGCGTCAACCTGGACGGCAGCGACGGCGAGCTCGAAGCCGGCTCGATCGTCTTCGACCCGGACAACATCCCGGACGGCGGCACGCTCTCCGAGGACGGGAAGAGCCTCGAGGTCCCGGGCGAGGGCACCTGGACCTTCGAGGAGTCGGGTGAGGTGACTTTCCAGCCACTGCCGACGTTCGTCGGGGTGACCACCCCGGCCGGTTACCTGGTCACCGACCAGCTGGGCAACGAGGCCGGTTCGACGCTGACCGTCGTGGTCACCGCGGTCGACCCGGTCGCCAACGACGACAGCGCGAGCACCCCGTTCGCGACGCCCGTCACCCTCGAGGCAGGCACCGACGACACCCCCGGCCCCGGCGGCGAGATCGACCAGTCGCTGACCGTCTTCACCTCAGGCGACGCCACGAACGAGGGCACCACCCTCGTCACCGATGAGGGGACGTGGCAGGTGGAGGAGGACGGAACCGTCACCTTCACTCCGGCGGACGGCTTCACCGGGACGACGGCCCCGGTTGAGTACCAGATCACCGACACCAACGGTCAGAGCGATGTCGCCGACCTGACCGTGACGGTCGCCGTCGGACCCAGTGCTGAGGCGGATACGGAGACGACGCCGCAGAACGTGGACGTCGACGTCGCTCCGCTCGAGAACGACACCCCGGGTGACCTGGCCGACGGCGGTCCGGGGAGTTTCGACCCGGCCACGCTGGCGTTGCTGACCGACGGGCTGCCGGACAGCACCACCGTCTCCGACGACGGGCGCACCCTGACCGTCCCGGGCGAGGGCGAGTACGTCGTCGACCCCGAGACCGGGATCGTCACCTTCGATCCGGAACCGCTCTTCCGCGGGGACGCCTCGTCGGTGACGTACACGGTGACCGACCAGGCCGGAAACGCGACCACGTCGACGATCACGATCACGGTCAGCCCGATCGACCCGGTGGCGGGCGATGACGGCGCCAAGGGGCCGGCCGGACAGCCGGTGGTCGTGGACGCGCTCGAGAACGACGCCCCCGGTGCGGACACCGCACCCCTCGTGCCGGGTTCGGTCGTCCTGACCTCCCCCGACGCCGTCGACGACGGCAAGACCCTCGTCGTCCCCGGCGAAGGCGAGTGGACGGTCGACGAGGACGGAGTTGTGACCTTCACTCCAGAGGCCGGCTTCGCCGGTCAGGTCACTGTCGAGTACGAGGTCTCCGACAGCAACGGTGAGACCGCCACCGCGACCATCGTGGTGGTCGTGGGCAGCGCCCCGCTCGCCGCCCCTGACCTGGGCAGCACGCCGCAGGCAACGGCGACGGTGGTCGATCTCCTCGGCAACGACATCCCCGGCGACCAGGGCACGCCCTGCGACCCGCCCGGCTCGGACGAGCCCGCGGATTGTGACACCGGGGAGATCGACCCCGCGACCGTCGTCTTCACCGAGGACGGTCAGCCCGAGGGTGTCGAGATCTCCGAGGACGGCCGGACCCTGACGGTGCCCGGTGAGGGCGAGTACGTCATCGATGCCGAGTCCGGTGAGGTGACGTTCACGCCGGTCGCCTCGTTCCGCGGCGAGGCGAGCCCGGTGAGCTACCAGTTCACCGACAGCTACGACAACGTCGCCTCCTCCACCGTCACGATCACGGTGCGTGGGATTGATCCGGTGGCGAGTGATGATGCGGCGTCGACGCCGTTCGGGACGCCGGTGACGTTGCCTGGTGTGGTCGATGATGTGCCGGGTACTGATGACAATGGCACGCCGGAGGATCCGGCTGATGATGTGACGCCGGCGTTGGTTCCTGGGGCGACGGTGTTCCCGGTGGAGGGTCAGCCTGAGGGGGCTGTGGTCTCCGAGGACGGGAAGACCCTGACTGTTGATGGTGAGGGTGTGTGGCAGGTTCTCGAGTCCGGTGAGGTGGAGTTCACTCCTGCTGAGGGTTTCGCTGGTGTGACCTCGCCGGTGGTGTACCTGATCGAGGATGAGAACGGCACGACCGATACTGCTGAGCTGGTGGTCACGGTCGCCGTCGGACCCAGTGCTGAGGCGGATGCGGAGACGACGCCGCAGAACGTGGACGTCGAGGTCGCTCCGCTCGAGAACGACACCCCGGGTGACCTGGCCGACGGCGGTCCGGGGAGTTTCGACCCGGCCACGCTGGCGTTGCTGACCGACGGGCTGCCCGAGGGCACGACGGTCTCCGAAGACGGCCGGACCTTGATGGTGCCCGGTGAGGGTGAGTACGTCGTCGATGCCGAGACCGGTGCGGTCACCTTCGATCCGGAACCGCTCTTCCGCGGGGACGCCTCGTCGGTGACGTACACGGTGACCGACCAGGCCGGAAATGCGACCACGTCGACGATCACGATCACGGTGCGTGGGATTGATCCGGTGGCGAGTGATGATGCGGCGTCGACGCCGTTCGGGACGCCGGTGACGTTGCCTGGTGTGGTCGATGATGTGCCGGGTACTGATGACAATGGCACGCCGGAGGATCCGGCTGATGATGTGACGCCGGCGTTGGTTCCTGGGGCGACGGTGTTCCCGGTGGGGGGTCAGCCTGAGGGGGCTGTGGTCTCCGAGGACGGGAAGACCCTGACTGTTGATGGTGAGGGTGTGTGGCAGGTTCTCGAGTCCGGTGAGGTGGAGTTCACTCCTGCTGAGGGTTTCGCTGGTGTGACCTCGCCGGTGGTGTACCTGATCGAGGATGAGAACGGCACGACCGACACCGCTGAGCTGACCGTGACGGTGGCTGCCGGTCCGGTGGCTGAGTCCGATGCTGCGTCGACTGCGCAGAACACGGCGGTGACGGTGAACCCGTGGGGTAATGACACCGCGGGTGTGGATCCGGCCACGGGTGAGCCCGGTGCCTGGGACGCTTCGTCGGTGGTCTTCCCTGAGGGTCAGCCGGCTGGTGCTGTGGTCTCCGAGGACGGCAAGACCCTGACGGTGCCCGGTGAGGGTGAGTACGTCATCGACGCCGAGTCCGGTGAGGTGACGTTCACCCCGGAGGCGCAGTTCACCGGTCAGGCCACTCCGGTGGTCTATGAGGTGACCGATGAGTTCGGTAACCCCGCCACGGCCGAGATCGCCATCACCGTCGGTGAGACGGTGCCGGTCGCGACCGACGACGCCACCCGGACCGCCTACGAGCGCCCGGTCGACATCGACGTGCTCGACAACGACACCCCGGGTGCCGACGACGTCCCGCTGGACCCGAGCACGCTGCGGCTGATCGACCCTACGAGTGGTGACGAGGTCGAGCGGCTCGAGGTGCCCGGCGAAGGCGTGTGGAGTGTCGTCGACGGCCAGATCCGGTTCGAGCCCGAGGACGGCTTCTCGGGCCCGGTGACCCCGGTGCGCTACGTCGTCCTCGACGACAACGGCACCCAGGCCACCGCGGAGGTCTCGGTCGTCGTCGGCGGCCCGGGCGTGGCCGAGGCCGTCAGCGGGAACGTCATGGCCGGGCAGACCGTCACCCTCGACGTCATCGGTGCGGTCTCACCGGCACCGGGGGAGGAACTGCTGCCCGAGACCCTGTGCCTCGTGCCCGGCAGCATCGTCGTCGACGGCGAGCTCCTCGACCCGAGCGGTGACGTGGTCGAATGCGTCGACCGGCACACCGAGCCCGGCGTCGGCACCTGGGTCGTGCAGCCGGACGGCACGGTCGACTTCACCGCGGCCGAGGAGTTCAGCGGTTCGGTCTCGATCGAGTACCGGATTGAGGACACCGGCGGCTACACCTACGGATCGACCATGACCGTCGACGTCGAGGCCGCTCCGGCCGAGCCGGGTGCCGGTGAGGATCCGATGCCGGACACCGGCGCCCCGAACCTGCTCTGGCCGCTGCTGGCAGCCGGCGGGGCCATCCTGCTCGGCGTGCTGCTGCTGATCCGCCGGCGGATGACGCGCTGATCCTCGGCAAGGCCCGCCCCCAGGGAGACCTCCTCGGGGGCGGGCATTGCTGTATCCGTGAGCGCACTAGCGAAGCGGAACCGACACACGATCCGCATCTGCGTCGCCTAGGATCGATTCATGCCGCATTATCGGATCAGCGAGGCCGCCGCTCTGCTCGGGGTCAGCGACGACACCCTCCGCCGTCGTATCGACGCCGGTGACCTGCCTTCGACCACCGATGACGCCGGCCGCGCGGTCGTCCCGGGGGAGGCCCTCGCCCGCTGGGCGCAGCAACGCGCCGCGACCCCCGCGCAGCACGGCCCGACCAGCGCCCGCAACCGCCTCGAGGGACTGGTCACCGCGATCACCACCGATGCCGTGATGGCGCAGGTGGAGCTCCAGTGCGGGCCCTTCCGCATCGTCTCGCTGATGTCCTCCGAGGCGGTGCGCGATCTCGGCCTCGAGATCGGCTCCCGCGCCGCCGCGGTGGTCAAGGCGACCACGGTGATCGTCGAGGCGCCGCGATGAGGCGACGACGCAGGCTCGCCGTCGTCGCCGCGCTTGCCCTGGCCCCCGCCCTCCTCGCGACCGGCTGCAGCGCCGCTTCCGAGGCCGGGCAGGAGACGCTCACCGTCTATGCCGCCGCCTCGCTGGCCGGCCCGGTCAGCGAGCTGCTGTCCGAGTACGCCGCCGGGCACCCCGAGGTGAGCGTCGAGCCCGCCGTCTTCGACGGCTCGTCCACCCTCGCCACCCAGATCGGCCAGGGCGCCGATCCGGACGTCATCGTCACTGCCAACGAGGCCACCATGGCCGACCTCACCGCGGCCGGGCTGGTGGACGAGCCGCAGGTGGTGGCCACCAACACCCTCGTCATCGCCGTCCCCGAGGGCAACCCGGGCGGTGTCGGCTCCCTGACCGACCTCGCCGGGCCCGGGGCCGTCGCCACTGTGCTCTGTGCACCCCAGGTGCCCTGCGGCGATGCCGCCGCCACCCTGCTCGCACTCAATGACGTCGAGATCGACCCACTCAGCCTCGAGCAGAACGTCACCGCTGCCGCTGAGCGCGTGGCGTCCGGCGCCGCCGGCGCTGCCCTGGTCTACGCCACCGACGTCTCCGCCCGGGAGGACCGGCTCGACGCCGTCGTGCCCGAGCGGGCCGAGGCGGTCGTCAACCGCTACCCCGCGGCCACGCTGACCACCGCCGGCCCTGCTGGTGACCAGTTCCTGGAGCTGCTCAGCTCCGCGCGAGGCGCCGCCGTGCTCGCCGACTATGGATTCGGCCCACCGTGAGCGGCACGCGCCCATCGCGCGAGCAGGGTGGTCGGATCCCGCCGATGCTGCTGGCCCCCGCCCTCCTCGCCGTCGCGCTGCTCACCCTGCCGCTGCTCGCGCTGCTGCCCCAGGTCGACTGGGCGAGCGCCCCGCGGGCGCTCACCTCGCCGGACGCCCTCGCCGCGGTGAGCCTGTCCCTGCGGACCGGACTGGTCGCCGTCGGGTGCTGCCTGCTCCTGGGCATCCCGCTTGCGCTCGTGCTCGCCCGCGCACCCGGACCCGTCGCCACGGTGCTGCGGGTGCTGGTGACACTGCCGCTGGTGCTGCCGCCCCTGGTCGGCGGCCTCGCCCTGCTGTACCTGTTCGGACCCACCGGCTGGCTCGGGCAGGCCACGGGCGCCGTCGGGATCTCGGTGCCGTTCACCACCGCGGCGGTGGTGCTGGCGCAGACCTTCGTGGCGTTGCCGTTCCTGGTGATCTCCCTCGAGGGGGCCCTGCGCACCGCGGGTGGGCGCTACGCCACGGTGGCGGCCACGCTCGGTGCCGGCCGGTGGACGGTGCTGCGGCGGATCACCCTGCCGCGTGCGATGCCGGGTCTCATCGCCGGCACCGTGCTGGCATTCGCGCGCGCGGTGGGGGAGTTCGGCGCCACGGCGATGGTGGCCGGCAATGCCCCCGGACGCACCCAGACCATCCCGATGGCGATCTACACCGCATTCAACGGCGCGGGCGTGAGCCAGGACTCCGCGCTCGCGCTCGCCCTGCTGCTGGTGATCGTCGCCCTGGTGATCCTGCTCGGGTTGCGGGACTGGCGCCGCCGGGAGACGTGGTGAGGCCGTTGCAGGCCCGGGTGCGCCTGGAGCGCCCCGGCTTCCTCCTCGATGTCGAGCTGGAGGTCCCGGCCGGTCAGGTGCTGGCGATCGTCGGGCCGAACGCGGCGGGCAAGTCGACCCTGCTGCAGGTGCTGGCCGGCTTGCTGCGGCCCACCGCCGGTCAGGTGCGGATGGGGGAGCGGGTGCTGACCTCCGACCGCATCCACGTGCCGCCCGAGCGGCGGGGCATCGGACTGCTCGGCCAGGACCCGCTGCTCTTCGATCACCTCAGCCTGCTGGAGAACGTCGCCTTCGGCCCGCGCGCAGCGGGCCTGCCCCGCGCTCCGGCGCGGGCGGCGGCGCAGCGCTGGCTGACGCGGGTGGGGCTGGACGGACTGGGCGCGCGCCGTCCGGCCAGTCTCTCGGGCGGGCAGGCGCAACGCGCGGGGCTCGCACGTGCCCTCGCCGCCGAGCCGGAGGTGTTGTTGCTGGACGAACCGCTGGCCGCCCTGGACGCCGAAGCCGCTCCGGAGCTGCGCCAGCTGCTGGCAGGCCAGCTGCGCGAGACCGGAACGACCGCCGTCGTGGTCTCCCACGACGTGCTGGACGCAGCGTTGCTCGCCGACGAGATCCTGGTGCTGCGCGAGGGTGCGGTGGTCGAGCACGGCCCGGTCGCCCAGGTGCTGGCGGCGCCGGCCACGGCCTTCACCGCGGCTCTGATGGGCGTGACGCTGGTCCCCGGGATCGCCCGGGGCGGAATCGTGCACACGGCGTGGGGCCCCGTGCCGGCGGAGGTTCCCGACGGCGTCCGGTGCTCCGTGCGCGTGCCCCCGGCCGCCGTCGTGGTGACCGGTGAGGGCGACGGCGTGCCCGCGCGGGTGCGGTGGCTGGAACCCGCGGCGGGCGGGATCCGGGCCCGCTTGATCGGTGCTGAGGGTGCGGAGCTGCTCGCTGACGTCGACCTGGCACGGGTGGCGCCGGGCCTCGAACCGGGGGCACAGGTGGGGGTGCGCCTGGATCCGGGGCGTGTCGGCGTGGGCGTCGACTGACGAGGATGTCCCGATCGGGTTCACGCCGGCGTCGTTGATCTCCCGAGCCGGACGGTGATGGTCGCCCCGCCACCGGGGGTGGGCTGGTGGGCCACGGTGCCGCCGTGCGCGGCCACGATGGTCGCCACGATCGCCAGGCCGAGGCCGGAACCGCCGGAGGTGCGGGTGCGGGAGGTGTCCGGGCGGTAGAACCGTTCGAAGATGCGGTCGGCGTCCTTCTCAGCCACCCCGGGGCCGTGGTCGACCACCGCGAGCACGGCCCCCTCGCCGGCGAGACCGGTGTGCAGCTCCACCGGCGTACCGGCCGGGGTGTGCTGGACGACGTTGCCGATCAGGTTCGTCACCACCTGCCGCAACCGGTCGCCGTCGCCGGTCACCAGCACCGGACCGGAGGTGACCAGCTCCACCGGCCGGGAGGGGTCCAGCGCCTTGAGGTCCCCGACGGCGTCGCCGGCGATCGCGGTCAGGTCCACCTCGTCGCGGCGCAGGTCCCGGCCCTCGTCCAGCCGGGCGAGGGCGAGCAGGTCGTTGACCAGCGAGCCCATCCGGACCGCTTCGCTCTCGATCCGCCCCATCGTGGTGGCGAGCTCCTCCTGCGGGACGGCGCCCATCCGGTACAGCTCGCCGTACCCGCGGATCGAGGCCAGCGGGGTCCGCAGCTCGTGGGAGGCGTCGGAGACGAACCGGCGCATCCGCGCCTCCGAGGCCGCCTGAGCGGCGAAGGAGGTCTCCAGGGTCGCGACCATCGAGTTGAAGGAGACGGCCAGGCGGCCCACCTCGGTGGTGTCCGGGGCCACCGGGGCGCGCCGGCTCAGGTCCCCCGAAGCCACCGCGGCGGCGGTGTCCTCGATATCACGCAGGCCCCGCAGGGAGCGCTGCACGGCGACATAACCGCCGGCCGCGGCCAGGGTCACCACCCCGAGCCCGACGAGCAGGGTGAACAGCTGCATCTGGGCGAGGGTCGCCGTCACATCGTCCATCGGGAGGGCGACGGCCACGGTGACGGGTGTGTCCTGGCCGACGAAGCCGGGCAGGAGCACCATCCGCCACGTGGAGCCGCCTTCGACCGATCCGATGGTCTGGGTCTTGCCCGCCAGGGTGTCGAGCTGGTCGTAGGCGACCGACGGGATGTCCGGCACCGCGTCGGTCCCGGTGGTGGCCGGGATGTCCATGAACGTGGAGCCGTCGGTGGCCAGCACGCGCACGTAGTACGTCGTGACCGGTTGCTCCCGCTCGTCCTGCGGATCGAACGGACCGCGGTTCTCCAACAGCTGCACGGCGTTGTCGAGATTGTCATCGACCTGGGCGATCAGGGACCGCTTGAGCAGCGTCATCGTCACCACGCCGGTGGCCACGAGTGCCGCCACGAGCAGCGCCACCATGATCAGGACCAGGTGCACGCGCAACGGCAGCTCCTTGAGCCCCGGGCGGCGCCGTTCCTCACTGCGCACGGAGCACGTACCCCACGCCGCGCTTGGTGTGGATCAGCGCCGGGCCGGTCTCGGCGAACGGGGTGTCCACCTTCCGGCGCAGGTAGGAGATGTAGGACTCCACGATCGCGCCGTCACCACCCCAGTTGTAGGCCCACACGTGGTCGAGGATCTGCGCCTTAGACAGCACCCGCCCGGCGTTGAGCATCAGGTAGCGCAACAGCGTGAACTCGGTGGGTGAGAGCTCGATCTCGACGCCGCCCCGGCGCACCTCGTGTGCGTCCTCGTCCATCTCCAGGTCGGCCACCCGTAGCAACGAGTCCTCACCCGCCGGCGCCACGGTCTGAGCCCGCCGCAGCACCGCACGGATGCGGGCGATGACCTCGTCCAGGCTGAACGGCTTGGTGACGTAGTCGTCGCCACCGACCGTCAGCCCCGCCACCTTGTCGCCGGTGTCGTCCTTGGCAGTGAGGAAGAGCACCGGCACGTGCGTCCCGGTCTCGCGCAGCCTGCGGGTGACGGCGAAGCCGTCCAGGTCCGGCAGCATCACGTCCAGGACGATCAGGTCGGGCGTCACCTCGCGAGCCAGGCGCAGCGCCTCCTGGCCGTCCGCGGCCACCGTCACCTCGAAGCCGGCGAACCGGAGGGAGGCGGAGAGAAGCTCGCGGATGTTGGGTTCGTCGTCGACGACCAGCAGCCGGGCCTCGGCGGAGGTCTCCTGTGCGGTGCTCATGGCACCCAGTGTGCGCGCCTTCGCTGGACATTTCCTGGGAGGAGTCTGGGAAGTGGCCCGAGCCGGTGTCGGCGGCTCACAGACCGGCTCGGTCGGCCAGGACCTGACCGGCCGCGCCCAGCAGCACGGCCTCCGCCCCGAGGCCGCTGGTCCGGGCCGTGAGGTGGTGCACATCGGAGGCGATCCGTGACTCCACCTCCGCGGCCATCGAGGCCGTCGTCACGTCCGTGACCACCCGCGGATCCCCGGCCAGGACCACCTCGGCGACGTCGAGCATGCCCACCACGACCGCCAGCACCACACCCAACCGGCGCCCGACCTCCTGCTGGGCGTCGAACACCTCCCGTAGCGTGCCGCCGGCGAACGCCGGGGCGGCCGCCTCCTGCACCAGTTGCTCGATCGTGCGGCCCCGGACGGGCCCACCGCCGGTGAGCGCCGGGTCCTCCAACCGCACGTGCCCGAATTCGCCGGCGGAGAAAGCGCTACCGCGGACGAGCTCGCCGCCCAGCACCAGGCCGGCACCCAGGCCGCGGCCCACCCGGACCACCAGCACATCACCCGAGGCGCCCGCGCAGGAGATCTCGGCGAGCGCGCCGGCGTCGCCGTCGTTGAGCACGGTGACCGGAAGGCCGGTCTCGGCCCGGAGCACGTCCCCGAGGCGGACGGCTCGCCACCCCAGGTTGGTGGAGCGTTGCACCGCGCCGTCCTCGTCGACGATCCCGGGCACGCCGACGCCGATGCCCAGCAGCGGCACCTGGGCTCGTCCGACCAGACCTTGGACCAGGTCGACCGCGGCCACGAGGGTGTCCGGGCCTGCGTCGGCCACCGGCACCTCCATCCGGTCCAGGAGCGTGCCGTCCAGGTCGGCGAGGGCACCGTGGAAGACCTCCTGGCGGCTGAGGTCGCAGGTGAGGACGTTGCGCGCACCCGAGACGATGCGCAGCAGGCGTGCGGGTTTGCCCGGCCCGTCGCTGGTGCGCACGCCGGTCTCCTCCACCAGGCCCTCGTCGATGAGGGCGGCGACGAGCTCGGAGACGGTGATGCGCGACAGCTGCGTGCTGCGGGCGAGGTCGGAGCGGCTGGTCTCGGGTGAGCGGCGCAGATGGCGCAGCACCAGGGCGCGGTTGTGGTGCCGGGCATCGCGCGGGAGGAGCTTGCCCTCGCGCAGCGGGCCCCCGGAACGATGGGCGCTCATCGCGGGACTCCGGGAGGCAGGGGACGCTGGCGGTGGTTCATGTCACCAAGGATGCCGCCCCGCGCCTGTTCCTGTACACGAATTCCGGCCCGCGGCTGCGTGGAGATGTTGTTGCGTGTTTCTGCGGCCGGTCGCCGTGACGATCGACGTGACGGCGCTCGTGTTAATGTCGCACCAGGTCGCTTCTTGTGACTGTCATCGCCGCCGGAAGGGAAAGTTTCCGGTGCGCCACTTCGTAGAATGGAGCAATGATGAGTGTGAAGCAGCAAGTATCCACCGATGCCGCCCCGGCCCCGCTGTCGGTCTTCTCCCAGGGTGTGCGTCGCGGCCCGTTCCTGCAGGTTTCCGGGCAGGGGCCGGTGGATCCGGCCTCGGGCGAGTACCTGTTCGCCGGGGATGTGAAGGCGCAGACCAAGCGCACGCTCGCGAATATCCTGGCCATTCTGGAGGCGGGCGAGGCGACCTTGGCGGATGTGATGATGTTCCGTGTCTATCTGACCAAGCGAGAGGATTTCGCTCCTTTCAACGAGGCCTATGCCGAATTCCTCCAGGAAAATGGCGCAGGTGATGTCCTTCCGTCGCGGACGACGGTTTTCACGGGCCTTCCCCGGGAAGAGATGCTGGTGGAGATCGACGCCTTCGCCGTCTGCGACTGAGTCGTTCGCCTCACCTCTCACCGCAGGCTCTGCAACGCGCGGAGCACGCCCCCGGTCACTGCCTCCCCCTCGCCGGGGAGCAGTGGCTGGGGGTTGAGCGCGATCGTGTCCGATGCCGTGACCAGCACGACGACGCGCGGGTCCTGGTCCCAGAGCAGGGACGTCAGTTCCTCGGCACGTGGCCCGGGCAGGGTGAGCATCGCCCGCGGGTGCGGCTGCCCGGCCTCGCTGGGATAGCCCTGCCACGCGTGCACCGCGGCGACAGCGGGGCCCGTGGCGCCCGTGAGTTCCTCGATCCACGTCCGCACCTGGTCCTCATAGGACTGCAGCAGGGCGGGCTCGTCGGCGGCGAGCGAGGCCTCGACGGCATGCACGATCCCGGCGAGCTCCTCCTTGCCGACCTTGTAACCGCGGCCGATGCCGTGGTGGGGGGAGGCGTGCACGCCGACCCCGGCGACGAGGTCACCGCGTCCGAGCACCAGCCCACTGGTCTGCGGCCCGCGCAGCCCCTTGCCGCCGGAGAAGACGACGAGATCGGCGCCGGCCTCGACCGTGTAGTGCCACAGCGAGGAGACCGGCGGGATCTGGGCGGCCGCGTCGACGAGCACCGGGACCTGCCGCTCGTGGGCGAGGGCCACAATCTCGGGAAGGGTGATCCCGGGGGCCGGGTACTGGGTGCCCGCGAACCACAGCACGCAGGCGGTGCGCGGCCCCAGCACCGCTGCCAGTGCCTGTGGATCGGCCTCGCACTCGACGATGCGGACGCCCAGCTGACGGGCCGAGAGATCGTAGGCGTTGCGCTGCGGCGTGAGCATCACCACCTCGTCCGGCAGGTGGGCAGGGATGGCGGGGAAGGACTCGAGGACGTCCTCGTGCCCGACCGTCACACACGAGGCCACCGCGAGGCTCAGCCCGGCCGCCGCCCCGGCGGTGACCGCGGCGGCCTCGTTGCCGGTGAGGGCTGCCAGGTGCTCACCCGCGCGCCGGTAGGCCTGCGGCAGGTCGATGTACCGGCTGCCCGCATCGGCCATGGCGGCCAGGGTCTCGGGGCGCATCACCGACCCACCGAGCTTGGTGAGGGTGGCGGCCGCATTGACGATGCGCCCGCTGTGTCCGCGGCCCGGCATCGGCTCCGGCGCGCTCAACGCTCTCCCGGCAGTGCGAGCGCGGCCTCCAGGAAACGGCTCCTGGCGTCCACGCCGAGTCGCGCGGCGAGCCAGGCGTCCCGGGCGTCGTCGTCGAGGCGGTCCTGATGGCTCACGCGCAGGCGGTCGCCCGCGCCGAGTGCCTCCAGCAGACCTGAGCCCGCGGCGAGGTCGCCGTCGTCGAGACAGACGAGCGTCGGTGCGCTCACCGACGGCGCGTGCGCCTCCGGTTCGAACAGCGTCAGCGTGCGCCGGACCGCCTCGGCGGCCTCGGGGCGGTGACGCCGCAGGTCGTTGATCTCCTGCAGCGGATAGCTCCCGGTGGAGCGGGCGCGCTCCCAGGCCCGGGTCAGGTGCAGCCGGTCGACCCGGACCGCCGCCACCTGCGGCCCCCGGGCGGCGACGAGCACGGCGATGTCGTCACCGACCAGGCCCACCCGGTCGCGGTCGACGGCGGGGTGGGAGCAGAGCACCTCGAGGCCGCGGAGCCCGTCGGCGACGATGCCCCGGCCCAGGTACTCGGCGGGGTCCTCGGCCCCGGCGAGCAGTGCGCCGGGGTAGGGCGCCCGGTAGGAGGCGTCGGCGAGCCGCTGCCCGCGGTGCATCACCGTGAGCACGACGTAGCGCTCGCGTTCGTTGCTGTGCGGGGTGTGGTTCACCGACCCGTGCCGCGGCAGCTCCAGCAGGCCGGGGTGGGGGCCGGGCGCCGTCGGGACACTGAGGAAACCGGCGATGCGGTGGTGACCGGAGCCCCGGTGCCCCACGCTGCTCATCGTGATCTCCCAGAACTCGAAGTCCGGGGTGCTGCGCACGGGATCGCGGCGGGAGTGCATCGACACCGGGACGGCGGACAGCTCGGCGTCCAGGTCGGCCCAGTAGTCGCTCCAGGATGCGTTGACGATCATGCGTTGCTCCCGGCCAGGTCGGCCTCCACCCGTGCGCCGGCCGGCCGCAGGTGGGAGGCGAGGAAACGATCGATGTGCTCCGACATCCAGGGCAGGCCCGCGTCGTGCCCGCACCCGGGCCAGGCGAGCAGCTCGGTCGGTGCCCCGGTCAGGGCCTCGACGAGGGCGTAGCCGGTCTCGGGCGGGCAGACGTCGTCACCGAGACCGATGTAGACCTGCGTGGGGCAGCGCACCGAGCCCGCGAGGTTGAGGCAGTCCAGGTATCCGGCGGCCTCGGTCACGGCCTCGAGCAGACCCGGGTCCTGCTGCAGCAGCTCGCGGACCTCCTGGTAGGGGTAGGTGCGGGTGAGCCGGACCGAGTCCATCACCCCGCACATGAACGGGGCGCCGGCGCTGACGGCGGCCACCGATCCCGCCCGCAGTGCTCCCACGAGCACGCCCAGGCCCCCGCCCTGGCTGGAGCCGTGCACGCCGACGCGATCGTCGTCGACCTCCGGCATCGCCCGCAGCACGTCGAAGGCGCGCACGACGTCGAGGTAGAACGAGCGGTAGGTGGAGGTCCACGGGTCGAGCAGGCCATCGACGAGCAGCCCCGGGTAACCCGGGTTGACCTGGTCGCGTGAGCGCACCTTGCCGCGCGGGGCCACCGAGCACACCGCATAGCCGGCCGCGGCGAACGCGGTCGGCACGATCGGGTCGGAGATGTAGCCCGGGATGACCAACAGGCCGGGCAGGGATCCGGGCGCGTGCTCACCGGCGGGTCGGGCGTACCACCCGGCCACCCGCACGTCGCCGGCGCTGTCGAAGCGCAGATCGAACACGTCCACCTCGGGCGTGCTCATATCGGGCCGGTGGGTCGAGACCGCGGCGGGGTCGGTGCGGTCAAGGTAGCGCAGGGAGGAGGCCCAGTACTCGTCGAAGTCCGCAGGCCGGTGCGCCCGGATGGCCAGCCGGCCGGGGTCGGCGGCGGCCGCGTCCTCCACGGGTCGCATCACAGACCTGCCGCCGCGGTCGCGAGCCGTGCGCGGAGGGCGTCGAAACGCCCGACCGAGTCGTCCAGGCCGCCCGGCCGGGAGCGGGCCAGCCACAGCGGGCGGAAGTCCTCGCGCAGGGCGTCCAGGCGGTGCAGGAGCACGACGGCGGCCTCCGGGCTCAGCGTCTCCAGTCCGCCGTGCCCGAGGCGCAGCACGTCGAGACCGAAACGCGACCACGCGATCAGGTGCGCCAGCTCGGCCAGGACGAGGTCGCCGTCCTGGGAGGCGGGGGCTGCGCCGTCGAGAAGGTCGAGTGCTTCGGTGAGCACGCGCTCGGCCGCCTCGATGCCGGCCGCACCCGGCCAGCTGTGCGCCGGGATGTTCCCGGCCCGGTGCAGCACCGTGAAGGCCTGGCTGGCGTTGAGCAGCGGCGCGTCCAGGGCGGCGGTCGCGCGGCCGGCGTGGACCAGCGCCCGGCCGGTACGGCCGGTCGGGTCGAGGGTGACGAACCGGTTCGCGAGCTCGTCGAGATCGTGCGCGTCGTTGGCGTCCACGCCCCAGGCGATCGCGCCCGAGAGCAGCAGCGGGACGAAGGCCGTCACGTAGCCGTCGTGCATCCCGTGGTCGCCCCATTGGGTGGTGAGGTACCCGGTGGACTTCACCTCCAGCCCGAGCCGGGCGACGTCGACGAGGTTCTCGACGGCGTTCTCGAGCCGCCCGGTGAAGGACTGCCAGGTGCTGGTGCCCGGTGCGACCCAGAACGGCACGCCCGCCTCGATCAGGTGGGTGGCGCGGCCCCGTGCGCCTTCGCGGGTGGTGTCGACGTCGAAGGCGATGTCCTGCCAGTGCTGGCGCAGCGTGGCGTCGGCCCCGTCGATGACGGCCGCCGCGAGGGACGGGGCGTCGTACTGCCACACGATCGGCACCGCGCCCTCGGGCACGCGGCCCATCAGCTCGGGGTGCTCGGCGAAGATGTCGGCCCAGAAGCCGACGGTGTAGCCCTGCTCGGTGAGGGGCTTGAGGAGGCGCTCGACGTAGTCGAAGTAGACATCGCCCCGGCCGCGGCGGGCCACCTCGCCGGCGGAGGCGCCCAGGCCCAGCTCGAACGGTTCGTCGGCGCCGATGTTGATCGTCGTGCTCCGCACGCAGGAGGCGACCTCGGTGATCAGCGAGAGGGCGAGCTCAGCGGCCTGCTCGGTCGGCTCCATGGTGGCGGCCACCCGGTGGTCGTCACCCCACTGGAAGCCGTCGGGGCACTCGGCGAGGTGGCGGTACTCCTCGTGCTTGAGCCAGCGCTCCATGTGACCCAGGCAGTTCAGCGCCGGGACGAGGTCGATCCCGCGGGCGGCGCACTCGTCGTCGAGCCAGCGCAGGTCCTCGGGGGTGAAGGGCGAGGCGGCCTCCCAGACCTTGCTGTGCTCGCGCCACGCGAAGGTGTGCTCGATGTAGAGCTCGAGGTGGTTCAATCGCGCCTTCGCGGCCAGGTCGAGGTAGCGCAGCAGCGATCGGCGGTTGGGGACGCGGTCGCGGCTGCAGTCGAGCATGAAGCCGCGGACCGGGAAGTCGGGATGGTCCTCGATGAGCAGCGCGCTGGACTCGAAATCGGCGTGGGCCCGGGCCTGGTCGAGCGTGTCCAGCCCGTAGCGCAGTCCGGCGTCGTCGCTGTGGGCGAGCTCGACGCCGTCGGGGCCGGTACGCAACCGGTACCCCTGGGCCGGCACGGCCGGGTCGAGCACCACGCGCGGCGCCTGCCCGGTCGGGGCTCCCGGGCCCGGGGCGACGTCGGCTCGGCGAGGGCGGGGGAATAGGGAGTGCTGCAGCGAGGACACGCGAAAGGCTCCAAGGTTGGATCGGATGAGGCAGTCGAGGCTCATTAAGCACAGGTGCCTGACAAAACGTAGACAGATGGGCATGACGTTGTCCAGGGCCGCGGGCGGTGGTGCCGCGGATCGGACCTGAGTTCGCATAACAGTCCTGTTACGGCGCCATACTCGAGGGCCGAGCGCATGTGTCGACCATGTATCGTCGTATTTCGGCGACGTGAAATGTCGGGGCAGAGCGGCCCGACGGATCGAAGAGGACGAGATTGCGATGTATAACTTACAAATACATCGATCGTCGCCGCCGGTAGACCGCGACGCGAGCCGGCCGCTCGAGAGTGGCGGTGGCGTGACCGAACACAGGTCCGCCGACCGGTACCCGGCACCGAGAAGCACGTGAGCACGCCCGCAGGGGCGGAAGGAGACATCATGAGAAGTCAACGTCGAGCGGCGCTGGTCGCTGCCACGATGGCGGGGGCGCTCGCCCTCACCGCCTGTTCCTCCGGCGGCGGGTCCTCCGACGCCGAGGAGAGCGCCGACCTGACCGTATGGTTCATGCGCAACGATGTGCCCGAGGTCGCTCAGGAGTGGCTGGTGGACACGTGGGCCGAGCAGAACGACGGCGCCGAGCTGACCATCGAGATCCAGGACTGGGACGGCATCGTCACCCGCCTGCAGACCACCCTCGCCAGCCCGGACCAGACCCCCGACCTGGTCGAGTTCGGTAACTCGCAGGTGATCACCTTCAGTGCCGCCGGTGCCCTCAGCGACATCTCGGACATGCAGGAGGAGATCGGCGGCGACGAGCTCGTCCCCAGCCTCGTGGAGGCCGGGACCTTCGACGGCTCGCTGTACGCGGCCCCGATGTTCGCCGGATCCCGGGTGATCTACTACCGCGAGTCCCTCTTCGAGGAGGCCGGCATCCCGCTGCCCACCTCGATCGAGGAGCTCACCGACGCGGCGATCGCGCTGCAGGCAGCCAACCCGGAGGGCACCGACGACTTCGAGGGCATGTACCTGCCGGCCCGCGACTTCGGCTCGGCCATGGGTTGGGTCTTCACCTACGGGGCGAACTTCGCCGAGCAGGACGGCGAGGAGTGGGTCGGCACCCTCTCCGAGCCCGAGGGCATCGCGGCGCTGGAGAACCTGCAGCGCCTCTACACGGAGGGCACCGCCACGGCGGCCTCCGCCAGCGTCGACGAGTCGCGCCAGCCCTACATCGCCTACAACGAGGGGCGCGCCGGGATGTTCTCCGGCCTGCACCTGATGTACGACGAGATCGCGCCCGAGCTGCAGGAGGACACCGGCGTGATGGCACTGCCCGGTGAGGAGCCCGGCTCGGTCGGTCACGTGTTCGCCGGCGGCTCCAACCTCGGCATCCCCGCCGCCTCGGAGAACCAGGAGTACGCCCGTGACCTGCTGCGCCTGACGATGAGCGAGGAGTTCCAGACCTACTTCGCCTCCGACGGTGGCTGGGTCCCCGGCAACAGCACCTACGCGGAGCCGCTGGCCGAGACCGAGGTCGGCGAGGCAGAGATCACCGCCGTGGAGAACGCCGTCATGACCCCGAACGCCGAGAACTGGGGCGTCGTCGAGGGCAACGACGTCATCCGGGACATGATGGTCCAGCTCGCGCAGGGGGAGGACCCGCAGACCCTCGCGGCCGACACCGACGCGACGGTGGCTCAGCTGCTCAACGACTGACCCTCGGACCGGGACCGGGCAGCACGCCCGGTCCCGGTCCTTGTGGCTGGTCCTGATGCCGGCGCCCCGCGCGAAGCGGGGGCCGGGGACGAGGAGGACAACCATGGCCGGTACCGAGGTCTCGGCGGCCGCTCCGGTGAGCGCTGCGCCGCCCGTGCGCCGCCGCTCCGGGCGCACACGCCTACAGGCGTTCTACCCGCTGCTGATCGGGCTGCCGGCGATCGCCATCGTCCTGGTCGCACAGGGCTACCCGCTGGTGCGCCAGTTCGTGATGTCCTTCCAGGAGTTCGGGCTCGCCCAGCAGTTCGGCCAGGATGCGCCGTGGGTCTGGTTCGACAACTACACCCGGGTGCTCAGCGACGCCGACTTCTGGGCGGTCTTCGCCCGCTCGATCGTCTTCTGCGCCGTCGTGGCCGGTCTGACCATGGTCATCGGGGTGCTCACCGCCTGGTTGCTCACCGGCGTGCGGACCTGGGCGCGGGTGGCCGTGCAGAGTGCGATGCTGCTGGCCTGGGCCACGCCGCACCTGTCCTCGCTGACGGTCTGGCAGTGGCTGTTCAACCCGAGCTCCGGCGTGGTCAACGCCGTCCTGGTCGGTCTGGGACTGGAAGGCTTCGACAACCACGCCTGGTTGCTGGACCCGCTCTCGTTCTTCGTCATCGCCGGCGCCGTCATCGCCTGGGGGAGCGTGCCGCTGGTCCTCTTCCTCACCTATGCCGCGATGACCCAGGTCGACACCAGCCTGTACGAGGCCGCCCAGCTGGACGGTGCCGGCCCGCTGCAGCGCTTCCGGCACATCACCATCCCCGGCATCGCCACGGTGCTGATGCTCGTGGCCACCCTGCAGATCATCTGGGACCTGCGGGTCTTCACCCAGATCTCCGTGCTGCAGACCGCAGGCGGCATCTCGAGCGAGACCAACGTGCTGGGCACCTACGTCTACCAGATCGGCCTCGGCCAGGGAGAGTACGGGCAGGGGGCCGCCGTGGCCACCATCATGCTGCTGCTCACCCTGCTGCTGACCGGCCTCTACGTCCGCCAGCTAGTCCGCCAGGGAGATGACGCGTGATGACCATGGCAACCTCTTCCACGACCGCGCCCTCGAGCGGAACGGCAGCGGGCCCGGCCGGGCCGCGCCGGCGCCGTCAGCCCACCTCGCGCCTCCTGGGCCGTGGGGCACGCAATATCGGAGCGCTACTGCTGGCGCTGCTGTGGGTCTTCCCCATCTACTGGATGGTGAACTCGAGCCTGCAGCCGGACGAGGTCCTGTACGGATCCGAGCCGCAGTTCTGGCCCTCGCCGTTCACCGGGGACAACTACACGCGCATCATCGGCGACTCCTCCTTCTGGGCGGCGATGCGGATGAGTGTGATCGCCACCGCTCTGGCCGTGGCCATGGCGCTGGTCTCGGCCGTCCTGGCGGCCGCCGCGATCAGCCGTTTCAAGTTCCGCGGCAAGGGTCCGGTGGTACTGACCATCCTGGTGATCCAGATGATCCCGGCCGAGGCGCTGTTCATCTCCCAGTTCCGGATGCTCGACGGCTGGGGACTGATCAACAGCGTGCTCGGGTTGAGCGTGCTTTACGCCGGCGCCTCGGTGCCGATCACCATCTGGATGCTCAAGGGCTTCGTGGACGGCATCCCGTACGAGCTCGAGGAGGCCGGCCAGATCGACGGCTGCTCGAAGCTGGGGGCGTTCCTGCGGATCACCCTGCCGTTGCTGGCACCGGGGATCGTCGCCTCCGGGGTGTTCGCGCTGCTGAGCGCCTGGAACGAGTACGTGCTGGCGCTGGTGGTGCTGCAGCGGGAGTCCGCCGCGACGCTGCCGCTGTGGCTGGCCCGCTACAACACCTCCTTCGAGGCCACCGACTGGGGTGGCCTGATGGCGGCCTCCGCGCTGGTGGCGATCCCGGTGATCATCGTGTTCCTGTTCGTGCAGAACAAGATGGCCAACGGCCTGACCGCCGGAGCCGTCAAGGGCTGATCGGCGCGGTCGGCCCAGCACGCTCGAGGGGTCCGAAACTCAGGGTCAACCCGCCGAAAGGGCCGAAAGTTCGGCCCCTGGGGGGGCTCGGACCCTGAGTTTCGGACCCCTCAGCGGTGTGAGCCCGAGATCGGTGAGCCCGGGGCCGGCCGGTCGCTGCCTAGAGGTAGCGCGCCGGGTCGAACGAGGCCAGCGGGATGATCCGCACCCGCGGCAGCGGCACGGTGAAGGCGTGGATGTCGTCCTCCAGGTCCACCACCTCCAGGCCGCGATCGGCCAGCTCGGCGAACTGGAGGTTGACGAACTCGCGGAAGGCGATCAGGCCGACGCGGCGCTCGCCGTCGAGCAGATCCTCCACCTGGGGCAGGAAATCGCCGTCATGGCTGGCCAGCAGCACGTCGCCCGGGCGGGTGCGCAGCTCGGCGAGGGTGCGCTGGATACCGATGTCGACGACCTTCTCGCCCGGCTCGCCGGAGAGCGGGATCGGGTGGTAGCCCATGGCCAGCAGCGCCTGCACGAAGCTCATCGGCATCTGGCCGCTGGTGGCGTTGAGGAAGAACAGCGCGGTGACCGGGTTGCCCCAGCGTGCCCGGGCGTGCTCGGTGATTCGATCCCATCGGGGCCGCTCCTCCGAGGCGGGGCGGCGGCCCAGCACGCTCATCCCGAGCGTGGCGTCGATGTTCTCACCGTCCACGAGCAGGTAGGTGCGGGGGCCCTCCGGGATCTGCGACATGGACCCACAGTAGTGCGCGCCGAGCGCTGAGCCGTGCGGCGTGGCGTGCGTCGATGCCGCACCGCTCAGCGCTCGGCCGGGGCGTCAGTGCCCGATCTGCCCGGCGGCCCCGCCGGACTTCAGAGCCGCGAGCCGCGCCTCGACCTCGAGGGTGTCGCCGCTGGTCTCCAGCTCGTCGAACTGAGCGTCCAGCGAGCTGGACGCGATCTCGGCCTTGCCGGCCACGAGTGCTTCCTGACGGCGGATCTGCTCCTCGTAGCGGGAGAGCTCGCTGGTGGGGTCCAGGACGTTGATGGAGGAGACGGCGTCCTGCACCTTGGCCTGCGCCTCGGCCGACTTGGCCCGGGCCGCGAGCTGGTCGCGCTTGACCTTCAGCTGGCCGAGCTTGTCCTTCATGATGGCGAGGCCGTTCTTGAGCTTCTCGACCACCTCGTTCTGGGAGGCGAGGATCGGCTCGGCCTGCTTGACCTCGCGCTCGAAGTCCAGCTGCCTGCCCAGGGCCACCTTGGCGAGGTTGTCGTAGCGGTCGGCGCCGGCGCTGTCCCCGGCCTGGCGCATCTCGTCCGCCTTGCGGGAGGCGGCCAGGGCCTTGTTGCCCCACTCACGTGTGGCGGCGACGTCGTCGTTGTAGTCCTGCTCGGCCAGGCGCAGATTGCCGATCGTCTGCGCCACTGCCTGCTCGGCCTCGGCGATGTTGTTGGTGTAGTCCCGCACGAGCTGGTCCAGCATCTTCTGCGGGTCCTCGGCGCGGTCGATCAGGGAGTTGATGTTCGCCTTCGTCAGCTGGGCGATCCGGCCGAGGATGGTCTGCTTCTCCGTCATGAGCGGTCCTTTCGAACGTGGGTCTGGTGGGTCGAACGTGCGGCAGCCCGAGATCGTCTCGCTCGGACTTTGTCTGTCTGCGATCAGAAGCGGCCGCCACCTCCTCGTCCGCGGCTACCGCCGCCTCCGAACCCGCCTCCGAAGCCCCCGCCGCCCCCGCGGGACCGGCTCCCGCCGAACCCGCCGCTGAAGCCGCCCCCGAACCCGCCGAAGCCGCCCCGATGGTCGTTGTCGAAGACCTCACCGAGGATGCCGCCCAGGATCAGCGAGCCGACGTCGATCCCTCCACCGCGGTGGCCGTAGCCGCTGCGTCCGGAGGTGGACCCGCCGAACCCGCCGTAGCCGTCGTCGTGGCCGGCCTCCCATCGGCGCACATCGGCATGGGCGAGGTCGCGCGCCTGGGAGGCGGCCTGCCACGCCCGGTTGAGCCGGTCGATGGTGCGGGCCGGGTCGGAGTCCCGGTCGGCGCGGGCCTGCCCGAGCATGTCGGTGGCCTCGGCCAGGCGCGTGCGTGCCTGAGCACCGACGGCGCCCCGGTGGGTCTCGATGTAGGAGTTCACCGAGCGCACGAGGTCCTCCGCGCGCTGCATCCCGGTCGGGATCTTCGCCGCTGCCCGCTGGCGGTGCTCGACCTCCTGGCGGTGGGGTGCCAGCGCCTCGTCGAGGGCGTCCTCGGCGGCGGTGATCTCCGCCAGGGCCGCGATCGGGTCCCCGGTCTCGCGGGCGAGCTGCGCCTGCTCGATCGCGGCGTTCGCCCGGGGGAGGATCCCCTGCACGCGGGAGTCGCCCCGCGCGAGCCGCTCGGCGTCGACCAGGTCAGCCCGGATGGAGGCCAGCGCCGGCTCCAGCCGGGATCGGGCCTCGGCCAGCTGCAGGCTGCCCTGGTGCACCGACTCCACCAGGGCGACCGCCTGGCCGAGTGCGTCCTCGGCCGTGCGGACGTAGGCGACGGCGGCGTTGCGCTCCTCCGCGGCGAGCCGTTCGCGGCCTGCGCGCACCGCCTCCTCGGCGGCGGTGAGCAGGTGACGTGCCTGCTCGGGCGCCTTGGCCACCGACTCCAGCGCCGTGGCCGGGTAGGTGGCGCGCAGCTGGTTCAGGGCGTGCTCGGCGGGCGGGATCGTGTCGGCGATCTCCTGCGCCCGCTGCTCGATCTCGTCCAGGGCCTGCGGAGCCCTGGCCTGCATGTCCCGCAGCTCGGCGAAGCCCTCGGCCTGCTCGTCGAGGGTGCGGTCGGCCTCCTCGCACAGCGTGAGGATGCGGATCAGGTCACTGCGGCGCTGGGCCTCGCTCGTGGCGGCACTGCGCTCGAGCCGGTTCTGGACCGCGAACGCCTCACCGAGCTGCTTCTTCGAGCTCTCCACCGCGCCGCGGAACCGCTGGATCGCCTGCAGCCCGAACTGGGCCTCGGCGAAGGCGAGCTCCTGCTCGGAGCTGCGGACGGCGTCGTCCAGGGCCACCAGAGCCGAGCCGGCGCGCTGCTCCAGCTCGGCCACGGGCACCCCGGCCAGCTCGGCCTCGGGTGAACCCGGCGGCGGGGGAGGGGTGGCCGGTCCCGCCGGCCTCCCGCCCGGGCCACCGCCGGCAGCCACGGCCTGCCTGCGGCGGCGCGAACGCAGCCAGGACCGGATCACCACCACGACGAGGATGATCACCAGCCCGGCGCCGAGCAGCCACCAGATCGCGCTCGCGCCCCCACCCCCGGCGGCCTCGCTGCGCAGCCCGTCGGCGAGCGCGACGGCGGCCCCGGTCCAGTCGTCGGCGGCGAGGTAGTCCTCGGCGTCGGCCTCGACCCGGTCGGTCTGGCTCTCGGAGAGCGGGAACGCGTCGTCATAGGAGGTGGCGTACGCACGGTCCTCGACCGCGACGGCCAGCAGCGCGTCGTTGACGCCCAGGTCCGAAGCGATCGCGGTCTCGGTGGCCCAGTCCTGCCGGCTCATGCCGTCGAAGGAGTCGACGTAGACCACGAACAGGTCCAGGTCGGTCTCCTCGGCCAGCCGCTCGGTGGCGGCCTCGATCTCGGCCGCACCCCCGCTCAGCACCTCCTCGGAGGTGAGGTCCTCCACGTGACCTGCCACACGCAGCGGTTCCTCCGCCAGACTCGGCCCCGCCGTCACGGTCGTCAGCATGAAGGTGGTGGCGGCGAGCGCCAGCAGGCGCGAGATGGTGCGGTTCACCCCCCGATCTTCGCCGTTCACCGGTCCCCGCGCAACGACCTGCCCCGGGTAGGCCTACCCGCCACCGTCCCCCTCGCGCTCCGCCCGACGGCGGCCGGCTCCGTGACCGCGCTCACGCGCCGTTTTGGGGCTCACCAGGTCGCGAGGCTATCTTGCCTGCCGTGACCCAGACCCCTTCCCCCACACGGCCTGCCCCCGTCGTCACGGTGATTCAGCACCAGGACGAGGTGCCCCTGGGCCTGCTCGCCGGGACGCTGACCGATCTCGAGGTGCGCCTGGTGCGCCCCGACGCCGGCGACCCGCTGCCCGAGGTGGGTGACCTCGAGGCGCTGATCGTGCTGGGAGGCACGATGGCAGCCGTCGACGACGCCGACCACCCGTGGCTGCCCGCGGTGCGCGGTCTGCTCGCCGAGGCGGTCCAGCGGGACGTGCCGACGCTGGCCATCTGCCTCGGCGCGCAGATGCTCGCCGTCGCCGCCGGCGGTCAGCTCACCGTCTCGGCGCCCACCGGCCCCGAGCGCGGCGTGGTCGAGGTGCGGATGCGCCCTGACGCCTGGTCCGACCCGGTCCTGGGCGCCGTCACCGAGACGCTCGGGCGGGACGTGCCGGTGCCGGCGATGCACAGCGACGCCGTCACCGTGCTGCCCAGGAGCGCCACCTGGCTGGCCTCCTCGATGCAGTACCCCTACCAGGCCTTCCGCCTGCGCAGCGCCCTCGGCCTGCAGTTCCATCCGGAGGCGGACGAGGCGACCATGCGCCGGTGGGCGCTGGCCGAAGGGCTCGATCCCAACGAGGTCGCCGCCGGATACGCCCGTCACACCGAGCACCTGACGAGGCTGGCCACGCAGATCGGCGCGGCCTTCTCCGCGCAGGTCCACCAGCGCGCGGCGGTCTCAGCGCTCGTCGGCTGAGGCGCCCATCGTCTCGTCGAGGAACTGCCACACCCGGGCCTGCAGGTCGGGCCCCAGCTCGTGCGGGGCATCGACGAACTCCCCGCGGTAGCACTCCGGCGCCCCGGCCTGGGCGTAGCGGGCCGCGATGCGGGCGTGGGCGGCGCGCATGCCGGCGAGCGGGAACAGCGCGTCGCGCTCGCCGTAGCCGACCAGCAACGGCCGGGGTGCGGCGGCCGCCGCGATGTCCGGCCAGTCCGCGACCCGGCCGATGCCGGGGTTCATCATCATCCAGGTGTGGCCGTGCACGAAGCCGTCCAGCACCTCCTCGAACCCGGCCATCATGCACAGCACGGCCGCCGCCCGCACCTGATCGCTGAGCGCCGTCAGCAGTGCCGTGCGTGCACCCCCGCCGGACAGGCCCACGACGGCGACCCCGCCGTCGTGCACGTCCGCTCGCCGGGCGAGCAGGTCCACCGCCATCAGGTCCTCGCGGGCCACCATCCCGCCCCAGGAGGTGCCGAGGACGCCCAGCAGCTTGGCCATCGCGTCCTCGTGCGGGCCGGCGAACGCGTCGTAGGTGTCCGATTCGTCGAGCTCGCGGCCCTGCCGCTGCGCTTCCCGGTCCGCGCGGGCGAGCTGGAGCCCGGCCACGGCGCGGGTGCGCGCCGGCATCGATGAGACCGGGATCCGGCGGCTGCCCCAGCCGAAGGCGTCGTGGGCCAGCACGGTGTACCCGCGGCGTGCCAGATCGTCGGCGATCGCCCGGCCCCCGTACAGCTCCTCCCGGATCCGGCGCACGGCTTCCGGCGTCGGGTCGGGGCCATCGGCGACCTTCTCCCGGCCGTAGTACTTGGCGCCGCCGTGGCAGTGCAGCACCGCCACCCCGGGCAGTGGCCCGGATTCACCGGCGGGGCGCAGCAGCCGGCCCCGTGCCGGGGCGCCCACGCCGGTCTCCCACTCCAGCTCCACCCCGGTGACGCCGTCGCGGGTCCAGGTGGCGAGCTCGCGGGCGGCCGGGGTCTGCTCGTGTGCCCAGAGCCCGAGGCTCGCGGTCAGTCGCTGCCGGATCTGGGCGCCGGTCGGAGCATCGGAGCCGAACAACGGGCCGCGCGAACGCGCGAGGTCGAGCAGCCCGGGCACGCCGGTGAGATCGGCGGGCGTGCGCGCCTCGTGGTCGGTCATCGGTGGCCTCTCGTCGTCCGCGGCAGCCTACGTGAGCCAGCGGGTGCTCTCAGCGCAGCCGCAGCGCGTGTCCTGCGCGTGCGTCCAGCACGGCGCCGTCGTGCCAGGCCGGCCGGCCCTCCAGCCAGACCCGGCGGACGCCATGGGTCAGCCCCCGGGGATCGTCGTAGGTGGCGGTGTCGCGGATCGCCTCGGGATCGAGCAGCACCAGGTCGGCCACCGCCCCGGGCCGGATCGTGCCGCGGTCGTCCAGACCGACCACCCGGGCCGGAGTGGCGCTCAGGTGCCGGACCGCCTCGGCCAGGGAGAGTACGCCGAGCTCGCGCACGTACCGGCCCAGGTAGCGCCCGAAGGTGCCCCGGGCGCGCGGGTGCGGCTTCTCGCCGACGAGGATGCCGTCCGAGCCGCCGCAGTGCCACGGATGGCGCATGATCGCACGCACATTCTCCTCGTGGCCCACGTGCATGAGGATCGTGGTGGCGAGGTCGTCGGCGCTCATCAGGTCCAGCGCCACCTCGGCCGGCGGGCGGCCCTCGTGCCTGGCCAGCTCGCTGACCCGGCGGCCCACCCGGTCGCGCAGAGACTCCTGCCCGGTGCCGGAGATCTCGATCGCCGACCAGTCCACCGGCACGCCGTGGGCACCGTCGGAGCCGGTCTCGTCGAGCTCGGTGAGGATCCGCCGGCGAGTGCGTGGCTCGGCGATGCGGTGCAGGGTGGCGTCCGGCCCACCCTCGCTCACCCAGCCGGGCAGGAGCGCGCTCAGCGTGGTGGCGCCGGCGAGATAGGGGTAGGTGTCCATCGAGACCTCCACGCCGTCCGCACGGGCCTCGTCGACGAGTCGGAGCAGGTCGGCGCCCCGGCCGGCGTTCAGCGGGAAATTCATGGTGGCGTGGGTCAGATGCATGCGCACGCCGGTGCGCCGGCCCAGCTCGATCATCTCCGCGAAGGCCTCGAGCGCCCCGGCACCGTAGCTGCGGGTGTGCGGGCTGATGTAACCGCCGGCCTCGGCGACCACCTCGCACAGCGCGGTCAGCTCCTCGGTCCGGGCGTACATCCCGGGCGCGTAGGTCAGGCCCATGGACAGGCCGGCGGAGCCGGCGGCCAGGCTCTCGCGCAGCAGCCCGGTCATCCGGTCCAGCTCGCTGTCCTGCGGGGCGCGCCGGTCGTTGCCCATCGCCAGCAGCCGGAGGTTGCCGTGCGGGGTGAGCACCGCGGCGTGGGTGGGCGCGCCGGCGTCGAGGACGTCCAGGAAGTCGGCCATCGAGCGCCAGTCGAGCGGGTGGTCGCCGTTCCAGCCGGCGATCTGACGGCGCAGCTGGGCCGCCGAGGCATCGTCCATCGGGGCATAGCCCAACCCGTCCTGGCCGATCACCTGCGTGGTGACGCCCTCGGCCAGCTTGGCCTCGGCGTGCGCGCCGGAGACCAGCGCCAGGTCGCTGTGAGCGTGCATGTCGATGAAGCCCGGCGCGAGCACCAGCCCGCCGGCCTCGACCACCTCACCGCCGGTGGTGGTTGCCGCTGCGGCGGCCGGCGGCTCGACCGCGGTGATCCGCCCCTCGTGCACCTGCACGGTGGCGTGCCGGGGCTCCTCGCCGCTGCCGTCGACGACGAGCGCCCCGGTGATCGTCAATGCTGCGGGTGCCATCAGAACCACGTCTCCACGGCGCCGACCACGAGCGGATCCTCGCTGCCGGCTTCTTCGATGAGCGGCAGCAGCCGCCACTTGTCCAGGATGGTGCACGGGTGGCTCATACCCAGCCGGACCACCTCACCGATCGCCGGGCCCGCCCCGGGCGGGGTCCGGACCAGGGTGTGCTGGTCGTTCAGTGCGCTCACCTCCAGGTCCGGCAGCGGGGCGCCGTCGCGCCCCCGCAGATCGGGAAGGACGAGGTCGTAGGCGAAGTCGCGCTTGCCGCCGTCCAGGACCACCAGCCCCGGCTCGGCGGCCGAGACCACCCGTGCCCACCCGAGCGCGGCCGGCCGCAACGGATCGGTGTCGGCAGCGAGCGGGGACAGGTGCCCGTAGTGGCCGTGGTCGTGGATCTGTGCCGCACCGGGGCGCAGGACCACGGTGCTCGCCGTTCCCGACGTGCCCGACGCACCTGCGAGCGCAGCGCCGACGACGTCGAAGTACAGGCTGCCCGAAGCGGTCAGGATCGGGTTGTCGGTCTCGAAGCGCTCGAGCAGCTGCTCGTGCAGCCCGGCCAACCGGGCGCACCAGGTGCGGACCTCCGCCAGCGAGGCGGCGCCGCGGTCGTGGGCGAGCGCTCCTTCGTAGCCGCCGCTGCCCACCAGCCGCAGGTGCCCGGCGGCCAGGACGGCCTCGGCGACCGTGAGTGCCTCGGGCACGCTCCGGACCCCGGTGCGGCCCTCCGTTCCGCCCAGGTCGACGATCACCTCCAGCGACCCACCGGCGGCCGCCGCCGCGCGCTCGGCGGCCTCGACCCCGGCGAGGCTGTCGCACCACAGCACCACGCGGCCCGCGTGCGCGGCGCTCGCGAGCCAGCCGAGCAGGTGGGGGTCGAGTACCTCGTTGGCGATCATCACCCGGGGCACGTGGTGGGTCAGCGCCACCTGCGCCTGCCATCCGGTGGCCACGGTGATGCCCCAGGCGCCGGCGTCGAGCAGCATCTGCCACAGCGCCGGTGCCATCGTCGTCTTGCCGTGGGGGGCGAGCTGCACGCCGCTCTCCTGCGCCCAGCGGGCCATCCGGTCGGTGTTGTGGCGCAGCGCGTCGGCGCTGAGGGTCACCAGTGGGGTGGACAGGTCCGAGACGCGCAGCCCCAGCGAGGCGAGGTCGTCGAGCTCGAGGCCCCACGTGCGGGAAGGGAAGGACTTGTGCTGCGGGCCGAGAGTGGTCATCTCTCGATGATCTCAGCCTCACCGGGTGCCGGGTCCCCGCTCGCGCGGCGGGTGGCCACGCCGAGCCGCTCGCCGCGCTCGGCGGCTGCGTGCCAGGCCTCGAAGACAGCGCCGCCCGGGCCGAGCCCGCCGCGGTCCAGCGGGACGTCGTCGGCGTCCACCTCGACCACCACGGCGTGAGTGCGCCGCGCCGGCGTGGCCGGCTCGGCCCGGGCCGCGGCAACGGCGTCGGCGAACGCGCGCCCCACCGGGGTGACCGCGTTGCCGGTGTCGAGCAGCCCGAGGCTGTACTCGAGGTCCTTGTAGTCGCCGAGCGTGCGCGAGACGTCGTGCGAGCACCACCAGGTGATGCCGTACAGGTGCTCGGTGGTCAGGGCCTCGGCGACCGTGCGCGTGCAGAACTGCGGCATCTCCGCCGGCGTCAGGTTGAGCGAGGGTGCGCCCACCTCCTGCAGCCAGATCGGTCGATCAGGGTTGGTGGCGAACGCGCGGGAGAGCTCGATCATCCACTCCGCGTGCCGCACCGACTGGCCCGACAGGCCCCCGTATCGCGCTGCCGTGCCGTTGAAGATCCATGAGTGCACCGTGGTCACGTCACCCAGGCGGGAGGCGTGCGTGGGCACGAAGGGGTGGCCGTCGCGATACCAGAGGTGGTCGTTCTCGCTGTGGGTGATGAGGTGGCCGGGCTCCGGGTCGCGCGGCGCCTCCAGCAGCGAGGTGAGCCAGTGCGTCACCTGGGAGGTGTCAGCGGGCATGGCGGCCGGGTTGGGCGGCTGGAACTGGTTGAGCTCGTTGCCGAGAGTCAGACCGATCAGGTTCGGGGCGTCCCGCACACAGTCGTAGACGGCAGCGACCAGGTCCGCCTGGGCCTGCACCGCGGCGGGGTCGGTGAACATGTTCCCCTCGTGCCAGTTCACCAGCCACGCAGGGACGAAGTCGAAGCCGGACATGTGTCCCTGGATCACGTCCACGCTGATGTCCAGGCCGAGCTCGGCCGCGAGGTCGGCCACCAGCCGGATGTCATCGAGCGCGCGGGCGCGGATCAGGGTCCGGTTGGGCTGCAGCACCGGCCACAGCGGGAACACCCGCACATGGTCCAGGCCCAGGCCGGCGAGGGCCTCGAAGTCGCGGCGCACGGCGTCGGGCTCGATGGCCATCCACTGGAACATCCAGTCGTGGGAGGGGACCCAGTTCGCCCCGAAGCGCGGGGTCGGGGCGGTCGGCGAGGCGTCGGGCAGAGCGGGCACAGTTCTCCTAGCAGGATCGGCAGTGGGGTGGGTCAGGAGGGGGCGGGGCCGGTGGACTCGCGCACCACGAGGCTGCGTCCGGGCACCATCACCGAGTCCACGGACTCGCCGCGGGCGAGCCGGGCGAGCAGGTCGACGGCGATGCGGGCACTGGCCTCCACCGGCGCCTCGAGCGCGGTGAGGCGGGGGCGGACCAACTGACTGACCCAGGAGTCCTCCCAGGCGATCACCGAGACGTCCTCGGGCACCTGCACACCGACCTCGGGTGCGTGGGAGACGATCGACGCCGCGATCGACTCGCTGTCGACGATCAGCGCGGTGGCCCGGCCTCGCTCGCGCAGGACCTGCTGAACCGGGTCCTCGGCATCGGCGGGCCAGCGCAGCACCGAGGCCGTCATCGCATGCCGGGCGGCAGCAGCGACGAACCGCTGCGAGCGTTCCCGGACGTGCGCCAGGCGTGCTGCGCTGTCCACCCGGGCGACATCCCGGTGCCCGAGCGCGGCGAGATGCCCGAGCACGTCCACCAGCGCCGCCTCGTCGGCGAGCGTGACCGCGGGGGCGGTCGCGCCGGGGATCGGGGATCCGAGGAGCACCGCCGGCGCACCCAGGCTCTGCAGCAGCGGGGGCCGGGCGTCGTCGGTGCGCAGGTCCACCAGGAGGAAGCCGTCGACCCGCTGCTCGTTCCACCACTGCCGATAGATCTCGGTCTCGTCCGGGGGGTCGACCACCGTGAGCGAGAGCGACCAGCCGATCTCCGCGAGCGGTGCGGTGAGCCCGGCGAGCAGGCGGACGAAGAACGGGTCGCGCCGGAAGGACGTGCCGTCCTGGCTGATGACCAGTCCGAGGCTGCGCCCGGCGGCCCCGGAGACGCGCCGGCTGGCGACGTTCGGGCGCCAGTTGAGCTCATCGGCTGCGGCCCGGATCCGGACGGCGGTCTCGGCCGAGACGTTCGGGCGCGCGTTGAACGCGTGCGAGACCGCGGACGGTGAGACCCCGGCCAGGCGGGCGACGTCGGCGATGGTCGGTCGCTTCCTGGGCGCGGTGGGCTGGGACGGCATCGGTCTCTCGGTCGGGTCGGCGGGCTGGTCCGGTGTCACAACCTACGGCCTTGACGTGCGCTTGTAAAGCGGTATACGTTCCCTGCTTGTAAAGCGGTACACGTGAGCCTTCGCCTCGCTTCTGGCATGTCCGGGAGAGCGGTCGACGCCACTGAACCCGCCTGTCTGCCCTCGATCTCGCTGGAGAGTCCCATGTCTTCCACGCTCAGCCGTCGCGCGCTCCTGGGAGCCGGGCTCGGCGGTGGCGTGCTCGCGCCGATGCTCGGCGGGTGCGCCTCCCTCATGCCCGCCGCCAGCGGAGACGAGACCCTCGTGGTGCACGCACAGTTCGCCGGCGCCGTGGCCGGTGCGGACGTCTATCGCCGGGTGGTGCAGCGGTACCGGGAGGAGTTCGGCGCGCAGATCGCCACCCTGAGCAATGGTTCCGACCTGCCGATTGTGTTCGAGACCTCGGTGCTGGCCGGCAAGGAGGCCGACATCGCGATCGTCAACATGGTCGGCAAGACCCTCGCCTGGACCGAGGCCGGGGCGACCGTGCCGGTCAACCCCTACCTCGAGGAGTGGGGCCTGGCGGACCGGATCACCGACGGCGCGGTCGAGGAGTGGACCGACGAGCAGGGGCGGGTGCGCGCCTTCCCCTACACCCGCACGAACTGGCCGGTCGCCTTCAACCACCGCATCCTCGAGGAGGTCGGGCTCGAGGTGCCCACCACCACCGAGGAGCTGTACGAGGCGGCCGACCGGTTGCGCTCGGCGGGCTACGGCCCGGTGGCGATCGGCGGCAGCGACTGGACCGGGCAGAAGCTGTTCATGCAGATCCTGCAGTCGTTCCTCACCCCCGAGCAGGCGCGCGAGGTGTTCGCAAGCGGCCGGCTGGGAGACAGCCCGGGGGCCGCCGCCGGCGTCGAGCACTTCGTCGAGCTGCGCGAGGCCGGGGTGTTCGTGGACAACGCCCAGGGCTTCAACTCCGACTCGATGCTCACCCAGTACACGGCCGGGGAGTCGGCGATCATGTCGTCGATGTCCTCGGCGCTGGCACTGGTGCCCGACGACCGCGCGGCGGAGACCACCATCGGTGGCTGGCCGGTGCCCGCCAGCGCCGTGCTCGACCAGCCCAGCGTGATCCAGAGCTTCAACGGGATGGGCCTGTGGATCAGCGAGAACGGCTCGCGCAAGCTGGACCTGGTCCGCCCGTTCATCGAGTACCTCTTCAGCGAGCCGGTGATCGGCGAGTTCATCCTCGAGTCCGGCCGGGACATGAACGCCATCACCGAGACGCGCAGCGAGGACTACCCGCTGGTGGCCCAGGCCCAGGACGTCATGGCCAGCGGGACCGTCGACCCGGTGATCCTGCCCGACCTGCTCATCCCGGACACGGCCTTCGAACCGCTCACCGCGGCGACTGCCCAGGCCTACGGCCCCGGAGTCGGTGCCGACCAGATCATCGAGCTCGTCGAGACGGCCTACCGCAACGTCTGACGGCGCCCCCACCGAACGAAGGAGTCGGCCCCATGGCCACCGTCCTGCAGCCGCGCGCCACGCGCCCCGCGGCACCCGCCTCACTGAGCCGCACGCCGGTGAAGGAACGCTTCCCGGGCATGGCCCTGCCGGGCCTGGTCTGGTACGCGCTGTTCACGATCGGGCCGGTGATCGCCATGTTCGTGGTGGCGCTGCTGCGCTGGCCCGGCATGCTCATCACGCCGACGTTCGCCGGCGCGGGCAACTTCAGCACGGTGTTCAACGACCCGGTGTTCTGGGATGCGGTGCGCAACAGTGCCGTCCAGCTCGGCGTGGGGCTGCCGGTGATGATCGTGCTGGCCTTCCTGCTCGCCTACTACGTGGTGCAGCGCCCGCGTGGGCACCGCACGTTGCGGTACCTGCTGTTCATCCCCGCGCTCATCTCGGCACCGGCGGCCGCCCTGGTGTTCTACTCGCTGCTCAACCCCGATGGTCTGCTCAACGGGGTACTCGGGATGGTCGGGCTCCCGGACGAGCGGGCCTGGCTTGCCGACCCCGCCACCGCACTGCCCTCGCTGATCGCCCTGGACCTGTGGGCCGGCATCGGCTACTCGGCCGTGCTGCTCGCGGCGCGCCTGGACTCCGTGGACGAAGCCGTCGTGCAGGCCGCGCACCTGGACGGCGCCGGCTCCCTGCGCGTGGCCTGGGGGATCTACTGGCCGATCGCCCGTGACTTCGTGGGCGTGGTCGCGATGCTGCAGTTCCTGTCGATCCTGTTCAACTCCGCGCAGAACGTGCTGCTGCTCACCCGGGGCGGGCCCGGCACCGAGACCACGACGTTGTCCTACCTCATCTACCAGAAGGCGTTCCTCGAGGCCGACCTCGGGTACAGCCAGGCCGTGGGTGTGGTGCTGTTCGTGCTCGGCCTGCTCGGGATGCTGACCATCCGCCGGTCCCTGCGGGCCACCCACTGATCGAGAGAGGGACGATGACCACGACCACAGCTGCCCCGCGGAGGCGCAGGGTGCCCCGCACCGGCCGGACCGGCACGTACGCGAGCGGAGTGCTCGCCTGGGGCTACGCCGCCCTGCTGCTGATCCCCTTCTACTACTTCATCATCTCCTCGTTCAAGGACAACGAGCAGATCTTCACCGACCCGCTGGGCCTGCCCACCTCCCTGAGTCTGGACAACTTCGCCGAGGCGATCTCCAGCGCGGACCTGGATCGCGCCGTCATCAACTCGATCCTGGTCACCGGGTGCGCCCTGGTCCTCACCCTGCTGCTCGCGGTGCCCGCCTCCTTCGCCCTCGCCCGGGCGACCGGCCGCGCCGGCCGGGTGATCGAGCGGGTGTTCGCCCTCGGGTTCCTGATCCCCACCTTCGCCGCGCTGTTCCCGACCTTCCTGCTGGCCGCGGCCACCGGGCTGTTCCACACCCGGACCTTCATCATCTTCCTGCTCCCGGCCACGGCGATGCCGCTGGCGGTGGTGATCCTCACGCAGTTCATGCGTGCGGTGCCGCGGGAGCTGGAGGAGGCCGCCTCGATGGACGGCGCCTCACCCTCGATGGTGCTGCGCCACGTGTACCTGCCGATCTGCATCCCGGGCGTGGCCACCGTGGTGCTGCTGAACTTCCTCTCGTTCTGGAACGAGTACCTGTACTCGCTGATCATCATCGGACCCGACCCGGCCCAGCGCACGATCCAGGTGGCACTGCCCACCCTGAAGTTGACCACCGGCACCGACTACGGGGTGCTGATGGCCGGCACACTGTTCACGCTGCTCCCGGTCTACCTCGTCTACACGCTGCTGCAGCGCCAGATGCAGCGGGCGCTCCTGGCCGGAGCGGTCAAGGGATGACGGGCCCCGCCAGCGGCGTCGATGCCCACTCACCGGCGGTGGCCGACGCGCTCGCCGGGCTCAGCCGCACCGAACGGATCGGCCAGCTCAACCAGCGCCTCAAGGGCTGGGACGCGCTGCACGTGATCGACGGTCGCTTCGTGCTCACCGACACCCTCAAGCGCGAGGTGGACCGGTGGGGCGGGCTCGGCGCGCTCTACGGACTGCAACGCGCCGATCCCTGGTCGGGGGTGCACTGGGGCAACGGCATCCCGCCGGAACGCTCGGCCGAGGCCTACGCACTCGTGCAGGACTACGTGCGCAGCCACGGCAACGGCACCCCGGTGCTGTTCGTCGAGGAGGCGCCGCACGGCCTGCAGGGCCTCGGCGGCACGCTCCTGCCGGTCAACCTCGCCCAGGGTGCCTCCTGGGACGTCGACCTGGTCGCGGAGCTGGCCGGGCAGGTGGCGGCCGAGCTGCGCGCCCGCGGCGTGCACGTGGCGCTTCTCTCCGGACTGGACATGCTGCGCGACCCACGCTGGGGCCGGGCCGAGGAGTGCTTCTCCGAGGACGCCACGCTCAGCTCGGCGCTGATGGGCGCGACCGTGCGCGCCATGCAGGGCACCGGGCGCATCGACAGCGCTCACGTGGGCGTCGTGGTCAAGCACCTGGCCGCGCAGGGCGCGGGCATCGGTGGCCGCAACGGCTCCGGCGCCCCGATCGGGCGGCGCGAGCTGGCCGAGGTGCACCTGCCGGTGGCCCACCGCGCGGCGAGCGAGGGCGTGCTCGGCTACATGGCCGCCTACAACGACGTCGACGGCGTCCCGTGCGCAGGCAGCCACGCGCTGCTCACGCAGGTGCTGCGCCAGGCGTGGGGCTGGCAGGGGATCGTGATGGCCGACGGCACCGCGATTGACCGGCTGCTCGGCGCCACCCCGGATCTGCCCTCCGCGGCCGCGCTGGCGCTGCGCGCCGGTGTGGACCTGAGCCTGTGGGACGAGGCCTACACCCAGTTGGATGAGGCGCTCGAGCGCGGCCTGATCGAGGACGCCGACCTCGACCGTGCCGCCGCGCGGGTGCTCGGGGCGAAGGAACGCCTCGGCCTGCTGCAGGAGTCCGCCCGGCCGGACGACGCCGCGCCGGATCCGCCGCCGGGTGCCGATCGCGACCGTATCGACCTGCTGGTGCGCCGGCTGACCACCGAGAGCATGGTGCTGCTGCACGATGAGTCCGCGGTGCTGCCGCTGCGGCCGGGTCGGCTCGCCGTCGTCGGCCCGAACGCCCACGCGCTGGACGCCCAGCTCGGCGACTACACGGCCCCCCGGCCGGACCCGGACCCCGGCTCGAGCACGATCCTGGAAGGGCTGACCGAGCGCTTCGGCGACGTCGTGCACGAGCCGGGGAGCCTGCTGCGCGACCCGCTGCCCGGCGGCCTGGACCGGGTGCGCACCGCTGCGGCCGGGGCGGACGCGTGCGTGGTGGTCCTCGGCGGGTCCAGCCGGCGCCTGTACGAGAGCGACTTCGAGGGCAACGGCGCCGCGCGCTCGGTCGACCGGGGGATGACCAGTGGGGAGGGTGTCGACCTCGCCGACGTCGAGCTCGATCCCACCCAGCTCGACGTCGTCGCCGCGGCGCGCGAGGCGGGCCGCCCGGTGGTGGGCGTGCTGCTCACGGGGCGACCCCACGCCGTCGGGCGGCTGTGGGAGCTGTGTGATGCCCTGGTGCTGATGCCGTTCCCGGGTCGGCACGCCGGTGAGGCGCTCGCCGGTCTGCTCGCCGGGGACGAGGACTTCAGCGGTGCGCTGCCGGTGTCCATGCCGACCGCCTCGGGCGTGTTCCCGCTCGCGCACGACGAGCGGTGCGAGACCTCCCGCGGGTACGCGGACGTGACCGAACCGCGCGCGGTGCTGCTCGGCCACCGGGCCCCCGATGCCACCCGCATCGACCTTGCCCCGGGCGAGACGGCGATCGGAAGGCAGGCTCTGGCCGGCGGCAGGACCGTCGAGGTCACGGCCGAGGTGAGGAACGACGGCGCGCGCACCCGCCGGGTGGTGGTGCCGCTCTACGGCCGCCGGCTGCGCCTGGGGGTGCGACCGCGGGCGCGGCAGGTGCTCGACCTGGCCAGCGTTGAGGTGCCGGCGGGGGAGCGACGCACGGTCACCTTCCGGCTCGGGCTCGAGGCTCTGGGCGGCCGGGACGAGGACGGCGGGCCGGTGGCGCTGGCGCAGACTGTGCTGTGCTGGACCGACGGGGTGCGCACGCCTGGCGAGCATGTGCACCGGATCGAGATCGAGGAGGGCCGATGACCGCACCCGTACGCACCCTGGACCCGGTGCCCCCTCCGATCGCGCAGGCGATCGCCGCGCACGTGGCGCCCGTGACCGACGCTCTCGGCCGGCAGGTAGGCGAACGCGTCTTGGCCGCGCTGCACCGCACGCTGCGCGAGACGATCACCATCGATGGCGACGGCGTCTTCGTCATCACCGGTGACATCCCGGCCATGTGGTTGCGCGACTCCACCACCCAGCTGCTGCCCTACCTGCGCATGGTCGGCGGGTGCGCGCCGCTGGCTGACCTGGTGGCGGGCGTGCTGCAGCGCCAGTTCCGTCAGCTCGACCACGACCCGTACGCCAACGCCTTCAACCGCACCGCTAGCGGCGCCCACTACGAGCCCGCCGACCTCAACGACGATCCGTGGGTGTGGGAGCAGAAGTACGAGGTGGACTCCCTCGCCTTCCCGCTCCAGCTCGCGCACCGGTTCTGGCGCCTGACCGGCCGCACCGATCACCTGGACGAGCGGGCTCGCCGCGTGGCCGCCACCGTGATGGACCAGCTCACCCGCGAGCAGCGGCACCCCGAGCTCTCCCCGTACCGGTTCGAGCGCCCGGGGGCGATCGCCACCGAGACCCTGCCCGACGGCGGCCTCGGCAGTCCGGTCGGGTACACCGGGATGACCTGGAGCGGGTTCCGCCCCTCCGACGACGCCTGCACCTTCGGCTACAACGTGCCGGCCAACCTCACCGCCGCGCAGGCGCTGCTCGGCTTCGCCGAGGTCGCCGAGGAGGTGTGGTCCGAGGCTGCACTCGCCGCCCGGGCTCGCTCGCTGGCCGGCGAGTTGACGGCGGGGGTGGCTGAGCACGGGACCGTCGAGCACCCGCGGCACGGCCGGGTGTACGCCTACGAGGTGGACGGCCTCGGCGGGGTGCTGCTGATGGACGACGCGAACATGCCGAGCCTGCTGAGCCTGCCGATGCTCGCACCCGATGTGCTCGATCCGCAGATCTACCGCGCCACTCGCGCGCTGGTGCTCAGCACGGACAACCCCTGGTACTTCGCCGGGGCGGCCGGCGCCGGGATCGGCAGCCCCCACACCGGCCCGGACCGGATCTGGCCGATCGCGCTCGCGGTCCAGGGACTGACGAGCACCGACCCCGCCGAACAGCGCGAGCTGCTGGAGCTGATCGTGCGCACCGACGCCGGCACCGGGCACGTGCACGAGAGCTTCCACCGCGATGACCCCGCGGTGTTCAGCCGGCCGTGGTTCTCCTGGGCCGACTCGATGTTCTGCGAGCTCGCGCTGCAGATCGCCGCTGACGCGTAGCCGGTGATGCCTACGCCGTAGGCACGGGTCCGGTCGCTCAGTGCAGCTGCCGGCGGCGGACGAGGACGAGGACGAGGCCGACCAGCAGGAGGACCCCACCCAGGCCGAGCATCACACCGATCCACGGGCTGAGACCCGTCTCGGACAGCTCCTCCCCGGTGGTCTGGCTCGCCGTGGTCTCATCCGCCTGCGCATCCGCCTCAGCGCCGGTCCCGTCGTCGCTCGAGGAATCGCCTGCATTGCCGTCGGCACCGCTCGTCGCGCCACCGTCGCTGCCCGCCGCGTCATCGTCGCCGTCGGCCGCGACATCGTCCTGGCCGCCGGTCGAGTCACCGGCCGCGTCGCCGGTGGTCGAGCCGGTCGGGGACGTGGTCGGTGTCCCGGTGGGGGACGCCGTCGGTGTGCCGGTCGGCCCTGCTGTCGGGGATCCGGTGGGGCTCGGATCCCCGGTGGGGCCTCCGGTGGCTGTGGGTGTCGCCGTGGGTGTCCCGGTCGGTGTGGGCGTGGAGCTCTCGCACCCAGGTGCCGTGAAGACGTTGGTGTCCAGGGAGACCTGGGCGGTGCGCGCCAGGGCCCGGCCTTCGACCTCTGCCCCGGTGGTGACCGTGACCGAGGCCGACGCCATGATCGTTCCGACGAAGGTGGAGTCGGTGCCCAGGGTGGCCGAGGAACCGACCTGCCAGAACACGTTGCACGCCTGAGCACCGTTGATGAGATCGACGTCGCTGGCCGAGGCGGTGATCAGCGTGGAGGCGACCTGGAAGATGAAGACGGAGTCGGTGTTGCCCTGACCGTCCAGCGTCAACGTCCCGCTCAGCTCGAGTGGCCCGCTGGACCTGTAGACGCCGTCGGGCAGCGTCAGACCGACCAGGTCGCCGGTGACAGCAGCCGTGGGCGCCCGGCCTGCGGCATCGACGTAGGCGATCCCCAGGTCCGATTGGGCTTGGGCGGCGTGCGCGTCGCCGGCGTGCCGCGTCCCGCCGAACTCGCCGGGAGGAAATCCCGTGATCGCGCTGCCGGGGCTCACGCCGAGATCACCGTTCATGGTGGTCTCGCCGGTATTGGTCACGGTCTCGCCGCCGAGCACGGAATAACTCAGGGTGGTGCCGAGTCCCACCGTCGGCGTGGCGGCCGACGCCGGGACGGGGGCGAGGATGAGCCCGGCGAGAACGAGCACAAGCGTGATCGCCACAAGGGCCGCGGCGACGCCCCGATGATGAACTGTTCGCAGTTTGTCCGCGCCACTGATCGTCGAATGGGTCCCCATGATGGTGCCTCCGGTCGTTCGTGCGGCACGCCTCTCGTGGCGAGCACCAGCACTGGCGATCCGAAGCGAGTGGAAATCCGGGCTGCAAGAAAAGAGCCTGCTGAAGCCCCGATAATGGCGATCGTACCGCAATTTACTGGATTGCGATACGGGAAAAGCGAATGACAAAATCACGACGCGGTGTGAGGAATGGAAAAAGTGTCGACGGCTGCATTCCGGTCCGGGCGGCCCGTGCTGCGAACGCGGTGGGGCCGGGAGGCGGGTTCCAATTAGTAGAGTACGTGCTCTACTATTCGACCCATGGAGATCACCCACCTGCACCAGTCCCGCGCCGTCCCCCTCGGCTTCGGGCTGGCGGTCCTGGCGCCCGGTGTCGGTCTCGGGTTCGGCGGGCCGGCGCTGGCCGCCTGGTTGGTCGGGCTGATCGAGCGCTCGCCGCTCCCGGTTCCGGGTCTGCTGGAGGTGATCGCCGGCCTGCCATGGGCCTGGTCGATTCCGATCGGCGTGCTGCTCGGAGTGGTCGGCGGCGTGCTCCTCGCGATGACGATCGTCCATGAGGCGCTGTCGCTGACCGTGGCGACCGACCATCTGGAGTACCGCCAGGAGGGGCGGGAGGGGTGGATCGAGCGCGCCGAGGTGGCGAGCATCCACCCGGACGGGCGGGACGTCGTCGTGCTCGATGAGCGGGGCCGCGTGCGGGCCCGGCTGAATGCCGAAGCGCTCGAGAGCGCCTCGCTGGCTCGCACTCTGCGCGAGTTCGACTACCCATGGCGGCAGGAGGATCCGTTCGAGGGCGACTACCAGCGCTGGATGGACGGACGCCCCGGGTTCAGCGCGGCCGAGCATGCGCTGATCGGGCGGTGGCAGGAGGCGCGGCGTAAACCGAGGGAGCGCACCGAGGCCGAGGCAGCGCTGCGGGAGGCGGACCTGGCGGTGCGCTACCGGGACGGCCGGGTGCAGGTCCGGAGGGTGGGAGGAGCCGGGCGTGGCGCGGACAGTCGACCCGCAGCGTCATGAGGCCCGCCGCCTGCAGATCATCGATGCGGCCCTGACCGTGATCACTGCCCGCGGCTACGATCGCGCCACCACCGCCGCGATCTGCCGGGAGGCGCGGATCGGATCGGGCACCTTCTTCCACTACTTCCCGACCAAGGTGGAGGTGCTGCTCGCCATCCTGGAGCTGGGCACCGACGATGTCAGCCGGCTCCGCGATGCTGTCGCACGCATCGAGGATCCGATGGCAGCCGTGCTGCGGATCGTGGACCAGCTGATCGAGGACGCGAGCGACCCGCGCCTGGCGGGGTTCGTGCGCGCCGTCGCGGCCGTCATGACGCAGGAGCGCGTGGCAGCGGCCCTCGAGGCGGATGAGCGAGCCCAGCGCGAACTCCTGGGGGAGTGCCTGCAGCGCGGGCAGGGCGCCGGCCGGATCCGTACCGACCTGTCGATCGAGCGGCTGGTCTCCTGGGTGCGGCTGCTGATGGACGGATTCCTGGAGCAGATCGCGACCGATCCGGCGTTCACCGCCGCACGGGAGGGCCCGATGCTGCGGGAGATGGTGCGTGGCGTGCTGGCGCCTCAGGCGCCGGTTCCGAGCAGGTCCTCGGCGTCGACGATCGAGTAGGCGTAGCCCTGCTCGGCTAGGAACCGCTGCCGGTGGGCGGCGAACTCCTGGTCGACGGTGTCGCGGGTGACGACCGCGTAGAAGTGGGCCTTGCGCCCGTCGGCCTTGGGCCGCATCACCCGGCCGAGGCGTTGGGCCTCCTCCTGCCGGGAGCCGAACGAGCCGGAGATCTGGATCGCCACCGCCGCCTCGGGCAGGTCGATGGAGAAGTTCGCCACCTTGCTGACCACCAGGGTGTGGAGATCACCGGTGCGGAAGGCCTCGAACAGCCGCTGGCGCTCGGGCACGGTGGTGCTCCCGGTGATGACGGGCGCATCGAGGGCCTCGCCGAGCTCGGTCAGCTGGTCGATGTACTGGCCGATGATCAGCGTCTGCTCGCCGAGGTGCTTCTTCAGCAGTTCGCGCACCACGGCCGTCTTCGCCGGCGCGGTGGCCGCGAGTCGGTAGCGGTCCTCCGGCTCGGCGATCGCGTAGGTCATCCGGTCGGAGTGCGCGAGGTCCAGCCGCACCTCGGTGCAGTCGGCCGGGGCGATGTAGCCCTGCGCCTCGATGTCCTTCCATGGCGCGTCGTAGCGCTTGGGCCCGATGAGGGAGAACACCTCGTCCTCGCGGCCGTCCTCACGCACCAGCGTGGCGGTCAGCCCGAGGCGCCTGCGGGCCTGTAGGTCCGCCGTCATCCGGAAGATCGGGGCGGGCAGCAGGTGCACCTCGTCGTAGACGATGAGCCCCCAGTCGCGCGCGTCGAGCAGGTCCAGGTGCGGGTAGGTGCCCTTCCGCCGGGTGGTGAGCACCTGGTAGGTGGCGATGGTGACCGGCCGGATCTCCTTGCGGGCGCCGGAGTACTCGCCGATCTCCTCCTCGGTCAGGGAGGTGCGCCGCACCAGCTCGTCGCGCCACTGCCGGGCGCTGACGGTATTGGTCACCAGGATGAGCGTGGTGGTACCCGACTGGGCCATCGCCCCGGCTCCGACGAGCGTCTTTCCTGCCCCGCAGGGAAGCACGACGACGCCGCTGCCGCCGTGCCAGAACGTGTCCACCGCCTCCTCCTGATAGGGCCGCAGCGACCAGTCGGCGGTGTTGAGGGTGATCTCGTGCTTCTCGCCGTCGACGTAGCCGGCGAGGTCCTCCGCCGGCCAGCCGAGCTTGACGAGCACCTGCTTGAGGTGGCCACGCTCGCTCGGGTGCACGACGACGGTGGTGGCGTCGACCTTCGCCCCCACCAGGCCGGCGGTGCGCTTGGAGCGCAGCACCTCGTGCAGCACGGGCTCGTCGAGGGCGTGCAGCACCAGCCCGTGGGTGGGGTGCTGCATCAGCTGCAACCGTCCATAGCGTGACATCGTCTCGGCGATGTCGACCAGCAGCGCGTGCGGCACCGGATAGCGCGAGTACTGGATCAGGGTGTCGACCACCTGCTCGGCGTCGTGGCCGGCGGCGCGGGCGTTCCACAGCCCCAGCGGGGTGAGCCGGTAGGTGTGGATGTGCTCGGGCGCCCGCTCGAGCTCGGCGAAGGGCGCGATGGCGCGCCGGCAGGCGCCGGCCTGCTCGTGGTCGACCTCGAGCAGCAGGGACTTGTCGGACTGGACGATGAGGGGGCCGTCGGGCATCAGATCAGTGTCTCACCTGCGCGCGCGCCTCACCCGACCGGGCGCACGGCTACGATCCGGTGCGGAGCGACCGTGATGTCGGCCTCCCGGCGCACGTCGCGCACCCGCACCCAGCCACCGTCCACGGCGAGCGGCAGCACCACGCGCGTCTGCGTGCCCCCGCGGCCACCGGCCACCTCGAGCTCCACCGAGGTGCCGCTGCGTGCCGCCATCCGCAGCGCCTCCAGCGTGTGCGAGGCGTCCGTGTCGTCGACGGCGCGTGCCCGGTCGGCGAGCAGGTGCCGGGCCCGCTCCTCCCCGGCGCGCATGTGCCGGACGACCTCGGCCGCCGATGGCGTTTCGGGTGACTCCTCCGCCATGGCCGGGTGTGGTGCCCGGGCACGGGTGCGGGGGATCGCAATCGTGGCCCCGTCGGGACCTTCCAGCACCGGGTTCGCGCCCGCGTCCCGCAGTGCTGCCACCAGTTCGGCCGGCTCCGCGCGGGCGATGAGTACGGTGGGCGCGATGGCGCGCAGCCCGAGCCCGCCGAGTGCCGGCTCGCCGAGCAGGCGGGCGGCGGTGGACTCGTCGACCCGCACGAACGAGCGTGCGGTGCCCACCCGGACCTGCCCGTGGGTGCGGGCGGTGTCATGGATCAGGTACTCCAGCGGCTGCGGCACGTGCCGGGACGCGGCGCGCAACCGTTCGAGCAGGTCTCCCGCGGAGGAACCCTGCTCGAGTGCCCGGCGCACGCTCGCGGCCGTGAAGCGCACGGTCACCGCCGCGCCCTGGCTCTCCACCTCTGCCGCCTGCGCCAGCAGCGCCGCCAGCGCGGGCCCGGGGCGGCCGGGCACGACGCCGGTGAGGTCGCCCTGCAGGATCAGGTCCTCGACGGCGGGGGGTAGCTGGGCCCGGAAGGCCTCGGCCATGGCCGTCCGGACGCTTGCGTCCGGCTCGGTCTCCTCGGCGTCCGCACGCTCCGCCTCGGGCCCGCCCAGGGCATCCACCAGCACCCGGCCTGCGCCCGTCAGGGCTCCCGCCCCGGTCAGTCCGAGGGCTGCCACCTCCGCCAGCACCGCCTCGACCGCAGCCTGCGGGGGTACTGATCGCGCGCTGAACCAGCCGAGGCGCTCGCGCACCGCCTCCGCCCCGGGGGCGCCGCCGGCCGGCCAGGCCGCGAGCGTCGCCAGCACCCGGCGCCGCAGCACCGGTGCCCAGTGGCGCTCCAGGGACGGGCCGAGCGCCGAGCGCAACGTGCCGCGGTCATCCCGGGTGCCGGCCAGCCACGGAGTTCGCCGCCATCGCACCCAGCCGAGCACGAGCTCTGCCCATCGCGACGGGAGATCCCCCTCCGCCCACTCCTCGGTGGCCGGAGTAGGCGCCCACGCCGACCCGTCGTCGTCGTGCAGGCGGCCCACCAGGCCGAGCATCGCGGCCAGTTCCACCGCGAGCGTGGTGCGCGTGGGGTCGGCGTCCACGGCCACCGCCAGCTGCCGGATCTCCCGCACGCCCACGCCACCGGCCCGCAGCACCCGGGGCGGCCGGTTGCCCCAGTGCCCGAGGGTCTTCTCGATCTGCCCGAGCAACTCCTCGGTGGCGCGCACCGATTCGGCCGCCACTGTCGCCTCGTCCCGGGTGGGGGCAGGGTCCAGCGCTGCCGTGGAGGGCAGTGAACGCACCAGCCGGCCTCCGCGGGCGGCGATCCCGACCTCACGCGGCAACACCAGTTCGGTGCCCGATCGCCGGACGAGCACGTGGTGGTCGAGCAGCCAGCGGGCGGAGGCGGGGATGTCGTGGGCGACCGTGCCGACCGGCGGACCCCAGGTCAGCGCCTCGAGCATCCGGCGGGCGCCGTCGGGCGCGGCGACCATCACCTCGGCGAGGGCATGGGTCGTGGTCGGCCACCCCGCGTCGGGGCGGGCACCCAGCTCCACCAGCGGCGGCCCCAGACCGAGCGGGTGGGACCCGACGGCCTCGGCGAGGCCGGGCACGGGGTGGAGGCGGTCGCCGTCGGTACTCAGCAGGGCGAGCCCGCTCAGGGCGGCCAGCGGGCGTGCCAGATCCGCGCGGCTACCTCCGACGGCGGCCGCGAGCGTCTGCGCATCGGCGCCCCCCGGCAGCAGCACCAGTGCCTCGGCGACCGTGGCGGTCGGGGAGTCGAGGGTGGTCAGCGCCCGCTGCATCGATCCGCGCGCCCCGGCCCGGCTCGCGAGCGCGGTGATCGAGGTCGGGGGTGGGGTGGCCAGATCCGGCCGGCGGCGCAGCAGGGCGGCGAGGGCGGCGTCGTCCCAGCCGCGCAGGACCTCCGCGAGGTCGGGCGCGGGGAACACACCGGTGGACATCCTGATGAGTCTACGGCCGGCCCGATATTGCGGTCGCACCGGTCCGGGCGGGCCCGGTAAACTCAGTCGGCGAGTGTGCCCCTGGCGCGCTCGCTCTCGATCCCGTCAAGAGTCAGGACATCCTCGTGCCCACCGGCAAGGTCAAGTACTTCGACGCCGACCGTGGTTTCGGCTTCATCGCCGCCGACGACGGCGGCGAGGTCTTCCTCCACGCCTCGGCGCTCCCGGCCGACGTCACCGCGCCCCGCAAGGGCAGCCGAGTCGAGTTCAGCGTCGCGGACGGGCGTCGTGGCCCGCAGGCGCTGTCGGTCACGCTCCTGGACCCGGTCCCCTCGGTGGCCAAGGCCAGGCGCCGGCCCGCCGACGAGATGGCCCCGATCGTCGAGGACCTGATCAAGTGGCTCGACAAGGCCGGCGGACGCCTGCGCTCGGGCCGCTACCCGGAGTCGGCCGAGTCGGCCCAGCTGGCCAAGCTGCTGCGCGCCGTGGCCGACGAGTTCGACGCATGAGCACCCACCCCCAGCCCGAGGAGGGCACCGCATGACCACTGCCACGTTCACCGGGAAGGCGTCCCCCGGGCGCCGTCCCACCAAGGATGCGGTGCTCGAGGGTGCGGTCGAGCTCGCGCGCGAGGCGCTGACCTCCACCACCGACGGCGTGGGGGAGCACCTCGGGTTCGCGCTCGAGTCCGAGCGGCTGGGGATCCACTCCTTCGCGGTGACCATGCCCGGCTACCTGGGGTGGCGCTGGTACGTCTCGGTCTCGCGCGCTCCGCGCTCGCGCACGGCGACGGTGTGCGAGAGCGGGCTGTTGCCCGGAGAGGGCGCGCTGCTCGCCCCGGAGTGGTTACCGTGGTCGGAGCGGCTCGCCCCCGGTGACCTCGGTCCCACCGACCGGTTGCCGCACGTGGCCGAGGACGACCGGCTCGAGCGCGGCTACGTCGCCACCGGGGACCCGGAGACGGACCGGCTGGCGATCGTCGAACTGGGGCTGGGCCGCGACCGGGTGATGAACGCCAAGGCGCTCGACGCCGCCGCGACCCGCTGGTACCACGGGTCGCAGGGCCCGGAGTCCAGCGGAGCGCGCGCGGCCGAGAAATGCTGCGCCTCGTGCGGCTTCCTCGTCCCGATCGCCGGCTCCCTCGGTCAGCTGTTCGCGGTGTGTGCCAACGAGTGGTCACCCGACGACGGCAAGGTCGTCTCCCTCGACCACGGGTGCGGTGCGCACTCCGAGACCGACGTCGCCCCGCAGGGCCATGAATGGTCCCAGAGCGACCTGGTCCTGGATGAGGACCGCATCGTCGTCGTCGACGGCGAATCCTCTTCCGGCGAGTCCTGAGGTTTGCTTCTGTTCGAGCGACCAACGGTCGCTACGCTAGGGGCACAGGCACCGGCGTTCGGGAGTCGGTGCCGTAACGAGAGGACAGACCAATGCGGGGCAACTTCAAGGCGCGACGCGCCATCGCAGCCGTGGCGGCCGGTATCGGCCTGCTGCTGGCAGCACCGGTCGCAGCGAATGCTGCAACCCTCGGCTCCGCGCCCTCGGTCGCGGACAGCAAGTCGACGGTGATCTCGGCCAGCAAGCCGGTCTTCGGCGGCGGCGGGTTCACCATCGAACGGCGTGGTGGGGGCGGAGACGAAGAAGTCATCTGATCCGAGCGACAAGGGCGAGCGGTCCGCTTCAGCGGGCCGCTCGCCTGCTGCCGCCCCTTCCGGCTCCTCCCGGCCCGGGGTGACGGCGCTGCGTCCGCTGATCCGCGGGGTCTACCTGCCGGCGCTGCTGTTCAGCGTCGGAATCGGCGCCATGACACCGATGGTGGTGGTCAGCGCCACCGCGCTCGGGGCCAGCGGTGCGACGGCAGCGCTGCTGGCCGCGCTGATCCCGGTCGGGCACATCCTCGCCGACCTTCCCGCCGGTGCGCTGACATCCCGGTTCGGCGAACGCGCCACGATGATCGCCTCCTCGGCAGTGGCGATGGCGGCCCTGACCGCGTGCGCCCTGGCCCCGAACCTGGTGGTGCTGGGCGCGGGCGTGCTGATCGTGGGGGCGACGGCCGCCGTCTACGGGCTCGCCCGGCAGGCGTACCTGACCGAGGTGATCCCGCCGATGCAGCGCGCCCGGGCGCTCTCCTCGCTCGGCGGGGTGGGCCGGATCGGCATCTTCGTGGGCCCGTTCCTGGGCGCCGCGCTGGTGCTCGGCCGCCCCGATCCTGCGCCGTCCTACTGGCTGGCGGTGGCCACCTCGCTCGCCTCGGCGCTGGTGGTCTGGCGCGCGGCCCCGCACGAGCCCTCCCGCGCACCGGCCCGCGGGCACACCGCCGATCGTCCGCGGGCCTCCATCCGGTCGGTCTTCCGTGACCACCGCGCCGTCTTCCTCACCCTGGGCACCGCGGTGGTGCTTGTGGGGTCGATGCGCGGGGCGCGCCAGACCGTGCTGCCGCTGTGGACCGAGAGCCTCGGCTACGCCCCGGCGGTGACGAGTGTGGTCTTCGGCATCGCCGGCGCCGTGGACATGCTGCTGTTCTACCCGGCCGGCAAGATCATGGACCGGATGGGCCGGCTCTGGATCGCCGTCCCCTCGATGCTCGTGACGGGTCTGTCGATGCTGTTCCTGCCGTTCGCCGAGACGCTGCTGACGGTGAGCATCGTGGCCGTCCTGCTGGGCCTGGGCAACGGCATCGGCTCCGGGGTGCTGATGACCCTCGCCGCCGACACCTCCCCCGAGCACGGCCGCCCCCAGTTCCTGGGAGTCTGGCGGCTCTACTCCGACGCCGGGATGGCGGCCGGCCCGCTGGTGGTCTCGGCCGGTGCCGCGCTCGGATCACTCGCCGCGGGGATCGGGGCCACCGGCGGGCTAGGGTTGCTGGCCGTGCTCGCGCTGTGGCGATGGGTACCGCGCTGGAGCGTGCACGCCAACCGCAGCACCCGGCGCCGGGCCGGCATCGGCTGAGCCGTGTCGCGGCGTCTGCCACGATGCCCGGGTGGAACGCCGACTCGAGATCAGTGCTGCCCGGCTGCCCGGCTGGGTGGACCGCTTCGCCAAGGGCCACCCCGGCACCACCGCCGAGGTGGAGGTGGACCGGCTGCACCTGCGCGCACCCGACGGCGCCCGGGCGCACCTGAACGCCTGGCCGGGTGCGAGGCCGCCGGCCGGGCCGCAGAGTCCGCCCGGAGGCGCGGGAATCGGTGACTGGGCCGAGCTCGGCCGCTGGGCGGCCGGCCCGGACGCACTCGCGATCGTGCTGGTGCGCCGAGGCGGCTGGTCGGTCGGGATGGCCTCGGGTGAGGAGCTGGTGCGCCACCGGACCGGCCGGCGCTACGTCCAGTCACGCACCGCGGCCGGCGGCTGGTCCCAGCAACGCTTCGCCCGACGGCGCGGCAACCAGTCCGATGCGCTCGTCGCCCGCGTGGCCACCGCCATGGCCGAACTGTGGGCAGCGGCGGAGGTGACGCCGTCGGGCCTCGTGCTCGGCGGTGACCGGGCGCTCGCGGCAGGGGTGCTGGAGGAGATGCCCGAGCTCGCGCGGCGAACCCTGACCGCCGTGCCACGGCGCGAGTTCTACGACCTGCCCGATCCCCGGCTGGTGGTGCTGCGCACGGCCCTCGCGCGGGCCCGGTCGGCGGTGATCGACGTCCTCGACCCCACCCGCTGAGCATCAGCGACCGAGCCGGAACAGCGACTCGTCGAGCATCCGCACCACGCCGGTCAGGCTGGCGTCCGCGCCCAGCAGCGCCGGCTCGATCACCAGTGACCGGGTCATCATCGGATGGGACCCGGCGTAGAGCTGGCTGCGGATCGCCGAGACGAACGGCTCGAGGGTGGCCAGCGCCCCACCCAGGTAGACCGCCCCGGGATTGAAGAAGTTCACGACGGCGCACAGCACCTCGCCGAGGTGCCGCCCGGCGGTGCGGGCGAGCGTGGTGGCGACGGGGTCGGCGTCGCGCACGTGGGCGAGCACGTCCGCCGTCGTGCTGACGGCGTACCCCTGCTCGCGCAGCAGCCGGACCAGTGCCGCGCCCGAGGCCACCGTCTCCAGGCAGCCGAGGTTGCCGCAGGAGCACGGCGTCTCCCCGGCGGCGCTGACGCGGGTGTGGGTGATGTCCCCGGCCACCCCGCCGGCGCCGTGGTAGACGGTGCCGCGTACCACGATCCCGGCACCGATCGCCGTGCCCGCCTTGACGGTGACGGAGTGCTCCGCCCGCTCGGTCCGGGCGAAGTGCTCACCGAGCGCCATCGCGTTCGCGTCGTTCTCGACCACGCCCGGTACGCCGGTGGCGTTCTCGAGCAGACGTCCGATGTCATGCCCCTGCCACCCGGGCATGCGGGAGGGGCTCTCCACGGTGCCCCGGTCCACGTCCACGGGCCCTGGTAGCGAGATCCCGGCACCGACCAGACGTCCGGCCCCGGCGGAGTCGGCGGCCAGAGCGGCGAGCGCGGTGGCCACGGAGCCGATGACACCCGGAGCGCCTTCGCCCAGGTCGACCGCGATCTCGCGGGTCGCCACGATGCCCGCCCCGCGTCGCACGAGTCCGATGCGGGCGTGCGCGCCACCGAGATCGATGGCGCCGAGGTACTCGTCCCGATCGGTCAGGCGCAGTTCACGCGGGCGGCGACCGCCGCTGGACTCCCCGGACTCGCCTTCGACGAGGCGCCCGTCGGTGAGCAGTGCCTGCACGTGCTGGGACACCGTGGAGGGGGACAGATCGAGCGCATCGGCCAGCTCGCGGCGCGACCGTGCCCGGCCGGAGCCGATGAGCATGAGGATCTCGTCCTGCGCCGCGGCCGTGCTCTTTCGTCGGGACATGACCGCAGGATACCCGGATGAAGTGAACTTCATGCGGAACAAAAGTAACTTCTTCGTGACACTTAAGCCATGGACAACAAGAACATCGGATGTCTAGCGTAGGAAGTACGCGGAGTTCCGACGGTGGAACACGACACGGCGAAGGAGTACCTCACACGATGGCGCACGCGCATGACTGGTTCACGCACGACCGTTTCGGTCTGTTCATCCACTTCGGGCTCTACAGCCTGCTCGGCCGGCACGAGTGGGTGATGACGCACGAGCGCACCGCCCCCGAGGAGTACGAGAAGAACGCGCGGTTCTTCGACCCGGACCAGTTCGATGCCGCGGCCACGGCCAGGGCGGCCAAGGCCGCCGGGATGCGCTACGCCGTCCTGACGGCCAAGCACCACGAGGGCTTCGCGATGTACGACACCGCACTCTCGGACTACAGCTCGGCGGCCACCTTCGGGCGCGACATCGTGGCCGAGTACGTCGAGGCCTTCCGTGCCGAGGGACTGAAGGTGGGCCTGTACTACTCGCTCATCGACTGGCACCACCCGGACTTCACCATCGATTACCACCACCCGCTGCGGGACCGGGAGGATGCACGCGCGCTGAACGAGGGCCGGGACATGGCCCGCTACCGCGAGTACCTTCACGGCCAGGTCCGCGAGCTCCTGACGCGCTATGGCCGCATCGACTACCTGTTCTACGACTTCAGCTACGTGGAGGAGCGTGAGGGCTGGGCGGGCAAGGGGCCGCAGGACTGGGACTCCGAGGGCCTGCTGGCGATGACCCGCGAGCTGCAGCCGGACATCATCGTCAACGACCGGCTGTGGATCCCCGGCGATCTGGTCACCCCGGAGCAGTATCAGCCGGACGGCCCCATGACCTCCGGCGGCACGGAGGTCATGTGGGAGGCCTGCCAGACGCTGAACGGCTCGTGGGGATACGACCGCGACAATCTCGACATCAAGTCCCCCGACCTGTTGCTGCGAATGCTGGTGGACACCGTGTCCAAGAACGGCAACCTGCTGCTGAACATCGGGCCCGACGGCCGGGGCGGGATCGCCCCGCGTGACCAGGCGTCGCTGCAGGCGCTCGGGGACTGGATGCGCCTGCACGAACGGTCGGTGATCGGCGCCGGCGCGGCCGGGTTCGAGGCGCCCTCGGGCACGGTCCTGACCCGCAACGGTGACCGCCTCTACCTGCACCTGCTGACCTGGCCGTTCGGCCACGTCCACCTCGCCGGCCTCGCCGACAAGGTCGCCTTCGCGAGGTTCCTGCACGACGGCTCCCAACTGCGGGCCACTCAGACCGACCCCGACCAGCAGGCCTGGAACACCGAGCCCGGCGGGCAGGCTCCGGGCACCCTGACCCTCCACCTGCCCACGACCCGGCCGGATGTGGCCATCCCCGTGGTCGAACTCTTCCTCACCGCAGACGCGTGAGGCCCCTCCCATCGAGATTGGACGAAGGATGAAGATCAGCAGATCTCTGGCAGCAATGACCGCTGCAGGAACCGCGCTGGCGCTCGGAGCCTGCGGGACGCCGTCGGGAAGCGGCGACGGAGGCAACGGCGGCGGCGGAGGTGACAACTCCGGCGGCACCTCGGTCACGTGGGACATGTGGGCCGGCAGCGAGTCCGACATCGAGGCCCTCGAGGCCCAGCTCGCGATCGCGCAGGAGGAGAACCCCGACCTGGACATCTCCCTGCAGCACTCGCCCTGGAACGACTACTTCACCAAGCTGACCACCAACCTGGCCTCGGGCAACGTCGCCTGCGTGACGTCGATGAACGGCCAGCGCCTGTCCGGCTACCACGAGGCGTTCATGCCGCTGGGCGAGGAGGAGCTGGCCACGGCCGGAATCGACCCCGCCGACTTCACCGAGGGCTCACTGGACATCATGAGCTACGACGGTGAGCTCTACGGCATCCCCTACGACGTGGCCGCGATGCTGCTCTATTACAACAAGGACATGTTCGCCGAGGCCGGCGTTGACGAGCCCGAGGCGGGGTGGAGCTTCGAGGACTTCGAGGCCACCCTGGACGGCCTGGGCACGGACGGCACCGCGTTCGGCATGGGCATGGGGGAGTTCCAGTGGATGTCGCTGCCCATCGCCCAGGCGGGGGTGCAGCCGGTGACCGAGTCCGGTGAGCTGGCGCTGACCGACCCCGCCTTCGTGGAGGCTTCCGAGTGGTACGCCTCCATCGCCACCGAGGGCCACGGCTCCCTGCCGCCCTCGGCCTCCGACACCGGCTGGGGTGAGCAGGAGTACCAGGCCGGCAACGTCGCCATGGCGGTGGACGGCACCTGGAACGCCGTCAGCTACCTGAACAACGAGGCCGGCTTCGCCGCCGGCATGGCCGACCTGCCCGCAGCCGACGGCGAGCGCCTGGGCCTCGTACTCGGCTCCGGCTACGGGATCTCGGCCGACTGCGAGAACCCGGAGGCGGCGCTGCAGGTGCTCGGCTCGCTCGTGGGTGAGGCCGCCCAGGACCAGATCGCCTCCTCGGGCCGCAGCTACCCGGCGCGGACCAGCTCCCAGCCGCTGTACTTCGACTCTCTCGACGAGGAGGTGCGGGACGAGGTCCAGACCACCTTCGACGCCGTCTTCACCGGCCTGGAGGGCCAGCGCACCACCGACGACTGGGCGCAGGTGAACGAGGCCGTCCAGCCGAACCTGGTGACCGTCTACACGGAGCAGTCGACGATGACCGAGGTGCTGGAGCAGGCACAGCAGCAGTTCGGCGACTGATCGATGACTGCGACCGAGGCTCCTGCGGCGCCGCCCCGGCGCGCCCAGAGCAGGTTGCGGCGGATCGAGTCCCGCCAGGCGCTGGGGTTCATCTCCCCGGCCCTGGCGGGGCTGACCGTCTTCACGATCGCCCCGGTGGTGCTCTCGATCGTGATGAGCCTGTTCGAGTGGCCGGCGTGGGGGGATCGCTCCTTCGTGGGCGTGGGCAACTACGTCGAGCTGTTCACCAGCCATCCCGATTTCTGGCCGGCGCTGCGCAACTCGGCCATCTTCACGGTGCTGTTCGTGCCGTTGAACCTGGCGGTGTCGCTGACCCTCGCGCTGCTGCTGAGCCCGCGGATCAAGGGCCGGGCGGTCTTCCGGGTGCTGTTCTTCATCCCGGTGGTGACCCCGATGGTGGCCAATGTGCTGGTGTGGAAGATGCTGCTGCAGCCGAACGGGCTGTTCAACGGGATCTCCACCTCGGCCTTCGGGATCGAGCTGCCGAGCTTCCTCAGCCATCCGCAGTGGGCGATGGTGATGGTGGTGGTGATGTCGGTGTGGCAGGGGATGGGCTACAACATGCTCATCTTCTGCGCGGCGCTGGAGCAGCTGCCCGAGTCGGTGCTGGAGGCCGCCCGGCTCGACGGCGCGACCGGGTGGCGGATGTTCGCCCGGATCACCGTGCCACTGCTGAGCCCGGCGATCTTCTTCACGACGGTGATGACGATGATCACCTCGATGCAGGTGTTCGTCCAGCCGCAGCTGCTGACCGGGGGCGGCCCGGGCAACGCGACCATCCCGATCGTGATGTTCATCTACGAGCAGGCCTTCACCTTCCAGCAGATGGGCCTGGCCGCAGCCGCTGCGTGGATCCTGTTCGCGATCATCATCGCGCTGACGGCGCTGCAGTTCTCGGCGCAGAAGAGGTGGGTGCACTATGAGGTCTGAGGTCATCGCCGACGTGACCGGTCGTCCGGGTGAGCTGCAGGTGGCCCCGGCGGCGGATCCGAGCCCGCAGAAGCAGAAGCAGCCCGTCACCGCCGGCACGGTCATCGCCTACGTGTGCGTGGTGCTGGCCGCGGTGATCTTCGCGATCCCGCTGATCTATGCGGTGTTCTCGGCGCTCAAGCCCAACGATCAGATCTTCGCCGTCCCGCCCACGCTGGTGGGGGAGGAGGTGCGATGGTCCAACTTCGCCGAGGTGTTCCGGTTCGGGCCGTTCTGGACCTACATCGGCAACTCCTTCTTCGTGGCGATCGCAGGCACGATCGTGGTCAACGTGGTCTCGACCACGGCGGGCTATGCGTTCGGACGGTTGCGCTGGCGCGGCCGGGACGTGGTCTTCGTGCTCTTCCTGGTCACCCTGATGGTGCCGCAGGAGGTGCTGGTGGTGCCGATGTTCCAGCTGATGCAGTGGTTCGGCTGGGTGAACACCCCGCAGGCGCTGATCCTGCCGTTCGCGTTCACCGCCTTCGGGACCTTCCTGCTGCGCCAGTTCCTGCGCGGGATCCCCTACGAGCTGGAGGAGGCGGCCCGGGTGGACGGCGCCGGCCCGGTCCGCTCGTTCGTCTCGATCATCCTGCCGCTGGCCCGTTCGGCGGTTGCGGTGCTGACCGTGTTCACCTTCATCACCTTTTGGAACAGCTACCTGTGGCCGCTGATCGTGGTCAACGACTACGGCTATCTCGGCACCCTGCCGATCGGTCTGGCGACCTTCGCCGGGCAGTTCGGTACCCGGTGGGACCTGCAGATGGCCGCCTCGATCATCTCGATGATCCCCACCACCATCCTGGTGATCGTGCTCCAGAAGCACCTCGTCAAGGGCATCGCAACCGCCGGCATCGCCGGCAGATAAGAGGAGTGGCATGACACAGCGACCACGGGTCGCGATCGTCGGTATCGGGATCGAGTCCAGCGCCTACGCCGCTCACCGCGCGGGCTACCAGGACTTCCCGCTGCTCGAGGAGGCCGAAGTCCTCACCCGCTACCCGTTCCTGGCCGCGGGCGAGCCGCTGCGCGAGGCGGCGGAGTGGATCGGGGTGCTGGTCACCAAGGCGATCCCGGGTGGGCAGGTGCGCACCGAGGTCTACCAGGATTTCCGGGAGCGGATCGTGGCCGGCCTGCGCGCCGCCCGCGCGCAGGCGCCGCTGGATGGGGTGTATCTCGACATCCACGGCGCCATGAGCGTGGTCGGGATGAGTGACGCCGAAGGGGACCTGGTCGAGGCGGTGCGCGGCGCCGTCGGGCCGGGGCCGGTGATCGCGGCCCCGATGGACCTGCACGGCAACCTCTCGCAGCGGTTCGTGGCCGCGGTGGACCTGCCGACCTGCTTCCGCATGGCCCCGCACGAGGACGCATGGCAGACGCGCGAGCGCTCCGCCCGGGACCTGCTCGCCTGGGTGGGCCGCGCCGGCCGACCGGTCCGGGCGTGGGTGCCGGTGCCGATCCTGCTCGCGGGCGAGCAGACCTCGACGCGGGTGGAGCCGGCCCGCAGCCTCTACGGGCGCATCCCCGCGGTCACCGAGCGGACTGGTATCACCGACGCCTCGATCTGGATCGGGTACGCGTGGGCGGACGAGCCACGCTGCCACGCCTCGGTGCTGGTGACCGGCCAGGACGAGGGCGCCGTCGCCGCGGCCGCCGAGGAGCTGGCCGGCGCATTGTGGGACGTGCGGGAGGAGTTCGAGTTCGTCGGTCCCATCGCCGGCCTGGACGAGGCGATCGACGCAGCCCTTGCCCACCATGCCGGCGGTGGCGGGCGGCCGTACCTGATCAGTGACTCCGGCGACAATCCCGGAGCCGGTGGCTCCGGTGACGTCACCTGGACCCTCACCCGGGTGCTGGCGCGGGCCGACCTGATCGCCGACGCGGCGCCGGTGACCTACGTGGCCTCGGTTTTCGACGCCGAGGTGTTCGATAACCGGGACACCGGCCTGGCGGCGCGGGAGGTGGGGGACACTGTCGATGTGAACGTCGGAGCGCGGGTGGACGACCGGGTCAGCCCTCCGGCGCGCGTCCTTGGCGTCCTGCACGGCCTGCACACCGATCCGGTGGCGGGTCGGGTGGCCGTGATCCGCGTGGGCGGCGTCCACGTGATCGTGACCGAGCGACGCAAGGCGTTCCACGCCACCGACGATTTCGCCCGGCTCGGGCTCGACCCTGCGGCTGCGGACCTCATCATCACCAAGATCGGCTATCTGGAACCGACGTTGCACGCCATTGCGCAGGGGTGGACGCTCGCGCTCACCCCCGGCCCGGTGGACCAGGACATCGCGCGGCTCGGGCACGAGCGGATCCGGCGTCCGATGTTCCCCTTCGACACCTTCGTGAGCCCACCGGAGCTGCGAGCGCAGATCTTCACCCGCGCGGGCGAGACCGCCGGCGTCCGGGGCGCCCGGTGACCGGGGTGCTGGGGATCGACTACGGAGCCACGCAGACCAAGCTGCTCCTGGTCGAGGCGGGCGCCACGGAGGTCCTGGACCGGCGTGCCGTCCCGACCGGGCGGCTGGCGGACCTGGCCGCCGCGGTCGCCGGTGTGCAGGCCGATCACCCGGTGGGGCGGTTCGGGCTCACGATCGCCGGCACCCTGGACCCGCACTCGGGACTGGTGGGCCGCAGCACCAACATGCCGTGGCTGGACGGGCTCGACCCGGCAGCGGCGCTCGCGGCGCAGGTCGGCATCCCCGGTGTGGCCGTGCAGGACGGCACCGCCATGGCGCTCGGGGAGGCCACCCTCGGTGCCGGCCGGGACTGCCGCGACGTCTTCGTGATCGCCCTGGGTACCGGAGTCGCGGGCGCGCATGTGGTCGACGGGGAGGTGCGGGCCGGGGCGCACGGAGGTGCCGGTGAGATCGGGCATGTGGCGGTCGGAGCACCGCACGAGTGCTCCTGCGGGCAGGTCGGCTGCCTGGAGACGTTGATCGGCGGTGCCCACGTCGGACGCCGATGGCTGCAGGAGCGATCGACCACCGGCGAGACCCCCACGGCGCTGGACGTGGTCCTGGCGGCCGAGGCCGGGGATCGCGCCGCCCGCACGGTGCTGCGGCGGGCCACGGACGGGCTCGCCCGTGCCATTCTGCAGGCCAGCGCCCTGCTCGATCCGGGGATGATCGTCGTCGGCGGCGGGTTGGCGCGGTCCCCGCGCTGGACGGTCCATCCCGCGGTCGAGGCGGCCGAGCGCGCCGCCACCTTCCACCACCTGCCCGAGATCAGGACCGCGGCCCTCGGCGTGTGGGCGGGTGCGCACGGGGCCGTGCTGGCCGCGGGGGAGAGGTGGCCTGCGCCGTCGGACGCCGCTGCTGCCCCTGCAAGGTTCACCGCACCGTAGGCGCACGGCCACGCCCTGTTCGTTTCCGCCGGTGATGCTGCACAGGCAGACGATGTCGATGTATGCCGAGGCAGGCATGGCCGATCCGGCCGGCAGGGGGGAACCTGGCGATGAGAGTGCGCGCTCAGCGGGAGAGCGGCGCACCCGCGCGCGCCGCCGGACGGCGCGGGGAGGACCCGGGCCGGGTCTGGTGGATGCGCGCCGACCACCCCCTACCCCTGCAGTTGCGGCGCGGGCAGGACGGGCCGGTCCGGATCGTGGCAGCGACCCCGGCCACGGTCCTGACCGGTTTCCGTGATCCCGCCGAGGTGGCCCAGGACCTGGAGACGCTGGGCGTGTACGGGCTGGCCGACGTGATCTCGGTGCTGCGCCGGCCCGACCGGGGTGAGGCGCTGTTGTATGCGCTGGGGCTCATCTTCGCGACCGGGCGGGCGGCGCAGATCTCCCTCGCCCGCCGGGTGGCGGACGCAGCGCCGGGGTGCACCGGGCGCCCGGCGCTGACCCGCCTGCTCGGCGTCGCTCGGCACCACCCGGACGACCCCGGGCTGCTGGTGACGACCTTCCTGCACGAGATCAGGCTCAGCCCCGGTGAGGTCCTCGATGTCGGGCCCGGTGCGGTCCACGGCATGCTCACCGGCCGTGCCCTGCACATCGCGGCGCTGCGCGGACGGCCCATCACCGTCGGTCTCTCGCTCGAGCCGGTGCCGACGCAGGAGGTGCTGCAGCGCCTGCAGCCGCGGGTGGGACCGGGCCGCCTCGTGCCCGGGGTGGGGCGCGGGGGCGTGGTGCGCTACCCGTCGCTGCGGGGGGTCTCGCTCACGCAGGTGAGCGGTGAGGCTGACCTCGAGGCCGGTGGCGAGGCGGATGTCGTGGCGCTGGACGGGCCGGGCTGGGTGCACACCGATGAACGGGCGGTGCTGCGAGCCGGGCAGGTGCTGGCCGTCCCGGCGGGGCGGTTGCGGCTCGGTACCGGTGGGCGGATCGCGCTTGTGGAGAGCTGCGACGAGGGCGCCGGCGACGTGCTGTCGTAGGCGTAGTGGGGTCGATGACGAGACGTACGACATGGTGACGGTGGCGGGGAGGGGGAGCGCCGTTCTGCGTGAGATATGGCGCTCGTCGGGATTGATGGACGGCCGGCGGGGCCAACCCGCCGGCCGCCCAGTGGTGAGAAGTGAGGAGGTCGCGCTACGCGACAGCGGTTCCTTCGAGCTCGATCACCTGACCGGGTATCGCCAGTCGGGATACTTCGAGCATCGTGGTCGTGGGAGAGACTCCGGCGGCCCCGAGCTTCCCGGCGAGCACGCCATAGTGGGGGAACAAGGCGTCCGCATCCGTGGTGTAGACGTTGAGGCGGACCAAATTCGCCAGTGACATGCCCGCCTCGGCGAGCACCGCCTCGAGATTGGCCACCGCGAGCGCGAGCTGGGCCGCGACGTCCCCCTCGTGCTCGGGCCGGCCGTCCTTGCCCATCGCCGTCTGTCCCGAGATGTACAGCGTCCGTGTCGCTCCCGAGACGACTTCGCCCTGATTGAAGCCCATCTCCTGCGACCACGTCACCGGGTTCACTGCCGTGCGTTCCATGGGTTCTCCGATCGTCCATCGTGCATGTGCGCGGCGGCCCCAAGGCCACCGGCTTTGGCTGCACATCCAGGTTCACAACAAATCACGACACGTTGTGTCGTGATTTCTGGTAGAGAGTGCACTATGCGGGCAGACCGACTCGTCTCGCTGGTGTTGCTCCTGCGCCAGCGAGGTCGCATGACCGCGGACCAACTGGCGCATGAGCTTGAGGTGTCCGCGCGTACAGTGCTCCGTGACATCGACGCGCTCTCGACCGCGGGCGTCCCCGTCTACGCAGAGCGTGGCCGCCACGGCGGCTACACGCTGTTGTCCGGGTTCCGTACAGAGCTGACCGGCCTGAACCACGACGAAGCCCTCGCGCTGCTCACCGCAGGATCCGACCGCGCGGAGAAGGTTTTCGGGCTCAGCGCGCCGCTGGCCTCTGCGATGCGCAAGGTCGTCGACGCGCTACCCGAGGGACACCGCGCGAGACTCGCCGAGGCTGCCGGCCGGTTCTTGGTCGAGCCTGCGAACGACCTGCTGTCACGACGGGCGGTGACCGAGGTCCTGGCCGACGGGGTGATGGGCGAGGTCCGCGTTGCGGTCATCTCCGGACGTCGCCTCCGCTTCTCCTACGCAGCACCCGGCACATCGCCGAGCCCCCGCACCGTCGACCCCGTCGGCCTGGTCACCGTGCGCGGCCGCACCTATCTGCTGGCGACCAAGTCCGGGCACGACCGCACGTACCGGCTATCGCGGATGGTCAGCGCCGAAGCACTCACCGATCCGGCACAGCGTCCTGCGCAGGTCGACCTCGACCGCATCTGGGCCGAGCGCGGTGCTCAGTTCCTCTCCGAGGACCACATTCCCGTGGTCGTCCGGGTCCGATCGCCACGCCACGATGAACTCCTGGGTACCGTGCGGACCGTGCGGGCGCAGGAGTCGCAGCCCGACGGCTGGGTCCGACTCGAGGTGACGTTCGAGGACATTCGGCATGCGGTCTGGGCGGTGTGGCAACTCGATACGGATGCCGAAGTACTGGCACCGGAATCCGTCCGCCATGAGTTGCACCTGCGCGCCGAGGCGCTCAGGACCCGATATCAGCCCTGACCGGCGGTCCGCTCAGCGTCTCTGGGCAGCACGGCTAGCGCTGCTCAGACGCGCTGCGGCTCCTGCTCGGCGGAGTTCGACCAGGAGACCGCCGCGCCGGCGAGGCTGGGCACGCGGGTGGCCGGCCCGCCGCTGACCCCGTCGGGAACCGTCCACGGCCGGGGCTGACGGGCCTTCGCCACCGCGCGGGCGGCGTAGCGGCGCATCTGGCGCTCGTAGCTGCCGACGGCGCCCACGAGCGATGTGCGCCCCTCCCGGGCCGCGAGCAGCTCGGTGTGCAGGACGTGCGCGTCGCGGATCGCGGTGCTCGCCCCCCGGCCGCCGGTGGGCGGCATCGCGTGGACGGCGTCCCCGAGGGCGGTGACCGCTCCGGGTGACCAGGGTGCGATGCCGGCCGGGTAGGCCGAGGCGCCCAGGAAACGGTAGGAGGTGACGCTCGCCGCCTCGGCCCGGCCGACCACGGCTGCGAGCTCGTCGGTCCAGCCGCGACTGCCCAGATGTTCGCGCGCCGCCTCGATGAGGGCCTCGCCGTGCAGGTCCGCCAGGTGGGCGGTCTGGGTCCACTCGAGCATCACCGCGCCCCACACGTACAGGGGTTCGGGGTGCAGCGGAGAGGCGGTGAACGTGCGCACGACCTCTTGGTCGAGCGCGTGGTGGTAGCCGGCGTACAGCGAGGCACCGCCGGGCCCGACGGCGATCGCCGCCCCGGGCCGCAGCATCACCTGGGAGTCCTCCTCCAGCCGGCTGCTGAGGGTGTGCCCGGCCAGCCCGATCAGGGAGGTGGGCGCCGAGGTCGGCGCGCCTGCGAGCGAAGCGGTGATGGCCGAGCCGGCGCCGTCGGCCGCGACGAGCAGGTCACCCTCGACCACCTCACCGCTGCCGAGCAGGGCGCGTACCCCGCCGTCGGCGGTGAGTTCGTGACCGACCACCTCCACACCGGTGCGCAGTGCGTCCCCCACGGCACCCGCGAGCAGCAGCCGCAGCGTGACGCGGTCGGTGGAGACGCCGTCGGGTCGGTCCACCTTCTGGTCAGGGGCGAGCCGGCGGCCCTGATGGTCCAGCACCGCGTAGCCGGTCTCCACCCACGTGCCCTGGGCGAGGGCGTACAGGCGGCGCAGCACCTCGGTGGGCAGCAGCGCGTGGATCGCCTCCATGGCGCGCCGGCGCAGTTCGAGGCCGTGCCCGACGGTGCGGGCCAGGTCGACGTCGCGCTCCAGCACGACCACGTCGAACCCCGACTTCTGCAGACCACACGCGAGCATCAGCCCGCCGACTCCGGCTCCCACGATCACGACACGCACTCGGTGAATTCTGCCCCATGCGTGCCGACCTCGCCCCTCGGGTCAGCGCCGGACGATGTTGAGCAGCTCCTCCCCGGCCCGGAGCCGGCGCAGGTTCTCGGCGATCAGGCGCTCGGGCTGGTCGGGCCGGCCGCCGGCGCAGTGCGGGGTGAGGATCGTGTTCGGTGCCTGCCACAGCGGCGAGTCGGCCGGGAGCGGTTCGGTGTCGAACACGTCCAGCGCCGCCCCGGCGATGCTGCCGGACTCCAGCGCCGCGAGCAGCGCCTCCTCGTCGACGGTGGCGCCCCGGCCGACGTTGACCAGCCAGGCGTGCTCGGGCAGCGAGCGCAGCACCTCGGCTCCGACGGCGCCCGCGGTGTCCGGTGTGGCGGGCAGGATGTTGACGAGCACGTCGGTCCCGGGCAGCGCCTCGGGCAGGTCGGTGGGGGTGATGACGGGGTAGCCCTCCCGCTCACCGGCGGTGGTGGCGACCCCGGTCACCTGTGCCCCGAGCGCGCTCAGGTAGCCGGCGAGGCGGGTGCCGATCCCGCCGAAGCCCCAGATCAGCACCCGGGCGCCGGCGAGGGTGGTCAGGTGCGCGGGGGCGCCGAAGGGCTGGTTGACGTCCTCCCAGGCGCGCCAGTGCGACTGCGCCTGCGCGAGCACGGCCCGGTCGAGGCGCCGCGCGGCCGCGAGCAGCAGCGCGAGGGTGTGCTCGGCCACCGGGGCGTCGTGCAGGCCGCGACCGGAGCACAGCGTGATCCGCAGGTCGAAGCCGGCCGCTTCGACCGCATCGGTGCCCGCCATGAGCCCCTGGATCCAGGCCAGTTCCGGCAGCTCCTGAGGCATCGCACGCAGCCGGTCACCCGGGTTGCCCCAGACCACCAGGGCCTCGGCGTCGCGGTGCTCGTCGGGGATCGGGGCGTGGACGTCGTAGACGACGGGCGTGACCCCGTCCGCCTGCAGCGACTCGATCTGCAGCGGGATCGAGCTGGGCAGCAGCAGCTTCATTCGGCCATTCCTTCGTCGTCGATCAGATGGATCCGGTGTGCCCACCCGTACCCGCACGTCCCCAGCGCGAGGCCCGCGACGGCGACCCACGCGAGCCGGCCGTCGGGCGAGGCGCCGGCCAGATGCAGCACGCCGAGGGTCGCCAGCATCACCGCCCACGCGAGGCTCCCGACGACGAACAGCACCTTCGCGTTCACCTTCGCCGGGGCGAGCTGCTTCGACGGGGAGGGCACGATCGGAATCCTAGTGGGTGAGCGGGGGGTGCGCCGGGGACGTCGCGCGTATCCCGGGCGTGGGGAGTTCTGCCAGGATGTCGGCACATGAGCACCTCTCCTGCGACTGCCCGGGCGGCAGGCCCGGTGGACCGCTTCTTCAAGATCACCGCACGCGGCTCCTCGCTCGGGCGCGAGATCCGCGGTGGGCTGGTCACCTTCTTCGCGATGAGCTACATCATCGTGCTCAACCCGCTGATCATCGGCACGGTGGCCGACGGGACCGGATCCTTCATCGGGGGTGACGAGGCCACGGCGGTCGCGCGGGTGGCCGCGGCCACGGCGCTCGTGGCCGGGCTGATGTGCCTGCTGATGGGTGTGGTCGCGAACTTCCCGCTGGCGCTCGCCGCGGGCCTCGGGCTGAATGCCGTCGTGGCCTTCTCGATCGCGGTGCTACCGGAGATGACGTGGGCCGATGCGATGGGCCTGGTGGTGCTGGAGGGCCTGATCATCCTGGTGCTGGTGCTCACCGGGTTCCGTGAGGCCGTCTTCCGGGCGGTCCCGCGGGAGCTGCGCACAGCCATCAGCGTCGGTATCGGGCTGTTCATCGCCTTCATCGGGCTGGTCGACGCCGGGATCGTGCGCACCCCGGCCTCGCTGGCCACGCCGGTGGAGATGGGGGTGGCGGGCTCGCTCGCGGGCTGGCCCGCGCTGGTGTTCGTGGTGGGGCTGCTGCTGGCGATCATCCTGCACCTGCGAAAGGTGCGCGGGGCGCTGCTGATCGCGATCCTGGTGAGCACCGTGCTGGCGGTGGTGATCGAGGCGATCGCACAGGTGGGCGGATCGGTGGCGGCCGACGGCTCGGCCAATCCCACCGGTTGGCGGCTGAACAGTCCGGCGCCGCCCGAGACGTGGGTGCGCCTGCCCGACTTCTCCCTGCTGGGTCAGTTCTCGCTGCTGGGCTCCTTCGAGAAGATCAGCGCCGTGACCGTGGTGCTGCTGGTGTTCTCGCTGCTGCTCGCGGACTTCTTCGACACCATGGGCACGATGGTGGCGGTGGGCAGCGAGGGGAAGCTGCTGGACTCGGAGGGCCACCCCTACGGCACGCGCCGCATCCTGGTGGTCGACTCCCTCGCCGCCGTGGCCGGTGGCGCCGGGTCGGTCTCCTCCAACACCTCCTACATCGAGTCCGCTGCCGGCGTGGGCGATGGCGCGCGGACGGGCCTGGCCTCGGTGGTGACCGGCGTGGCGTTCCTGCTCGCCACCTTCTTCGCGCCGGTGGTGGACATGGTCCCCTACGAGGCGGCCACGCCGGCACTGGTGGTGGTCGGGTTCCTGATGATGACCCAGGTCGGCGGGATCGACTGGACCGACGCCGAGGTCGCTGTTCCCGCGTTCCTGACGATCGTGCTGATGCCGTTCACCTACTCGATCACCGCCGGGATGGGCGCAGGCTTCGTCACCTACGTGGTGATCAAGGTGGCCATGGGTAAGGCCCGCGCCGTGCACCCGTTGATGTGGGTGACGGCCGTGCTGTTCGTCCTGTACTTCGTGCGGGGTCCGCTGCAGGAGCTGGCCGGCTAGCCAGTTGCTGTAGCGGCCTGGTGATCCGGGCCGGGACCGACGGATGTCAGACCCTGGCGAGAAGGTGGGGTCATGTCGTCGAGCGAGTCGGATCAGGGGTTGTCAGGTTGCTCGCGCCCGCGTAGAATAGAACGCATGTTCGACGACGACGGTGAGAGGAGCGGTGTCGTGAGGCACTGCGCTCGCCTGATCGCCGCCCACCAGCGGTTGTCGCTCGCCGAGCAGCTCGCCGGCCAGCTTCCAGGCGGTGTTCTCGTGGACCGGCTGGACCTGCTCGATCTCACGGCGGTCGACGAGGCCACGTTGGTGGAGGTCGTCGCGGCGGCCCGTCGGGTCGAAGCGCATGTGCAGGAGGTCGCCCTGCGTGCGGCTGCGGAACTGGCTGAAAGGCCGGGGATGAACCCGGGGGAGCTGGCAGCGCGCACGGGCGGTCCGAGCGAGGTGGCGGGGGACGAACTTGCGCTCCGCCTGTGCACCTCCGCACGCGCTGGCCACGGGATGGTGCGCCGCGGTCTGGCGCTGCAGCGCACGCTGGGGCGGACGGCGGACGCGCTCAGGTTGGGGCGGCTCGATCTGGCACGGGCTGCCGTGATCGCCGACGGTCTGGTCGAGGTGCCGTGGCAGGTGGCGATGGCGGTCGAGGACGCAGTGATCGAGCGTGCGCCGCGGCGGACCGTGGCGCAGTTGCGTGCGGACGTGGCGAGAGCGCTGATTGCTGTCGACCCGGAGGAGGCAGAGGTCCGGGCCCAGGCACGCCGGGCCGATCGCCGGGTGAGCAGGCCGCAGGCCCTTCCCGACGGCGTCGCGTCCATGCGTCTCGAAGGCCCCGCTGCCGAGGTGCTCGCCCTGGATGTGGCGCTGGAATCGTCGGCGAGGTCGGCGAAGGCTCACGGCGACCCACGCACGATGGATCAGCTGCGATTCGACGCGCTCACCGGTCTCGGATCGCGCGCGCTGGCCACGGGTGTCTTCGGGCCGGCGGACCGCGGCGGTTCGTCCTGGGCCGCCGAGACCGAGGCTACCGAGACCGACGCCGTCGAGGGGTCCTCGACCGAGCGCGAAAGGGATGCCGGTGGGATGGCGCTGGGGGTCATCGGTGGTCGGCGAGCCGATATTCAGGTCGTGGTCACGCTGGACCAGCTGCTCGATGTCGAGGAGCGCGGCAGCCCTGACGGCGGTTCCCCAGCGTCACTCAGCCCGGAGGACGTCCCGACACTCACCGGGTACGGCCCGATCACACCGGCAGCGGCGCGAGCGGTTGCTGCCGGTGGCGTCTGGCGGCGGCTCGTCACCGATCCGGTGAGCCGGACCGTGGTCGACGTCGGGCACGCGCGATATCGACCGCCCGCTCGGATGGCCGAACTGGTTCGGGCCCGGGACGGCACCTGCGTCCGTCCTGGATGTGGCCATCGAGCGCGCTACTGTCAGCTCGATCACACGGTGGCCTTCGATGCGGGTGGTCCGACGAGCGTGACCAATCTCGGTCCGCTCTGCGTACGCGACCATCTCCTCAAGACCCACGGCGATTTCGCCGTCACGCAGCCGGAGTCGGGGGTGTTCGAGTGGATCACGCCGACCGGGCACCGGTATCGGCGCGAACGGGACGGTGCCACCACCGGGGTGGGTATCGCGCGATCACCCGCGGGCGATCCGCCGTTCTGACACTCTGCCTGCCTCTGCTTGTCGTCGTGCTCCTAGTTCCCGCTCGCCGGAGCGCTGCCAGATGAATCCCGCAGCCTTTACTTACCCAAACTAACGAGTTACGATGGTTGCGATGGGCAACGAACGTGGGTGCGCTCCCCGGCCTCCCGGTGGCCTCGCCTCCCGACTGCGGACGACGCTGCTGCGGACCTCCCGCAAATTGCGCGCCGAGCACGCCGGGCAGCTGTCCGAGGCGCACCGGTCCATGCTCGGGAACGTGGTCACGAACGGTCCGCTCACCCCGGGGGAGCTGGCGGCGCGCGAGCACGTCCAGCCGCCCTCGATGAGTCGGATGATCCGCACTCTCGAGGAGGCGGGACTCCTGGCCCGCACGACCCACCCCAGTGATGGCCGGCAGGTCCTTGTCACGGCCACGGACGCGGGCAGGGCCTACGTCCGGGAGACCCGCCGCCGCCGGGACGAGTGGCTCTCCCGCCGTCTTGCCGCCCTGACCCCAGCCGAACGGCAGATCCTGTCCGATGCCGAAGAGATCCTGAGGAGGATCACCACCCAGTGAACAGAATGTTCGCCTCGTTGCGCCTGTACAACTACCGACTGTGGTTCGCAGGCGCCCTCGTGGCGAACGTCGGCACCTGGATGCAGCGCATCGCGCAGGACTGGCTCGTCCTCACCGAGCTCTCCGACGACTCCGGTACCGCCGTCGGTATCGTCACCGGACTTCAGTTCGTCCCATCGGTCCTCCTCACTCCCTACGCCGGTGTGCTCGCCGACCGGCTGGACAAGCGCACACTGCTGCTGGTCACGCAGGGCGCGATGGGCGTGCTGGCGGCCGCTCTGGGTGCACTTGTGCTGAGCGGTCAGGCCGAGCTGTGGCACGTCTACGTTTTCGCCCTGCTGCTGGGGATCGCCAGCGCCTTCGACGTCCCGGCCCGGCAGACCTTCGTCGCCGAGCTGGTCCCCGTGGACGGGCTGCCGAACGCGGTCGCCCTCAACAGCGCCTCCTTCAACGCAGCCCGCATGATCGGCCCCGGGGTCGCCGGACTGCTGATCGCCGTGGTGGGGCCGGGATGGGTCTTCCTCATCAACGCGGCCTCCTTCGCGGCCACGATCGTGGCGATGCTCGCCATGCGCGCGAGCGACCTACGCCGCGTGCCCCGCACCCCTCGCGCACGGGGACAGCTGCGAGCCGGCTTCGCCTACGTGCGCCACCGCAGTGACATCGTCCTCATCATGATCGTGGTGTTCGTGGTCGGCGGAATCGGCCTGAACTTCCAGCTCACCTCGGCGGTGATGGCCAGGGTGGAGTTCGGTCGTGATGCCGGCGAGTACGGGATCCTCGGATCGATCCTCGCGGTGGGCTCGCTGGCCGGTGCGCTGATGGCGGCCCGCCGCAGACGCCCGCGCGTGCGGATGGTCATCCTGGCAGCCTTCGGCTACGCGGCCTCGGCGACGCTGCTGGCGCTCGCACCCACCTACGAGCTGTTCGCCCTCGCCTGTATCCCGGCCGGGTTCTGCTCGTTGACGATGCTCACCTCGGCGAACGCCGCCATCCAGATCAGCACCGACCCTGCCTTCCGAGGCCGGGTGATGAGCCTGTACGTGGTGGTGCTCTTCGCGGGCAACCCGATCGGCTCGCCCCTGGTGGGATGGATCGCCGACGCCTGGGGACCGCGCTGGTCGATCGGGGTCGGTGCCATCGCCGCCTTCGTCGTCGCGGCCGCTGCCGCGGTCTGGGCGAGCCGGTCCTGGGACGTGGAGGTGCGGTACCGGATCGGTGCGCGCCCGCGCCTGCAGCTGACGAATGCCGGCGAACGAGCCGCCGCGGAGAGCATGAGCGTCAGCGCCACCGAACGCACCGGCGAGAGTGCCGACCAGGCCACCGACGAGAGCACCGACGAGGACGGCGCCGAGCCGTCGCCCGAGCAGCCCCCGCCGGACCGCACGGCGGCGCCCCGCAGCCGCTGGCCCCGGCGCCGCTCGGCCCGCCTCGGTCCGTACCGCCCCTGAGCCATCGCGGCCGGGTGTGGCTGGTGGCCCCGGGGGAGTAGGGTGTGCGGTGACAAGCCCCCGGGGAGCGCGTAGGCGCTGAGAGTGTGGTCGGTACACCGGCCGCAGACCCGCGGAACCTGACCCGGTTCGCACCGGCGTAGGGAGTAGGGCAGCACAGTGGCAGGCGCAGCGCACCCGTGCGCGGTGGTTGCCCACTGCGTCCTCCGGGGACCCATCGATGAAGGGACCCCTGATGCCCGCGAGCGACACCCCGGCCCCCACCCCCGACGCCTACGGCGTCGGCGCCCGCTTCTCGTTGCACCCGATGACCGATCGCTTCGTGGAGGTGATCCTGGGGGCGCTCGACACCGCCGACTCCACCGGTCTCGATCTCACCACCGACGACGTATCCACCCACGTCCGCGGCCGGGAGGATCGCATCCTGGCCTACCTCACCGAGGCGATCGCCCACGCCGGCCGCACCGGTGTGCACACCGTCGCCCACGTGCTGCTCTCCCGGGGGTGCCCGGGCGAGGTCGCCTGCGAGATCGCCGACGGCGCAGCGTACGCCCCTCAGGTCCCCGCCCGACTGCCCGCCACGGGCGTGCAGGCCAGCGCCCACTGGGCGCTCTACCCGCTGGACGACAGCCACGAGGCTGATCACATGGCCGGCATCTACGCCGCGATCGAGCACGCCCAGGACCTCGGCGTGTTCACCGGCTCCGAGCACTACGTCACCCGGCTCGACGGTGATCTGGCCGACGTGCTCGGCGCCGTCGCCGCCGGCTGGTTGCTCGTGGGGGAGAAGGTGCGGCACGTGACCACCCACGTCACCGTGTCCCTGAACTCCCCGACCGCCCAGGCAGGCGCCCGATGAGCGCCCGCGGGGGCGGCCGCACGGCCGGACGGCGTCCGATCACGCTGCACGACCTCGTCCTGCTGGCGGTGCTGGCGGTGGTCTTCGGCTTCCTGTACTGGGCTCTGGTGCAGTTGTGGGGCTGGCTGCAGGTGGCCATGGGCCCGTTCGGAGACCTGGCGCAGAACGTGCTCGTCGGTGGCTGGATGGTGGTGGCGCCGCTCGCGATCTACATCGTCCGCAAACCGGGAACGGGCATCGTGGTGGAGATCGTGGCCTCGATCGTCGAGGTGGTCTTCCTCGCCTCCCCGGTCGGGCCGATGCTGATCCTGGTCGGCTTCATCCAGGGTGCCGGCGCGGAGGTCGCCTTCGCGGCGACCCGCTATCGCCGGTACGGCTGGTGGGTCTTCATCGCCTCGGGGATCACTGCCGCACTGGCCAACCTGGCCCTCGGCATGGTCCGGTTCGGTTGGCTCGGGCAGGACTTCTTCGCCCTGCGGCTGGGCTTCCAGCTCGCCTCCGGCATCATCCTGTGCGGACTGCTCGCCAAGCTGATCGGCGATGCGCTGCTGCGCACCGGGGTGCTGGACAACTATGCGATCGGCCGGGCGGCGCGGGAGGCCGAGCACGCCACCCGCGCAGCCGCAGCCCAGTCCGGACCGGGCGACGCCTGACGTGGTCGTGCACCTGCGCGGCGCCGGCATCCACTACCCCCGCGCCGAGGCCCCCGTGCTCACCGCGGTCGACCTGGACCTCGCGGCCGGCGAGCGGTTGCTCGTGCTGGGCCGGTCCGGGACCGGCAAGAGCTCGCTGCTGCGTGCGCTCGCCGGTGTGGTCCCCGGCACGATCGAGGCGGATGTGACCGGCAGCTGGCAGGTGTGCGGCCACGACCCCCGGGTGACGCCGGTGCCGGAGCTGGCCATGCAGGTCGCGACCCTGACACAGGACCCGGCTGACCAGCTGTGCCTGCCCACTGTGATCGACGAGGTGGGCTTCGCGCTGGAGAACCGGGCCGTGCCGCCCGAGCAGATCCTCCCGCGGGTCCGTGCGGCCCTCGCTGCGGTCGGTGCCTCCCACCTGGCGGGCCGTCGTACCAGCGAGCTCTCCGGCGGCGAGGGCCAGCGCGTGGCCCTCGCCGCGGCGCTCGTGGCCGGGCCCGAGCTGATGCTCCTCGACGAGCCGACGGCGCTGCTCGACCCGGTCTCGGCGCGCGAGGTGGGAAGGCTGCTGTCGGACCTGCCCGGGGCGAGCCTGCTGATCGAGCACCGCCTCGACGAGCTGGGCGCCCTCCCGGAGCGCAGCCTCCTGCTGGGACCCGACGGAGCCGTGGCTGCGGTGGGGCCCACTGCGGAGCTGCTTCTCGACGAGAACGTCGCCGGGACCGGGACCTGGGTGCCGGCAGGGGTGGAGGTGGCCCGCGCCCTGCGCCGCCTCACCGGCGCGAACACCGCCGGGCAGGCGGCAATCACCGGAGCCTCGCTCGATACAGACCTGCCGGCGCTGGACGCCGCGCTGGCCTCCGCCTCCCACCGGCCCACCTCCCACCGGCCCGCCCGGGAGCCGGGGCAGGTGCTGGTCACCGGCGACGGCGTCTCGGTCCGGCGCGGCGAGCGCGAGGTGGTCCGCGGGGTGGACCTGCAGGTGCGCGCCGGGACCATCACGGCCGTGCTGGGCACTAACGGTTCGGGCAAGAGCACCTTGCTGCTGGGCCTGGCCGGGCTGCTCCCGGCCACCGGCGTCCATGGCGCGGGAAGCGTCGGGATGGTCTTCCAGAACCCGGAGCACCAGTTCCTGGCGCGCTCGGCCTGGGCCGAGATCGAGCTCGGTCTGCGCGGCGACCCAGCGGCCGGGCCGAGCGCCGGTGAGGCCGATGGGCTCGAGGTGCTGCGCCGCTACGGCCTCGCCCACGTCGCCGAGCGCGATCCGTTCCGGCTCTCCGGCGGTCAGCAACGCCGACTCTCCCTGGCCGCGATGACGGCGATGGGCGACGACGTGCTCCTCGCCGACGAGCCCACCTTCGGCCAGGACCGGCGCACCACCCTCGCCGTCGCCGACCAGCTGCGCGGGATCGCCGAGCGCGGTGGCGCGGTCGTGCTGGTCAGTCATGACCTACGGCTGGTGGCCTCGCTCGCCGATCAGGTGCTGCTGCTCGACGGCGGCCGGCCCGTGGCCACCGGCCCCACCGCCGAGGTGCTCACCGACGCGGTGCTCGCGCGGGCAGGCCTGCGGCTGCCGCCGCTGCTGCAGGCGTGGGCCGGAGCCGGTGGGGATCCGCACCGCCTCCCGGTGATGTTGGACGCCCTCGACGAGCTGGCGCTCGAGGCGAGCGATGGCGGTGCCGTGGGGGTGGGCCCGTGACCACCCCTGCGTTCGGACGTCCTCTCCCGGTCGACTCGCTGCTGCACCGGCGCGACCCGACCGTGAAGCTGATCGTGGTGCTGGTGGTGTGTCTGGCGATCACCGCCGTGGTCGACCCCGCGACCCCGGCGGCGCTCTACCTGCTCGCCTGGCCCGCCGCGGTACTCGCTGGGAAGATCCCGGTGCGCACGCTGCTGCGCGCGCACGTACCGTTCGTCGCGTTCGCCCTCAGCCTGCTGATGGTCAACGCCGCCACGCGTGAGGGCGAGGTCGTCGCCCGGGTGCTCGCCGTCGACGTCACCGCCGAGGGGTTGCTGATCGGCGCCGGCCTGGCGATCCGCACCCTGCTGATCGGCGTGGTGTCGGTGACCTTCGTGCTCACCACCGACGGCGCGCGGCTGATGACCAGCCTGCACCAGCATCTGCGGCTGAGCGGGCGGTTCGCCTATGCCGTGCTCGCCGGCTACCGGTTGCTCGAGCAGCTTCCCGAGACCTGGCAGACGATCCGCTCGGCACAGGCCGCACGCGACCCCCGGCAGCGCACCCGGCCGGATTCCCGCAGAGGGCCCTCCGCTCGTCCCAGAGCCCTCGCGCACGCCGCCTTCGCGCTGCTGGTCACCTCGTTGCGACGCGGTGAGCGGATGTCGATCGCCCTCGAGACCCGGGGCCTGGGCGCCGGCCGGCGGACGATCGCTGCGCCGTCGGACCTGCGCTGGGCCGACGGAGCGGTGGCCTTGGTGGCCCTGGGCACCACGGCCGCGGTGCTGCTCGTCTCCTGGCAGCTGGGCCTGTTGCGCGGACTCGGCGCACTGGGCGTGTTCGGCTGAGGCCCCTCAGCGCGGATCGGGCCAGCCCAGCCCGATCATGTGCGTCAGCGGGCCGGTCATCAGCCCGCCGTCCACCGGCAGGGTCGCCCCGGTGATCCAGGAGGACTCGTCCGAGGCGAGGAAGGCGACGGCGGCCGCCACCTCCTCCGGTAGGCCCACCCGGCCCATGGGGTAGGCGGCCGTGATGCGATCCAGCATGGCCCGCTGACCCGGGCCCTTCTCGGTCCAGTTGCGGGTGACGATCGTGCCGGGCGCGACGGCGTTCGCCCGGACCCAGCCGTGGTCGTCACCGACTGTGCCGCGCGCCTGCGGGCCGTGGGTGACCGCGATGTTCATGATCGCGTTGATCAGGCCCGCCTTGGCCGCGGAGTAGGGAATACTGCCGGCCGCGCCCATCCCGTTCACGGACGCCGTCGCCACGATGCGCCCGCCGCCGGGTGCCTCCAGCAGCGCCGGCATCGCCGCCTGGATCGTGCGCACCGCCCCGTGCAGCGTCGGGTCGACCTGGGCGTCCCAGCTGTCCTCGTCGAGCGCCTCGAGGGTCTCCGAGCCGGCCACGCCCACGTTCGGGACCAGCACGTCCAGCCGGCCGAACGCCGTCACGGCCTCCTCGACGGCGCCGCGGGCCTCCTCGAGGCTGCCCACATCGCACCGCACGGCGCGCCCGCCCACCTCGGCAGCCACCGACCGGGCGGCGTCGGCGTCGAGGTCGGCCACCACCACGTCGCAGCCCTCGGCGGCGAGACGGGCGCAGACCGCCCGTCCGATCCCGTGCGCCCCGCCGGTGACCAAGGCGGCGCGCCCGCTCAGCCCGCGCATCACAGCTGCTCCACCACGTAGTCCACGCACGCGGTCAGGGCCATCACGTCCGCGGGATCGACGGAGGGGTACATCCCGACCCGGATCTGGTTGCGCCCGAGCTTGCGGTAGGGCTCGATGTCGACCACCCCGTTCTCGCGCAGCACGGCTGCGACCCGGGCGGCGTCGACGTCGTCGGTGAAGTCGATGGTGCCCACCACGGGCGAACGAGCGTGGGGATCGGTGACGAAGGGGGTGGCGTACTCGCTGCGCTCGGCCCACTCGTACAGCGCCGCCGCCGACCGTGCACAGCGGCCTGCCGCGAAGGCCATCCCTCCGCCGGACAGCAGCCAGTCCACCTGTTCGGCCATGAGCACCAGGGTCGCGATGGCGGGGGTGTTGAGGGTCTGCTCCTTGCGGGAGTTCTCCAGCGCGACGCCCAGCGAGAGCGACTCGGGAACCCACCGTCCGGACAGCTCCTCCACCCGGGCCAGGGCGGCGGGGGAGAGAACGGCCAGCCACAGTCCGCCGTCGGAGCCCAGACCCTTCTGCGGTGCGAAGTAGTAGGCGTCGCACTGGTGCAGGTCCACCGGGACGCCCCCGGCGGCCGAGGTGCCGTCGACGAGCATGAGGGCCTCGCCCGGCTCGTCGGCGGGCAGGCGTTCGACCGGCGCCACCACTCCGGTGGAGGTCTCGTTCTGCGCCCAGGCGTAGGCGTCGATCCCCGCTTCGGGTCGCGGCCGTGCGAGCGTGCCCGGCTCGCCGGAGACCACGCTCGGCTCGCCCAGGAACGGCGCGCGCCGGGCGGCGGTGGCGAACTTCGCCCCGAACTCACCGGTGCTCACGTGCTGCGAACGCTCCCGGATCAGCCCGAAGGTCGCCGCGTCCCAGAAGAACGTCGAACCGCCGTTGCCCAGGACGATCTCGTGCCCCTCGGGTACGTGCAGCAGCTCCCGCAGGCCCTCCCGGACCCGGGCGACGAGATGCCGGACCGGTGGCTGGCGGTGGGAGGTGCCCATCAGCGTCGTCCCGAGCGCGGCGAGCGCGTCCGACTGGGCGGGGCGGATGCGGCTCGGCCCACTGCCGAACCTCCCGTCGGTGGGCAGCAGCTCGGGGGGCAGGGCGAGCGTGGTCATGGGCATCCCTTCGTGCGGTGGGCCGATCTTCTCACCTCGGCGCCACCGTCAGTTCGCCGTGCGCCTGCAGGATGTGGGCGCTCCACCCGGCGACGCGGCCGCAGGCGATCATCGCCGTGAACATCGGCGGCGGCACCTGGGCGAGGTCGAGCAGCACGCTCGCCCAGAACACGGCGTGCCCGCCGTAGGCGGCGGCGGGGCGGATGTTGCGCTCGGCCAGCGCGTCGTACCCGGCCTTCGCCACGGCGTCGGCGATCTCCAGGCGAGGCGCGCCGAGGGCGCGGGCGACCTCGCGCAGCGCCTCCACCCGCGGGTCGGTGCCGTGATAGCCGTCCTGATGAAACCCGAACAGTGCGCCCGCTGCCAGCGCCCGTTCCACCGCACCGCGTGGGTCACCGGTGCGTTCTGCCTCCTGGATGAGGGCCAGTGCCCGGACGGCGGCCCCACCCCCGCGTGGTCCGCTCACCGCGGCCACCGCTCCGGACAGACAGGCCGCGGCGTCCGCGCCCGTGGCCGCGATCTGGCGGGCCACTGCGGTCGAGGAGGTGAGGCCGTGCTCGGCGAGGGCCACCCAGCAGGCGTCGATGGCACGGACCTGGGTGTCGTCCACCTCGCCGCGCCAGCGCATCACGAAGCGGCGGGCCGTGCCCTCCACCGTGTTGACCTGCCGTTGGCGAATCGCAGGCCGGTCATCGCCGCGGGCCGACTGGGCGACGAAGGACAGCGCCATCACCGAGGCGCGGGCCAGGTCGCTGCGTAGCTGGGTCCGGTCGATCTCACCGATGGGCCGAAACCCCCACACCGGCGCGAGCTGGGCGAGGGCGCTCTGGACGTCCACGCGATGATCACCGGTGCGCACGGTCAGCGGGAAGGGTTCCGCCGGCGGGAGCTCGCGCCCCTCGTCGCCGTCGACGAGCAGGCCCCAGACCGTCTCGAACCCGCCCCGGGCGACCAGTTCGCGCACGTCCCGGCCGCGGAAGTACAGTCCGCGCTCTGGGTCGACCGAGGAGATCGGGTCGGGTGCCGTCATAGCGCCCAGGCTAGTCGCGTTGGTGAGGTGGTCGGCGATCCGGTGGAGGGGGTCATCACCGGACAAGTACTGTGGCCTGCAGGACGTGTGGGCGTAGGCGATGGGGAGAGTGCTCGTGAGCGATCTGATCGACACCACGGAGATGTACCTGAAGACCGTCTTCGAGTTGATCGAGGAGGGCATCGTGCCCCTGCGCGCCCGCATCGCCGAGCGGCTCGGGCACTCCGGTCCCACGGTCTCGCAGACCGTGGCCCGGCTGGAGCGGGACGGGCTGATGATCGTCACCGGTGACCGGCACCTGGAGCTGACCGACGAGGGCATGACCCGGGCCACGCGGGTGATGCGCAAGCATCGCCTGGCCGAGCGGTTGCTGACCGACGTCATCGGGCTCGACTGGCCACACGTGCACGAAGAGGCTTGCCGCTGGGAGCACGTGATGAGCAGGCAGGTCGAGGAGCGGCTCATCGCCCTGCTCGATCACCCCGGCTTCGACCCGTACGGCAACCCGATCCCCGGCTTGGAGGAGTTCGGTGAGGCGAGCCGGCCCGAGATGGAGCTCGGTACCTGGCTCACCGACGTCCCGGCAGGCGTGGACTACGTCCTGACCCGGCTGGGCGAGCCGCTGCAGGTGGACACCGAGATGCTGGCCGAGCTGGAGAAGGCGGGCGTGCGGCCCGGGGTGCGCGTCGCCGTGGGGCGCGAGGCGGGTGTGCACACGCTGGCACCGGCGGGCTCCGACGTCGTGCTGGAACTGAGCGAGGACGTCGCCAAGCACGTGTTCGTCCGGCCCGCCTGAGAGGTTGGCCTGACCGCCCGGCACCGCCGCTGGATGTGGTCCATGTCACAATCGTGACCGGAATGTGACATTCCCGTGATCCGGGGGGTAGTGTGTGCCTCGCTCGACGAAACCCTCCTTCGACGAGTACTTCGGCCAGACGCCTAACCCTGTCACTGGCTGGGGTGACGACTGACCCGTGACAGGGGCGGGGGACCCACTTCCGGTGCGCAAGCGCCTCGGGGTGAAGTCCACCGGATGACCGGCGGACCGGGTGTCTTTCCCACCCGAACCCGACAGCTCACCTCGTAGGCATCAGGAGAGGTAACCCAATTGACCCAGTGCACTGAGCGCTCGCGGCACCGCGCAGCGCAGCGCCCCGTCACCCCCCTCACCACCTTCGGGCAGGCCGTTCGCGGTCCGGTCGGACGGCGCACGGCAGTTGCCGTCGCCTCCTCCGGTGTGATCTTGGGGCTGAGCGCGTCCGCCGCCATCGCCGGTCCGGTCGACACCGGCACCGCGCCGGTGCGCACCGCGAACCTCGCCTCGGCCGTCGTGGCCGATGACGATTCCATCGCCGTCTCCGAGGTCGTCACCGTCGCGGCTGACATCTCGTGGACCCTCGGCACCGAGGTCGAGGTCTCCGCCGAGGCCCCGCCGCCCCCGCCGGAGCCCGAGCCGGAGCCGGAGCCGGTCGCCACCTACGAGCGTGCGACCACGACGGCCCAGACCTCACGTACCGGTGAGCGTGCCGCTGCCGCCGAGACCGAGCAGGCTGCCGAGCCGGAGCAGGCTGAGCAGGCCGAGCAGGCTCCCGCCGCCAGCTCCGACGCCTCCGGCGTCCGCGCCCAGATCGTCGACATCGCCCACCGCTACCTCGGCACCCCCTACGTCTGGGGAGGTGGCACGCCGGCAGGCTTCGACTGCTCGGGCTTCACCGCGTATGTCTTCGCCCAGGTCGGCATCTCGCTGCCCCGTTCCTCGGCTGCGCAGGGCAGTGCGGGTCAGCGTGTCTCGGCCGCTGAGGCCCAGCCCGGTGACCTGGTCTGGTGGCCCGGCCACGTCGGCATCTACCTGGGTGGCAACCAGCACATCGCTGCGCGCAACCCCAGCACTCCGCTGACCGCCGGCCCGATCTACAACTCCAGCCCCGTTTTCATCCGCGTCGTCGGCTGATCCCGGTCTGTCCCGGACGGGCCCGCTCCTCTTCAGGAGCGGGCCCGTTTCGCGTGCGCCCGTGCCTCACCTGGTGGACACCGGCGTCCGACTGGTGAGGCCCTGGCGCGTTCGGCCCCGGCGCGCCTGCCGAGCAGGCAGAATGTGACCACCAAGGTCCGCGACGGTCGGGGGTGGAAGAGGTCATGGAACACGAACAGGTCGTCCTCGTCGGGGTCGACGGCTCCGCCGCGAGCCTGAACGCTCTCGAGTGGGCCGTCGCGCAGGCGCGCCGGGTGGGGTGGCGGCTGCACCTGGTGTGCGCCTACGCGCTACCCACCTTCGCCGCGGCATCGCTCGACGGCGGCTACGCCACCCTCGACGACACCGCCATCCGGGACGGCGCTCAGGCCGCACTGGACGAGGCGGTCGAGCAGGCGAGCGGGCGCGGCGTCGACGTCACCAGCTCGCTCGAGACCGGCGACCCTGCCGGCGTGCTCGTCGAGCTCACCAAGCAGGTGTGCCTGGCGGTGGTCGGCACCCGCGGCAACAGCGGCTTCGCCGAGCGGATCCTCGGGACCGTCTCCTCCGCCCTGCCCGCCCACGCGCACTGCCCCACCGTGGTCGTGCCCTTGCACGCAGAGGACGGCGAACCCTCGCTGCCGATCCGGCGCATCGTGGTCGGGGTGGACGGCTCGGACTCGGCGAAGGTGGCGCTGGCTCGTGCGATCGAGCAGGCGGCGGTATGGGACGCCGAACTGACGGCCGTGGTCGGCGTGCCGATCGGCGCCGGCGCCGGGTTGCTCGGCTGGTTGCCGGCCTCCGTCGACCGCGAGGTCGTGCTGGCCGACATCACCGAGGGCCTGAACGTGACCGTGGACCGCGCCCTCGAAGGGCGCGACCTGACCGTGCGGCGCCATGCCCTCGACGGATCGGGGGCCGAGCTGCTCTCGGAGTTCTCCACCGCGGTCGACCTGGTCGTCGTCGGCACGCGGGGGCGCGGCGGTTTCGCCGGGATGCTGCTCGGATCGACGTCGCAGCAGGTGCTCCACCACGCGGTGTGCCCGGTGATGGTGGTACCCACGCGGATCAAGGACGAGGGCCTGCCGCCGATCGCTATGGGCTGGAAGCGGCGGCACTGAGGTCGCCTCAGCGCGGCGCCGGCCGGAGGGAGGCCTCCACGCGCTGCAGGGCGCGAGCCGTCATCAGCTGCATGGCCGGTGCCAGCAGCGGGTGCACCGCGCGCAACGGTCCGGCCAGGACGATGTCCTCGGTCCAGTCGACCCGGCAGGTGGTCGGCCCGAGCGGGATGACGACGATCCGGGCGACACCGAGCAACAGCGGGCCCACCTTCTCGAACACGGCCACGCCCGGACGTGGCGGTGGGCCGTCGTCGGGAGGGTCGGCGCGCGTGACGATCATGACGTCGCGCACCCACCGCGCCGACACCGCCACGATGGTGTCCCCGACCTGCGCCGGCGCCGGACGTGCCGTGATGCGCGTGAAGGGGATCAGCGACTCGTGCGCGGTCAGGGTGGTCAGGTGGTCGAAGACGGCCGAGGCCGGCTCGCCGAGCACCCGGGAGGCGGTGGTGCTGGTCACCCCGCTACCGTCCCACGCCGCGCGCCATTGTGCGAGAGCGGGTTTCGCGCAACACCGCGCCGGACGGGTAGTGTTTCCGGTGGTCCGCCCCCGTAGCTCAGGGGATAGAGCAACCGCCTCCTAAGCGGTAGGTCGCGCGTTCGAATCGCGCCGGGGGCACCAAGGCGCTTGCGCCGTTTGCCCCTCGGGCGATTCGGGAGGAGCGTAGCGACGGTTCGCGCCGGGGGCACCAAGGCGCGGTTGGGAAAAGGCGCCGGCGATCACGAGTTGGCTGCGTCCGCGGCGGGTCAGCGCCGAGAACGCCGAACCACTGGTTAGCGTGGGTGTGTGAGGTCCGTCCGTCTGCCACGCCCCGGTAGCTCCCGAGACCCGGGAGCGCAGCAGCCGACCCCGGGCGCGAGCGCCACGGGTGAGCGGGGCCGGTTCGAGGAGAACGACACCCCGCGAGAGCGCGAGGTGGCAGCCGCTGTGGCCGCCTGGCGCGCGCGCCTGACCGACCTCGTGGGCGGCAGCGCGTTGTGGGACGTCTATGCCCTCGGTGACGCGATGGTCGAGCTGACCGCAGCCCACCCCTCGGGCATCGCCCAGCTCTACGCCGGGCGCAGCACCCCGTTGAGCAATCTGGTCCGCGAGGGTTCGGCGCTGACTCAGGCACGCCGGCGCGCCCGGATCGTCGTGGCCCGTACCGAGGAGCTCGCCCAGCGCTTCGGTGTCGCCCCCACCTACGTCGCGATGGGGGTGGCCACCTGGGAGTCGACCACGGCCGGTGACCCGGCCGGTGCCGATGCGGCTCCGCTCGAAGAAGGCGACGGCAGCGAGGACTATGGCAACGGCGAGGACAGTGACCTCTCGGACCCCGGCACGGTGCCGGCCGTGCGCCCCCTCACCGCTGAACCCGAGGACATCGTCCCGCGGACCGTGCACGCGCCGGTGCTGCTGCGGCCGGTGCGGGTGCGGGTGCACGGCTCCGACGCCGAGATCGACCTCGAGATCGATCCGGCCGTCGAACTGAACAGCCTGCTGGTGCGTGACCTGCGCGCCCGCGGCGTGGAGGTGGATGCCGGGCAGATCGCGCGGTCGACGATGACCCCGCACGGCTTCTCGCCGCGGCCGGCGCTGGAGCACATCGCCGAGCTCGGTCAGATCCTCCCGGGTTTCCGGCTCGAACCGAGGATCGTCGTCGGAGCGTTCGTCCATCCGGGTCAGGCGCTGGCCGACGACCTCGACGCCCAGGAACGCGAGCTCGCCACGCACGACGTGGTGGCCGCGCTGGCCGGTGTCGATGGTGCGCGAATGGCCGTGGCGGGCGATCCGCCCGCGCCCGACCCCGACGATCGTGACCCCGACGAGGAGGCCGGCGTCGGAGACCTCGATCCCGGCCAGCAGGACGTGCTGGACGCCGTGACGGCCGGCGGGCACCTGCTCGTGGACACCCCGCCCGGCACGGACAGCGCCGCGACCATGGCGGCGGTCGTGGCGCAGGCCGCGGCGGACGGGCGGCGCGTGCTCTACGTGCCGGGTACGCGGCGCGCGGGCCAGGCCCTCCTGGACGCCCTGCGCCGCGCCGGCGTGGCCGATCTCGCCCTGGACCTGAGCAACGACCCGCGTTGGCCGAGCACGGCGTCGTCCCGGCTGGTGGAGGGTCTCAACCCACCCGAGCCCGAGATCGACACGGAGGCGCGGGCGGCCGAGCGGGCGAGACTGCGCCAGGCGCGAGAGGCGCTGAGGGAGCACCTGGATGCCCTCCACCGCCCGCGCCTGCCCTGGCAGGCCTCCGCCTATGACGCACTGCAGGCGCTCGCCGAGCTCACCTCGCAGCGACCGGGGCCCCGCACCCAGGTGCGCGTGGCCAGCCACGCCGTGCGTTCGATGTCCGAGCAGGACCGTCAGCACGCCCGTGAGGAACTGGCCCGGGCGGCCGCGCTCGGCGCCTTCCGGCTGCGGGCGGCCGATACGCCGTGGTTCGGGGCGCGACTGACCTCTGCCGATCACGCCACGGCCACCCTCGAACGCGTACGTGAGCTTGGCGAGCTGATGCCAGACCTGCGGGCGCAGATCGCCCGGACGGCCGTCCAGACCGGCCTGGACGAGGCGACGACGCTGGAGCAGTGGTCCGAGCAGCTGCTGTTGCTGGACGGGATCCGGTCCTCGCTGGACGTGTTCACGCCGCAGGTCTTCGAGCGCTCCGCTGCTGACATGGTCGCGGCCACCGGGACCCGGGCGTGGCGCGCTCAGCACGACATCGACATGGGCTGGGGCACCCGGCGCCGGCTCAAGAAGCAGGCGCGCGACCTGCTTCGCCCGGGCGGGTCCGTGGGGGACCTGCACGCCGAACTGATCGATGTGCAGGAACGACGCGACCTGTGGCGCCGGCACTGCGCCGGCGGCGGATGGCCCCGGCTGCCCGAGGGAATGTCGGAGATCGCCCGGACCGAGGCGAGGGTCGCCGGCCTGGCGAGCGAGCTCGACCCGGTCCTGGCCGGCACGCTCGGCGGGCGTGAGATGGCCGAGGTCCCGCTCGAGGAGCTGGCCACGCGGCTGGCCCGGCTGGGGGCCGACGACGTCGCGCTGCGCCAGCTTCCCGAACGGGCGGCCGTGCTGGCTCACCTCGGCGGACTGGGCCTGGACGACCTGCTCGCCGACCTCACCCATCGCCGGGTGCCCACCTCCCTCGTGGGCGCCGAGTTCGACCTCGCCTGGTGGTCCAGCGTGCTCGAGGAGATCCTCGGGGACGATCCCTCGCTGGCGGGACTGGAGACCTCCGTGCTGGAGGAGGCCGCTGCCACGCTGCGCGAGTCGGACAGGGCGCAGACCGCCTCGCTGACGGCGCAGGTGCTCGCACGGGTCCGGGAGCACGTGCGCGCGAGCATCGCGGCGGACCGGGCGCGGGCCCAGGAGTTCTACCGCGCGGTGCGCGGCGGCGGGACCGACCTGAAGGACCTGCTGGAGGAGTACGGGCAGGTCGTCTGGGCGCCGCGACCGGTGTGGATCGTCCCGCCGATGGTCGTACCGCAGGTGCTGCCCCCGGAGCGCACGGTCGATCTGGTGGTGCTGGACGCCGTCCAGCACGTGCCCGCCGAGCAGGTGATCTCCTCGATCGCCCGCGCCACTCAGGTGGTCGTGGTCGGCGACACGCGCCGCGGCAGTGAGGGCGGGGTGGTCTCGCAGCTGTCCTGGTTGCCGACGCTGACCCTTCACCCCGGGCGTGGCCGGCAGGCTCCCGATGTGGCCGCCTTCCTCTCGGCTCACGGCTATGACGAGACGGTCCAGCCGTTGCCCACCCCTCCCGGTGAGCGCAGCGTGCGGCTCGAGCTCGTGGACGGCACCGGCATGCCGGTGCCGGGGGCCGACGTCGTCGAGAGCGTCCAGGCCGAGGTGGATCGCGTCGTCGACCTGGTGATCGACCATGCGCTCAGCCGGCCGGAGGAGTCACTGGCCGTCGTGGCGCTGAACACCCGCCACGCCGACCGGGTCCGCGAGGCGGTGCTCTCCGTGGCGGCCGGCAGCGCCAGCATGTCGGCCTACTTCGACCAGTCGCGTACCGAGGCCTTCACCGTGGTGGACGTGGAGTCGGCCGCCGGTCTGCGCCGCGACGCCATCGTTCTCACGCTCGGGTTCGGCAAGACCCCGCACGGGCGCGTGCTGCACCGCTTCGGTGCCATCTCCGGCCCCGACGGCGTCGCCTACCTGACCGACGCTCTCGACGCCGTGCGTCACCGCCTCACCCTCGTCAGCTGCCTCGGCCCGGAGGACCTCGACCCGGAGCGCGTGCGCGCGCCCGGCTCGCAGATGCTGCTGGACCTGCTGCACATGGCCGCGGCCGGGCAGGCCCAGCGTCCGCAGGAGGACCCCGGCCTCGGGGTCGACCGGCTGCTGCTGGACCTGGCCGAACGGCTGTGGCGGCGTGGCCTGACAGTCGTGCCGCGGTACGGGATCCCGGGCGGTATCAGGATCCCGCTGGCGGTCGGCCACCCGGCCCTGCCGGACGATCTGCTGCTCGCGGTACGCACTGACGACGAGGACTACATGGCCGAGCCGAGCCTGCGGCGCCGCGACCGGCACTGGGTCGAGCGCCTGGTGGACCGAGGCTGGCACGTACGCACCGTCTACTCCTCGGCGGTGTTCATGGACCCGCAGGGCGAGGCCGAGAAGATCGCCGCCCAGCTCGATCTCATCGTCGCCGAGCGCACCGGAATCCCGCCCGAGGAGCGCCCCGCCCTGCCGCAGCGTTGGGAGGACGAGACCAGTGATCTCGCCGATGGCCCGGGCTCAGCCGTCACCTCGGCACGGGGGGTGGCGATGGTGGGCGCCTCGCTGGCGGGCAGCGCCGCCGGACCGGCGGACCGGGATGCCGGGATGCGCACCGACCGGCCGGACGTGCCGGCGGGGCAGCCGCTGAGCAGGTACGGCGACGACGAGCTCGATGCGCTTGTCGCGTGGATCGCCTCGGACGGGCTCGGGCGGACCGTCGAGGAGCTGCGGGACGAGCTGCGGCGCGAACTCGGGATCGCCAAGCGGGGCACGCACGTGGACGCGGTACTCGCCGCAGCGGCGCGTCGCTCCGGGCTGGCCGAGCCCGCTTCGGCTCCCGGGATCACCGAGACCACTGAGGTCACGGAAGCCACGGAGGTCACGGAGTCCCCGGCGGAGGCCGAGGAGAGCGAGCGGCCCGTGGCCGACGACGACGAGCGGGGCGAGCGTGGCTGAGGGCTCCGCCACGGGCGAATCCGGCGAGGACGAGGTCCCCGGCGAGGAGACCACCCGGCGGCGCCGGCACCGCCGAGTGGTCCGGCCGGGCACCGGGCCGGAGCCCTTGGTCGACCGGCGGCTGTTCGACGCCGAGGAGCAGCGCCGTGAGGACGGCTCCGATGACGATCGTTTCCTGCGGGACGTCCCGCCGCACTGGTCCTGACCGCTGCTCAGTTCTTCGTGGCGAGCAGGTCCCGGATCTCGGTCAGCAGCAGGATGTCCTCCGCGGGTGCCGCGGGCGCCGGCTCCACGCCGCGAGCGCGGCGCTCGGCGAGCTTGTTCATCGGCATCACCACCGCGAAGTAGATCGCAGCGGCGACCAGCAGGAAGTTGATCAGCGCCGTGAGGACGGCACCAAGGAGCACCTCGGTGGGTTCGCCGCCGGTCTGCTCGGCGGTACGCATCGTGATCACCCAGATCCGATCGAGGTTCGGCTGCCCGAAGATCCCGCCGATCAGAGGGTTGAGGACGTTGTCGACCAGCGCCGTCACGACGGTGCCGAACGCGGCACCGATGACCACGCCCACGGCCAGGTCGATCACGTTCCCGCGTGCGATGAACTCCTTGAAACCCTGCAGCATGGTCACTTCCCAACTGTCGCTGTCTACGGTTGATCCCCGGGGATCAGCACCGCCCGCACTGGCGTCAGCGCACCGGCACCGGACAGCACAGTAGCCGCATCGGGGGAGATCGCCACGACGACGGCGCCGGAGGCCTGAGCCCCGCCCACGTCGAGCAGTCCGGACGCGTCCTCACCCGCGTCCAGCCGGGCCAGCACCAGCGCGTCGTCGGCGACCAGCTCGGCGCCGGACCCACCCGGATCGAGCTCGGCGGACTCCCACGAGGGCGGCTGGTAGAGGCGGAGCCGGTCACCCACGCGGACCAGCGTCATCAGCTGCGGGTCGGCCAGCTGGACCGGGACCACGACAGTTCCAGGAGGTGCCGCGTCCACCAGCCCGGAGGAGACCACCATCGTGGCGGCCACCGGCAGATCCTCGGGTACGCCGGCGGCGAGTGTCTGGCCGATGAGTTCCTCGGCAGTGAGGGCGGCGGCCGGTGGGTTCAGAGCCGGGCGTTCCCGCAGATCACCTGAGGTCACCTCGGTCCCGGCCGGGAGGTCACGGGCGGCGACCGTCAGGGTGCCGGTCGGTTGCGGTGGGGCCAGGTCGGACAGGATCAGCAGGCCGGCACTGGTCAGGCAGACCGCGGCCAGCACGAACCTGAACCGCCAGAGGGTGCCGAGGAGCCGTGGTCGCGTCGTCATGGGGCGACGCTAGGCGCGGCCGGTCACCGGGCACGTGCACTCCGCGCGGGGCTGTGGACAGTGCTGCAGCGGGACGGTGGCCGGGCCGCCGCTCACCCGGTCAGGAGGACGAGGCGGCCTTCGCCGGCGCGGAGGACGCCGAGGAGTTCGAGGAGTTCGACGACTTCTCGGAAGACGCCGAGCTCGACTTCTCCGAGGAGGAGCTCGACTTCTCGGACGAGCCGGACTTCTCGGACGAGCCGGAGCCCGCGGACTTGCCGCTCCGGGACTTATCGGACCCGGCGCGGGAGTCGTTGCGATAGAAGCCCGACCCCTTGAAGACCACGCCGACGGCCGAGAACTGCTTGCGCAGCGTCGGCTGGTCGCACGCGGGGCACACCGTCAGGGAGTCCTCGCTGAACGACTGGTAGATGTCGAATGCGTGCGAGCAGGACGAGCACGCGTAGGCGTAGGTGGGCACCTGGTCCTCCGGGACTCGAGCGGGTTCGGCCGAGATGGCCGACGTCCCAGTGTACGCTGATCCGCCCCCTCGCCGTACGCGCCGGGCGGTAGGCGGCGCCTCGCCGCGGATCGCACTCCCGGCGGCTACCCTCGGGAGGGTGTCTGGGACAACAGTGCTCCGCCGGGCGGGCCTCGGCCTCGCCGCCGTGCTCGTGGTCGCGCTGGTGGTCGCGACCGTGGCGACGTTCACCTTCGTCCGCCGTCCTCTCCCCGATCACGACGGCGCCCCCCAGGTCCCCGGCCTCGGCGCCGAGGTCGAGGTGGTGCGCGACGAGCGCGGGATCCCGCACGTCTACGCCGATACGGCCACCGACCTGTTCATGGCGCAGGGGTACGTCCACGCCCAGGACCGGTTCTTCGAGATGGACTACCGGCGCCACCTGACGGCGGGCCGGCTGGCCGAGCTCGTCGGCCCCGTCGAGACGGCGCTCGAGGCCGACCAGGCCATCCGCACCATGGGGTGGCGCCGGGTGGCCGAGGCGGAATGGGAGTTGCTGGAGCCGCAGACGCGCACCTACCTCAGTGCCTACGCCGACGGCGTCAATGCCTACCTGAACGAACGCTCCCCGAGCGGCATCGCCCTCGAGTACACCGTGCTCGGGATCGGGGTCGAGGTGACCGACATCGAGCCCTGGCACCCGATCGACTCCCTCGCCTGGCTGAAGGCGATGGCGTGGGATCTGGTCGGCAACTACGCCGACGAGCTCGAGCGTGCCGCCGCCTACGGGCAGACCGGTGACCTGGACATGGTCGCCCAGCTGTTCCCGGAGTACCCGGCCGACCGGAACCTGCCGATCCTGCCGACCGAGCGCGAGATCGAGACCCACGCAGAGCTGGCCGCCGAGAACGACACCGGGACAGACACCGAGGCCGGCGGCGGGACGGGAGGCGACGCCGAGGCGTCCGGCCCGGATGCCGAGCTTACGACCGCCGCCGCGCAGGCGCTGGAGTCCACCCGTGCCGTGCTGGGAGCCGTTCCGCACGCGCTGGGCAGCGGCGACGGTATCGGGTCCAACTCCTGGGTGGTCTCAGGCGAGCACACCTCCTCCGGGCTGCCGCTGCTCGCCAACGATCCACATCTGGGGCCCTCCGTCCCGGGCATCTGGTATCAGGCCGGTCTGCACTGCCGCACCGTCGGTCCGGAGTGCCCGTTCGAGGTCAGCGGGTTCACCTTCGCGGGCATGCCCGGGGTGGTGATCGGCCACAACGCCGAGCTCTCGTGGGGCCTGACGAACCTCACCGCCGACAGCAGCGACTTCTTCCTTGAGCGGACCTACCCCGACGGTACCTACCTCTATGACGGCGCCCGGCGGCGGATCACCGAGCGGATCGAGACGATCGAGGTCAACGGTGGTGACCCGATCGAGCTGACCGTCCGGTCCACCGAGCACGGGCCGATCGTCTCCGACGTCATCGCCCCGACGCGTGCGGCCGCCGACCTTCCCCTGCCCGAGCAGTCGCCGCCCTCGGGCACCAGCGGGTTCGCCGTCGCCCTCTCCTGGACGGCGCTGGAGCCGGGCCGCACGATGGATGCGGTGTTCGCGATCAATACCGCCAGCGACGCCTCCGACATCGCCGCTGCGGCGGCGCTGTTCGAGGTACCGACCCAGAACATCGTGTTCGCGACCACCGAGGGCGACATCGGGTACCAGGCTCCCGGGAGGATTCCCGTCAGAGCAGCCGTCCCCGACGGCGTCGTCCCCGCCGACGGCTCCTGGCCCAGGCCCGGGTGGGATCCGCGCTACGACTGGCAGGGTTACCTCGATCCGGCAGATCTGCCCGCCGCGCTCAATCCGGAGTCCGGCTACATCGTGGCGGCGAACCAGCCCGTGCTCACCCCTGACCGGTACGCCGAGCTGGGCGGCGACTTCGCGTACGGCTTCCGTGCCCAGCAGATCCGCGACCAGCTGAGCGAGATGGTCGCGGCCGGGCCCGTGGACGGTGCCGACATGTCACGGATCCAGGCGGACGAGACCGATCCGGCCGCCGAGATGCTCGTGCCCACGCTGCTCGAGCTGGACCTCACCGACGACGAGGTCGACGGTGTCGACCCGGAGTTCGTGGCGGAGGCCGTGGAGCTGTTCGAGGACTGGGACCGCGTCAACGATGCCGACTCACCGGCGGCGGCCTATTTCGCCGCCGTCTGGACGAATCTGCTCCGGCTCACCTTCTGGGACCAGATGCCCGAGTCGCAGCGCCCGAGCGGGGGAAGTCGCTGGATCGAGGTCGTGCGCGGGCTGCTGGCGGAGGAGGACAACCCGTGGTGGGATGACCGCGCCACGTTGAACCAGGTCGAGCAGCGCGACCGGATCCTCCGGATGGCGCTGGCCGAGGCCCGCACCCAGCTGACGGTCTCCCTCGGGAAGAACCCGCAGGACTGGCGCTGGGACCAGCTGCACCTGCTCACCCCGGCCCACCCGATCCTCGGCACGCCCGGCGGCGGGATACCCGCGCTGGTCTCCGACTACGTCAACCTCGACACGATCGGCCTCGGTGGCGGCTCCTCGATCGTCAACGCCACCGGGTGGAGCGCGGCCGCCTGGTCGGAGGATGGGTACCCCGACTTCAGCGTCAGCGCTGTTCCCTCCATGCGGATGGTGGTCGACCTGGCAGACCTGGACGCCTCCACCTGGGTCAACCTCACCGGCAGCTCCGGGCATCCGGCGTCCGAGCACTACGGGGACCAGTACGAGGCCTGGGCGTCCGGGGAGACGTTCGCCTGGCCGTTCAGCCGCAGTGCCGTCGACGCGGCAGCGGAGCAGCGTCAGACCCTGGTCCCCTAGGAACCGGCCGGCCCGGAAGGCCGGTGCCCGGGTGAGGTCAGGAGCGCAGCCAGTGCAGGCCCGAGGGGGTCAGCACGCCGTCGACGGGCCGGTCGTGCGCAGCGGAGGGCAGCGGATCGCTGCACCGCTCGTCCTCGAAGACGATCGCGATCACCGGCGTCTGGTCCTGGGCGTGGGCGAGCACCCGGTCGTACCAGCCGCCGCCCTGTCCCAGACGCACACCGCGCGTGTCGACGGCCAGCGCCGGCGCGAAGATGAGGTCGGCAGAGGCGATCGCGGACTCGCCCAGGCCCGGCCCCTCCGGCTCCGGGGGGCGGCCCGGGGCGTGCTCGGCGAGCGGGTCGCCCACCCGGTAGGCCGCCCAGTCGCGTGTCAGACCCGGCCCCAGCACCGGCAGCAGGATCCTCACGCCCGCCTCGTCGAGCACCTCCAGCAACGGGCCGGTGTTCGGCTCGGAGGGCCGGGCGGCGTAGGCGGCCACGGTCGTGACGCCGTCGAGCAGGGCACGGGCGTGGACGGCGATCGCGTCTGCGGCCTCCCGGCGCTCACGCTCGGGGCGGTCGCGACGATGGCGCCGGACCTCTTCCCGCACGAGGTGCTTGGCGTCCTCGAGCTCCAGCCCGGATGCGCCGGGGGAACTGGGTGAGAGGGTCCACATGCCCCTACCTTCCCACCCCGGGTGCGTCCACGCCACAGCCAGGTCGCACGGCCACAGCGCATCTCGGCAGGTGGACCGATAGCCTCATCCCATGAGCGCAGTGACGAAGGCAGTGGTTCCCGTGGCAGGTCTCGGCACCCGGTTCGCGCCGGCGACGAAGGCGATCCCGAAGGTGATGCTGCCGGTGGTGGACACCCCCTCGATCCAGTACGTGGTCGAGGAAGCCGCCGCCGCCGGGCTCACCGACGTGGTGCTCGTGACCGGGCGTGGTCAGGCCTCGGTGGCCGACCACTTCGACTCCAACCCCGAGCTCGAGCGCGTGCTGGAGGAGAAGGGCGATCAGAAGCGACTGGACGCCGTCCGAGCCTCCTCCGAGCTGGCCCAGGTGCACCTCGTGCGCCAGGGTGCCCCGCTCGGGCTCGGCCACGCGGTGCTCACGGCGGCCGCGCACGTGGGCGAGGAGCCCTTCGCCGTCCAGCTCGGCGACGACCTGATCGACGCGCGCGACCCGATCCTGCCGACGATGATCGCCGCCCAGGAGGCCCTGGGTGGCTCGGTGATCGCGCTGATGGAGGTCGAGCCCAGCCAGATCCACCTGTACGGGTGCGCAGCCGTGGAGCCGGTGGACGCCTCCGCGCTGTCGGGAGAGCTGGCGGACCGGAGCGAGGACATCGTGCGGGTGCGGCACATGGTCGAGAAGCCCGATGCCGCCGATGCGCCCTCCAACCTGGCGATGATCGGACGCTACGTGCTCCACCCGGACGTCTTCGACGTGCTGCGCACCACCGAGCCCGGCCGGGGCGGGGAGATCCAGCTCACCGACGCCCTCGCCGAGCTGGCCGACCGCCCCGGCCCGGGCGGCGGGGTGCACGGCGTGGTCTTCCGCGGACGGCGCTACGACACCGGTGACCGTCTCGACTATCTCAAGGCCGTGGTCCAGCTCGGCGCCGACCACGAGGACCTGGGCGAGGACTTCCTGACCTGGTTGCGCGGGTACGTGGCCCGGCGATGAAGTCCGTCTCCGAGCACCTCGCCGCGGTGCTGGACCTGCTGCAGCCGTTGCCCGCGCTGGAGGTCGTGCTGCGTGATGCCGTGCGCTGCGTGCTCGCCGAGGACGTTACCGCCGACCAGGACCTGCCTGAGCGTGATCTCGCCGGGATCGACGGTTACGCCGTCCTGAGCAGGGACGTCGACGGCGCCTCGCCACAGGGCCAGGTCACGCTCCGGGTGCTCGACGACCTGCTCGCCGGGGCGGTGGAGGCCCAGCGCGCGGTGACCGGTTCGGCGCTGCGGGTGGCGTCGGGGGCGCCACTGCCCGCGGGGGCCGATGCCGTGGTCCCCCTGGAGAGCACCGACGGCGGCCGCGCGGCCGTGCAGGTCAGCGCCGGTGCGGCGCCGGGCGCGTACGTGCGGCGGCAGGGGGAGGACCTGCGCGCCGGTGAGATCGCGCTCGCCGCCGGCGAGCGCATCGGGGCCCGGCAGATCGCGTTGCTCGCCGCCCTCGGGCGCGGCCGGGTGCGTGTGCACCCGCGGCCACGGGTGGTCCTGGTCTCCATCGGTGACGAGCTGGCCGAGCCGGGCCGCCGGGCCAGCGCCGGCGAGATCTTCGACGCCAACGGCCACGCCCTGTCCACCGCGGTGCAGGATGCGGGCGGGTCGACCTTCCGCGTCGCCGCCGTCGCGGACGAGCGCACCCGGCTGGCCGAGACCCTGGAGGACCAGCTCGTCCGCGCTGATCTCGTCATCACCACCGGGGGTTTGAGCTACGGCGGCAACGACACCGTCAAGGAGGTCGTCGGGCAGCTCGGGCAGGTGCGGTTCGACAACGTGGCGATCTGGCCAGGGCGGCAGTTCGGCGTCGGGTGGATCGGGGGAGAGGCCGGCCGGGAGACCCCGATCGTATGCCTGCCCGGCGACCCGGTCGCCGCTCAGGTGGGCTACGAGGTCTTCGTCCGGCCGGCGCTGCTGGCGATGGCCGGGCATAGCGAGCGCTACCGGCCGACGGTGAGCGCGGCGGTCACCCAGGCGTGGCGCTCCCCGGACGGTCGCCGTCAATTCGTCCCGGTCACCGTGCTCGGTAGTCCGCAGGAGGGCTACCGGGCTACGCCGGCAGGTGCCCCGGACCGGCTGTCGGTGAGTGCGATGTCGCGTGCGAACGGGCTGGCCGTGGTGCCCGAGGCCGTCACGACCGTCGAGTCCGGCAGCCGGCTGCACTGTCTGGTGCTGGAGAGCTGAGGTGGACCTCGAGCTCGTGGCCCCGGAGCTGCGACTGCGGCCGCTGCGACGCCGGGACCGGAACGCATGGGAGGCGCTGCGCCGCAGCAACGCGGCCTGGCTGGCGCCCTGGGAGGCGACCTCACCCGAGGCGGGGGTGTACCGGCCGACGTTCTGGCGCTACATCCGCGATCAGGCCCGGGCCGCCCGGGAGGGGACCGGCTATGCGTTCGTGATGGAGCACGAGGGTCAGATCGTCGGGCAGGTGACCATCGCCGGCGTCGCCCGCGGGTCGCTGCAGGCGGCCACGATCGGCTACTGGATCTCCGAACACGTCGCCGGCCGCGGCCTCACGCCGCTGGCGGTGGCGATGGCCGCCGACTTCTGCTGGTTCCGTCTCGGGCTGCACCGCGTCGAGGTCAACATCCGCCCCGAGAACGCCGCCAGCCTGCGCGTGGTGGAGAAGCTCGGCTTCCGGCCCGAGGGGATGAGGCCCGGCTATCTGCACATCCAGGGCCGCTGGGCCGACCACCTGAGCTTCGCGCTGAACCGCGAGGAGGTCGGGGAGGGGCTCCTGGCCCGGTGGCAGCGGCGCTGACGCCCTGCCCGACCGCGCGCAATGCCGACTTCTGCGAACGCGGGCCGACACGCCGCCGGTGATGAGCGCCTGCGGGGCTGCGTGGTCATACCGTTCAGAGCGTGGAGTTCGCCGGATGGGTCGTCGTGGCGATCGCGGTGATGATCTTCGGATACCTGCTTCCGACCGCGATCCGTTCCAGGCAGGTCGTCATGGACTCCCGGGTGGCCGACAGGTTCTCCGGGGGACTGCGAGTCCTGGCCCGCACCGGTGACGCTCCCCGCACCACCACCACCCCTACGAGCACCAGCCGCGGATACCTGCACCCCGCCGTGGCCGAGGAGGACAGACCGATGCACTCGCCCGTCGCTGCGCGGCCCGCTGCCGCGGATGTGCGCCGTGCGGCTGCAGCCCGCGCCGCGCGCGCCGCTGCCGCCAGCCGACGCGCTGCCGCGGCGAGGCGCCGGCTCGTGCTCACCCTGGCCCTGCTCGGGCTGACCATCGCCGGCTGGGCCGTGGTCGGAATGACGACCCTCGGCGTCGCCGCCGGCATCGTGCCGAGCGTGGCGTTCGCCGGCGTGCTCGTACTCGGCCGACGTGCCGCCACGCAGGCCAGGATCGCCGACGAGCGCTGGGCAGCGGAGATCGAGCGCGCGAGGAAGGCCGAGGAGGCGCGCGCCGCGCGCCGCCCGAAGCAGCCCGCGGCCACGCCCGCCAGCCTGCGCATCGAGCTCGATCCAGGCACGATGATGGCCGAGCACGCCCCCGAGGTCGAGGAGCGCCGGGTACAGATCCCCGCGAGTGAGGGCTGGACGCCGGTCCCCGTGCCGGCGCCGATGTACACCATGAAGCCCGTCGCGCGGCGGCGGGAGCAGCCGGCGGCCGCCGAGACCGTCGAGGAACAGTCCGCCGGCCAGGTGCAGCACGCCCCGGCGGCCCCGATGGGTTCGATTCAGGAGCCGGTCCTCGGCGAGGCTCGCCCCAGCGGGGCGGGACGCGCGGTGGCGGCGCCGTCGGTGGACCTGCAGGCGGTGCTGGAGCGGCGCCGGGCCGTCGGCCAGTAGGGGTCGAGGACCTACCGGCTCGGCACCGGCGCGGAGTTCGCCCAGCCGTTCACAGGTGTTATCCTGGATCCCGCCCTGGGGCTATGGCGCAGTTGGTAGCGCGTCTCGTTCGCAATGAGAAGGTCGGGGGTTCGAATCCCCCTAGCTCCACCCTGTGATGTCGCAGGACATCGGAATAGCCCGAACCCACGGATTGTGGGTTCGGGCTAGTTCTTTGTGGGGGCTGGTCCTGGGGGGCGTCCGGTGGGTTGGTAGCGCTTGGTGGGGTCGAGGGTGAGCTCGCGCAGGATCTCGCCGGTGGCGGCATTGATGATGGTGATGTCGAGGTCGGCGATGAGGAGGATCACGGGGGTTCGGGCGTGGGTTCGTCCGATGCCGATGTGGTGGAGGGTGCCGCCGTGGCGGAGGGTGACTTTGCCGGCGGTATCGACGCGGTCGTGGCGCACGCGGTGGTGAGGTTCGCCGGGTGTGGTGGCGGGGGTGGCCTTGGGGCGGGGTGTGTAGGCGGTGGCCGGGGTTGCCCGGTGGGGTAGAGACCGGTGGGGGCGTCGGTGGTTGTACTCGGTGGTGAACTCATCGAGCAGCGCTTGCAGGGCGGTGATGGTGGTGGGCTGGTCGGGGCGGGCGCGTAGCCACTTCTTGAGGGTCTGCTGGAAGCGCTCGACTTTGCCCTGGGTGGTGGGGTGGCCAGGCTTGCCGTTCTTCTGGATGATGCCGCGGCGGTGCAGTTCGGTCTCCAGT